>NZ_QSSH01000046.1 GCF_003438495.1 Collinsella sp. TF05-9AC
CGTGGGTTATACCCTAAGAGCAAACCACCCTTTTTAAGGGTGGTTCTGATTTCCCTTGTATGTTCAGTTTGTTTACATACCGTTTAGGCTGATTTCTCTACCGTTTACAGGTATTTCGCGCTAAACTAATAAACATAAGAGTAAAACATTTAGTAAACAGAACAAAACGAAACATGCGTCTGTTTACTGAACATGTGACTAGGGGAGGACGTACATGGATAAGATCAAGCTCGGTTTTGTGCCTACGCGCCGCAGCATCTTTAGCGCGCCGGACGCGATCAAGTATCGTGGTCTGACGGCTGACCGTCTGCGCGAGATCGGCGTCGACATCGTTGATATCGACGACATCAACGACGAGGGCCTGCTGTTCGACGACAGCCATATCGAGCCTATCGTCAAGAAGTTCCGCGCCGAGGGCGTCGACGGCATCATGCTGTGCCACGCCAACTTTGGTACCGAGTACGTCTGCGCCCGCCTTGCCCGCGAGCTCGGTCTGCCCGTGCTGCTGTGGGGCCCGCGCGACGAGCGCCCCGAGCCCGACGGCACCCGCCTGCGCGACAGCCAGTGCGGCCTGTTCGCCACCGGCAAGGTCCTGCGCCGCTTCCAGGTCCCCTTCACCTACATGACCAACTGCCGCCTGACTGATCCCGAGTTCGAGCGCGGCGTCTGGGACTTCCTGGCCGTGTGCAACGTCGTTAAGACCTTCAAGCACACCCGCATCCTGCAGATGGCCACCCGCCCGTTCGACTTCTGGTCGACCATGTGCAACGAGGGCGAGCTGCTCGAGAAGTTCAACATCCAGCTTTCGCCCATCCCCATGACCGAGCTTGTTCAGGCCGTGCGCGACGCCCAGGCCGACGAGCAAGCCATGGCCGCCATGCTCGCCCACATCGCCGACAGCTTTGAGATCTGCATCCCCGAGGACAAGGTCCCCGCGGTCGCAGGACTCGCCATCGCCATGAAGCGTCTGGTCGAGAAGTACGGCTGCAACGCCGGCGCCATCCAGTGCTGGAACGCCCTGCAGGACGAGCTGGGCATTATGCCCTGCGCCGCCAACGCCATCCTCAACGAGATGGGTATCCCCGTCGTCTGCGAGACCGACATCCACGGCGCCATCACCGCGCTCATGGTCGAGGCCGCCGATCTTGGCCGTCACCGCGGCATGTTCGCCGACTGGACCGTCCGCCATCCCGACAACGAGAACGGCGAGCTGTTGCAGCACTGCGGCCCCTGGCCCTGCAGCTGCGCGGCCGTCAAGCCCAAGCTCACCTATCCGCTGGCCTTCGATCACCCCGGCGCGCTGACGGCCGAGGCCAAGCACGGCGACCTCACCCTTGCCCGCTTTGAAGGCGACAACGGCGAGTACTCGCTGCTGCTGGGCAATGCCCGCGGCATCGACGGCCCGGCCGGTATGGGCACCTACCTGTGGGTCGAGGTCGAGAACCTCAAGCGCCTCGAGGCAAAGATCGTCGAGGGCCCCTACATCCACCACTGCGTGGCCATCCACGCCAACGTGGTGCCGGTGCTCTACGAGGCATGCAAGTACATCGGCATCCAGCCCGACCTGTACGACCCCATCGAAGAAGACGTCAAAGCCTACCTGCGAGGAGAGTAGAAATGGCAACTATCGAAGAGCTTGAGTCCCTGCGCTGGGACCTCCGCCGCGATTGCGTCGACATCATCATGGCCGGCGCCGGCGGCCACATCGGCGGCGACATGTCGGTGATCGACGCCCTCATGACCCTCTACGCCAACCATCTGAACATTTCGCCCGAGACCGTCGACGATCCCAACCGCGATCGCTTCGTGCTCTCCAAGGGCCACGCCATGGAGGCCTACTACGCGGTGCTGTGTCACGAGGGCTACCTGGACCTCGACGACGTCAAGGCCCGCTTCTCCAGGTTCGGCAGCCCCTACATCGGCCATCCCAACAACAAGCTCAAGGGCATCGAGATGAACTCCGGTTCGCTCGGCCACGGCCTGCCCGTGGCGGTGGGCATGGCACTTGCCGGCAAGATGGACGGTCGCGACTACCGCGTCTACACCATCATGGGCGACGGCGAGCTTGCCGAGGGCTCGGTCTGGGAGGGCGCCATGAGTGGCGGCAACTACCAGCTCGATAACCTGTGCGCGCTCGTGGACCGCAACCGTCTGCAGATCAGCGGCAGCACCGAGGACGTCATGAAGCAGGACTCGCAGGAGGAGCGCTGGGCCGCCTTCGGTTGGAACGTGCTGTCCATTCCGGGCAACGACGTCCATGCCATCGACGCCGCGCTGACGCTTGCGGCCGAGACCAAGGGTAAGCCCACGGTCATCATCCTCAACACGGTGAAGGGCTACGGCTCGCCCGTCATGGAGGACAAGGCCGGCTGGCATCACCACCTGCCCAACGACGAGGAATATGCCCAGATCATCGCCGATTTCGCTGCCCATAAGGAGGCCATCAATGGCTAACAAGATCGCCAACCGCAAGGTTATCTGCGACACGCTGCTCGAGGCCGCCGAGACCGATAAGGACATCGTCGTCCTGTGCTCCGACTCCCGCGGCTCCGCATCGCTCACGCCGTTCTTCGATCAGTATCCCCAGCAGTCCGTTGAGGTCGGCATCGCCGAGCAGGACCTGGTGAGCATCGCCGCCGGCATGGCTTCGTGCGGCAAGAAGGCCTGGGCCGCCTCGCCGGCGTCCTTTGTGACCACGCGTTCGTATGAGCAGTGCAAGGTCGACGTTTCGTACTCCAACACCAACGTCAAGCTCATCGGCATCTCGGGCGGCGTGTCCTACGGCGCCCTGGGTATGAGCCACCATTCCGCTCAGGATATCGCCGCCATGAGCGCGATTCCCAATATGCGCGTGTATCTGCCGAGCGATCGCTTCCAGACCGCCGAGCTCGTGCGCGCCTTGGTCGCCGACAACAAGCCGGCCTACATCCGCGTGGGCCGCAACCCGGTCGAGGACGTGTACACCGAGGGCGAGTGCCCGTTTCAGATGGATCGCGCCACCTGGGTGCGCCGCGGCACCGATGTGACGATCGTCGCCACCGGCGAGATGGTTCGCCATGCCGTGGTCGCCGCCGACCTGCTGGCCGAGCAGGGCATTTCGGCAACGGTGCTCGACATGTACTGTGTGAAGCCGCTCGACGCCGAGGCCGTGATTGAGGCCGCCGGGGCCACGCGCGCCGTCGTGACCGTCGAGGAGCACAGCCCCTTCGGTGGCCTGGGTTCCATGGTCGCGCAGGTCGTGGGCGAGCATTGCCCGCGTCCGGTCAAGTGCCTGAGCCTGCCCGACGCGCCGGTCATCACCGGCACGAGCCCCGAGGTCTTTGCGCACTACGGCCTCACCGGCGAAGGCATTGCCAAGACGGTCGCCGAGTTCCTTCCCGCAGAGTAATTGGAATGTGACAAAGGGACAGTCCCTTTGTCACATTCATTTTGAAAGGGGTGGCCATGGGCCGCTACATCATCGGAATCGATCAATCCACGCAGGGCACCAAGGCGCTGCTGGTGGACGAGGGCGGCCATCTGATTCATCGTGCCGACCGCGCGCATCGCCAGATCGTCAACGAGGCCGGCTGGGTGAGCCATGATCCGGCCGAGATCGCGGCCAACGTTCTGGCCGTGGCGCGCGCCGTGGTGGAGGAGACCGGGGTCGACCCGGCCGACGTCGCCGGCATTGGCATTTCTAACCAGCGTGAGACCACCGTTGCCTGGAACCGTGCGACGGGCGAGCCGCTGTGCGACGCCGTGGTGTGGCAGTGCGCCCGCGCCCGTGAACTGTGTGACGAGCTGGCCGCCCGCGAGGGCGTGACCGAGCTGGTGCGCGACACGACGGGCCTGGTGCTCTCGCCTTACTATCCGGCGGGCAAGATGGCTTGGATCCTCGCGAACGTTCCGGCGGCTGCCGAGGCCGCGGCGTCGGGTGAGCTGTGTCTGGGCACCATCGATGCCTGGGTGGTCTGGACGCTCACGGGCGGCGCGGAGTTTCGCTGTGACTGGTCCAATGCCAGCCGCACGCAGCTCTTCGACCTGCGCCGTGGCTGCTGGAGCGAGCCGGTGTGCGAGGCCTTTGGCATCGATCCGGCCTGCCTGCCGCAGGTGACTGATTCCGACGGTCTGTTTGGCACAACGGACCTGGATGGCTTTTTGCCCGCGCCTGTGCCGGTGCACGGCGTGCTGGGCGACAGCCATGCGGCCCTGTTTGCGCAGGGTTGCCACAGCCGCGGCATGGCCAAAGCGACCTATGGCACCGGTAGCTCGGTCATGATGAACGTCGGCAACGAGTTTGTCGCCAGCTCGCACGGGCTTTCGAGCTCGCTTGCGTGGCGTATGGATGGCGTGACCGAGTATGTACTCGAGGGCAACGTGAGCTACGCCGGCGCCGTCAAGACCTGGCTGCGCGACGACCTGGAGCTCATCAACAACCCCGAGGAGGTCACCGACCTGTGCTACGCCGCCAACCCGGCGAGCCATGTCTACTTTGTGCCGGCGTTTACCGGCCTGGGTGCGCCGCACTGGGCAAGTGATGCCGAGGGATGCGTTTTTGGTATGACACGCACCACGGGCCGCGCGGAGTTCGTAAAGGCTGCCGACGAGTCGATCGCCTATCAGATTTTTGACGTCATTGATGCGATGGTCGAGGATTCGGGCGCGGCGCTTGCCGAGCTTCGTGTTGACGGCGGCCCCACGCGCGACGCGTACCTGATGCAGTTTGAGAGCGATTTGGTCGGCTCGCCCATCCGCATTGCGAGCAACGACGAGATGAGCGGTCTGGGCGCGGCTTGGGCCTGCGGTATCGCGCTGGGCATGTATACGCGCGATGTCGTCGACGTCTACGGCGCCCGTGGCATCGTGGAGCCGTCGATGCCCACTGACGAGCGAGCCAAAAAGATCGCCGGCTGGCGCCATGCAGTGGCCGCGACTATCTCGTACACCGCCTAGCATGATTTTTCTGGGACGGGGATCAAATAATCATCGGTCCTCGTCCCAGGCGGCTAATTTGGGACGGGGCTTTTTTGACTGGTATGATTGGCGTGACCATTCGAACCAGCTAAAAGAGCCCCGTCCCAAATTGACTATCGAGAGGATCTGCCATGGAGCGCATTGCGAGCTTTTCTGTCGATCATCTGCTGCTTGAGCCCGGCGTATACGTGAGTCGCATCGACCGCGATTCGGCGACCGGCGCTGCCGTCACCACCTTTGACCTGCGTCTGACCACGCCCAATAAAGAGCCGGTCATGAACACGGCCGAGTGCCATACCATCGAGCACCTGGGCGCGACGTTTCTGCGTAATCACGCCGAGTGGTCGAGCCGAATCGTCTACTTTGGCCCCATGGGCTGCCGCACGGGCTTTTACCTGGTCGTGTTTGGCGAGGTGACGAGCGAGGAGATCCTGCCGCTCGTGCGCGAGCTCTTTGAGTTCGTCGCCGACTTTGAGGGCGATGTCCCCGGTGCCGCTCCCGAGGAGTGCGGCAACTACCTGGATCAGAACCTTCCCATGGCAAACTGGCTCGCGCGCCGCTACCTCGACCGCGACCTGGCCGATATCGACGAGAAGCACCTGCACTACCAGCAGGCGTAAGGATTGCCTTCTGCTTCTAAACCGTTCACATGGAGATATCGACCGTTTAACTGTTTAGTAATGTTTACACGAGGTCATTTACGGTGTTTCGCTTAAACTGGCAACCAGAGTGATATTCAGGCAAGGCTCCTGAAGCAGCATCTGTCGACATTGATTGTCGGATTCTGCTTCGGGAGCCTTGTTTTGTTTAAGGGGGACACATGGAAATCGTTAAACGAATTAACACCAGCGCTGTCCTCTGCATCGACGGAAATGGCAGGCAGCTGGTGGCATTCGGGCGTGGCCTGGGGTTTAAGGACGTTGGCGATGAATTACCGCTCTCGGAGATTCAACGAACGTTCTATAACGTTAGTTCCCGCTACATCGCTCTCATTGATGAAGTCTCGGATGAACTTCTCGAGCTGACCTCGGATGTTATTGATATGTCGACAGGACTGCTTCCCTATGAAGTAAGCCCTAATTTGCCGTTTATTCTTGCGGACCATATCGCGTATGCAATTAAGCGCAAGGAGCAAAACATTGTTGTCCATATGCCCTTGTCTTTTGATGTTCGCCAACAATATCCCGTCGAATTCAAAATCGGCGAGTACGCGCTTCGAATAATCAGGAAACGTCTCAATGTTAGGCTTCCCGCTCATGAGACAGTTGGAATTGCCATGGCGTTTATCAATAACATGGCCGATTCGGATTCATGTGAGCTGGCTGAAGAGTTTGGCACGGACGTTTACGATCGCGTTCTCGAAGAATCAACTATTGCTGTTGAAAGACGGCTTGGTATTCAAGTTGATCGGGAGGGCTTCGATTATGCAAGGTTCGCAACCCACCTTCAGTACCTATTCAATAGGTTGAACTCTGGCGAAAGTATCGTAAGCGACAACCGCAAGATGTATCTCTCGCTCAAAGATGATTATCCGGTGGCATCGGCGTGCGCCGATGACATCGCTTCTGTTCTCAGCCGGCTGACGGGCCAAGAACTTATAGACGAAGAAAGACTCTATCTGATGATGCATATCAATCGAATCGCATCGAAAGCTAGGTAATTGGTCGGCGAAGGTGCGCGCTTTGCCGATGGTTACATATAAAACACAACATGGGAGAAATGGTATTTATGGCAGATACAACCAAGCTCGCTGCCGAGATTCTCGAGATGGTGGGCGGTGCAGAAAACGTTACATTTGTAGCCCACTGCATGACTCGTTTAAGGTTCAATCTTAAGGACGAAAGCATCGTAGATGATGCAAAAGTCAAGGCAATCGATGGTGTGATCGATATTCGCCATTCAGCAGGGCAATACCAAGTGATTGTGGGGCCCAAGGTCGATAAGGTCTACGAAATCGTTGCAAAGGAAACCGGGGTTGACACCGGGAAGTCCGCGGCAGATGAAGGCGAGACCAAAGGTTTTCTGGGAAAGCTGATGAAGCTGATCAGCGGCATCATGATGCCCGTTCTTCCCGCCTTGATTGCATGCGGAATGATAAACGCCGTCCTTAGTATCCTGACGACGGCAGGTGTCGTTTCCGCTGAGAGCGGAATTTATACCCTGCTGTACGGCATGGGAAACGCCAGCATGTATTTCTTGCCCGTTCTCGTCGGATCGTCTGCGGCCAAATTCTTTGGAATCGATCAATATATCGGTGCGGTGCTCGGTGCAATCCTGCTTTACCCGACTTTTGTTGCCGCAGCTGGAGCTGGTGATGCGCTGGATTTGTTCGGCATGAAGTTCACGATGGTGAGCTATGCCTCGACGGTGTTTCCCGCTATCGTGGCGGCTTGGTTCGCATCCGTTCTTTATAAGTGGCTGCGTGCGGTTCTTCCCGATGCTTTGGCATTTGCACTCGTTCCGTTCCTGACAGTTGCTATTGCTGCCCCCATCTCGCTTCTTGTGGTTGGCCCGGTTATCCAACAGGCGAGCTCCTTGCTTGCGACTGCCGTACTGGCGGTCTATCAGTTCAGTCCCATTCTTTGCGGCGTTATTCTTGGACCGATATTTGGCCTCGTCATGATTCCTCTTGGACTCCATTGGGCCCTCATTGTGATCTCCATCAACAATATTATGACCGTCGGTTCCGACCCTATCCTTGGACTTCTTTGCGGTAGCATGGGTGTCGTCGGCGCTTGCTTGGCGTTTGCTTTCCGCTCGAAGGATCCGAGCGAAAAGAGCCTTGGATTCAGCTGTGCCATTACGAGCCTGTGCGGAATTACAGAACCTGCCCTGTATGGCATAGTTTTGGAGCACAAGAAGATCATCGTCGCTTCCATGATTTCTGGTGCAATTAGCGCTGTTATCCCGGCTATCTTCAATACCCGCACGTTCGTTATGACGTCGAGTGGTATTTTCAGCTTCCCCGGCTACATGAATCCTTCCGGTGATATGAGCAGCCTTATTGGTGCGATCCTTTGCAATGTCGTTGGTTTTATTCTTACCTTCGTCCTCGTCTACATCATGTATCGCCCTGATGCAGACACGTCGGCGGAATAGACAATTATTCGGAATGTAAGCTGCTGAAAACCCCGCGGCAGATTGCATATGGTGGGCTTGCGATTGATCTGCGCGAGCCCACCTCGTTTTTGGAGTGACTGGTTATGACAATTACTGCCGATATGACATTTGGAGAAATCGCACTTCTTCCTGAGTTCGCTGGGTTCGGTGAGCATCTCATGCTTTGCCGACCTTCAACTTGGGAGCGCATGTGGAATAAGCCCATCGCGGCCCATTTGAATTCCGACACTAATCCGTATGAAGTTACTCGTGTTCTGCGCGGGTTGAATCGGATTGTTGAGCTTGCGGATGACGGGAGGCAGGTTGCATACGATATTTGGGATGAAGCCGATTGTATTCGCGATCCGACCCGGCGCAACGCAAAGCTGTTTTTCTTTCCGGGGCGACCGGGGGCGCCATTCGTTATCGCGATTTCGGGTGGGGGCTATCAGAGCGTTTGTCACCAAATGGAAGGTTTTCCCGTTGCTCCCGAGCTCAACGATGCGGGCTATAACGTGTTTGTGTTGTCATACAGGGTGAGGGTCGAGCCGCTGATGCCGCGTCCGATCGATGACCTTAATCGCGCAGTCCGTTTTGTCCTCGAGAATTCAACGCGATTTAATGTGGACAAAAAATATGCGGTTATCGGTTTTTCCGCTGGCGCGCATTTGACCGCCGAGTGGGGGACGGATAACAAGGGGTTTGCATCTTACGGATGCGAGCCGCCAAAAGCTTTGGTTCTGTGTTACGCCCCGATTGACCTTCATGAGTCCGAATGTGCGTCAGACCATAGATTTCTTGATTCGGTGTGCGGTGGAGCTGGGCACGATGCGATTGATGATTTCTGCATTGATCAACATGTGTGGGAACGGTATCCGCCGACATATCTTTGGCAATGCGCCGACGATGATGTCGTATCGCCCGGCAATCTCGGAAAGATGGTTGACGCACTGGATGCGGCTGGGGTGCACCACGAGGAGATTGTGTATCCAGAAGGAGGACATGCGTTAATGAAACCTCATGCGCCGGAAACTGATCACTGGTGCTCGGGTGTCGTTGAGTTCCTTAAGGGCTATCTCGGCTAAGTAAAATACACGCCGCCCTTTTGCCCATGTGACTCTGGTGCGTGTTGTTTGCGGTATTGACTCCATCAAAAGACGGCTAATGTTCTAGAATGTTTATATAGTCACATTTACGAACAGGAGCGAACATGCATATCTACTCTGTTACCGATTCCGAGTTCAAGTCCTACGGCCGCGTGTGGGACGACGTACCCTCCAGCCTGACAGCTCCGCTTGTCGAGGCACTTTCCGCCACGCCCATTCCCGAGGGTAGCAAGTATGTGGCCTCCGCGCCCGAGCTGGAACAGGTCGAAGGTGCCGACACGCTCGGTCTGCTCATGTACGGCGGCCGCCCCTTCCAGCTGGGCTGGTGCAACGGCCGTAACACGAAGCTCAACTGCCTGGAGTATCACCGCGCCAGCGAGTTCAACCTGGGCGCCCGCGATTTTATCCTGCTGCTGGCCAAGCGCGAGCAGATCGTCGACGGCAAGCTCGATACCGCGCAGGTCAAGGCCTTCCGCGCGCCGGCCGGCACGCTCGTCGAGGTCTACGCCACGACGCTGCACTACACGCCGTGCATGGTCGACGACGGTGGCTTCCAGGTAATGGTAGCGCTGCCCGCCGGCACCAATGGTCCGCGTCCCGAGGCCGCTGCCAACATGTCCGCCGCCGGCGACAGCTACTGCTACTGGAAGGCCGACAAGTGGGTCCTCTGCCACGCCGATAGTCCCAAAGCAGCCGAGGGCGGCTACGTAGGCCTAACCGGCAAAAACCTCGACATCACCTGCGACTAGCGCTTCGTCTCAATCCTGTAACATCTAGCAGCCAAAATCGTCTCTACCTGTTACAGAACGAGACAAACTGCAGGGGGCTGCCCGAAAATCTCAATCTGTAACACTAGGCTCGGTTTTGACGGTCTAACTGTTACAGACCGAGACAAACCGGTCAAAAACATCACAAAGGTGCCTGTCCCCTTCGTGGTGGTTTTCCTACAGCTGACTGCGCAGGTAGTCAGCCATATAGGGGACGGCGAAGCGCACGTAGCCGCGGCGCGCCTGCTCGATAACGCCGGCGTCGATGAGGCGCCGGCGATACTTTTGCGCATAGTCGGGTGTGACTGACATGCGCTTCGCAACATCAGAAATGCGAGACACAGCGTCTTCGTCATCAGTCATTGCGGAGAGAAACGCGACGTCTTGGTCTGACAGCGCGGCGAGCGTCGTTTCGCACACATCGTTTTCGAAATCGACTTTCGACGCCTCGATGGCTCCGTCGATTAACCCTTGCGTCGCACGTTCGCCTGTCCTGCAGCGATTGGCGATGTTATAGCCGATGAGTTGCAGCATATAGGGCGAGCCTTGGGTTGCGCGAGCGGCACGGAGGCGAAGATCGCTTGGAATATCAAGGCCGAGCTCATCGAAAGCCCGCTGGTAATAGGTATCGACATCTCCGACCGAAAGTGGCTCGAGCGTGACCTTTCGAGCGCGGTTGAGAAATGTCAGCACACGGTCATTGAGTGTTGCGCAGACGGCTCCCGGAAGGCCCGCCATGACGAGCGCGACGTTGAGTCGTTCGCCGACCAGCTCTTGATAGGCGGTGACGAGCTGTCTGATCTCGGGTGAATTTGCTTGGAGCTCGTCGATGAGGATGAGGATGCCGTGCCCCTGCTCGGTCAGTTTGCGCGCGAGCTGCGTGAGCTTGAACTGAAAGCTCTTGGTCTCCTGCACGTCTCGTGTGAACTCGAGGCCTGCCGAGAGCCCGAAAACACTTAGGCTGCCGCTCGCGAGTTTGGGAAGGCGGCGTTTGTTGACGTAAGGTTTGCCTGCTTCTTGGATTTTCTCGACAATGCGCTCGAGCATATCCTCGGAGGCTACGGTAGGCGTGGCGACAACAAAGCCGAGCTTGCGTGCGCGGTCGGCAAGTTCCCACAGAAGAACTGTCTTGCCGCTGCCTCGCTGTCCAAGCATGAGCATGGCTCGGTCGCGATTGCCCGGTTCCTGCTCAAGGCCGGATATGAATGTCGAAATTACAGTTTCGCGCCCGACGAGATAGGATGGGCGATTTCCAAATGAGGGGGAGAAGATGGTTTCAGTCATAAGTCTCCTTTCCTTTCTTTCCTATTTTTTCCTTTCTTTCCTATTCAGTCAAATGGTCTGCCAGCCGAGGGCGCCTTCGCTGTTGTGGAGGCGCCCTTTTTTGCAAGTGAGTAGACTTTTTGGCTTAGTCTGACCACGCCGGAACATGCCAGGTAAGCTACCTGCACTGATAATTGTTCTCGGGGGAAGCGGGCACTGCGGGGCGCGGCA
>NZ_QSSH01000047.1 GCF_003438495.1 Collinsella sp. TF05-9AC
GCGCGAAGCACGCGGTTGACAAAACTATAGAGACACGTCCCAGAAAAATCATCGACGAACGTCCTACTTTGCGCTGGTGAGGACGCCGGTGGTGTCGAAGGCCGGGGTGAAGCTCTCGTCTACCGCGCCGCCCTCTTGCCAGAACATCGTCGTAAAGCCCAGGTCGTCGGCATGGTCGAGCACCTGCTCGTACTCCTCGCGCGTCACGGCGCGTGCCAAGTCGCCGCCCTGCTCGCGCATAAGCGCATTGGGCGTGTACTGGTTCATGACCGAGATCGGCACATCGCCCACCGTCTGCCACACTAGGTCCAGTACGCGACACGAATCGTCCGCATGCCCCGGAAGCACCAGGTGGCGCACGATGATGCCGCGCTTCATGAGCCCGTCCTCATCCACCAACTCTCCCCCGCGGCGCTCGATCTCGCGCGCCATCTGGGCCAGACCCGACACGGCCACGCGCGGGTAGTCCTTAATATGAGAAAGCGACTGCGCAAGCCCGGCATCGGCATATTTAAAGTCGGTGAGCCACACATCGACCAGGTCGCCCAGCGCCGCCACGGCACTCGCGCGCTCATAACCGCTCGTGTTGTAGACGATCGGGATGACCAGCCCGCGCGCCCGTGCCGCGGCAATCGCAGCCGGCAGCAGGTGCGCGTAGTGCGTCGCCGTCACCAGGTTAATATTGTTCGCACCCTGGTCCTGAAGCTCCAACATAATCTCGACCAGGCGCTCGGGCGAAATCTCAAGCCCAAAATTACCCGTCGAGATCTCGTGGTTCTGGCAATAGACACATTTGAGCGAGCAGCCACTAAAGAAGATCGTGCCCGAACCGGCCTCGCCCGAGATAGGCGGCTCCTCCCACATATGAAGCGCCGCACGGGCCACCTTGAGCGTGTCGTTAGCACCGCATACGCCGTGCGCGCCCTCATCGCGCGCCGCACCGCAACGTCGCGGACACAAATGGCAGGCGGGCGAAAAAAGTTCGGTCAAGGACGTCGGCATAAAAACATGCTCCAAAACAACGATTCAGCAGCTCAAACGCAAAAGGGCAAACCGCACAGACGGCTCGAGCCCAAGGCGCCGTAATCGTCCGACACGATTTTTGTAATGTCAAGACTGGAATCCACAAAGTACCGCTTTATGATGTAGGTATTCCGCCCCCCGCGGAGCAACTGGGTGAACCGTCGCGTTTATTTAGGGAGCCCACACAGTCGTACCTAGTACAGGTATCCTTCGTTGTTAAGGACGCTGGAACAGTCGATGAGGGCACCCACCTGTTTTAGGTGGGTTCATTTTCGTAACGTGGGGGGTGGTTTTCTTTTGCCGAAAATCGCCATTGCAAATCCCGCCCAGATCCCCAAAAGGCACCAGGCAGAACCCCACCATCACTCGAATATCTGGTAAGCACGTGATTATCGCCCCGTGCAATTCCTCACACCCTCCTTGGTCGAGTATCATGGGTCAGCTATACCCTTTGCGGCGTGGCATCCTTTGACCTTTTCCTTCGACGCTTGGCGGTTTATCGATTCATGGTTTCCTCCACGAGCTTCATACCGTACCTGTGCGTGGCGGTCGCGGCTTTTATCACGACCTTCCTTGCGGTGCCCCTGGTCAAGCGCCTGGCAATCAAGCTCGACGCCGTCGACTATCCTTCCAAGCGCCGCATCAACACTAAACCCATCCCGCGCATGGGTGGCACGGCGGTCTTTTTGGGCCTCGTCGTCGCCTGCACCGTGCAGATCCTAGGCACCTGGTACCTGGGCTGGCCGCCCGTTTTGGTGCCCCACCCCCGTCTGCACATCAGCTACCCCATACTTGCGCTTTCTTTTACCGTTATCTTTGCGACCGGCGCGATCGACGACGTCTTTCAGCTCAAGCCCAAGCAAAAGCTGGCCGGCCAGGTCCTCGCCGCGCTCATCGCCTGCGTGGGCGGCCTAAAAATCGGCGTCATCGTCAACCCGTTTGCCCCCGGCGAGATCATGCTCGGCTGGCTCGCTTACCCCATCACCGTGGTCTACCTGGTGGCGTTCACCAACATCATCAACCTCATCGACGGCCTTGACGGCCTGGCAACGGGCATCTGTGGCATCGCATCGTTCACGATGTTCTCGATGGCCGTTCTCTCGGGCCGCATCGATGCCGCCGCGCTCTCCATCGCGTTGTTTGGCGCCTGCTTGGCCTTTTTGCGCTACAACTTCAACCCCGCGAGTATCTTCTTGGGCGACTCGGGTTCGCTGCTGCTGGGCTTTGCGCTCGGCTCCATATCGCTGCTCAACGTGAGCCGCACCGCCGCGCTCACCTCACTCATCATCCCGCTCATCGTGGCCGGCGTGCCCATCATCGACACGTTTAGCGCCATCGTACGCCGCAAGCGCGCCCACATTAGCATTGGGCAGGCCGACAAGGGCCACATTCACCACCGCCTGATTCAAGAGGGTTACAACCAAAAGCAGGCCGTGCTGCTCATCTACGCCTGGTGCATCATGCTTTCGGCCGGCGCCGCCGCCATCAATCAGGTCGAGGTTCCCATGCGCGTGCTCATCTTTACCGTGCTCGCCATTGGCTCGGCGGCCTTCGCCAAGCACCTGCACCTGTTTGAGCCCGTGCTGCGCCACCATTACAACAAGCGCACGCACGAAGACGAGCTGGTAACCCCCGACGACCCCGCCTTTAAGCAGGAGGAGCAGGCAGCCGAGGAACGTAAGGAAGAGCGCCACCACAAGCTCTAGGGTAAGCTGCCGAGGATGTGCCCAGGCACCGTTGGCCAAGTGCAGCCGCGCCGCACCCATCGCGCAAGCCGCCACTCTTCCGCCCCTCGCCTGCTTACGCCCCGCCCCTCCAATAAACGCGTTATCATCTTGACCCATGAACATACGTTAGGAGCAATCATGCCAAACGAGAACAGCTACGAAGTCGCGTTGCAAAAGAGCAACGCCATTCGCGAGGGCCTGGCCAAGACGCCCGAGAAGTTCACCATGCTTACCGGCGACCGCCCCACCGGCCGTCTGCACCTGGGCCACTACTTTGGCACCCTCAAGGGCCGCGTTGAATTGCAGAACATGGGCGCCAAGACCAACGTGCTCATCGCCGACTACCAGGTCATCACCGACCGCGACACCACCGAGCACATCCAGGACAACGTGTACAACATGGTCATGGACTACCTTGCCTGCGGTATCGACCCCGACAAGACCATGATCTACGCGCACTCCGCCGTGCCCGCCGCCAACCAGCTCATGCTGCCGTTCCTGTCGCTGGTGTCCGAGGCCGAGCTGGCGCGCAACCCCACGGTTAAGGCCGAGATGGAGGCCTCGGGCCATGAGCTTACCGGCCTTCTGCTCACCTACCCGGTGCACCAGGCCTGCGACATCCTGTTCTGCAAGGGCAACGTGGTGCCGGTCGGTCGCGACCAGCTGCCGCACATCGAGCTTACCCGCACCATCGCCCGCCGCTTTAACAACCGCTACGGCAAGGTATTCCCCGAGGTCGACGCGCTGCTGTCCGAGACCCCGCTGCTGCCCGGCCTGGACGGTCGCAAGATGAGCAAGAGCTACGGCAACGCCATCAACATTTCGATGACCGCCGAGGAGACGGCCAAGCGCATCAAGAAGAGTCAGACCGACTCCGAGCGCATGATCACGTTCGATCCCGAGAACCGTCCCGGCGTGTCCGGCCTGCTTTCGACGGCCGCCATCTGCACCGGCCGTTCCGAGGTCGAGATTGCCGAGGAGATTGGCCTGGGCGGCTCCGGCCAGCTCAAGAAGTACGTGACCGAGGCCGTCAACGAGTACTTCGCACCGATCCGCGAGCGTCGCCAGCGCTATGAGAACGATCTGGACTATGTGAAGGACGTACTGCACGAGGGCAACCGCCGTGCCAACGAGATCGCCGAGCAGACCCTGGCCGAGGTTCGGGACGCCATGGGCATGGTGTACTAGACCGATTTGCTGACTTGAGCTTTCGATTGCTATAAGGCGGGCGCTACGGCGTCCGCCTTTTTTGGTGCCCGACCAACCGGCTCGGCTCCGCCCACTGCACTCCCCCGATAAACGGGAACGGGCCCGCCAGCAGTCAGTTGCCAGCGGGCCCGTTCCCGAAGTACACCGTTGAATCGCACAGAGGGGAGGAATGCGAATCAAACTCAACAGGGCAGGCTTTTTCATCGCCTATTGCCTGCTCCGTTGCTGAATACAATATAGTTCACCGTGGTTTACTTTCTGACGGCAACGTACGGCCCCACACCTTCTCCATAAGTTAGCCCCGGTAAACCTATCAAAAAGGGACAGGTTTATTTTGGCAGGTTTTATCTGGGGAAATGTCAGCGATAACGGCGTTCCACCACGATGGGTACAGGCACCTTTGTGGTGGTTTTGGACACGGCAGAACTGTTAGAGTCCGGCAGGCCAGCGACAGGCGCCCAGATTGACGTGCATGGGATCGGTAAACGTCACGCCCTCCCCCAGTAAGAGCTCACGCTGAGCATCGGGGCCGCCAAACGCAAAGCCCTCACAGATACGGCCGTCGGCAAACACCACGCGATGACAGGGAATTTGGCCAGGACGTGGGTTGCTATGCAGCGCATAGCCCACATAGCGCGCGCTCCGCGGACGACCGGCGAGCATCGCCACCTGACCGTACGTGGCGACCATCCCCTCGGGAATCTGCTCGACTACCTCGTACACCCGCTCAAAAAAGCCCTCAGATGCCATCGCCTACCCCTTTCCGCCCGCAACAGCATAAAGCACAAATGATCCCTTGGGGACGGCAGGGTTGTAGATCATTGAGACCTCCGCGCGGCCGATGGTCCGCAACCCCGCCGTCGCTGAGGGATCACATGGCATGGCAGGCAGTGTTTGCCCAGATAGAACCTGCCAAAATAAACCTGTCCCTTTTTGGGAGGTAAGTTAGTTGGCGGGACGGAAGAAGGCTACGGCTACGGCGCCGGGGCCCACGTGGGTGCCGATGGTGGCGCCAATGGTGTGGATGGGCAGCTCGCCCTCGGTGTGTCCAGCCCACAGCGCGGCGCTGTCCTCGATGTACTTCTTGAGCACGGCGTCCGAAAGGCCCGTATAGCCGAGCGCCAGCGGCATGGAAAAGTCGACGCCGCCCGCCTTTTCGACCTTCTGGTTGAGCAGGTTGCGGCCGTTCTTGGAACCGCGCGCCTTGCCCAGCTGCACGATCAGGCCGTCCTCGGCGGCCACAACGGGCTTTACGTTGAGCAGCGTGCCCACAGCGCCGGCCGCAGCAGACAGGCGACCGCCGCGCACCAAGTACTCCAGCGTCTCGAGCAGACCGATGACGACCACACGGTCGCGCACGGCCTCGACAGCCGCCGCGATCTGGGCAGCTCCACACCCCTCGTCCACCAGGCGCAGGGCATACTCGACCAGGACACGCTCGCCCAGGGTTACGTTATTGCTGTCTACCACGAACAGGTCGCCGCCCGGCGCCTCGGCAAGTGCAGTACGGGCACTCTGATTGGTGCCCGAAAGCTTGGCGCCCACGGTAATAATCACAGCCTCGTCGCCGGCCTCACGCGCCTTGGCAATAGCCTGCGAAAACGCGTACGGGTTGACCTGGCCGGTCTTGGGCAGCTCATCGCGCTCCACGAGCATCTCGTAAAAGCGTTGGTGATCGATGTCGACGCCATCCATGTACACGTCGGTGCCAAAGGTGACGGACAGCGGCAGAACACGCAGAGCGGGGTGCTCCGCCGGCGTCATATCGCTTGCGGAATCGGTAATAATGCGGACGGACATAACGAATCCTTTCTTGCGCAGGTCTCGCGCAGGGAATTTAGACAGCAATGCCCCGGCGCGGCATACGCGCTCAAACGGGACTATGCAGTTGTTAATGGGAAACAAATGCCTTGGCGGCCTTAGATCTCGCGCAGGGTGTTGAGAATCGTACGCAGCGACGCATACATCTGCTCGCGCTGCTCCACACCCATGGCCCTACCGGTGGTGTCGAGCACGTCATGGATGATGCGGTCGGCCTCGTTCATGCTCTCGCCACCCAGCGTGGTCAGGCGAACCGGTGCGCGGTACTTGACGGCAGCATCGCCCGAGTCATCAACCTCGACAAAGCCGCCCTCCTCCAGGTGCGCCAGCGTGCGCGAAACGGCAGCGCGCGTCACACCGGCCACGCGAGCCAGGTCGGCGCCGGTCATGCCGTCCTTGCTGCGCTCCAGGTAGTACAGGCACATGACGTCGGAGCCCTTGAGGCCCAGCCTTGCGCCCTCGGACGTCTTGATACGCTGAATCTCCTTGTAGAGCCCGCTAATCAGTCCGACAAAATCCTCAAAACGTGTCTCGTCGTTCTGCTGCATGGGAGACGACCGCCTTTCGCTTGCATGATGCTAACGGGTAAACATCTTAGCCGCATGTCCGAACCCCCGTACCCAAATATCCCAATTGTTAACCCATCAACATAAAAACCACCACAAAGGGGACAGGCACCTTTGTGGTGGTTTGGGGCATCAATAGGTTCTAGGCGCCGCTACAGCTCCACGCAGGGATTGTCGTGAGTCACAAGCGTCTTAACGACAACCGTCGCTCCCAAATACCGCTCGAGCAGCTCGGCTAAGCGATCGATCGCGGCCTGGCAATCCCCCATCCGCTCGGGCTCAACGCACTCAATCGCCAAAAATGCGTCGGCTGAATCGTCGGACAGGGCCGTTCTCACGCCGTCGCGCCAGTTCCAGCAGCGGCACACGGCGCCCGCATCGTCGATATAGGCGAGCTCGCCGGGCAGCGTCGGATCGTCCGCCTCCTCGCCAAGCGGCAAGAACGCATCGCCACCGTCGGTCACCTTCAAGCGAAGGTCTCCCTCAATCGCATGCAGATCCTCGCCTCCCACGGGCAGCGCATAGGTCAACGACACCGTGTTGTAGATGTCCACCGCGGGCGTAATGTGGCCCACCGGCTTGCCCTTGAGCACGCGCTTGAGCAAGTTCTCGATCGAGCAGCGGGCGCCCTTCTTGGTCTTGAACAGGCGATACGCCTCGCGCCATGCCTTGACCGACGCATTCTCGCTGATGGTATCGCTCGTCAGGTGGCGCTCCGCATCGATGTTGGCGCGGTCAAGCAGCGCGGCGATCGCGTCCACGTCATCCTGGGGAATCTGAGCCGCGGGCTTCATGCCCTTTACGACCACGACGCCGACCGCCGCCTGCGGAAACAGCTCCCAAAAAGAATCCTCGGCAATAAAGCCCTTCATACGCTCTCCCTTCACTGTGCGCCCCCGAGCGAGGGCGTCTAAACAAAAAGCGCCCTCACGGCGGCCACCTTCAAAGTCCTACGGTGCCGCCACAAGAGCGCTTACGCTGCCCCCATCCGGAGAAGGGGACGATATGTCAGGCGTATTGTAACCCGAGTCATCCACGCGAGCAAAACCACCACAAAGGCGTCTGTCCCCTTATGGTGGTTTTGGATCTGAGGCGACGCTAGTGGCGGAGTCCCAGCAGGCCGCGGCCGCGATGGCGGGCCTCGGCGGACACCTGGGCGTGCGGGCCGGCGGCTTTGACGGACTCGGGCAGGTGCGAGTACTTCTTCTCGAAGTTCTCCTCGAACATCACCGCCAGGTTGTGCGCGGCCTCGTCGTAGCGCGCAGTGCTCTGCCAGTACTGGCGCGGCACCAGGATGCCGTCGGGCACACCGTGGCACGTGGTGGGAATGTCGACGTTAAAGATATCGTCGTGCACGAACTCGCTGTCCTCGATGGTACCGTCGAGGGCGCGGGCCACCAGGGCGCGCGTGTAGGCAAGCTCGATGCGATGGCCCACGCCATAACCGCCGCCAATCCAGCCGGTGTTGACCAGATAGACGCGGGTGCGACCGTCGGCGATACGCTCGCCGAGCATCTTGGCGT
Source organism: Collinsella sp. TF05-9AC (assembly GCF_003438495.1). Lineage (GTDB taxonomy): Bacteria > Actinomycetota > Coriobacteriia > Coriobacteriales > Coriobacteriaceae > Collinsella. Next base: position 7,870 of record NZ_QSSH01000047.1, read on the forward strand.
AGACCATAGGGTCGAGCGGCATAAACGGCTCTCCGAACAGCGAGGAGAACGTGGGCGTGGGCTCGGTGACGCCGACCTCGGTGCCGGGGATCTTGGCGGTGAAGCCCGTCACAAAGTGATACATGGCGGCGTCGGCCGTCAGGCGCGAGATGGGCGGCAGCACGCCAAAGGCATCGCAGGTCAAAAACAACACGACGCTCGGGGTGGTGCCCATGCCCTTGGTCCACGCGTTGGGGATATGCTCGACGGGATAGGCCACGCGCGTGTTGTGCGTGATCGAAATATCATCGTAATTGGGCTTGCGGCCCTCGTCGAGCACCACGTTTTCGCAGATGGCGCCAAAGCGAACGGCGTTGAAGATCTCGGGCTCGTGGAACGCATCCAGACCCTCGCACTTGGCATAGCAGCCGCCCTCGATGTTGAAGATGCCCATGTCGGACCAGCCGTGCTCGTCATCGCCGATCAACAGGCGCGTGGGGTTGGCCGAAAGCGTGGTCTTGCCGGTGCCCGACAGGCCAAAGAACACCGCGGTCTCGTGCGTGACGGGATCCATGCTGGCCGAGCAATGCATGGGCAGCACGTCGTCCTCGACGGGCAGCAGGTAATTCATGACGCTGAAGATGGACTTTTTGATCTCGCCGGAGTAGCCGGTACCCGCGACCAAAATCACGCGCTCCTGGAAGTTGATGACCACGGCGGCGCTGGAGTTGAGGCCCTTGATGGCGGGATCGCACTGGTAGCCCGGCGCGGCGAGCACGCAGAAGTCCGGCTCGCCGGTGCGCGCGATTTCGCGGGCGAGCGGGCGGGCGAGCATCTGCTTAATGAAGAGTGCCTGGCTGGCACGCTCGCAGGCGACGAGTAGTCGGCGCGTGTGGTTGCGGTCGGCGCCGGCCATGCCGCGGGTGACGAACACATCGCGCTCGTTGAGATAGTCGACGATGCCGGCCTTGATGGCCTCGTAGCTCTCAATCGAAAGCGGGCGGTTGACGGCGCCCCAGGCGATCTTGTCGTGCACGTCGGGCGTGTCGGCGATAAAGCGGTCGTTGGGCGAACGTCCGGTACGCTCCCCCGTCTCGATCACCAGTGCGCCGTTGGAGGCCATGCGGCCTTCGTTGCGGCGGATGGCATGCTCGACGAGCTCGGCTGCCGGCAGGTCAACCAACAGGCGGGGCTGGTTCTCGGCGGGGTCTTCGACCAGCGTAATACCAAAATTGGACAGAACTTCTGCAGGGGTAACACCAGGCATGGGGCCTCCTTTAAAAACGCGACACGTGGACGCGGCGCGCACTTTACTCACGTAAAGCCCGTTGTACCCGATATGCAAAAACGTTTTTGCGGCAACGACGAAGCGCCCGCCCAACGGTCAAAAATCGCACGCAAGCGGCCTGGTCATTGGGGACGTTCTTAAATGACTAGTCGTTGGGGACACCCTTGAACAGGCAACAGCCAAGGTGTGTCCCCAGATGCCGGCACATAAGGAACGTCCCTAAGTGCCGACTACTGAATGGCGCCGCCCCAATTATTGAACAACCTGTTCAAAAACACGAATGGACACCACCGCGACTATACTAGAGCGCAGTAGGAGAAAGGAACCGCCTTGAGTATCACGCCCCTCGATAGCATCCGCCGCGCCATCGCCCGCCGCAATGGCGTCGCCGACCCCGCCGTAGCGGGCAGCGGCACCGCAAAGGCCCAGGGCGGACGCATCGAGAATGGCCTGTTCCCCGCCTCCCACACGGCCGAAGAGCTCGCGCGCATCCAGGAGCTGAGCCAGCGCAACGCCGGCGGCCCCGACAGCAGCCAGGCCACGCGCCGTCGCCGCGAGCGCGATCGCGAGCCTGGTCCCATCCACCGCATGGTCAACGCGTGGTGGAACCGCCTGCTCGGCGCTGTCTACGGCGGCGGCTTCTCCACGCAGGAAGCCGAATACGAGGAGCACGCCACCCGCCGCGACTATCTCTGGAATACCCTGGGCACCGCCGTGTGGGGCATGGCGTTTCCGCTGCTCACCATTGTGTCCACGCAGCTTGTGGGCGCCGAGGAAGCCGGTAAGTTCTCCATCGCCTTTGTCACCGGCACGCTCATCATGATCGCGTGCAACTACGGCGTGCGCAACTTTCAGGTCTCGGACATCGACGAAAAAACCTCCTTCGCCTCCTACCAGCTCAACCGCTGGCTTTGCGGAGCGCTCGCCCTGGGCTGCGGCCTCATGTACAGCAGCGCCCGCGGCTATGACGCGCAGATGGCGACGATCGGCCTGGGCGTCTACCTGTATAAGGTGATCGACGGCGTGGCGGACGTGTACGAGGGCCGCCTGCAGCAGGCCGATAAACTCTACTTGGCCGGCATGAGCCAAACGCTACGCTCCGTCGGCGTCATCGCGGTCTTTAGCGTGGCGCTGTTCCTTACGCGCAGCATGCCCATCGCGGCCATGGCCATGGGTGTCACCGCCATCGCCTCGCTCGTGCTGGTCACCGCGCCGCTCGCCCTGCTCGAGACCGAAAAATCGCGCCGCGTGAGCCTGCGCGAGGTCGGCCACCTGTTTGTCCAGTGCGCTCCGCTCTTTGGTGCACTGTTCCTGTTCAACCTCATCGAGAGCATGCCCAAGTTTGTGATGTAAGGCACGCTGGCCTACAAATACCAGCTGTACTTTAATGCCCTGTTCTTTCCGGCGCAGGCTATTTTGCTGAGCATCGGATTTGTCTATAAACCGCAGCTTTTGCGTCTGTCGAGCATTTGGGCGAACCCGCGAAAACGCCGCCGTTTTGACTTGATTATTATTGCTGTTATGGCGCTGATCGTGGCCATCACCGGCGTGTGCGCCGCATTTATGGCAGGCCCCGGCATTCCCCTCATGAGCTTTATGTACGGCCTCAACTTTGAGCGCTACCGCACATTAGCGCTGCTGATGGTCGTCGCCGGCGGCGTAACCGCGGCCATCGATTTTATCTACGCCATTATCACGGTGCTGCGTCACGCCGGCGACGTCACCAAGATCTATCTGGTCTGCTTCGCCGTGAGCGTGGTGCTGCCGGTAATCCTTATCAACCTGCTGGGCCTGACGGGCGCCGTCGTGAGCTACCTGACGATCATGTCGCTACTGCTGGTGCTGCTGATTATCGAGTACGCCCACATCCGCCAACGCATCGAACGCGACCGCAACCCCTACGGAGCGTAATTAGCTGCCCCCGGCCACCGGAATTCGCGGTGGAATCACCCCGCTGGGGTCTCGTTGCGAACAATATGCATCACGCAAAACTAAGTGAGTAGACTTTTACCGAATCAACGACCACACCGACGAAGCGCAAGTCTGTGACCTGCGGTTTTATTGAGGCAAATATGTTGGGTGCTCGGCATTTCCAAAAAAGTCTACTCACTTAGCCAGCGGGCAGCCAAATGATTATTTAAGGCTCTGTTAGACCAGGATTGACATACATGTGTCCCCACGGTGCC
>NZ_QSSH01000048.1 GCF_003438495.1 Collinsella sp. TF05-9AC
TGCGGGAACGGCCTGTCCGCCTAATGTGTTCGGCTGAGATCGGAAATCAACCCTTTTGTGGGCCTTGTCGCGCTTAAGCGTCCCGCCCACAAGGTGATGACAGGCACCCTGAAGCCGATCCTTGGCTACATCATGCTGTCTGCCGGCGCCGCTGTTGTTCAGGAGAACCTTGCTCCGCTGGGTACCTTCATCGAGACCGGTTTCCACATCACCGGCGTCGTGCCCAACAACGAGGTTGTCGTTTCGATGGCTCAGAGCGTCCTCGGCGTTCAGACCATGATGATCCTGATTCTCGGCTACGTCGTGAACATTATCATTGCCCGCTTTACCAAGTTTAAGTACATCTTCCTGACGGGCCATCACAGCATGTTCATGGCTTGCCTGCTGTCTGCCGTTCTGCAGGCATCTGGCTTCCAGGATGTCCAGCTTGTCATCGTGGGCGGCATGTTCCTGGGCCTCGTGAGCGCTATGCTTCCCGCCGTTGGTCAGCGTTTCACCGAGAAGGTTACCGATGGCGATGAAATCGCCATGGGCCACTTCGGTTCACTCGCCTATTACATCTCCGCTGCAGTCGGTACGCTTTTTGCTAAGGACGCCGAGGAGAACAGCACCGAGAAGATCGAGGTTCCCGAGAAGTTCTCCTTCCTGCGCGACACCACCATCTCCACGGCTCTTACCATGGCCTTCTTCTACCTGGTTACCGCTTTCGCCGCTTACATCGCAGATCCTGCGGTCGTTACCAAGACCGCTGGCGGCGACAATGTAATCGTCTACGCCCTGACCTGTGCCCTGTCCTTCGCCGTCGGTGTCACTATCGTCTACAACGGCGTTCGTATGATCCTTGCCGACCTGGTCCCGGCTTTCCAGGGCATCTCCAACAAGCTGATCCCCGGCGCCATCCCCGCCGTCGACTGCGCCGTCTTCTTCCCCTATGCTCCCACCGCCGTCATCCTCGGCTTTGTTGCCTCCTTCATCGGTGGCGTGGTCGGTATGTTCATCGTGGGCGCTACCTTGGGCATCTTCATCATCCCGGGCATGGTTCCCCACTTCTTCTGCGGTGCTACCGCAGGCATCTACGGCAATGCTACCGGCGGTCGCAAGGGCGCAGCTCTTGGTGCTTTCGTCAACGGCCTGCTCATCACCTTTGCCCCGGCTCTGCTCCTGCCTGTTCTTGACGTCTTTGGCTTCAAGAACACTACGTTCGGCGACTTCGATTTCTCCGTCATTGGTATTACGCTTGGCCGCGCTGCCGAGGCCTTCGGTACCACCGGTGTCTACGCGATTCTCGCTGTCCTTCTGGTCGTCGCCTTCGTCCCCAACTTCATCCACACCAAGGGTGCTGTGATTAACCACGTTGAGGAAGAGTAATCCAGGCATACGTTAAGCCCTAATCGGGCGGAGCTCCGATAACCGGCTCCTACACGAAAAGGCGGCGTCATCTCTTGTGAGGTGCCGCCGCCTTTTTTCTTGAAGCGAGTGTGGATTCGATTGGTTTTGCTGTAAATAAGCGCCGTGAACGGAAATGGCGCAGCGCGCCGAAAAACCGTTTTGCCGCTGGAAAGTCTTTGATAAAAGTGGTAAAGATGCTAAACCGTTTACCGATAAAGCTTAAAAGCTGCAGCTCAAACCTAGGTAAGCATGGCTAAAGTATTTACCAGCTCAATGGCCTTATGCAAACGAAAGGAATCAGGCAGATGGCAATCAAGGTGTTCGCTGACGGCGCAAATCTCGAGGGCATGCTCGACATGTACGAGAACGGCAATGTTCAGGGCTTCACGACCAACCCCTCCCTTATGAAGAAGGGCGGCGTGACGGATTACCGCGCGTTTGCCAAGGAGGTTCTGGCGCACATCACCGATGTGTCCGTGTCGTTTGAGGTCTTTGCCGACGACGTCGAGACCATGGAGGTCGAGGCTCGCGAGATCGCTACCTGGGCCGACAACGTCTACGTCAAGATTCCGTGCGTGACCACCAAGGGCGAGTCCACCGCCGAGCTGGTCCGCAAGCTTTCCGCCGATGGTATCAAGGTCAACGTCACCACCATCTTTACGCCCGAGCAGGTCGACGAGATGGTCGAGGCCGTTGACGCCGAGACGCCGTCCATCATTTCGCTCTTTGCCGGCCGTATCGCCGATACCGGCGTCGACCCCATTCCGTTTATGACGGAGTCGGTCGAGAAGGCCGCCACCAAGCCCAACTGCGAGGTCCTGTGGGCGTCCACGCGCGAGCTCATCAACATCTACCAGGCGGAGGCCTGCGGCTGCCAGATTATCACGGTGCCCAACAGCATCCTGGCCAAGCGCAAGAACATCGGCCGCGACCCATACGAGGTCTCGCTCGACACCGTGCGCGGCTTTGCCAAGGATATCGCCTCGCTCGGCTTCCATATCCTGCCGTAGTCCGCGCCTTTAATAGGCCCCACCAACAAAAATCGAGTTATTCGGCCTCTGATTGCTGTCAAGATCGCAATGCGGCTGAAAAACGTCCCGTATCGTACCTCTGTGGGTGCCGATACGGGACGTTTGTGGAATATCTAGCGTCAATTTGTTGCGTTTGGCGCTTTGAGGGGTGTCATCGTGGCCCAGCGAGGCCGCATAACTCGATTTTTGTTGGTGGGGCTCAGAGGAACGACGTTTCGCGCTTCGGAGTTTCGGCCAGATCGCTTTAGAAGGAGAGGCGCTCGGCAGGACGTGGCCTATCGAGCGCCTCCAGCGGTATATTTGCCCATGCCGTGGGGCGACGGTCGTATGGGACAGGTTCGAATAATCGGTCAAGCGATTCCGTCTTCGATGAACGAATCGTCGCGATGGGTGACATCGATGCTAGAAGCGCCCAAGCAGAAAATCGACAGCCGAAACGATTCTGATGCCGTCTATGTCCGTAGGGTGATCGCCGTGACGGACGACGAGGATCTTCTCGTAACCGGCGGCAACCTTCTCGAGCGATTTCAGCTCGAAGGGGCGCAGTTCGCGATTGCGCGTGGCTTCCTCATCAATGGTGTCCGTGACTTGGATAAACTTGCGGTCCGCCCCGTCGCCGATGGCGATAAAATCAATCTCGGCATTTCGCATGTGTCCCGTGAAAACCCGATATCCATCGATGACGAGGCGGTTATACACGGCGTTTTCGAGGGCGCGTCCGCTATCGCTGCCGCGATAACCGTCGAGGTAGGCGCGGAGTCCAAGGTCCTCGATATAGTATTTTCCTCCGGTTTTGAGCACCTCGCGCCCTTTGATGTCAAAGCGGAGGGCATGGGAGAAGATATAGGTTTCTTCGAGCGCCGACACGCAGGTGTCGATGGCGCCGTGCGAAGTTTTGGTCCCGCTTTCGTTCAAAGAGCCGACGATCTTGTTGATCGATGTTGGGTTTGAGATGTTGTCTGCCAGGTAGGCGCAAACTCTGTCGAGTAGGTCTCTGCTCGTTACGGCCCTCCGTCCTCGGCGGGCCTCACGGGCCAAGATGTCGCGACCGACAATGGTCTGGTAGGTGCTCCAGATGTAGTCCTTCATCTCTCGTTCGGGCAGACCGGAAATCGCGAGATAGGGGAGACCTCCAAATTGAAGGTATCGGTCGAGCAACTCGTCGAGCGGGGTGATTTCTTCCCTCCCAAAGACGGCATATCTGCTCGTGACTTCGGTCGGGCCAAGGAAGTCGAGGTATTCGGAGAAAGATAGCGGGTGCATTCTGATTTCGACGTATCTTCCTGAGATTAGGGTCGCTATTTCGCTGGAGAGCAAAAACGCATTCGAGCCCGTAATGTAGATGTCGCAGTCTTTGTCGACGCGAAGCGCGTTGATGGCTTTCTCCCAGCTGGAAACTTCTTGAAGCTCATCAAAGAAGAGATAGCACTTCCCACTCGACGGCATCCGCTCGACGACATGACGGTAAAGCTCGCGCCAATCGCGAATTCCCTCGAGCTCGAATGATTCCATTCGAAAAGAGAGAAGGCATTCGGTCGGTACGCCGTCTTTGGCAAGATGGGAGCGCATCATGTCGAGCAACGTTGACTTGCCGCATCGCCGCATGCCGGTGACGACCTTGATAACATCTGAATCGCGAAAAGCGATCAGCTTCTTGAGGTAGTTATCCCTTGCTACGGGCTGCCCGTTCATCGTTCGTCCAATCTGCAAGTTTTTCTCAGAGCGTAACAAAAACTTGCAAAACCTGCAAGTTTTTCCCATCAGGTGAGAAAAACTTGCAGGTTCAACGATGGATGGCGGCGGCTCGCACTTCTGTTACTTCCCCTGCACCATGGTGAGGGAGATCTTTTTGCGGTCTCGGTCGACCTTTTCGACCCACACCTTGACCGTATCGCCGACGCGCACCACGTCGCTCGGATGCTTGACGAAGCGGTTGGCCAGCTTGGAGATGTGCACGAGGCCGTCCTGGTGCACGCCCACGTCGACGAAGGCGCCAAAGTCGACGACGTTGCGCACTGTGCCCTTGAGCTCCATGCCGGGCTCCAGGCCGTCGATGGAAAGTGCTGAGCGGCTAAAGACCACCTCGGGCGCATCGTCGCGCGGGTCGCGGCCGGGCTTCTTGAGCTCGTTGACGATGTCGATGAGCGTGAGGGTGCCACAGTCCAGGTCGCTTGCCAGCGCCGAGATGCTGCCCAGGCGGCGCTCGATGTCGGGCACGCCGCCGCGACTGAGTTCGCTGGCCGCCACGCCGGCGCGCTCCAGGACGGACGTGGCCACCTCGTAGCTTTCGGGGTGGACGCTCGTCGCATCGAGCGGGTTCTTGCCGCCGCCGATGCGCAGGAAGCCCGCGGCGTTGAGATATGCCTTGGGTCCCAGCTTGGGGACCTTCTTGAGCTGGCGGCGATCGGTAAAGGCGCCGTTTTCCTCGCGGTAGGCAACGATGTTCTTGGCTACGCTCGGCGTGATGCCTGACACGTAGCCCAGCAAGCTCGCGCTCGCGGTGTTCACGTCGACGCCCACGCGGTTGACGACGTCCTCCACCACGTGGCCCAGCGTGCGCGAAAGCTCGGCTTGGTCAAGATCGTGCTGGTACTGGCCCACGCCAATGGACTGGGGCGGAATCTTGACGAGCTCGGCCAGCGGGTCCTGCAGGCGACGGCCCAGGCTCATGGCACCGCGCACGGTGACGTCTAGGTCGGGATATTCCTGGCTTGCGAGCTCGGAGGCGGAGTACACCGACGCGCCGGCCTCGTTGACGATGGTGTAGCGAAGGCTGGGCGCCTGCTCGGCGATGAACTCCGAGACGACTTCCTCGGTCTCGCGGCTGGCGGTGCCGTTGCCGATGACGATGGTGTTGACGCCGTCCTTCTTGACGAGGCGGGCGAGCTCGCGCTTGGTGCCGGCGACGTCGTGGCGCGGCTTGGTGGGGTAGACAACTCCGTGGTCGAGCAGCTTACCAGTTTCGTCCATGACGGCGACCTTGCAGCCGGTGCGGTAGCCCGGGTCGAGCGCGAGCACGCGGGCGCCGCGGACGGGGCGGGCCGAGAGCAGGCCCTCGAGATTCTTGGCAAAGACGTTGATGGCCTCGGTCTGGGCGCGAACGGTGAGCTTGGCGCGGGCCTCGCGCTCCAGCGAGGGAGCCATGAGGCGCTTGTAGCCGTCGGCGATGGCGGCATCGAAGACGAGCGCGAATACGCCCTGGCGTCGGGGCCAACGGCTGCCGAGGCGTGCCGTGGCGGCGGCGCCGTCGACGTTCACGCGCACGCGGAGCTTGCCCTCGCGCTCGCCGCGGTCGATAGCCAGCACGCGGTGGTTGGGAATACGGCGCAGCGGCTCATCATAGCTGTAGTACGGCTCGTAGGGGGTCTTCTCGGCGGGGTCGGTGGCCTCGACGATGATGTCGGCGGTGTTTTGCGTAAAGGCGCGCAGGTCGGCGACGTTCTCGGGGTCTTCGGCCACCGTCTCGGCCACGATGTCCGCCGCGCCGGCGAGCGCCTTCTCGGGCGTGTCGAAGCCGGCTTCCTCGTTGACGTAGGCCGCGGCGGTGTCGAGCGCGCTGCCCTTGGCCGAGGCCTGCATGATGATCATGTTGGCAAGCGGCTCCAGGCCTGCCTCGCGGGCCTTCTGTGCGCGGGTCATGCGCTTTTTGCGGTAGGGCTTGTAGAGGTCCTCGACACGCTGGAGCTGCGCGGCCTCGCGAATTTGCTGTTCGAGCTCGGGCGTAAGTTTGCCCTGGGCGTCGATGAGCAGAAGGACGTCCTCTTTGCGCTGTTCAAGATTGCGCAGGTAGGACAGGCGCTCGTCGAGTGCGCGCAGGGCGACGTCGTCCATTCCGCCTGTGGCCTCCTTGCGGTAGCGCGAGATAAAGGGGATGGTGTTGCCCTCGTCGATGAGCTTGACGGCTGCCTCGACGTTGGCGGCCTTAAGGTTGAGCTCGCGGGCGAGCTGGGCGATAAGATCCATGGGACTCCTTGCGTTTAAGGTGCGTTTGCAGCACAGGGCTACCAAGGATACCACCCGTCCCAAAAGACTGTTTTGGGGCCGCGCCACGAAAACGACCTATCTACTACGTTTGAACCATATGGGTCGACCATCCCTCGGTTTTCCGAAAATACGCAACCCGCCTACCTGCGGTTTTTATTTCTCGAAATTCGGCATGCTTGAGGGTGATCGGTTAAACGTAGTAGATAGGCCCATTTCGTGGCGAACGAATCAAGCCGAGGTGCAAAATAGCTCCCGTCCTAGAAAAATCGTCGGCAAGGTAGCAAAAAGCCCCGCGGGCAAGAGGCTGCTCGCGGGGTAAAGAAGAGGGGCTTGTTGGTGGCGGACCGAAGGGTTCGGCATGGGGCTTCTGCCGCGGTCGCTCTTAAGGCATTACAGCTCGACGAGCTGGCCGGTCTCGGCGGCCTCCTTGATGGCGTTGAGAAGCGTGAGCGTCTTGACGTTGTCGGCGGGGGTCACGACGGGCTCGACCTCGCGGCGAACGACCTTCACAAAGTGCTTGAGCTGCATCTTGTGCGGCAGTGCCGGGTCCACGGCCGGGATCTCCATCTGCAGCGGCTTGTGCCAGTTGGAGGCGCCGTCGTAGGAGAACTGGTGCAGGCGGGGCAGCGACAGGGCGCCCTTAGTGCCGCCAATAAAGTAGGCATCGGCGTCGAAGGGGCGATACTGCGGATCCTCGCGAGCGGTTGCCTCCCAGTTCCAGGGGCTGGCGGTGGCGTCGGAGATGGTCATGCTTGCGAGCGCGCCATCGGCAAAACGGACGTTGACCACAGCGGAGTCCTCGGTCTCAAAACCGCGGGCGGCGCTGGACTGCATGCCCTGGACGGCAACGGGCTCGCCCAGCAGGTAGCGGAGCAGGTCGACGTCGTGCACCAGGTTGACCAGGATCGGGCCGGCACCCTTCTTGCGGCGCCACTCGACATCGAAGTATTCGTCATTCTTATAGATCATGTAGTGGAAGCTCGACACGGTGAGCTTGCCCAGCTCGCCGGACTCGATGATCTCCTTGGCCTTGTTGACGAAGGGGTTGTGGCGACGGTGCTGACCCACGAGCACGGGCACGCCGGCTGTCTCGGCTTCGGCGGCGAAGGCCTGGGCATCCTCGAGGTCGTTGGAGATCGGCTTTTCGACCAGCGGCACGATGTTGCGCTTCACAGCCTCGCGGGCAACGCCCAGGTGTAGGTCGTTGGGCGTGGCGATGATGACGGCCTCGGGCTTGACCTCGTCCATCATCTGGGCGGGATCGGTGTAAAACGGCACGCCGGCGGCTTCGGCCGTGGCGCGGGCGCCCTCAAAGGCGTCGGCGATGGCGACGAGCTCGGCCTCGGGCTCCTCGGTGACAAAGCGGATGTGGTTGCGGCCCATGGCGCCGGCGCCGATAACGGCAATGCGGACGGGGTTGAGCTCAGACATTTCGACTCCTTAATACTGGTGACCGGTGGAATGCGACAAAGGGACAGTCCCTTTGTCGCATCGGTAGAACTAGGCGGACTTCTTCTTGCTGTCGGAGACCATCATGTAGACGGTGAGCACGACGGCGATGGCGGCGATCACAATGGCGCCGTAGAAGGACTGCTGGTAGGCGGCGCTGCCGGCCTCGGCGTGATACAGCACGGCGGTGATGGGCTGGCTGATCCAGGTGGAAGCGGCGTAACCCAAAAACATGATGCCGTAGTTGACGCCGATGTTGCTGGTGCCAAAGGCGCCACCGGTGAGCGGCGGGTAGATGACAAGCAGGGCGCCAAAGCTAAAGCCGAGCAGGGCGAGCGCCACGAAGAACATGCTCTGTGTAAAGCTCATCGACATGATGACGAGTGCGACGATGGTGACGACAAGGCTGATGAGCAGCGACTTGTAGGCGCCGAGCTTGTCGATGATCTGGCCAAAGGACAGACGGCCGACCAGGTTGGCGCAGGTGTTGACGGAGACCACCACACCGCCGAGGGCGACGGCAGCGGCGCTCGTGGGGTCGGCGAAGAGCTGGACGGCGGCGATGGAGGCAACCTTGCCCACGAGCAGGGTGCCCGCGGTGGCGGCAAAGGCGAAGGTGACGATGAGGACCCAGAAGCGCGGGGTCTTGACCATCTCGCCCGGGGTGAGGTCGCCGAAGGTGCCGGCGTGCGCGCCGCCCTTGGGGGCCTCGAAGCCCTCGGGTAGCCAACCGGGCTCGGGGGCCTTCAGGAACAGGGCGGAGGCGGCGATCGTCACAAAGAAGATGACGCCGAGCGCCTTAAGGGCTCCAAAGATGCCCAGGCTTGGGATGAGCAGCGAGGCGAGCACCGGGGACAGCACGGCGGGGCCGGCGGTCGAAGCGGCCAGGGTGATGCCGGAGGCGAGACCCTTCTTGTCGATGAACCACTTTTGGCCGGTGGTGAGCGCCGGGTTATAGCCCAGACCGTTGCCGACGGCGGCGACGAGTGAGAACCACAGGTAGAACTGCCACGGCTCGGTGACGGTGCCGGACATGAACCAGCCCACGCCGTAGCACACGGCGGCGGCGATCACGACGTTGCGCGGGCCGATCTTATCGGAGATGCGGCCGGCGAAGATGCCCGTCACAGCCATGATGGTCTGAAAGACCGGGAAGGCCCAGGTAAGAGCGCTGGACCACTCGGGGTAGACGGCGAGCAGGTTCTTGCTCACGACGGAATACAGCGCGATGGAGCTGATGAAGAACATGGTGACGCACGCGGCGGAAAGCACGACGGCGCGACCCTTGTTGGAGTTGGTGGAAGCCATTGGACTCTTTCTAATCGATGCGGGGGAGGAGCGGGCGTGTCCGCGGGCCTCCCTGTTAGGTTGGTTTACTGGTCAGTCGGCTTGGCGACGCCGGACTCATCGGACCAAAGCTCGACACCCTTGTTCTTAAGGTAGTTGTCGGCATAGGCGCGACGGCCGCCGGGCTTGGCGGTGAGGTCGCCCATCATGTTGGAGAAGCCGCCGTCGACCTTGATGGCGTCGCCGGTGGTAAAGTCCGAGCGCTTGGACGCCAGGAACATGACGGCGTTGGCGATATCGCTGACCTCGCCGATGCGGCGCGTGGCGATCAGACGGCTGCGGCTCTTTTCGACCTCGGGGTCGGCGTAGAAGTTGGCCGACATCGGGGTCTTAACGAAGCAGGGCTCGACGCAGTTGGAGCGCACGCCGTAGGGACCCCATTCGGCGGCGAGCATCTTGGACATCATGTTGACGCCCGCCTTGGTGGAGCTGTACACGCCCGAGAACGTCTCGGGGGAGTGGCTGGCGACGGTCGAGATGTGCACCAGGCGACCCTGGCCGGCCTTGATCATTTCGCGACCAAAGCGCTGCGAGGTGATGAAGTAGCCGGTGAGGTTGACGTTGAGCACCTGCTCCCAGTCGCTCAGCGGCAGGTCTTCCATAGCGGCAAAGCGCAGGATGCCGGCGGTGTTGACAAGGACGTCGACGCGGCCGAAGTCGGCGATGGTGGCATCGACGGCGGCCTGAACCTCGGCCTCGTCGGTGGCGTTCATCTTGTAACCCTCGGCGTGGATGCCAAACTCGGCAGCGAGGTCGGCGGCAGCGGTCTTGACCTTCTCCTCGTCCAGGTCGAGCAGGACGACGTTGGCGCCATTGCGGGCGAACTCGCGGCAGATCTCGGCGCCCATACCGCCGAGCGCGCCAGTCACGGCGCAAACATCGCCCTCGAGCTTAAGCCAATTGCTCATAGGAACTTCCCTTCTTGTGCCTCCCGATGGGCCGTTCCCATTAATCGACCCACGTGGTTTTCGCAGGTTATCGTATGCTTTGCATTTGCGCAGGTGAATTGCATATTTGTTAGAATGGCGTTAACCGTAGGTTTACACTGTGCGATGCAGTTTATGCTCAATTGAGCGCGTGACCTGCGAAAACAACCCCCTGTGGCACCATGTGGCCACGGGCGCGAAAACGGGAGATTGACGTGTACGATCGACGACTAGAGGCCATATCGGCCGCCGCGGAGCTGGGAAGCTTTTCGCGTGCGGCGGCAAAATTGCGCGTGTCGACTCCGGCGCTCGTCAAGCAGGTGTCGGGCTTCGAGACCGAGTTCGGCATCACGCTGTTCGAACGCTCGCACTCGGGCGTCAAGGTGACGCCGGCGGGTGCTCTGCTGGTGGACGATGCGCGCTCGATCATGCGGCAGTCCGAGGACGCGTTGCGCCGTGCCCGACGCGCGGCAGGCGATGGCGGGGCCGTGCGCCTGGGCGTGTCGATGATGTGCCCGGGGCGCCAAACGCTGTCGATGTGGTCGGACATCCACGATCTGGAACCATCGCTGCGATTTGAGATCGTGCCGGTAAGCGACCTCTATGACGAGCGCGAATCCGTCATGCGCAGCTTGGGCCGCGAGGTGGATGTAGTGCAGTCGAGTTTTTCTACTCCACGCTGGGGCGACGCCTGCCAAAAGCTTCGCATCGTTAACGTGCCGTTTTATATCGACCTGCCGCGCACGAGCCCGCTGGCGCGCAAGACGCGCATCACAGTTGCCGACTTAGAGGGCATGCGCCTGCGCGTGCTCCGTCACGGCAACGACGCTATGGACAGTCTGCGTATCGATCTGTTGGCCGACGGCGGCGTAGACGTGATCGACGTGGACAGCTTTGACTTTGCGCTCTTTAACGAGGCAGAGGAAAAGGGCGACGCGGTGCTCACCTGCGGCGCATGGTCGGGGGTGCACCCGGCCTTTGTGGGCGTGCCGTTCCTGTGCGGGCGAGAGGTGCCGGTCTTTTTGCACTATCCGCTCGAGCCCACCCTCCAAGTACAAAAATTCGTCAACGCCATGGCCCAGCTTCTCAACTAGCTCTTTTGGGACGGGGCTCTTTTAGCTACTTCGAAGATGATTTTTCTGGGACGTGTCTCTATAGTTTTGTCAACCGCGTGCTTCGCGC
>NZ_QSSH01000049.1 GCF_003438495.1 Collinsella sp. TF05-9AC
ACGGAAAGGCGGGCCTCGCGCTGCGGAGTGTTTTCAAAACCAAGCCCGGTCCCGGCCTGCGGTAACATCGCAGGCGGTTCTTGAGCATCGCTTGCTGGCAGGGTTCCTTTGCTGAAATGGACTTGGCCGAAAGAGCCGCTGGTCCCAGTCGCTGGTTCGCGCTTTGCGTGAACTCCGCGCTACTGTGGGACAGTTAGGCTTCTGTTGTTGGACCCGCTACATCTTCCCGTCCCAACATCGCCCGTAGCTTCTCAAAGCTTTCCTCGCTCAGGCAGTGCTCCATGTGGCAGCCCTCTTGCGACGCGACCTCAGCCGAAACACCCGCATCCTCCAGCAGCCCCACGAAAAAGCAGTGACGCTCCCACATTTGACGAGCGACCTCCAGCCCTCGCTCTGTCAGATGAACGTCGCGCTTGCCCATTTCGACATAGCCGTTGCTTTCCAGCGTCGCCATGGCCTTGGAAACGCTCGCCTTGGTTACGCCGAGGTACTCCGCAACGTCGATCGAGCGCACGATGCCCTGGCGTTCCGACAGAACGTAGATCGATTCGAGATAGTCTTCTCCGGATTCACGTAGGGCCATGGGCCGCCTTTCGCGATGATTGCTAGTTAGCCTTTGGATACTTTCCACGGCTTACTTTACCGCAAAAGTTGCCCATGTCTTACTACTTTGCCTAAAAGTTAGCCGTGTTTCACAAAACGAGCGGGACGAAAACAAAATGGGAACACGCCCCGCAAGGAGTGTCCCCAAGTGCCGAGCCGCAGCTATAGCAGTCCAAAGTACTTCGCGGCGTTGTAGATCCCATCGTCGTCCACGGCGGTCGTCACGTAGGTCGCCGCAGCTTTCACCGTGTCCTGCGCGTTGCCCATGGCCACACTTGTGCCCACGGCCGAGAACATCGACAGGTCGTTCTCGCCGTCGCCAAAGGCAATCGCTTCACTCGCGTCGATGCCCAGGCGCTCCAGCGTCGCCGCCACACCCAGGTCCTTGCCGCCGTTGGCCGGAATAATGTCGCAGAACAGGTCGCACCAGCGCGTGGTGAGCGAATGCGACACGGCATCGGTCACGATATGCTCGTCAACTGGGTCAACAAAGGCACAGAACTGATAGACCGGCGCGTCAAAGGCATGCTCAAACGGCTCCTCGTGGTAGACGATTCCCGCGTTGCTGCCAGCCGTCACCACGCGCTCGGACAGGCGGTTCACAAACGAGTTCTCGCCCTGCATGCACAGTGAGTCGTAGCGCCCCTGCGCCACCTGGTCCACAATCACCGCAACGTCGTCCGGATCAATCGGGCAGCTGCGGTAGACGCCCTTGGCATCAAAACAGTGCTGGCCCGAAAGCGTAATGTACGCATCCCAGCCCAGGTCGAACAGCCAGTCCGGCATCTGGTAGGTCGGACGGCCCGTGGCGATCACGCACGCAATCCCCTGCTCGCGAAAGCTGTCGAGCACCTGCTGCGCCGACGCCGGAATCCGGTGGGTCTTAAAGCTCAGCAGCGTGCCGTCGATATCGAAAAACGCGGCTTTGATCATTCTCGCCTACTCCTCGCCCTCGAGCTTTTCGCTCGCCTCGAGCCACGCCATCTCCAGCTCGTCCATGGCGGCGTGAGCCTCGTCGATCTTTGCCTGCTGCTCGCCGAGCGCCGTGTAGTTGGTGGGATCGACCTGGGCCATGGCGGCCTCGGCCTCCTCCACGCGGGCGCGCTGCGTCTCCATCTTGCGCTCGAGCGAGCTCACCTCGCGGCGGAGCTTCTGACGCTCGGCGTTGGAAAGGCCGTTGGGCTGACCGCTCGACTTGGGCTTGTCGGCAGCAGCCGCCGCACCGGTGTCGAACGTGCCGGTCTTAGCGCTCGGCGCGCCCACGGGCTCGCCCTCGGCGGTAGCGTTGCACAGGCGCAGGTACTGGTCCACGCCGCCGGGCATATGCGTCAGATGGCCATCGAGCAGTGCCCACTGTTGGTCGGTCACGCGCTCCATCAAAAAGCGATCGTGTGTCACCAGGATCAGCGTGCCGGGCCAGCCGTCCAGCAGGTCCTCGACAATCGCGAGCATGTCGGTATCCAGGTCGTTGCCCGGCTCGTCCAGGATGAGCACGTTGGGCTCGTCCAGAATCGTCAGCAACAGCGACAGGCGACGGCGCTGGCCGCCCGAAAGATCGCCGATGCGGCTCCAGAGCTGCTGCGTCGTAAAGCCCAGACGCTCGCAGAGCTTCTCGGGCGAAGTCTCCTTGCCGTCGATGACGTAGTACTTCTTATAGTTGCCGAGCACCTCGCGGATCGTGTCGCCCATGTAGGGTTCGAGCTCCTCGAGCTGCTGCGACAGCACGCCAAAGCGCACTGTCTGGCCAATCTTCACGCGGCCGCGCGTGGGTTCAATCTTGCCCTGGATCACGTCGAGCAGCGTCGACTTGCCGGCACCGTTCTCGCCCAAAAGGCCATAGCGGTCGCCCGCACCAATGAGCCAGGTCACGTCAGAGAGCACCTGCTTGGGCGCGCCATCGGTATCCGCATAGCCGGCGTCCACGTCGACCACATCGATAACCTGCTTGCCCAGGCGGCTCACGGCGAGGCGCTTGAGCTCCAGCTCGTCACGCACGGGCGGCACGTCGGCGATCAGCTCGCGAGCGGCATCAACGCGAAACTTGGGCTTGGTGGAACGCGCCTGGGCGCCGCGGCTCAGCCACGCGAGCTCCTTGCGCGCCATGTTGCGACGGCGTTCCTCGGTAACCGCGGCCATGCGGTCGCGCTCCACGCGCTGCAGGATATATGCGGAGTAGCCGCCCTCGAAGGGATCGACCTGGCCGTCGTGGACCTCCCACATGCTGGTGCAGACCTCGTCCAAGAACCAGCGATCGTGCGCGACCACGAGCATGGCGCCCTGACCGCGCTGCCAGCGAGCCTTAAGATGGCGTGCAAGCCAGTTGATGGTGCGCATGTCCAGATGGTTAGTGGGCTCGTCGAGCATGAGCACGTCGTAGTCGCCGATCAACAGGCGCGCGAGGTCCACGCGGCGGCGCTGGCCACCCGAAAGCTCGCCCACCGTGCCCTCCCAGGGCACATCGCTAATGAGACCGGCGAGGATCTGGCGCGTGCGGGGGCTCGACGCCCACTCATACTCGGGCGTGTCGCCCACGACGGCATGGTGCACGGTGTCGGTGTCGACAAGCTGGTCCTTTTGGCCGAGCAGGCCGATCGTGGTGCCGCGACGATGCGTCACGCGGCCGTCGTCGGGCTCCAGCGTGCCGGCGAGCACGCTCAGCAGCGTCGACTTGCCGTCGCCGTTTTTACCGACGATACCAATACGGTCGCCCTCGCCCACGCCGAGCGTCACGCTATCGAAAATATGCTTGGTGGGAAACTCTAGGCTGACGGAATCGCATCCCAAAAGAATCGCCATATGCCCTGCTCCTTCGTAGAAATTCAACGTTGTCCATAATAGCAGCGAAAAGGCGGGGCGCACACGACACAAAAAGGCGGGCCATCTCCCAAAAGAGATGACCCGCCTCTCCAATCAGTCCCGTGGCAACCGTGGCCGCCGCGGGCCTCAAGCATGTCCCGGACTAGGAGAACATGCCGGTGAGGTAATCATTCAGCCGCTTATCCTTGGGCCGTTGGAAAATCTCGTCAGTCTCGTCGTACTCGACCATATCGCCCATGTAGAAGAACGCCGTGCGGTTGGACACGCGCGACGCCTGCTCCATGTTGTGCGTCACGATAACGATGGCGCGGTCGGCCACGATCGATGACATGAGGTCCTCGATCGCCAGCGTCGAGATGGGGTCGAGCGCCGAGCAGGGCTCGTCGAACAGAATCACGTCGGGGTTGAGCGCCAGCGTGCGCGCGATGCACAGACGCTGCTGCTGGCCGCCCGAAAGCGCGTAGGCGCTCTTGTCGAGCTTGTCTTTGACCTCGTCCCAAAGCGCCGCGCCGCGCAGGCTTTCCTCGACCATGCGGTCGAGCTCGTCGCGGTCGGTGATGCCGTGGCGCTTAGGCGCAAACGTGATGTTGTCGCGAATGGACTTGCGGAACGGGTTGGGCTGCTGGAACACCATGCCAATGGAACGGCGCAGCTCGTAGGTGTTTTCGGTCTTGGTGTTCACGTTGCGCCCGCGATAGTTGATCTCGCCCTCCACGCGGCAGCCGCGAATCTCGCGATTCATGAGGTTGAGGCTACGCAAGAAGGTCGACTTACCGCAGCCCGAAGGCCCGATGAGCGCCGTGATCTCGCCCTTGTGAAAGTCGAGCGACGTATTGTGCAGTGCATGGTGGTCGCCATAGTACACGTTGACGTCCTTGGTGGAGAGCACGACCTCGTCGCTCACGGCCTTGCCGCTCGCGCGCACGCGCTTCTCGCTCTCCCCCACGCTCGACAAAAAGTCCTGGGTCTCGGACGATGCCGCCTCAGTTGCGGGCGTTGCATTTATCTCGCTCATTCGGCCGTCATCTTCCTTGCCAGTTGTTTGCCCACGATACGGGCGACTACGTTAAACAGCAGCACGCAAATCATCAGCAGTGCCGCGGTACCCCAAACGATCTGCTGGGCCTCGGGGCTGCCTTCGCCATAGATCTTGTAGATATGCACGGCGAGCGACTCACCGGGGCGGAACACGTTCCAGGCGCAAGTAGGGCTCGACAGGTTAAGGCTCAAGAAGTTGAGGCGAACCGGCGAGCTCATGCCCGAGGTAAAGAGCAGCGCCGCGGCCTCGCCAAAGACGCGGCCGGCCGAAAGCACGATGCCGGTCACGATAGCGGGCATGGCCTCGGGAATCAGGATGTGCAGCATGGCCTCCCAGCGGGTGAGGCCCATGGCCAGGCACGCATCGCGCTGGGCCTGCGGCACGTCCTCGAGCGCCTGCTGGATCACGCGCACCAGAATGGGGATATTGAACATGGTGAGCGCGACGGCGCCGGAGATGATGGAGTACTTCCAGCCCAGCTGCACCGAGAACACCAGAAAACCGAACATGCCGACAACGATGGAAGGCAGCGAGGACAGCGTCTCGATGGCGGTGGAGGCAATGTCGCGGACGGGTCCGTCGGGTGCGTACTCAACCAAAAAGACCGCGCCACCCAGGCTGATGGGCACCGAGATGATCAGGGTGATCAGCAGCAGGTAGAACGAGTCGAACAGCTGGTAGAGCACGCCGCCCTGCGTTCCGTTGGCGCGCGACGGCTCCGTGAGAAAGCCCGGCTGGAACAGCGTCGAGATGCCCTCGAACAGGATATAGGCCACCATGGAGACGACGATGAGCATGACGATGGCGACGATCGCCGTCAACACGCCCGTGGCGAAGCGGTCCTGCTTTTGGACACGCCCGAGCCTCGCCTCGTCGATGTGGATACGCGTGCTAGCCACGAGCCTTCGCCCCCTTGCGGCCGATAAGGTGGATGATCAGGATGAAGATGAGACTCATGCCCATCAGCAGCAGGCCGAGCGCCCACAGAACATCGTCTTGGGCCGAGCCCTCGGCATAGACTGCCATGGACGTGGTGAGCGTGGTGGTGATGGTCGAAGCCGGCGACAGCAGCGACGTCGGCATGGCCTCGATGCCGCCGATGACCATGCGCACGGCGAGCGTCTCGCCAAAGGCGCGGGTCATGCCCAAGATAACCGCGGTCATGAGCGACGGCATGGCGGACTTGAGCACCACGTGCCAGATGGTCTGCCAGCGGGTGTAGCCCAGCGCGAGCGAGCCCTGGCGGTAGCCGTCGGGCACGGCGCGCAGGCCATCGACCGAAAGCGTGGTCATGGTCGGCAGGATCATGACGGCCAGCACGATGGCGCCGGGCAAGATGCCCAGGCCCGTGCTCACGTGGAAAACGCTCTTCATAAGACCGACGACCACGTGAAAACCGATCAGGCCAAAGACGACCGAGGGGATGCCGGTCAAAAGCTCAATGAGCGGCTGAAAGATCTTAGAGCCAAACTTAGGGCTAATCTCGATCGCAAAGATGGCAGAGCCGATGGCGATGGGCAGCGCGATAAGCGTGGAGAGCACCATGACCGCAAACGAGGTGACGATCAGGGGCAGGGCGCCGGTATAGGGCAGGCCGTTTTCGGCTGTGTTGGCCAGGTCCCACTTGGTGCCGGTGAAAAACTCGACGACCGAGACGCCGTCCTTGACAAAAGCCGAGAGGCCCTTTTGGGCGACCATAAAGATGAGCGCGGCAACGACAAGCGTCACGAGCGCTACGCACGCGCCCGTGACGCCCAGGCCCACGTTCTCAAGGTCGCGCTTTGGCAGCTGTTTTGCCATTGCAAACCTTTCCGGGGCGATTACTTATTTAGCAGAGACCTTGCCGTTGGCGTCCTTGACGACCTTCATGGCAGAGACGGGGATGAAGCCCTGCTCCTCGACGAGCTTGCCCTGGACGTCGTCGGAAAGCATGAACTCCAGGAAGGCCTTGGTGGCCTCGTCGGCGTCCTTGGAGCAGTACATGTGCTCGGTAGCCCAGATCTTGAAGGAGTCATCAGTGACATTCTTGCTCTTGGGCTCGACGCCCTCGACCTTGATGGCGTTGAACTTGGAGTCATCGAAGTGCGAGAAGTCGAGGTAGGAGATGGCGTTATCGGTGCTGCCCATCTGAGTCTGGACGTCGCCGGACTTGTCGAGCTCGGCGTCGCCCTTAAAGTCGACGGTCTCGTCGCCAAAGACGGCGGCCTCGAAGGTGGCGCGGGTACCGGAGCCGGCCTTGCGGTTGAGGACGACGATGGTGGCGTCGTCGCCGCCGACCTCCTTCCAGTTGGTAATCTGACCGGAGAAGATACCCTTGAGCTGCTCGAGGGACAGGTCGTCGACCTTGACGTTCTTGGAGACGACGGGGCCCATGCCCACGACGGCGACCTCGTGGTCGACGAGGTTCTTGACTTGATCGGCCTCAAGCTTGGTCTCGGCGAAGACGTCGGAGTTGCCGATGGTGACGGTGCCGGCGGCGACAGCGGTCAGGCCCTTGCCCGAACCGTTACCCGAGCCGGAGACGGAGACATCGGGGTTGGCGTCCATGAACTTCTCGGCAGCGGCCTCGACGAGAGCCTGGAACGAAGAGGCACCGTCGTAGGTCACCTCGCCGGAGACGGACTCGGCAGCAGCGGCGCTACCCTTGTCGGCGGCATCGGATGCGCCGGAGCCGCCGCACCCAACGAGACCGAGACCGACGATGCTGGCAAGACCACCAGCGAGGCCGAGGAACTGACGACGAGAATAAGCCTGATCGAGCATGATCTTCCTTTCATACATGCGATTCGCGGGCACCCTGCCCGCTTTGCTGTTTGGAAAGATACGGCCTCGATCGGGCAGTGCCCGCGCCAACTGCGGTTTTTTACGGGCATCTGATAGACCCTTACCGCAAGCGCAGCACGGCCTTTACAAACGAATAACAATCCAGCGCCGAACATGGCGCACCTTTTACACCAGAGGAAGGTAGTTGTTGGGGACGTTCTTAAACGACTAGTCGTTGGGGACGTTCTTGTTTGACTAGTCATTTAAGAACGTCCCCAAGGACTACCTTGGAAACCCCGCAGGTTGAGCATAAGTCAGCGAAAACGCCCCTAAGCGAGCAAGGTGACGTGAAAGAGGAGGGAAGCGTACTTTTGTACGCGACCGACGATTGAACGTCAGATTGCCGCTTGGGGGCGTTTGCAGCGTCGACTGGTTACGCGGTTTGGTAAAACCGCGTAACCCTAAAGCTCTAATTCATTCAAACGGAGGATCGCAACAATATAGATCTTGAGCGCCTGCTTGAGCTGTTCCTCGTTGGCGCACTCGTTGGGGCCGTGCATCTGGCCGCCCCATGCGGGCAGCTCCAGGCCGGTCTCCTCGGGGCCAAACGAGACGGCGCGGGCAAAGTTGCGCGCGTACGTGCCGCCGCCCATGGCAAAGGGCTCGGCATGCTTGCCGGTGAACTCGTTATAGGTATCGATAAGCGCCTTCACGGCCGGATCGTCGGCAGACACCGAGAACGGCACCTTCGCACGACCCACACGGCACGTCACGCCAAAACGGCCCACGAGCGGCTCGAGCTGCTCGCGGATGGTATCGGCACTCGTGCTATCGGGGAAGCGCACGTCGATGACCTGCTCGATATGGCCATCCGCCACACGGATGACGCCAGCGTTGCAGGTAAGCGGGCCAAACGCTGGGCTCGTCGCGTCGATACCCAGGCCGCGACCATAGGCATCCGCATGCACAAAGGCCAGGAACTTGACGAACTCGTGCTCGGCAGGCGTCAGCAGGCGCTCGTCGCGTGCACCAAACGCGTCCTCGGCCTCGCGCAGATACGACACGATCAGGCCGACGGCGTTGATGGTGCCCTCAGGCATCGAAGCGTGACCGCCAATACCGTGGGCGAAAATCTGCGCATGCCCGTTATCGAGTGTCGTGATCTCAAGGCGGTCGGCGTTCTCGACCGGCGCCGGCAGCTCATCGGCGGCAATCGCGAGCTCGCAGATAGACTGCGACGGAATGGCGTTGCTCGCCTCGGCACCGCTCCAGGACACAATGCGCCCGCCGTCGATCTTGGGGCTCACGAACGTCGCCCCAAACTGGCCCTTCTCAGCATTGCAGACCGGGAACTCGGCATCGGGCGTAAACAAAAAGTCGGGGTCTGCGTTGTTCTCCAGATAATGGTGAACGTCGGACATGCCCACTTCCTCATCGCAGCCCAGCAGCGCGCGGAAGGTGTAGCGCGGAACAATGCCGTGCTTGAGCAAGTAGGCGCCGGCGTAGAGTGACAATACCGCCGGGCCCTTGTCGTCAATCACGCCGCGACCGAGCAGCCAGCCCTCGCGGCGCTCCATGGTGAACGGGTCGGTGTTCCAGCCAGGGCCGGCGGGAACCACGTCCACGTGGCAGATAGTCGCGAGCTGTTTGTCGCCGCGGCCCGGGATATCGGCGATTCCCACATAGCCCTCGTCGTCGCTCGTCTGATAGCCGAGCTTCTGCGCGATGCCGAGCGCGCAATCGAGCGCGTCACGGACCGGGCGGCCAAACGGCGCGCCGGGCTCCGCATCGGCAGAAACTGCCACGGACGGATAACTCACCAGCTGCTCGATATCGGCGACGACATCCTCCCAGACCTCGTCGACATACTCGGCAACGCTCTGCTCCACCTGATTCATGGACGACCTCCTTACCAATGAGCGGCGAGCGTGCCCGCCCCTCACATCAAATACCTATATAGCGAAAAGTTTAGCAAGCTCGGCCACCGAGTGCACCACTGCATCGGCACCCGCCGCCTCGTGCTCGCCCGGCGCCGCCGCGCCCGAATAGATACCAATGCACGGCACGCTCATCGCGTGCGCGCCCTCGACGTCGTTAAAGCGATCGCCGATCATCACGGCATCGCCCGCGGCCGCACCCAAGGCCGCCAACGCGTCGCGGACCGAATCGGCCTTGGTCTCGCGCCCCTGCGGCGGATTCATGCCAACCACCGCCTCAAACTGAGAAAGTCCCAGCTCTCCCACCATGTCAACGCACTTTGCCTCCATGCGCGACGTCGCCACGGCCAAGCGCTTGCCCTGGGCGACCAACCCATCCAGCAGCTCGGGGATCCCGTCAAACACGGGATACTCCTCCGGTCCCAGCTCGTCAAAAAAGGCGCGGTACTCGTCGGCCACCACAAGCGACTCCTCGCGGGAGAAGCCATAAAAGTCGTGAAAACTCTTCCACAGGGGCGGCCCGATCATGCGACGCAGGTCACCCATCTGCGCCTCCGAAAACCCGCGTGCAGCCAGCGTCTTGCGCGTCGAGGTCATCACCGCCCGACCCGTATCGGCCACCGTGCCATCAAAATCAAACAGCACGACCGGCCGTTTGCATATCTCCAGCGCCTCCATCGGCATCCCTCTTCCCCAGTTGACGATTTCCACACCGACACTTCAAACTGTTGACTATTCAACAATTGAACCTAGAAATGTGGAACGACTCCACTATACTTGTCGCACTTTGCTCTCAGAAGGCGGCGCCGTCGCGCCCCAACGAAAGGTGCAATTATGTCTTTTGCCATCATAACCGACTCCACGTCGGACATCTCCCCCGCCCGCGCCCAAGAGCTCGGCATTTACGTGATTCCGCTGCATGTGATTATCGAGGGCGAGGACCTGCTCGACCAGGTGCAGATTACCGCCCAAGAGTACGTCGCCCGCATGGCCGGCTCCGAGCAGCTGCCGCACACCTCGCAGCCGAGTGCCGGCGAGTTCAAGGAACTCTTTGACCGCGTGCGCGCCGACGGCCACGATAGCGCCATCTTTATCTCGCTGTGCAGCGAGTGGTCCGCCTGCTACGCCAACGCCAGCCTGACGGCCGAGACGCACGAGCTCGACGTGCGCTGCATCGACTCGCGCACCGGCTCGGGCGCCGAGAGCCTGCTGGTGGAGTACGCGCTGGCCATGCGCGAGGACGGCCGCAGCCTGGACGAGACCGAGGCGCAGATCCGCGCGACGCTGCCCGACGCCCACCTGCTGCTGATTCCCCGCACGCTCGAGAATCTCGTTAAGAACGGCCGCGCGCCCAAGCTCGCCGGCCAGCTCACGCAAATGCTCAACATTCGCCTGGCCGTTTCGCCGGAGTGGAAATCGGGCGAGATCAAGGCCATAAAAAAGGGCCGCGGTGCCAAGCGCATCGTTACCAACACCATGGCCGATTGCCTCGCATTTTTGGCCGAGTATCCGGGCTCCAGCGTGCGCGTGCTCACGACCGGCGCCGCCGAGGAGCAGGAGCTTGTCAACGAGGCACTCGCGGGTCAGGATTACGTAGACGCCGGCACCGGCCCCATCGGCTGCACCATCGCCACCCACGTAGGCGTCGACGCCATCGCCATCAGCTACTGCCCCCGCTACCAGCCAACTCACTAGGGACGCCCACATCAGTTGCGGTGGAATAGGGACTGTTTTTGGCTTATTAGCCGCCAATCAATCCCT
>NZ_QSSH01000005.1:0-19234 GCF_003438495.1 Collinsella sp. TF05-9AC
CACATGTACGGATGAATGTGGGAGGTGTTCGGATGAAGTCGATAATCAAGGTCTTAAAACAGCTTTAAAGTTGCCTTTGGCCTACATTGACAGCGTACAATATGCATGTTTACAATGGCAAAAGCTAAATTTGGGGAGGGGGAGCGCACGGTGGAAGTGCTGGTTGTTGGCAATACCGTGTATGTCGATGACGACTTTTGTGCCAAGGCGTTTCCCGGTGACCATGTTCAGGTCGTGGCGGCCAACGAGGCGCGCCGCGACGGGTCGTCGCTCCATGCGTCTTGGAAAGAGCTGCTGCAGCACCTGGACCAGGCTTACGAATTCGACCGTGTGGTCTACCTCTCTACCTATCTCACGCCGCATACCGAGGCCGTTGGCGACATCGAGCTGCTGCGCTCCGTCTTTCGAGCTTGCATGGGTCGCCAGATTCAGCTGCTGTTTGTGACTGGTCCCATGGGAGCGGACGGTGCGGTGGACGCTGCGGGGCAAAACGGCAAGGGCATCATTGCCCGTGCGGCCAACGACCTGTGCCGCTACTATGCGGTCCGCGACGGCATTCAGGCCAAGATCTTGCGCGTGCCGTATCTGTACACCGCCTCGCCCACGCTGGAAGACCCGATTTTGACCCCGCTGTTCGAGGCGTGCTCGCAAGGCTCTGCTGTCATGAGGGCTGGGGCGGACTCACCGCTCGGTGCCCTCTGCGCCGAGGAGCTGGCCGTTCTGGTGCGTCGCATCTTCGACAGCTGGGATGCCACATTCGAGGAACTCGAGGTTCCGGATAGCTTTGCCCACACCGTGGGAGACCTGGGCGAGGCGCTCAAGGGCTTGTTCCCGGGGCTCGACATTACCTACGACGGGGACGCCGTCGTCTCCATTGCTCCGAGCGATACCGTCCGCACGCGCTACGGGTGGTTCCAGCGCTATGACGTGCTGCGCGATCTTTCGACCATACACGCCCGCTGGGAGCAGACCCTCGCGGGCAAGCGCCATCCGCTGCGTGCCGCCATCGACCGCATGCGCGGGCGGACACTGCCCATCAAATGCCTGGAGACCGCGCTGGCCTAGGTGCTCTTTGAGGGCCTGGAGCTGGTGTTTTCGCAGTCTGCTCAGCTTAACGTGCTCGACTACCGCCTGCTGTACGTGGTACTGATCGGCACGCTGTATGGTCTGGACTTTGGTCTGGTTGCGGCGCTGCTGGCATCGGTGGGTTTGGCTGTGAGCTATTTTACCCAGTATGGCTATACCTTCCAGGGCCTGTTCTACGAGCCGTCCAACTGGCTGCCGTTTATCGCGTACTTTGTGGTTGGCGCCGTGTGCGGCTATGTGCAGCTGCGCAACAGCGAGGCCATTAAGGTGGAGCGCGACCAAAACGAGCTCGTGCGTAATCGCAATACGTTCCTCACGCAGCTCTACCACGATGCCATCGAGGACAAGCGCACATACAAGCGCCAGATTGTGGGGCGCCACGATAGCTTTGGCAAGATTTTTGCCGTGACACAAGAGCTCGACGTGCTCAATCCGCGAGACATCTACCGCAAGTGCTGCGAGCTCATGGGTGAGATTCTCCAGAACGATTCGGTGGCGATCTACCACGTTTCGGGCGGGGCGTTTGCACGTCTGGTGGCGGCGAGCCCCGTGATTGCTGAAGACGCCACGCGCTCGCTCTCGCTTGATCAGCTTGCGCCCCTTTTGGGCGGCGGGGGCCGTTCGAACCTGTGGGTGAATCGCGAGTTGATGCCGGGGCTGCCCATGTTTGGATACACGATCGAGCGCGACGGGGCACCCGCCGTGCTGATCTTTGTGCGCTGCGCGGCCGAGAACCAAATGACCCTCTATTATCAAAACCTGTTCCGCATCTTGTGCGGCTTGGTCGAAAGCGCGCTGGGCCGTGCCTTCGATTACGAGGCGGTGGCGCAGGATAAACGCTGCGTCGATGGCACGTGCGTGCTCAAGCAGGCGGCCTTTGGCCAGGAGCTCGCGGCCGAGCAGGCGCTGGCAGACGGTAAGATGGGGAGCTTTTTGCTCCTGCGCGTGGTGCCGGGCATGGAACCTGTCGGTGAGCTGGTGGGCGCGATTGGGTCGGCAATCCGCGAGAGCGATGCGGCGGGCCTGGTCGATGGTGACGTGCTTTACCTGCTTATGCGCCAGGCAAAGGCGTGCGACTTGCCCATTATCCGTGAGCGCCTAAACGCGAAGCAGATTGCGGTGGAGCCCGTCGACGGCGAGGACATAGTGGCGCTGCTGCAGCACATTGCCGACACCGGTAACGGCGAGGGGGATGTCGATTGATCTCGCTTGTCGTTGCTGCCGTCTTGCTGCTGATTCATGCGCTGGTTTGCCTGGTGCTGTGGACGCTTATGAAGTTGGGCCTGCTGCCGGTGCGCGGGCATATGCTGGCCGTGATGGTGCTCGTGCCGTTGTGGGGGCCGCTGCTGGTGGTGCTGCTTATCGCGCGCAGCGCCGTGTTTGGTGCGGACCCCAAGGACGCCACGTTGGAATCGCTGCGCATTAACGACGAGCTGCATCGCAGCATCTTGGTGCACGACCGTGAAGCCGATGCAGGCGTGATCCCGCTCGAGGAGGCGCTCATCGTTAACGACCCGGCAGACCGGCGCCGCTTAATGCTCTCCATGCTCACTGAGGAGCCCGATGCGTATCTGGCGCAGCTGCAGGCGGCTAAGCTTAACGATGACGTTGAGGTGGCGCACTATGCCGCGACGGCGGTGGCGCAGATCTCCAAGGAGTCCGACCTTAAACTACAGCAGCTGGAGCACGCCTTTAAGACCGACCCGAGCGCGCATAATCTCAATGAATACTGCGATTTTCTTGGTGAATACTTGGACTCGGGCTTGGCCGAGGGACGCGTGGCTCAGATTCAGCGCCAACAGTACGCGCGCCTGCTTGCGCGCCGCTGCGAGCGCGAGAACTCCGTTGAGCTGCGTATTCGGTATGCCGCGGCGCTAGCTGATGTCGACCAGATCGATGAGGCGCAGGCCGTGACCGACCAGCTGGTGCTCGACGCGCCCGAGGAGCAGGAGGTTTGGATGCTTTGCCTGCGCCTGGCGGTGATGCGCCGCGATGGTGACGAGGTTCAGCGTGTGATCGATGCGATTGATAAACAGCATGTGTACTTGAGCGCCGCCAACCGCGAGGAGCTGGCTTTTTGGCGCAACGGAGAGGAGGCCCGATGAGCGTGGTGCAGTATATCCGCGACCGTGCGGGCCATTTTCGCTGGATGGGACTGCTCGTGGTGTGGGCGGTCTTTATTGCCATGGCCGCCGTGCTGCTGGTGGAGCGCGCCGGCGTGCAGTACAGTGCGGGCCAACATAAGCTGGGGATGCTTGCCGCCAACGATGCGGTGCCGGCCTCCTCGGCGATATTTGGCCAAAAGCCCAGATGCCTGGTCATTACCGATTCCGATCAAGCCGGCGTCGAGGACGTAAAGGAGCAGTTTGACCAGATCCTGCTCGACATGAAGATCGCGCACTGCGACGTGGACCTTGTCCTGGATGGCGCGGATGCCATTCCCTCGCTGGCCTCCTACGATCGCGTTATTTTGCTCATGCCGTCGCTCGATAGGCTCGGTACGCACCTGACCGACATTATGAGTTGGGTGAGTGCCGGCGGTTCGCTTATGCTCGCCATGCCGCCGGACAACTCGAGCTATCTGCAAGTGATTGCCCCCAAGCTTGGCATTGAATCGGCCGGATATGACTATGTAAAAGCCGAAAGCATTGTGCCGAGCGAGGACTTTATGCTGGGCGGGGGAGAGCGCTACGAGCTCTCGGACCCCTTTGATTCGTCGCTTTCGGTTTCGCTGCGCGAGACGGCGCGTGAGTGGGCTAAGACCGGCGATGCGGGCGCCCCGCTCATTTGGTCGAATGATTGCGGTAGCGGACGCACCGTGGTGTGCAATATCGGTGTCTACGACAAGGTCATGCGCGGGTTTTATGCCGCGGCGATCAGCCTACTCGGCGATGCCACGGCCTATCCGGTCATCAACAGCGCCGTGTTCTATTTGGACGACTTTCCCAGCCCCGTGCCCTCGGGCGACGGCACCTACATCAAGCGCGACTACGGGCTTTCCATCGCCGACTTTTATGCCAAGGTCTGGTGGCCCGATCTGCAAAAGCTCGCGCAAAAATACGACATTCGCTATACCGGCGTGATGATTGAAAACTACGAGGACGCGGTCAACCAGACCGAGCCCGCGCGCCAGGCCGATACTACGCAGTTCCGCTACTTTGGCGGCATGCTGCTGCAGATGGGCGGAGAGCTGGGCTTTCACGGCTACAACCATCAGCCGCTGGCGCTCTGGGACACTGACTATGGCACGCTGTACGACTACAAGACGTGGAAGAACAAGGAGACGCTCGTCGCATCGATCGACGAGCTTATCGCCTTTCAGGACGAGGTGCTGCCCAACGCGCACGGCTCGGTCTACGTGCCGCCCTCGAATATCCTTTCGGCCCGCGCCCGCAAGATTATCGGCACCGATGTTCCGCGCATTAAGACCGTTGCAAGTACGTATTTTGAGGATGGCACGGATCTTCCGTACGTGCAGGAGTTTGGCGTGGCGAGCGATGGCATCGTGGAGCAGCCGCGTATTGTCTCGGGCGGCATGGTCGGCGATTCTTACATGCGCCTGGCCGCAGTGTCCGAGCTCAACATGCACTACGTGAGCACGCATTTTATGCACCCGGACGACCTGCTGGATCCCGATCGCGGCGCTACGGAGGGCTGGGAGGTCTACAAGGGCGGCTTGACCGACTACCTGGACTGGCTTTCCAAGTCTGCGCCCGACCTGCGTCGCCAGACCGGCTCGGAATGCTCGGGTGCCATCCAGCGCTTTTCGTCCGTAACGGTGAGCGTGGATACAGACGCGGATGCCTGGACGCTCAGTCTGGGCAATTTCCACGACGAAGCGTGGCTCATGTTCCGCGCCAACAACGGCGAGCCGGGTGCGGTCACGGGTGGCGAGATTACGCATCTGACGGGCGACCTGTACCTGGTCAAAGCCACGGACAAGACGGTGACCATTGCGCGCAAGGAGGGTGGCGACAAATGAGAATCTGCTTGGTGCTCGAGGGTTGCTACCCCTATGTGCACGGCGGCGTGTCCACCTGGATGCACGGCTATATCCAGGCCATGCCCGAGCACGAGTTTGTGCTGTGGGTGATTGGCGCGCATGCTGCCGACCGCGGCAAGTTTGTCTACGAGCTGCCCGGTAATGTGGTCGAGGTGCACGAGGTGTTCCTGGACGACGCCCTGCGCCTTTCTGGCGAGCAGGAAGAGGCGGACTATAACGACCGCGAGCGCGAGGCGTTGCGCCGCCTGGTGTCGCTCTCCAATCCGGATTGGGACGTGCTGTTCGATATCTTCCAGCGCCGTCGCGTGCATCCGCTCTCGTTTTTGCAGAGCCGCACCTTTATGGATATCTTTCGCGACGTGTGCCTGGCCGAGTACCCCTACACGCCCTTTGCCGACGCATTCCATACCATGCGCTCCATGCTGCTGCCTGTGCTCTACCTGCTGGGCAGCGAGGTGCCGGTGGCCGATGTGTACCACGCCATCTCGACTGGCTACGGCGGCCTGCTCGCCTGCCTGGGTTCGAGCGTTCACCATGCGCCGGTGCTGCTCACCGAGCATGGCATCTATACCCGCGAACGCGAGGAAGAGATCATTCGCGCCGACTGGGTTGTGCCGTCGTTTAAGGATCGCTGGATCCGCTTTTTCTACCTGCTTTCGGAGGAGATCTACCGTCGCGCCTTTCGCGTGACGAGCCTGTTTCACAATGCCCGCAAGACGCAGATCGATATGGGCTGTGATGCGGACAAATGCCTGGTCATCCCCAACGGCATCCAGTTCGATCGCTTTAAGGACATACCCTTAAAGCCCGATGACGGCTGGGTGGACATTGGCGCGGTGGTGCGCCTGGCGCCCATCAAGGACGTCAAGACCATGATCTATGCCTTCTTTGAGCTGCACGAGCGCCTGCCCAAGGTGCGCCTGCACATCATGGGCGGCGTGGACGACGAGGAGTACGGCGCCGAGTGCCATGCACTCGTCGATACCCTGGGCGTGCGCGACCTGATCTTTACCGGCCGCGTCAACGTGGTCGAGTACATGGAAAAGCTCGACTTTACCATTTTGACGAGTATCTCCGAGGGCCAGCCGCTCAGCGTGCTGGAGTCGCTTGCGGCGCGTCGTCCCTGCGTGACGACCGAGGTCGGCTGCTGCCGCGAGCTGCTCGAGCGCGCCCCGGGCGACGACTTTGGCGTGGCGGGTTTTGTGACGCCGCCTATGTATCGTAAGGGCCTGGCCGATGCCATGGAGCGCATGTGCACAAGCCGCGCCCGTCGCATTGAGATGGGGGAGCGCGGCCAGCGTCGTGTTGCCACGTTCTTTTTGCACGAGCAGATGCTCGCCAACTATCGCGCGCTGTACGACGAGACGGCGCGTGCGTTTGACCTGCCCAGAGAGGGGGAGTAGCCAGTGGCCGGAATCGGTTTTGAGCTCAAGCGCCTGTTTAGGCGCAAGGGTCTGTTTGCCACGATGCGCGCCTATGGCTACGCCGGCATTGTGTGCACGGGCCCCATGCTGCTGGGCGTGCTGCTCCAGGTGGGTATTTTGGTGCTGTGCGGTCTGTGGGATGTGGGCCGTGCCAACCAGGATTTGCTGGTGTGCATGGTGACCTATACGCTGCTGGCGTCGCTTACGCTCACGAGCTTTTTCTCCATGCCGGTCACCCGCTTTTTGGCCGACATGCTCTTTGCCGAGCGCGAAGAGGAGGTCTTGCCCTCGTTTTGGGGCTCCAACGCCATCATGCTGGTTGCTAGCACGGTGCTCTACGGCGTATTTTTGCTGTTCTCGGGCGCCACGCTGCTGCAGGGGCTGCTGTGCCTGTGGCTGTTCAACATTATGATCGTCAACTGGAACGGTATGAGCTATCTCACGGCCATCAAGGATTACCGCGGTATCCTGTGCAGCTTTGCGGCCGCCATTGGCGTGGCGTGCGTGTGCGCCCTGGCCACGCTCGCGCTGGGGCTGCCGCCGGTCGAGGGCCTGTTGGCGTCAATCGCCCTGGGCTACGGCGTCATGCTCGCCTGGGATGTGGTGCTGCTGTACCGGTATTTTCCTCAGAGCGACCGCAGCCCCTGGCTCTTTTTGCAGTGGCTCGATCAGTTTATGCCGCTGGCGCTCACGGGCCTGTTTACCAACCTGGGGCTCTTTGCGCACCTGGTGATTATTTGGACCGGTCCCATTGGCGTGCAGGTCAAGGGCTTGTTTTATGGTGCGCCCTACCACGATGTGCCGGCGCTCATCGCGTTTTTGACGATACTGGTCACGACCGTCAACTTTGTTGTCTCGGTCGAGGTCAACTTCTATCCGCGCTACCGCGACTACTACAGCCTGTTTAACGACGGCGGCGTAGTGGGCGATATTGTGGTTGCCGAGGAGGAAATGCTCGCCACGCTCAACCGGGAGCTGTGGTTTTGCGCGCTTAAGCAGCTGCTTGTGACCGCGGCGGTCATCTCGCTCGAGACCACGGTGCTCTCGGCCCTGCCGCTGGGCTTTAACAGCCTTATGCACGGGTATTTTCGCACGCTATGCGTGGGCTATGGTCTGTATGCCGTGGGCAATACGGTGATGCTCATCTTGCTGTACTTTACCGACTACAAGGGAGCCGTGCTGGCCTCGGGCCTGTTTGCCGGTGTGGCAGGGCTGGCGACCGCCGTGTCGTTGCTTTTACCGCAGCAGTTTTACGGCTTTGGCTTTTTGTTGGGTGCGGCGGTGTTTTTTATCGTGGCGCTGCTCCGGCTCGATACCTATACCGCAACTTGCCGTATCGTATCCTGAGTCAACAGCCCATGGTGGCGACCGACAAGACGGGTCGCTTTACACAACTGGGCCGCTTGCTCGATCGTGCCGAGCAGCGCTATGAGGAAGGCCGCCATAAGGGTGAGCCGCATGGTTGGTTTGAGCGTACGGTGGTCCGTGTGTATCGCAACCATTGGGGAGGTTCTGATGACCGATAGGATGATGTCTCGCCGTCGCCTGATTGAGGCGGCTGCCGGTGCGCTGTTGCTTTCGGGCTGCTCGGTGCAGGAAGACTCCTCGACCAAAAAGGTCAAAAAGCAGGACAGGATTAAAAAGGCCGAGTCCTCGGACGGTACCAAGCACCTCCGCGACAAGGACGAGCTCTACGAGGTCTATGATGACTCGGGCATTGTGACCATGTACCTGACGGTCTCGCGCGGCAACAGCTCCGAGAACACCGATCATAGCTGGGCCGAGATCAATACGTACTCGGTCTACGACTACGCCGACATGGGCGTGGCGCGCTATCAGGTTATGGGCCTGCTGCAGGCGGGCGACGAAGACGGCCCGGTGGCCGGCGAGGTTGGCTATGGCGAGGAAGCGCCCAATGCTACCGTGCAGGTGCGCGGCCAGACGTCGAGCGGTTATACGCAGAAGAATTACAAGGTAGAGCTCAAAAAGGGCAAGGGTACCTGGCGCCAGCAGCGCGCGATTGCGCTTAACAAGCACATGGGCGAGGGTATGCGTTTTCGCAACAAGATGGCCTACGACCTTATCCGTGGGATTCCCCAGATGATGGGCTTGCGCACGCAGTTTGTGCATCTGTGGGTGTGCGACCAGACCGAAAAGTCCAACGACACCTTTGAGGACTACGGCTTGTTTACGCAGGTGGAGCAGCTCAACAAAACGGCGCTTAAGGCGCACGGCTTGGATAAGAACGGGCATCTGTACAAGGTGAACAGCTTTGATTTCTATCGCTACGAGGACACCATTAAGCTTGCCGACGATCCCGACTACAACCAGGCCAACTTTGAGGGCATGCTCGAGATTAAGGGCGACTCGGACCACACCAAGCTCATCGAGATGCTCGATGCACTCAACGACGAATCCCAAAAGATCGATGACGTGCTCGACGCCTACTTTGATACCGAGAATCTGGTCTATTGGTTGGCGTTTCAGATCCTGACGGGCAACTGCGATACGCAGAACCGTAACTGCTATCTGTACAGCCCGCTCAACTCAAATACCTGGTACTTTTTGGATTGGGATAACGACGGCATGTTGCGTAAGCTTGAGCTGAGCCTGAAGGGGTTCTCGGACTATGCGAGCTGGGAGCGCGGCGTAAGCAACTACTGGGGCAACGTGCTGTTCAACCGCGCGTTGCGCAGCAAGTCGTTCCGCAGCGAACTCGACCGTGCCGTCAAGGACTTGCGCTCGTATTTGTCCGAGGAACGTCTGGCCAAGATGATCAAGCACTATCGCGAGGTTACCGAATCCCTGGTCTTTGCTTCGCCCGATATCGACAATCTGCCTGTCACCAAGGATCAATATGAGCAGATTGCCGCGGCGATTCCTTCTGAGATCGAGGAGAACTATAAGAGCTATTGCGAGAGCTATATAAAGCCCATGCCGTTCTACATCGGTGTGCCGCAGATCGATAACGGTAAGCTGCGCATGAACTGGGATGCCGCGTACGACTTTGAGGCGCGCGATATTCGCTATACCGTCGAGCTTGCGCGCGACTATGCCATAAGCGACGTGCTTTTTAAGGCAGAGGACGTGCTGCTTCCCGAGGTGACCTGCGATGCGCCCGATTCCGGCCAGTACTTTGTGCGCGTGCGTGCCACTAACTCCGACGGCTATACGCAAGATGCGTTTGACTATTACGTTACCGACGACGGCAAGCAGTACGGCATGAAGTGTTTTTACGTGCAGGACGGCGGTAAGGTCGTGGAGGATACGTATGAGGAGGGCTAGCGCGCTGCTTGAGCGCCTGGCGGCACCTCCTGCGCGTACCACGCAGGAGCGTTACCGCCACGAGCTCAAATATCTCATTAACGAGGGTGAGCACACTGCGCTTGCCTGTCGCATGGCGCCGGTGTTTAAGCTGGACAAGCATGCGCAGGCGGGCGGTTACACCATTCGCAGCCTGTACTTTGACGACTACTGCAACTCGGCCTACGAGGAAAAAGACGCCGGTATTCTCATGCGCAAAAAGTATCGCGTGCGCATCTATAACGGCGGCGACAAAGTGATTAAGCTCGAGCGCAAAAAGAAGTACGGTAGCTGGATCTACAAGGAGGACGCACCGCTCACGCGTGGCGAGTTTGAGCAGATCCTGGCCGGAGACTACGACTTTTTGCTGAGGAGCCCCTATCCGCTCTGTCGCGAGTTCTACATCGAGTGCATCTGCAACGTGATGCGCCCACGGACCATCGTGGACTACGAGCGCGAGCCGTGGGTGATGGATGAGGGTACCGTGCGCATCACGTTTGACATGAACGTGCGTGCCGCGGTGGGTAGCTTTGACATCTTTGACGCGACGCTGCCCGCACTGCCGGTCCTGGAGCCCGGCAAGCTGGTGATGGAGGTCAAGTTTACGGAGTTTTGCCCGCAGCTGGTGCGCGATATGGTGCCGCCGGGCGCGGCCGAGCTCACGGCGGTCTCCAAGTACTGCCTGTGTTACGAAAAGACCGCCTACTTGCGCGGATTTAATTACTGGGAATCGGATTTTGAGAACCGAGGGGATATTTAGACCATGAGCACCAGGGACTTTTTTAAGAACTCCGTCTTGGAGGCGTTTGGCCAGGTCGACCCTGCCAAGATCGGCCTGTCGCTGCTCGTGGCGCTCGCCATGGGCATCCTGATCTATTACGTGTACAAGCGCTTTTTTACTGGCGTGGTGTATTCGCGCAGTTTTGCCGTGACGCTCGTGGGCATGTGCGTGCTCACCTGCATGGTCACGCTCGCGATCTCGACCAACGTGGTTATCTCGCTCGGTATGGTCGGTGCTCTGTCTATCGTCCGCTATCGTACGGCGGTCAAGGACCCGCTCGACCTGCTGTATCTGTTTTGGGCCATTACCACGGGCATTACGGCAGGTGCCGGCATGTACGCGCTCGTGGGGCTCACGGCAGTGGTGATCGTGGTGATGATCGCCGGTTTTGCGAGCCACCAGGACAAGGCGCGCGTGTACATGATGGTCATCCACTACACGGGCCAGACCACCGGCGATGATATCGTGCGCGCGTTTGGGCGCACCAAGTTCACCGTCAAGTCCAAGACGATGCGCGGCGACAAAGTCGAGATGGCCGTCGAGCTGTTCTCGGACGGTGTGGATATGCCCTATGCCGACGCCATCCGCGCACTCGATGGCGTGGAAGACCTAACGTTGATCCAATACAACGGCGAGTACCACGGCTAACTATGTTCCGGCGTTCTGCCGAACGCCGGACCGCTCGACGCTGCGCGGGCATCTGCCGGGCGATCTGCCGCTCAAACCGTCGCTCGCGTACATAAAGTACGCTTCGCTCCTCTTTCGCGGCACCTCGCCACGGCAGCTGCTCGCTCGCTGGCGTTTCCTCGACCTGGGCGGTTGAAATGATCCATGCGGTCCGTCTCATTTACTCAATTTGCTGGGATGGGTTGGGTATCATGGTGAAAGCGATTTCAACGACAGGGGTGCTCGTGGTAAAGATGAAAGATGTGGCCGAGCTGGCGGGCGTTTCGAGCGCCGCCGTCTCGCGTTACCTCAACGGTGGCTACATATCGGCGGATAAGGCCGAGCGCATTAAGCAGGCGATTGAGCTGACAGGATACGTGCGGTCCAGCCAAGCTCGCGCGCTGCGCACCGGTTCCACCAAGCTCATCGGCGTCATCGTGCCCAAGATCAACTCGGAGTCCGTGAGCCGCATTACCGCCGGCATTGGCCAGGTGCTCGGTCGCCGTGGCTACCAGATGCTGCTTGCTAACACTGACAACGCGGCCGATCGTGAGCTCGAATACCTCGATTTATTCCAAAACCACCCAGTCGATGGCATTGTGCTGGTGGCAACTATGATTACCGACGAGCACCGTCGGGCGATTGAATCGTGCCGCGTGCCCATCGTGCTGATCGGTCAGAATGTTGAGGGCGCGGCGTGCGTCTATCACGACGATTACGAGGCCGCCTTTGAGCTGGGCCATGCACTTGCGGGTCGCGTGGACGGCAAGATTGCCTATATTGGAGTTACCGAAGAGGACCGAACGGCCGGTTATGACCGCCGTCGCGGTTTTGAGGCCGGCTTGCGCGCCGCGGGTAACCCACTCGATGCCGCCTTGATTCGTTTGGGCTCGTTTACGCTCGACTCGGGCTATGGTGCGGCGCGTGAACTGCTTTCCGTCACTCCCGATGTTTCGTTTATCGCCTGCGCGACCGACACCATGGCGGCGGGCGCGCTGCGTGCTATCGATGAGGTCCGCGGCATGGGCGAGGGCATACACCGCGTGAGCGGTTTTGGCGACAACGCGTTTTTGCGCGCGCTGACGGGCGGCATTCCCACCGTGCATTATGGCTACCTGACCAGTGGCGTCGAGGCGACCAATATGTTGCTCAACACGCTCGATGGCGTGGAGGGGGAGAGCGGTCTCAAGACACTCAAGCTCGGCCATCAGCTTATGAATGTCTAGGTCTTGGGCACGTCTGCCTGCCTCTGAGTCGCCTGGTTTTTCCGTAAAACTACCATTCGCCGGCTTTTTCCTACCGTTTACCGCTATATGAAAACGATTGCAGACATATGAAACTGAAATCGATTACAGTGTAAGTGTCAAAGATGGCCGGGTGCAAATGCGCCCGTTGGAGGAAAGGGAAGTCATGGACTACCGCAAATCAGCCCAAGAGGTGCTCGACAACATCGGTGGCGCCGACAACGTTGTTTCGGCCGCGCACTGCGCCACTCGCCTGCGCCTGGTGATTGCCGATAACACTAAGGTTAACAAGGAGGCCATCGAGAATGTCGATGGCGCTAAGGGCGTCTTTGAGGCCCAGGGCCAGCTGCAGATTATTTTTGGCACCGGCACCGTCAACAAGGTCTACGAGGAGTTCATCGCGCTCAGTGGCGTCGAGGCTGCCACCAAGGCCGAGGTCAAGGAGGCCGCGGCGCAGCAGCAGAACATCTTTATGCGTGCCATTAAGGTGCTCGGCGACGTCTTTGTCCCTATCATCCCTGCCATCGTGGCTTCGGGCCTGCTGCTGGGCATTATGAGCGCCCTCAACTTTATGGCCTCCAACGGCTTTATCGCGCTCGACACCAATAACTTTATCTATAAGATCGCCGACCTGGTCTCGGGAACGTCCTTTGGCATTCTGCAGATCCTGATCGGCTACTCCGCCGCCAAGGCCTTTGGCGCCAACCCGTACCTGGGTGCTGTCGTCGGCGGTGCGTTCATCAACTCCTCGCTGCAGAGCGCCTACACGGTTGCCTCCGAGGGCGTTCAGACCATGGTCACCGTCATCCCCGGCGTGTACAGCTTTGAGTGGGTCGGCTATCAGGGCCACGTGATCCCCATCGTTATCGCCTGCGCCATTCTGGCCTTCCTCGAGAAGCGCCTGCACAAGATCGTTCCCGAGATGTTCGACCTCTTTGTGACCCCGCTCGTCTCGGTGTTCGTGACCGTGCTCGTGACGCTCGTTGCCGTCGGCCCCATCTTTGTCTGGGCCGAGAACGCCATCCTCGGTCTGATCCAGGCCCTGCTGACCCTGCCCTTCGGCATCGGTTCCTTTATCGTCGGCCTGTTCTATGCCCCCACGGTCGTTACCGGTATCCACCAGATGTACACCGCCATCGACCTGGGTCAGCTCGCCCAGTACGGTGTGACCTACTGGCTGCCCATCGCCAGCGCTGCCAACATCGCTCAGGGTGGCGCCGCGCTTGCCGTTGCCTTTAAGACCCGCGATGCCAAGATCAAGGGTTTGGCACTTCCTTCGGCCCTGTCCGCCTTCATGGGTATTACCGAGCCGGCCATCTTTGGTGTGAACCTGCGCTTCTTTAAGCCCTTCATCGCCGGCTGCATCGGTGGCGGTTGCGGCGCCCTGGTCTGCGCGCTCACCTGGCTTGCCGCTTCCGGTACGGGCGTTACGGGTATCTTCGGTATCCTGCTGTGCCTGGCCCAGCCCGTGCAGTACGCGATCATGTTTGCGGTCGCCGCGCTGGTTTCCTTTGGCGTTTCGTTTGTCCTGTACAAGGACGAGCCCAAGGCTTCCGAGCAGGCCTAAGAGCTTTTGATTGAAGGGTGCCCGCGGGTTGTATGCTCGCGGGCGTTTCCCGTATCTGGTGTCGATCTCTGGCGCCTTGTTACTTTCGATCCGTTAGGACTTTGATATGTCTAATGCACTTGGCCGCGACCTTGCAAAGCTGGTCGCCGCTGTTGACGCTGCCGCCTCTGAGTGCGGCCATGGCGCGTATGGCCAGCGCTTCCATATTATGCCGCCGGCGGGCTGGCTCAACGACCCCAACGGTCTTTGCCAGGCAGGCGGCGTGTTCCATGCCTATTTTCAGTATGCGCCGTTTGATGTCGAGGGCGGCGTTAAGGTCTGGGGCCATGCGACGAGTCGCGATCTTATGACGTGGGACTACGTTGGCGCCCCACTGCTGCCCGACGAGCCGTTCGATTGCCACGGTGTGTATTCGGGCTCCGCGCTTGCCGAAGACGGTTGCATTCGCGTGCTCTATACGGGCAACGTTAAGCTTTCCGATGCTGACGGTACGTACGACTACGTCAATACTGGCCGCCGCGCCGATACCGTCTATGTGGAGAGCGTTGATGGCCTTGCCGGTCGGGAGTTCAACCAAAAGCGCGTGGTGCTGGCGTCCGAGGATTATCCTGAGGATTTGACCTGCCACGTGCGCGATCCCAAGGTGTGGCGTGACGCGGACGGGCGTTATCACATGGTGCTGGGCGCGCGTCGTCGCGTGGATGGGCCGCATGTCGATAGTCGATTTTGCGCTATGCACGGCGAGGGCGCCGGTCGCGATGTGGGCGAGATCTTGGTGTATGGCTCGGCCGATATGCTGAGCTGGGAGCTCGAGAGCCGTGTGTCTACGCCCGAGCGTTTTGGCTTTATGTGGGAATGCCCGGGGTATATTGAGCTCGATGCGAATGGCGATACCGCTGCATTTTTGTCGTTCTCGCCCCAGGGCCTTGAGGGCGG
Source organism: Collinsella sp. TF05-9AC (assembly GCF_003438495.1). Classification (GTDB taxonomy): domain Bacteria; phylum Actinomycetota; class Coriobacteriia; order Coriobacteriales; family Coriobacteriaceae; genus Collinsella. The sequence goes on from NZ_QSSH01000005.1 coordinate 15,011, forward strand.
TCGTTGGGACCGCGGGAACGTATACGCTGCTGGCTACATGCCTGTAACGGGCAATATTACCGGTGGTGACGGTGCCTATGAGCTGGGCGAGTTCCGCCTGTGGGACGCCGGTTTTGACTTCTATGCTCCGCAGGAGTTCACGGCCGAGGACGGTCGCCATATTCTGATTGGCTGGATGGGCATGCCCGACGAGCCGACCTATGGCAACGCGCCGACCGTTGTGTGCGGCTGGCAGCACTGCATGACGGTGCCGCGTGAGCTTACAGCCGGTGACGGCGGCGTGGTGCTGCAGCAGCCGACGCGCGAGATCGAGCGCCATTATGCCTCGGTGCGTGTGGGGGAGGGCTCGTTGGAGGTTGCCGGCGATACCTGCTTTGACGTTGTTGTCGACGGTGTCGACGGCGCGTTTACCACAACCGTTGATGGCGAGCTAAGGCTGGCGTTTATGCCTGCCGAGGGCGAACTGCCCGCGCGCTTTGAGATGCGATTTACCGATGAAGACTGCGCTTCTGCCGGCTGCGGTCGTACCGTGCGTTGGGAGCCCGTCGACGAGGTTCGTAACGTGCGCATTGTCGGCGATGTCTCGTCGGTCGAGGTGTTTGTGAACGATGGCGCGCTCGTGTTTTCGACACGCATCTATCCCGAGGCCTATGGCGTGTCCGTTGACGCCCCGGGTGCGAACGTGACCTATCACGCGCTCAACATCTAGGCGATTGGTCGCATATCGGCGCTATACTGCAGCCGTTGCCCACGGTGCGGGGAACACCCGCATCGTGGGTTTTTGTTTGTGAAGGGACGGTGTCGCGTGGACGTGCAACAGCTAGAAGAGGCCTGGGCTTTGAGGACCGGCGCGCGTGAGGTGCATCTTTTTGCTGCCCGGCACGTGCCGGCAGCGCTTTCGCTGCTGGGTATTGTGCGTCCCGGTGACCGCCTGGTGGCCTTTGCGGATGACTTTACCGAAGCGTTTGCGCACGGCTTTGAAGGCTGCGATGTTGTGCTCGTGGACCCGCCGTCGGTTGCGGCGTTTGCTGCCGCGTCCGAGGATTTTGATGCTTCGTTTGATGCCGAGGGACCGCATCTGTGGTGGTTCGTCAACTCTATCGGCGGGTTTGGTCTACGTGTGCCCGACCTTCGTGCTCTGGGCCGCGCGGCTCGTGAGGCCCACGCGCTGCTGGTTGTGGACAACACCGTGGCGTCGGCTTTTGGCTGCAATCCGCTGCGGCTGGGTGCCGTGCTGTCACTTGAGGCGCTAGACCGTGTGTGCGCCGGTAAGGCTCCGCGCAAGCTCGTTGCCGCTTCGATGGCGCGCTCGCAGCTCAAGCGCCATCGTATGGATGCCGCGGCTGAGTGCGCGCATGCCCTGCTTGAGGGCCGTGGCTTGGTTAAGCTTGATTTGCCTGCTGACGAGGCCGGTGTGCTGGAGCGCGGGCTGGACTCGCTCGATACCCGCATGCAGGCGCATTTCGACCACGCCCGTGCGCTGGCCGAGTACTTGGCTGCGAATGAGATGGTGCGCAACGTGCGCTATCCCGGGCTGAGCTCGCATCCCGACCATGCGGTTGCAACGGGAATCCTCGAGCACGGCTTTGGTCCGGCAGTTGAGTTTGACCTTATCGAGCGCAGTGCGGATGACCTGTTCGATACTTTGCCGGGGGAGTTTCGCACATCGCCCGCCGGCGGCGCAACGACGCGCCTCTCGGCCACGCGCGGCAAGCAGGGGAGCACCATCCGCCTCTTCGCCGGCACCGACAACCCCCTGGTCGTAGCGTCCGCCCTAGATAACGCCCTCCGCAACTAGCTAAATCATCCTCGACTCCATAAGTTGCGGTGAAATATGGATTGATTTACGGCTTTATCGGCATAAACAGTCCCTATTTCACCGCAACTTAGAGAGGGGGTTGCGTAGCTAAAAAGCCCCGTCCCAAATTGGCTATTCTTTGATGCTGGCGATGAGGGCGTCGGCTTTGGTGGCAATGACGTTGTTGATGTCGGCCTGCAGCTCCTCGTAGACTGCTATGGCTCGCTCTCCGGCGGGGGTGAGCGTGGATCCGCGGGCACCGTCGCGCTCGATGAGTTTGCATCCCAGCTGCCCTTCGGCCTCGTTCACGATGCGCCACGCTTTGGAATAGGCCATGCCCATGCTCTTGGCGGCGCGGTTGAGCGAGTGCTCGCGGGCAATACCCTGCAGCAGCAAGACGCAGCCGTGGCCGAACACGCCCGGCAGATCCTTGTCGCACGCTTGAATGACCAACTTTGCCGTCGTCTTGTACTTCATATGCTCCACGTCTCCCCGCTAAAGTGTTTGCTGGGCAAACGCAAAGCCTGCGTCAAACCCTCGTGTGCTCTTCTTAAATCATGCATTGTAGCAGTCAAAGTGCGTTAAGATACTTCCCCAGTATTGGGCGCCCAAGGTTGGGCTGGGTCCTACGAGGCCTGCAGCCGACCGGTCGCATGGAAAAAGGAGAAACATGGCTACGTTCTTTCCCGGTGAGTCCCACACGTTTTCGGAGTATCTGCTGGTCCCTGGTTACTCGTCCTCGCAGTGCATCCCCAACAACGTCTCTCTTAAGACGCCGCTAACCCGCTTTAAGCGCGGTGAGAAGCCGGCAATCACCCTGAACATCCCCATGGTTTCCGCCATCATGCAGTCCGTTTCGGGCGTCGACATGGGTGTCGCGCTCGCTACCGAGGGTGGCCTGTCCTTCATTTACGGTTCCCAGAGCGCCGAGTCCGAGGCCGCTATGGTCAAGGCCGTCAAGGATCACAAGGCCGGTTTCGTTCAGTCCGATTCCACGCTGACCCCCGACATGACCATGGAGCAGGTCATCGAGCTCAAGGAGAAGACCGGTCACTCCACCATGCCGGTTACTGACGACGGCACTCCCAAGGGTAAGCTCCTGGGCATCGTCACCAGCCGTGACTATCGCCCCAGTCGCGATGACCACCAGACGAAGGTCTCCGAGTTCATGACCCCGCGTGAGCAGCTCATCGTGGGTGACAAGAACATCAGCCTCAAGGTTGCCAACGACGTTATCTGGGACAACAAGCTCAACGCCCTGCCCATCGTCGACGATAACGATCACCTCATGGGCATTGTGTTCCGCAAGGACTACGACAGTCACAAGACTAACCCCAACGAGCTGCTCGATGGCGACAAGCGCTACATGGTCGGCGCCGGTATCAACACCCGCGACTATGCCGAGCGCGTGCCGCTGCTCATCGAGGCCGGCGCCGATGTCCTGTGCATCGACTCCTCCGAGGGCTTCAGCGAGTGGCAGAAGCGCACCATCGAGTGGATCCGCGCCAACTACGGCGAGGACGTCAAGGTCGGTGCCGGTAACGTTGTCGACGCCGAGGGCTTCCGCTTCCTGGCCGACTGCGGTGCCGACTTCATCAAGGTCGGTATCGGCGGCGGTTCCATCTGCATCACCCGCGAGACCAAGGGCATCGGTCGTGGCCAGGCCACCGCGCTGATCGACGTCTGCCGCGCCCGTGACGAGTACTACGAGGAGACCGGCGTCTACGTGCCCGTGTGCTCCGACGGCGGTATCGTCTACGACTACCACATGACGCTCGCCCTTGCCATGGGTGCCGACTTTATGATGCTGGGTCGCTACTTTGCCCGCTTCGACGAGAGCCCGACCGAGCGCGTCAACGTCAACGGCCAGTACATGAAGGAGTACTGGGGCGAGGGTTCTGCGCGTGCCCGCAATTGGCAGCGCTACGACCTGGGCGGCGCCGCGAAGCTCAGCTTCGTCGAGGGCGTCGACTCTTACGTTCCCTATGCCGGCTCCCTCAAGGACGGCGTGGGCGGCACGCTCTACAAGGTCAAGTCCACGATGTGCAACTGCGGTGCCCTCTCGATCCCCGAGCTCCAGGAAAAGGCACGCCTGACGCTGGTCAGCTCCACCTCCATCGTCGAAGGCGGCGCCCACGACGTAGTCGTCAAGGACTCCCAGCAAAGCGTCAGCTACCGCTAAGCGGCTTTCTCAAGCACCGCACCTTGCCGTTTAAACCGTCGCTCGCGTACCAAAATACGCGTCGCTCCTCTTTCACGGCAATCTGCGGCACCTGGAAAACCCGACCATGCTTGGGCTGGTAACAATTAGCGGTTGATTCACAACCACGTTATTTAGATAAAGCGAGATGCCTGCAAGTCGCAGGCATCTCGCTTGTCGTATTTGCTATCATCATGCGAGTTAACGATGTGGCGGGGCGTTCTTA
>NZ_QSSH01000005.1:19244-95572 GCF_003438495.1 Collinsella sp. TF05-9AC
ACGATGTGGCGGGGCGTTCTTACCTTTGCTCGCCGCAAGTTCCGCACGCAAAGAAGAGCACTAAATGTGCTCTTCGTCTTGCGCAGGACTGTCCGCAGCAGCGAGCAAAGGTAAGAACGCCCCGCCCCAACCGAGATAACAAAGGAGCTGATATGTGCGATTGCACAGATCATAAGGACGAGATTCCTGCCTACGACGCGCAGGCCATTGAGTCCCGGTGGATGAAGGCCTGGGAGGACTCCAACCTCTTTGCCGTCGACACCGACGACAGCAAGCCCAAGAAGTACGTGCTCGAGATGTTCCCGTATCCGTCGGGCGACCTGCACATGGGCCACGCTCGCAACTATACCATCGGCGATGCCATGGCCCGTCAGGCCCGCATGCGCGGCTACGACGTGCTGCACCCCATCGGCTTTGACGCCTTTGGCCTGCCTGCCGAGAACGCCGCCATCAAGCACAACACGCAAGCTGCCGCCTGGACGTATAAGAACATGGACCAGGCGCTCGCCACGATGAAGCGCATGGGCTTCTCCTACGATCTGGATCGCATGGTCAAGACCTGCAGCCCCGACTACTACCGCTGGGGTCAGTGGATCTTTGAGAAGCTGTGGGAAAAGGGCCTGGTCTACCGCAAAAAGAACCCGGTCAACTGGTGTCCTAACTGCAAGACCGTTCTGGCCAACGAGCAGGTCACCGAGGGCAAGTGCTGGCGCTGCGGCACCGAGCCCGAGAAGCGCGACCTTGAGCAGTGGTACTTCAAGATCACCGAGTACTCCCAGGAGCTGCTCGACGACCTGGAGAAGCTCCCCGGCTGGCCCGAGCGCGTCAAGCAGATGCAGGCCAACTGGATCGGTCGCTCCGAGGGTGCCGAGGTCGACTTTACCCTGTGCGACCAGGATGGCGAGCCCATTGAGGGCGACGAGGGCAAGATCACCGTCTTTACCACGCGTGCCGACACCCTCTTTGGCGTCTCCTTTTTTGTCCTGGCTCCCGAGTACGCTCGTCTGCACGAGCTCGTCGAGGGCACGGAGTATGAGGAGGCCGTCACCAAGATCGTCGAGGACTCCAAGCATATCTCTGCCGTCGAGCGTGCCCAGGGCACCCTCGAGAAGCACGGTGCCTTTACCGGCCGCTACGTGGTAAACCCCGTCAACGGCGAGAAGGTCCCCGTGTGGGTTGCCGATTATGTCGTTGCCGACTATGGAACCGGCGCCGTCATGGCCGTTCCCTGTGGTGACCAGCGCGACTTTGAGTTTGCCCGCAAGTACGACCTGCCGATCGTGCCGATCATCCTGGACGATGACGATCGCGCTGCCGTCGAGGCCACCGGCGAGACCATCGATACCTTCCATGCCGAGACCGTCGACTGGGATTGCGCCCACGCTGCCGAGGGCACGCTTGTCCAGTCCGGCAAGTACACCGGCATGCGCGGCGGTAAGCACTCCGAGGGCGAGGCTGCCATCGTGGCCGACCTCGAGGCCATGGGCTGCGGCCGTCGCAAGGTCGAGTTCCGCCTGCGCGACTGGCTCATCAGCCGTCAACGCTATTGGGGCAACCCCATCCCGGCCATCCACTGCGAGCACTGCGGCATCGTGCCCGTGCCTGAGGATCAGCTGCCGGTGACGCTGCCCGAGAACCTGGACCTGGGCGCCGGCGAGACCCTCGCCGAGTGCAAGGACTTCTACGAGACCACCTGCCCGGTCTGCGGCCGCCCGGCTAAGCGCGAGACCGATACCATGGACACGTTCACCTGCTCCAGCTGGTATTACCTGCGCTATACCGACCCGCACAACACCGAGCTGCCCTTCTCCCGCGAGGCAGCCGACCGTTGGATGCCCGTCGATAACTACATCGGTGGCATCGAGCACGCCATTCTGCACCTGCTCTACAGCCGCTTCTTTACCAAGGCGCTGCGCGACCTGGGTCTGCTGAGTGTTGACGAGCCCTTCACCAACCTGCTGTGCCAGGGCATGGTCAAGGACGAGAACGGCGACACCATGTCCAAGTCCAAAGGCAACGTCGTGCCCCCGAGTTCGGTTATCGAGCCCTACGGCGCCGACACCATGCGTCTGGCGATCCTGTTTATCGCCCCGCCCGAGAAGGACTTCGACTGGGATCCCAAGGCCGTCGAGGGCGCCAACCGCTTTATCAAGCGCGCCTGGCGTATCGTGTGGCAGCTCGTCCAGTCGGGTGACGCCAACGTGGCCTTCGACAAGTCCGTGCTCGACGAGGTTGCGATGAAGCTCTACCGTGAGCGTCACCGCACCATCGCCAAGTGCACCGAGGACTTCGATCGCGGCCAGTTCAACACCGCGATCTCGGCCGTCATGGAGCTCGTCAACGCGGCGAGCGCCTACCTCAACGCCACCGAGGGTGCTGACCGCGACAAGGCCCTGTGCTACGGCGTGGCCAAGGACATCGTGAGCGTCCTGGCGCCCATCTGCCCGTTCTGGGCCGACGAGCTGTGGCACGAGGCGCTCGGCTGCGAGGGCAACGCTTACACCGCCGCCTGGCCCGAGTTCGACCTGGCCGAGTCCATCGAGGACACGGTGCAGATCGTCGTCCAGGTACTCGGCAAGGTCCGTGGCCGCATCGACGTGGCCCGCGATGCCTCCAACGAGGAAATGCAGGCTGCCGCCGAGGCCGCCGTCGCCAAGTGGCTCGAGGGCAAGACGGTCGTCAAGGCCATCTGCGTTCCCGGCAAGCTGGTCAACCTGGTGGTCAAGTAAGCACTGCGCGCAAAGCTGACATGCAATAAACGAGGGACGGCCCGGTTGGGTCGTCCCTCGTTTTGTGTTGTATGCCCTGCTTAATCATTGCGCCGCACCGTCTTCTACGGGATGTGTACCAGGTCCCTAAAGTAAACGTTGCCCGTTGCCTCTTCGAACATCCAGATGTTGAGGTAGATGTCGTTGGGGTCTTTGTTCACATCAAAGTCCGGATCGTCAAAGGTGCCCACAAAGGTGAGCATGGCGCGCGTTTCCTCGCCCGCTGCGACCTGCTGGCGCATGCGCACATCGCGGACCACGCCGTTGACGTAGGCATAGGAGTCCACATCGCCAAACATCATGTCGGCACCGGTGTTGTTGGTCACCGTAAAGACGAGCGCGGCGTCGCCGTAGCCGTCGGTGTCCTTACCCACGCAGGTTACATGGACGTTATCGTCTACCTCAAGGTCGATGGGGAGCTGTTCTTGGGAATCGGGACCCAGGCCCTGGGGATCGATTTCGTCTTCGTTGATTTTATCGAAGCTACCCTGTGGCGTCGTTTCCTCGGCAGCTTCGGTGCTTCCGGGAGTCGGCTCAGATGGCCCGGTTTTGCCATCGATATTGCTGCATCCCATCAGGGCGAACGAGCAGACTGCGATGGCGAGCGCGGTCGTGCAGAGGGTGCCGAGACGTTTCATGGGTGCCTCCTTGCCGTAGGGTTTTGGAAGGTTGTGCGGCCAATGCGCGCGGCCGGCCTTTTGCTGCAGAATGTCCCTAGCTGTAGTCTGGCCGATGTGCACCCAAGAGCGGAATGCCCATAGGGCCCGATTCGCTTGGCGGGTTGGGACGTTTGGCCCGTTTTGGCCCTTTTGGGGAGCGCCATATGGGGGTTCTCGCCCAATTATCCGTTTCTTGTGGAGAACCTGTGCTTGCACTCATCTGCAAGTTTGCGTTGTGCTTGCACGTTTCCGCAGCTATTGGTATAGTTTGCTTGCAAATGAAGTTGTAATTGAAAGAAGTGGGGTTTCGGCCCCGCTTCTTTTTTGTATGGATGGAGGTGCCGCAATGATCAAGACCAAGACCGAGCAGGCGATTATCGACGCGCTCGAGGCCGTCGCTCCCCAGCACGATATCGACATCGTCGACGTCGAGCTCGTGGGTGCCACCAAGGCCCCCTGCGTGCGCGTGCGTATCGAGGGTGCCGAGGGTCAGAGTCTTTCGCTCAACGACGTCACGGCCAACACCAAGTGGGTCGGCGATGTGATTGAGGAGCTCGACCCCATCTCTTCGAGCTATACGCTCGAGGTGTCGAGCCCGGGTATGGCGCGCCCGCTGCGCCGCCCGTGCGACTTTGCCCGCTTTGTGGGCGAGAACTGCGAGCTCACCTCCACCGCCACCGAGGGCCGTCGCAAGTACGCCGGCAAGATTGCCGCCGCCACCGAGGCGAACGTTACCCTCGAGCTCGAGGACGGCGAGTCCGTTACCCTCGATTTCTCTGATGTTAAAAAGTGCAAGTTGAAGCCCACCTACGACTTCAAGCCCGCGAAGGAAGGAAAGTAAGATGGCAGCATCCGACATGATGTCCGCCCTGATGGAGCTTTGCCAGGAGAAGCACATCGACCAGCTCTACCTGATCGACCGCCTGGAGCAGTCGCTCGCCAAGAGCTATGCCGAGATCCTGCATCTTGAGTGGGGCGCCAAGGTGACCATCGACCGCACCACCGGCAAGATCTACGTCTACCGTCTGGAGCCGATTGACGATTCCATGGACGAGGAGGGCAACTTCACCGAGTTCGAGGAGATCGACGTTACCCCCAAGAACACGAGCCGCATCGCCGCCCAGCACGCCAAGGCCGAGATCAACGCCATCGTGCGCAACTCCGCCCGCGAGCAGATCTACGAGGAGTTCTCCGGCCGCATCGGTGACCTCATCAGCGGTACCGTGCTGCAGTCCACGCCCGACTTCACGATCGTCAAGATTCGCGAGGGCGTCGAGGCCGAGCTGCCGCACTTCGATCAGCGTCGTTACGAGAACGAGCGCAACGAGCGTCCGATGGGCGAGCGCTACCTGCACAACCAGCACATCAAGGCCGTGATCATCGACGTTCGCGACCCCAACTCCAACCTGCAGCCGGTTCGTGGCGAGCACAGCCGTCCGCCGATTGTCATCTCCCGTACCCACCCCGAGCTCATGCGTCGTCTGTTTGAGCAGGAGGTGCCCGAGATCTATGAGGGCACCGTCCAGATCAAGTCGATCGCCCGCGAGTCCGGCCAGCGCTCCAAGGTCGCCGTCCACTCGCTCGACGACCGTCTGGATCCCGTGGGCGCCTGCGTCGGCCCCAAGGGCAGCCGTGTTCGCGCTGTCGTGGGCGAGCTCCGTGGCGAGCGCGTCGACGTCATCCTGTGGGATGCCGATCCTGCCGTCTACGTTGCCAACGCCCTTTCGCCTGCCAAGGTCACCCGCGTCCTCATCGACGAGGAGAAGGCTTACGCCGGTGTCATCGTGCCCGACGACCAGCTGTCCCTCGCCATCGGCAAGGAGGGCCAGAACGCCCGCCTCGCCGCGCGCCTGACCGGCTGGCACATCGACATCAAGTCCGAGACCCTTGCCGCCGACATCCTCAAGAACGTTCCCGTTCACGAGGAGCCCGCCGCCGACCTGATCGGTGACGAGGAGGACGAGGACGTCCGCCGCTGCGAGTTCGTGTCCGAGGACGGCATCCAGTGCCGCAACCAGGCTCGTCCCGGCTCCCGTTTCTGCGGTGTCCACGACACCGACGCCTTCGATGATGCGGAGGACCTGATCTAGCGCGCGGTCGCGCCGGGCGGGTCCCGGCGCGTCTCCCACGCTCGTTCAGTCTCTAGGCACCCAAGGTGCCAGAAAGGGTAGGTGAAGTCATATGGCAAAAGTCCGTGTGTCCACCCTGGCCAAAGAGTTCGGCATGACCTCCAAGGAACTGATGGGTCATCTCGCCGATATGAAGATTCCCGCTAAGTCCGCTTCCTCCACCTTGGAGGACGCTTATGTCGCCATGGTCCGCAAGCAGCTCGCCTCGGTGATCGAGGCCCGCGCCCAGGAAGTCGAGGCCGCCAAGCAGGCCGAGGAGCAGGCAGCTGCCGCCGAGGAGGCCGCTCGCGCCGCCGAGGCCGAGCGCGAGCGCATCGCCGCCGAGAAGGCCCGCGAGGAGGAGCGTCGCCAGTTTGCCGCAGCCCAGGCTGCCGAGGAGGCTGCCCGCGCCGAGGCCGAGGCCAAGAAGAAGGCCGAGCAGGAGCGCCTTGCCCGCGAGAAGGAGGAGGCTGCCCGCGAGGCCCAGCGCCGCGCCGTTCCCGCTTCCGACTCCGGTTCGCGTTTCCGTTCGCTGCTCGACCAGATCGCCGCACAGGAGACCGTGCTCAAGGAGAAGAAGGACGCCGAAGACAAGGCCAAGGCCGAGCGCGCCGCCGAGCGCGGTAACCGTCGTGGCGGCAACAACGACCGCCGCGGTGGCCGTCGTAACGATCGCAACGCCTCAGACAACAACTCCGAGCGCAACGCCTCCGAGAGCCGTCCGCACAGCCATCGTACCAACGCCAGCAACAACGTCGCTGCCGGCATGGACTTCCCCAACCCCGACAAGCAGGGCAAGGGCAAGAAGCGCAAGGGCGGTCACAACAACGAAGAGGACCACTACAGCCGCATGGCTCGCGAGGCCGAGGAGTACAGCCGCGAGAAGGTGCTCGAGGAGGCTCGTGCCGCCGTCGAGGAGGCCTCTCGCGAGTCCACCGGTCGCCGCAAGAAGCGCAAGGAGAAGCGCGAGCGCGAGGCTGCCAAGGCGCAGGAGGAGCGCAAGATAGAGGAGGCGCTGGCCCAGGGCGTGAACCCCGAGGACCTCGACGCCATCAAGGTCTCCCAGGGCGTTACCGTCCAGGAGCTTGCCGAGGCGCTCGACGTTCCGGCCAACGACATCATCAAGCGCCTGTTCCTGCTTGGTACGCCGCTCACCATGACGCAGTCCATGTCCGACGACCTTGTCGAGCTCGTTGCCGACGACCTGGGCCGTCAGATCAAGATCATCACCCCCGAGGAGGAGAACACCTTCTCGTTCTACGACGATCCCGCCGACCTTAAGCCGCGCGCCCCGGTCGTCACCGTCATGGGCCACGTCGACCACGGCAAGACGTCGCTGCTCGACGCCATCCGTCACACCGGCGTTGCTGCCGGCGAGGCTGGCGGCATTACGCAGGCCATCGGCGCTTCGCAGGTCATGATCAACGACCGCAAGATCACCTTCATCGATACTCCGGGTCACGCTACCTTTACGGCCATGCGTGCCCGTGGCGCCAAGGTGACCGACATCGTCATCCTGATTGTCGCCGCCGACGACGGCGTCATGCCCCAGACCGTCGAGTCGATCAACCACGCCAAGGCCGCCGGCGTACCCATCGTCGTCGCCGTCAACAAGATCGATAAGCCGGGCGCCAACCCCGATCGCGTGCGCCAGGAGCTCACCGAGTACGGCGTCATCCCCGAGGAGTGGGGCGGACAGAACATGTTCGTCAACATCTCGGCTAAGCAGAAGATCGGTATCGACGACCTTCTGGAGACTGTGCTGCTCCAGGCCGACGTGCTCGAGCTCAAGGCCAACCCGGACACCTTTGCCTCCGGCAACGTCCTCGAGGCCAAGCTCGACAAGGGCCGCGGCTCGGTCGCTACCGTGCTCGTGACCCGCGGTACCTTGCACGTGGGCGATACGCTGGTCGCCGGCCTTACCTACGGCCGCGTCCGCGCCATGCTCGACCCCAAGGGTCGCGCCGTCACCGAGGCCGGTCCCTCCGACGCCGTCGAGATCCTGGGCCTGCAGTCCGTGCCCAACGCCGGTGACGAGTTCCGCGTGTTCGAGGACGAGCGCGAGGCTCGTGCCCTGGCCGACGAGCGTTCGCTGAAGGCCCGTATCGAGGAGCAGAGCCGCGTCAAGCACGTCACGCTCGAGAACCTCTTCGAGACCATCGCCGACGCCGAGGTCAAGGAGCTCAACCTGATTATCAAGGCCGACGTCCAGGGCTCCATCGAGGCTCTTCAGGACTCACTCGACAAGATGGATCAGTCCGAGGTTCGCATCAACACGATCCACTCCGCCGTTGGCGCCATCAACGAGACCGACGTCGTCCTGGCCGACGCCTCCAACGCCATCATCATCGGCTTTGGCGTCCGTCCCGACGGTAAGGCCCGCTCCGCCGCCGAGCGCGAGGGCGTCGAGATCCGTTGCTACGACGTCATCTACAAGTGCCTCGAGGAGCTCGACGCCGCCCGTATCGGCATGCTGAAGCCCACCGAGGTCGAGGTCGCCACGGGTACCGCGACCGTCCTGGACACCTTCAAGGTGCCCAAAGTCGGTATCGCCGCCGGTGTCCGCGTCGAGGAGGGCGAGATCGCCGCGACCGATTCCGTGCGCCTGGTGCGCGACGGCATCGTGGTCTTCAACGGCAAGATCGCCTCGATGCGCCACTACAAGGACGAGGCCAAGAGCCTCAAGAGCGGTTCCGAGGGCGGCATTGGCCTGGAGAACTTCCAGGACATCAAGCCCGGCGACCAGATCGAGGGTTACCGCATCGACCAGGTTGCCCGTACCGAGTAGGGGGTAGCGCTATGAAGCAAACGCAGGCAACCCGCCGTCTGGGCGAGCAGCTTCGCGAGAAGCTCGGTTATATCCTGCTCTTTGAGGTTTCCGATCCGCGTCTCGACCTCGTTACTTTGACTGCGGTCGAGGTCGCGGTGGACCGTTCGTTCGCGCGCGTGTACGTGTCGTGCGATGCGAGCCGATACGACGAGGTCATGGAGGCGCTCGCAAGCGCTAAGGGCCGTATTCGCAGCCTGTTGGCTCGCTCGCTCGATTGGCGTGTTACGCCCGAGCTCGATTTTCGTATCGATCGCTCGACCGATGAGGCCGAGCGCATCACGCGTGCGCTGGAAAACGTTCCCGCCACGCTTGCGATCGAAAAAGACGAGGACGGCTATCCGATAGCGGATGCCGCCCAGGAGGCAGCTTTAGATGACTAATTCCGCCGACCTCGCCTCGTGCGAGTCTGCAGATATTCAGCGACGCATCCTCGAGCTCATCGAGGGTGCGTCCTCCATTGCGATTTCGGGACATACTTCTCCCGATGGCGATGCCTTGGGCTCCGTATTGGGTCTGGGCCTTTCGCTCATGAAGTTTTTCCCCAACAAGGACATTGCGCTTCTGCTGGCAGACGATGACCCGGTTCCGCGCATTTACCGCTTTATGGAAGGCTCCGACCGTCTGGTGCCGGCATCTGCGTACGCCGGCAATCCTGACCTGTTCATCTCGGTGGACGTACCGGTCGTCGAGCGCCTCAATAATTCCGCCGAGGTGCTTCGTCGCTCCAAGCATGTGGTGTGCTTCGATCATCATCCGGCGCGCGAGGAGTTTGCCGAGCTGAGTCTGAGGCGCGTCGATGCCGCGGCCTGCGCCATGATCATCGACCGTTTCTTGGACAATTGCGGCATTGTCGCACGTGATGGCGTTGCGACCTGCCTGCTGTGTGGCTTGGTTACCGATACCGGCCGTTTTCAGTACCAAAACGCCGATGCCGCCGCGTTCCATGCGGCCTCGCGCCTGGTTGCCCACGGTGCCGATCCGGCGCGAGTGGCACTCGAGGTATATCAGAGCATGCGCGTTGAGTTTTTGCACCTCAAGTCCATCGTTATGGGCCGCATCAAGACAGTGGCCCACGGGCGCGTCGCGTATAGCTACGCGTACCAGAGTGACCTTGAGGCCTGCGGCGTCACCTCGGACGAGTGCGACGGCCTGGTCGATGTGGTGCGTTCGGTGATGGGCGTCGAGGTCTGCATGTTCTTAAAGGGCATTGAGGGCGATACCAAGGTGCGTGGCAACCTGCGCTCCAAGGGCGACCTCGATGTGTCCGAGATTGCTGCCAACTTTGGCGGTGGCGGGCATCATGCCGCCGCCGGCTTTTCCAACAACGGAACGATTCGCGAGACGCTCGCCGTGGCACTTCCCATGCTGGCCGAGCTGGTGGGGGAGGATCCCGCTTCGGTGACCGTCGAGCTTTAACTTTTTGGATGGTACATGGCTCGTCGTACGCCTTCTCAACTGAATATGCTGCTCGCCGTCGATAAGCCGGTGGGCTGCACGTCCCACGATGTGGTCTCGCAATGCCGACGCGCCCTCCATGAGCGGCGTGTCGGCCATGCCGGCACGCTCGACCCCATGGCATCTGGCGTCATGGTGGTGGGTGTGGGCCAGGCCACCCGTCTGCTGGGCATGCTCACGCTCGATACCAAAAGCTACGTCGCCGATATTTCGTTTGGCGCCGAGACCAATACCGATGATGCGGAGGGCGAGGCGGTCCGCACGGTGGCTGTTGCCAACGAGCTCCGCGATCCTGCCTATGCTCGTGAGCGCTTGGCCGCCATGCTGGGCCCGCAGATGCAGGTGCCGCCGGCGTTTTCTGCTATCTCGGTCAATGGCGTTCGCGCCTACAAGTCTGCTCGCGAGGGCAATGCGGTGGACCTACCTCCGCGCCCCGTCGAGGTCTATGCCGCCGACCTGATCGCCGTGGGCGGCGAAGGTGATACGTGTGTGTGGACCGTGGCGTTCTCGGTGAGCAAGGGCACCTATATTCGTGCGCTCGCTCGCGACCTGGGCCGCGCTTGCGATAGCGCCGCGCATATTTCCGCGCTGCGCCGCACGGCTTCCGGTGTTGTTTCCATTGGCGCTTGTCATGCGGCCGAGGAGCTTTCTCCCGAGTCCGCGGCTGGCTTTGCCCTGGATCCCATTGCGGCCCTGGGCGCCACACGTGTTGACTTGCCGGGCAATCTTGCCGACGACCTGCTCTGCGGCCGACGCATTCCCGTTGAGCGTGCGCTTGCCGATTTCGATTCCTCGAAGGCGCCGTTTGCGTTGGTGCTCGATGGGGGACTCAAGGCGCTCGCCCGCATTGAGGGCGGCCGCTTTGTCATGGAGCACGTGTTTCCGCAGGCAATCGGCGGTGTTCGATGATGTTGTCCGCTCGCGAGCTCGCGCGTGTCTTTTTCGCGGGCGAGTCGGACGAGGCTCGCATCGTTGCTGCCGATACGTTTGATGAGTGTGAGCACTTGGGTGCCGCTTCAATCGCCATTGGCGTGTTCGACGGCGTTCACCGTGGACACCAGGAACTCATCGAAGCGCTTGTCCGTGATGCCCGTGCCCATGGCTGTAAGGCGGTCGTGGTTACCTTCGATCCCGACCCGGACGTTGTGGTGAGCCCTTCGCCCGCTCAAAAATTGATGACGACGGCCGACCGTCTGCATGCCTTGGCTCAAACCGGAGTCGATGCGGTGGTGGCCGTTCCCTTTACGCCTGAGGTTGCGGCGCTTGACCATGTTGATTTTCTCTCGCTGGTGTCGCGCCTGGTCGACATTCGATCGATTCGCGTTGGCAGTGACTTTAGGCTGGGTCGTGGCGGTGCTTCTGGTGTTGCCGAGATGCGCTCCTGGGGTTCCGAGCACGGCGTTGACGTGTATGGTCACGACCTGCTTTGCGAGGGCGGTGAGGCCATTTGCGCCACCTGCATTCGTCATGAGCTGGGACAGGGCCATGTGGAGCTTGCTGCTGAGTTACTCGGCCGTCCGTATATGGTGCGTGGCGGTGTTATTCGCGGCCGTCACGAGGGTTCTGGCATGGGCTTTCCCACGGCAAACCTGCAGGTTCCCGACGGTATTCAGGTGCCTGCCGATGGCGTGTATGAGGGTCTGGTGCTGGTCGATGACACCGCGTGGCCCGCTGCCGTGAACGTCGGACTGCCGCCGACGTATGCCGACGATGTCGCTTCGGCGCATCTCGAGGCTAATTTAATTGGTTATACGGGCGACCTGTACGGCTCTTCTGTTTCGCTGGCGTTTACGCGTTGGCTGCGTCCGTCGCGCGTGTTCGATTCGCTGGATGAGTTGATCGCGACCGTCGAGGGTAATATCGAGGACATTCGTCACAACTTGGGCAAGCAGGGGGTGAGCATCCGTGATTAGCGATGAGGAAAAAGACCAGGTACGCGCTGCGTCTGACCTGGTTGCCATCGTGCAGGAAACGGTCGAGCTCAAGCCCCGCGGCCATGAGTTTTGGGGATGCTGCCCCTTCCATGGCGAAAAGACGCCGTCCTTCCACATTATTCCCGCCACGCAGGTGTGGCATTGCTTTGGCTGCGGCGAGGGTGGCGACGTCTTCACGTATATCATGAAGCGCGAGAACCTGAGCTTTCCCGAGTCAATCCGTTATTTGGCCGATCGCGCGGGTATTGAGCTGCATGACACCGGAGATCGCCGCGAGCGCGGCACCAAGCGTGCCCGCATCTACGATTTGTGCGCCGAGACCGCCCAGTTCTACCACACCATGCTTATGCGCGGTAAGGACGGCCGTCCGCGCGAGTACTTTGCCAGCCGCGGCATGGGTGGCGACGTCTGCCGCCGCTACTGCCTGGGCTTTGCACCGGGCCGTAACGCGCTGGTGTCGCACCTGTCCCAGGCGGGTTTTACCCCGCAGGAGATGATCGATGCCAACGTTGCCGTAAGCCGCGGGCGCGGGCAGCTTGCCGACCGCTTTTACGACCGCGTGATGTTTCCCATCTTTGACGAGCAGGGTCACAATATTGCCTTTGGCGGTCGTATTATGGGCGACGGCCAGCCTAAGTACCTCAATACCGCCGAGACGAGCGTGTTTCATAAAAAACGAAACCTCTACGGTTTTAATTGGGCCAAGGAGTTTATCGTCGCGCAGGATACTGCCATCGTGGTGGAGGGCTATACCGACTGCATCGCCTGTTGGGAGGCGGGGATTAAAAACGTTGTCGCTACGCTGGGCACCGCGCTCACGGAGCATCACGTCAAGACGCTCACTCGTTTTGCCAAGCGCATCGTGTATATGTTTGACGGCGATGCCGCCGGTCAAAAGGCTGCTCGCCGTGCGATTCAGTTTATCGAGCAGGATTCTATGGACCTGCGCTGCGTGGTGCTGCCCGACGGTAACGATCCCATGGAGTTCATCACGGCGCATGGTGGTGAGGCACTGCAGGCGCGCATCGACGCTGCCGAGCCGCTCATGGACTTCGTGTACCGTTCGCTGCAGGAGTCGAGCGATATCACCACGCCGGGCGGTCGCGCCAAGGCGCTGGAGGACGCTCTCACGCTCATCTATCCGCTGCGCGATAGCTATATGATCGATACGTACTTTATCCAGATTGCCGATCTGCTGGGTTTGGATCTGGAGACGGTGCGTGCGAGCTCGGGCCGTGTGTTTCGCGATGTCGCCAAGCGCGAGGATGCGGAACGACGTCGTGAGCAGAACTATGAGCGCCAGCGGGCACAGGCTGAGCGGTCCGGTAGCGCGGGCGGTCGGGCGTCTGGTTCGCAGGGGACATCTCGTGGTGCTTGGGCTTCGGGCGCGACTCCGGCCGTAGCGGCGCCGGTCGAGGAAGAACCGTACGACTGCGTCCCGCTCGATGCCTATGGCGCTGCACCAGTGGAGGTCGTTGACGACTTGCCGCCAATCGATGTGCCCGATGGTGTGGGCGCTGTGCCTGTGGCTGATGGTTTGGGCGCACCGGCTGCGGCGGCGCCGATGGTTCTTACCGATCTGGAGCGCAAGTCCTTGGCAGGGGAGCGCGAGCTGCTGACCATGCTCACGAGCTATCCCGACCTGTTCCGCACGTATGCCGACCGCATCTGCTCCATCGAGTGGGTTGACTCACGTCACGAGTCCATCGCGTGGGCCGTTCTGGCAACGCCGCCGGGAACCGATCCTGCAGCCTGCATGGATGCGGCGCGCTCGGTGTGTCCCGATGCGGCAACGCTTGTGAGCGCCGGGCGCATCTCGGCGACGAGCAAGCACCCCACCGAGACGAACATCGTGTTTATGCTCGATACGCTCGAGCTCTACACCATCAAGCGCCGCATGCGTGCTGCACAGGCCAAGCTGCGCCAGGACCGTTCCCTCGATGATGAGGCCCGTCGCGCGCTGACCGTTCAGGCCGCGCAGGATTCGCAGCGTCAACGCGAACTGCAAAAGTCGATCGGCGGCGTGGCGGACCCGTTCCGTTTGATCGGCCTGGAGGCCGCGGGCACCGAACAAGCCTAGATGTTGTGGTCAACCAGCGTATTCTCGCCTATATCCAGTCCTCTTTTTGGGTATAGACGTCAATGTGTGTGCTAAAGTATTGAGTCCTGTGGACTATGAAGGGAGAATCTGTGCCAAAAAAGACTGAGAGCACGGGTACTGGGCTGGAATCCTACGTTGCAAAGCTCATGGGCAACGGCTCAAACAGGACTTCGGTAACCGAGGACGAGATTCAGGTCGCCCTGAAGGATATCGATGTTTCTGACGAGCAGCTCACTGCGGTATATTCCGCGCTGCGCAACAGCGGCATCCAGATTATCTCCGCGAGCGGTAACGACGACGCCCCCATGGACGTCGACGATGACGATAACGATACCGATACCGACGATTTCGATGACGACGACGAGCACGATTCCGGCTCGCTCGACGATCACGAGCTCAAGATGGCCCGTCAGGCCGACGCCGAGATGGGTTCTTCCAAGAGCAAGAAGAAGCGCACCGTGCGCACGTCCCGTTCGCGTTCGCGCGTGCGCGGCATCGATGCCTCCACGGTGATGCTGACCGGCGACCCGGTCCGTATGTACCTCAAGGAGATCGGCAAGGTCGACCTGCTGACCGCCTCCGAAGAGGTCGATCTGGCCATGAAGATCGAGGCCGGTCTCGAGGCCACCGAGAAGCTCGAGGCTGCCGAGGCAGGCGAGCTCGAGCTCACGCGTGCCGAGATACGTCGTCTTACGCGCATTGAGAACGTGGGCCTCGAAGCCAAGCAGGCACTCATCAGCGCAAACCTGCGTCTGGTCGTCTCCATCGCCAAGCGCTATGTCGGTCGCGGCATGCTGTTCCTTGACCTGATCCAGGAGGGCAACCTCGGTCTGATTCGCGCCGTCGAGAAGTTCGACTACCAGAAGGGCTTTAAGTTCTCCACGTACGCCACGTGGTGGATCCGTCAGGCCATCACGCGCGCTATCGCCGACCAGGCCCGTACCATCCGTATTCCCGTGCACATGGTCGAGACCATCAACAAACTCGTCCGCGTGCAGCGCCAGCTTCTTCAGGACCTGGGCCGCGACCCGACCCCCGAGGAGATCGGTGCCGAGATGGACATGAGTGCCGACCGCGTCCGCGAGATCCAGAAGATCTCGCAGGAGCCCGTGTCGCTCGAGACCCCCATCGGCGAGGAAGAGGATTCCCAGCTGGGCGACTTCATCGAGGACTCCCAGGCCATCGTTCCGCCCGATGCCGCCAGCTTCTCCATGCTGCAGGAGCAGCTCACCCAGGTGCTCGATTCGCTTGCCGATCGTGAGCGCAAGGTTATTGAGCTGCGCTTTGGCCTTGTCGACGGACATCCCCGTACGCTCGAGGAAGTCGGCCGCGAGTTTGGCGTCACGCGCGAGCGCATCCGCCAGATCGAGTCCAAGACTCTGGCCAAGCTTCGCCACCCCAGTCGCTCCAGCAAGCTGAAGGACTATATCGAGAGCTAGTCAAGCAAGAAGCGCCCTCAAGCACATCCGCTTGAGGGCGCTTTCATGTAGTCGTTGGGGACGTTCTTGAATGACTGGTCGTTTAAGAACGTCCCCAATGACTAGGTCGGAAAATTTCTTAAAAAAGTTCTTGCCCTGAGCTGATTCGTCCGTATAATAAACTTCGTTGCTTGAGAGCACGCACCTATTCCTCGGTAGCTCAATGGTAGAGCACGCGGCTGTTAACCGCGCTGTTGTAGGTTCGAGTCCTACCCGGGGAGCCAGAATTTTTCAGCCCTTTCCGTTGGGCTTTAAATTCCTCGGTAGCTCAATGGTAGAGCACGCGGCTGTTAACCGCGCTGTTGTAGGTTCGAGTCCTACCCGGGGAGCCAGGTTGTAAAACCCGTCGCTTATGCGGCGGGTTTTTTCATGTCGCGGTCGCCGTTCGCGAACGTTACCATATCAACATTTCGTGTCGAGGATGTAATCCCGCGACCCACCACCTCAACACGGCGCGCTCGTTGTAGAATATTGCAATGATTGCTCCCACGACATGGTGCCGCGAGCACCAGATAAGGAGATTCTTGTGTCTGAGACCATTAACGGCAGCCTGAGCGTCTCGAACGACGTTATTGCCGATATTGCCGGTTATGCCGCGATGACGTGCTATGGCGTCGTCGGTATGGCTGAGCAGCTCCAGGGCGCCGAGAGCGTGCGCCTGCTTGCCGGTCAGCGCCTCCGCAAGGGCGTGCTTGTCTCCGCCGACGAGAACGGCCTTACGGTCGATCTTCACGTCGTGCTCGAGAACGGCGTCAACATGAAGTCCGTCTGCCACAATCTTTCGAGTTCCGTTGCCTTCACTCTGCAGGAGGTCGCCCAGATCGATCCCGCTAGCCTTAAGATCGGCATCCACATCGACGCGCTCAAGAGCCGTCTGAACTAGCATCCGAAAACGGAGATTCAAATACCCATGATTGCAAAGACCATTCGCACCTGTTTTCCGATCGCTGCGGCTGCCGTTTCCGACAAGGCCGAGGAGATCAACAAGCTCAACGTCTTCCCCGTACCCGATGGCGATACCGGCACCAACATGTCGCTCACGCTCGCCTCGGTGACCAAGGAGCTTTCCGCCCTTCCTGCCGATGCCGACATGGAGGCCATCGCAGGCGCCATCACCCACGGCTCCCTTATGGGCGCCCGCGGTAACTCCGGCGTCATCACCTCGCAGATTCTGCGCGGCGTGGCCGAGGGCCTTGTCTCTGCCGATGAGCCCATTACGTCCGCCAACATTGCCTTCGCCTTCCGTCGCGCCGTCAAGGTCGCCTTCCAGGCTGTCCGCAAGCCCATCGAGGGCACGATCCTCACGGTCCTGCGCGATGTCTCGACCAAGGCCGATGAGTGCGAGAAGAAGAAGTTCTCGGCTGAGGATGCGCTCGATGCCATCGTCGTTGAGGCGTACCAGTCCGTCGCCCGCACACCCGATCTGTTGCCCGTTCTGAAGGAGAACGGCGTGGTCGACTCCGGCGCCTTTGGCTTCGCCATCTTCCTTGAGAACTTTGTGGCTGCAGCACTTGGCCGCAGTACCGTTGTCGAGGATTTCTCCGCCACGTTTGATTCCGCTGGCTCTGCCCGCGACGCGGCCCTTGGTCGCGTTGAGATCGAGGCCAACGACGATTGGGAGGGCTCGGAGTTCCGCTACTGCAACGAGTTCCTGTTTAAGGCCGACGCCCCGTTTGACGAGGACGAGTGCCTTAAGTTCCTGGGTTCCATGGGCGATTGCGAGCTACTCGTGGGCGCCTATCCCGACTACAAGATCCATGTGCACTCCAACACCCCCAACCTGGTGCTCGAGCACATGCTGCAGCTCGGTCAGATCTATGAGGTCTTTATCCACAACATGGAGATGGAGGCCCACGACCGTACCGCCAAGATCCACGAGGATCAGGAAAAGGCCGCCGAGCCCGCCAAGGCGCTGGGCTTTGTCGCCGTTGCCGCCGGTTCCGGCGAGGCCGACATCCTCAAGTCCCTCGGCGTCGACGTGATCGTGTCCGGTGGCCAGACTATGAATCCCTCGACCGCCGACCTGCTGGGCGCGGTGGACCAGGTCAACGCGACCTCGGTCATCATCTTGCCCAACAACGGCAACATCCGCATGGCCGCTGAGGCTGCTGCCTCAGCCTGCACCGACAAGAAGGTCGCCGTCGTTCCCACCAAGACCGTCCCGCAGGCCTTCTCCGCGCTGTTCGCGGTCCTGCCCGATTCCGAGCTCGAGGATGCCGTCGCCGCCATGGTCGACGCCATCAGCGAGGTCCGCGATGGCGAGGTCACCCGCGCCGTGCGCGACTCCAGTGCCTCTGACGGTTCTCCGATTCACTCCGGTGACGTCATGGGTATCATCGCCGGCTCCATCGACGTGGTCGGCTCCGACGTGAAGCAGGTCACGCTCGACTGCATCAACCGCATGCAGGAGGAAGAGGAGGGCGACGCGCTGACGATTCTGGCCGGCGAGGAGCTGTCCGATGAGGCCTTCCAGGAGATCGTCGACGCTATCGAGGAGGCTCAGCCCGATCTGGAGATTGACGCCCATCGTGGCGAGCAGCCGCTCTATCCCGTGATCTTCTCGATCGAGTAGGCAACTGCCCATGTCCGAGCTGTGCTCCGTGCCGCGCGTCTCGGAGCGCTTTGCCCAGAGCAATGCGCTCGACGAGGATATCGCGCGACTCAAATATGTTTCGGGTAAACGTGAGGAGGCCCTTCGCCGTCTGGGAATTCGGACGGTGGGGGACCTCCTTCTCCATATCCCTCATCGATACCTCGACTTTACCCGTTCGTGGTCCATCGAGATGGCGCCCATCGGTACCGTGTGCACCATCATCGCCACGGTCGACCGCATCGTCCAAAAGCAGCCGCGTCCGCGCATGCAGGTGACCGAGGTATCGCTGGTGGACGAGACGGGCGTGTTGCAGGTCGCCTTTTTCCGCCAGCCCTGGATTGCCCAGCAGCTTAAGCAGGGCGACCGCCTGGCCGTGATGGGCAAGGTCGAGTTTGCCTACGGCTTTAAGCAGATGGCCTCGCCCCACTTTGAAAAGCTCGAGGACGGGCGCGCCGCAGGCACCATTCTGCCGGTCCATTACGTGAGCGATGGCGTGAGCCAGGCGTGGATGCGCCGCATCGTAAGCGGCGCGCTCGAGGTCGTCGGCAATCCGTTCGATCCGATTCCCGCGCCGCTGCGCGCAAAGCGGAAGCTCATGAGCAATGCCCGCGCGTTGCGTTCGATCCACTTTCCCTCGAGCATGGCTGAGCGCGACATCGCACGCCGGCGTCTTGCCTACGAGGAGTGCCTCTACCTGCAGCTGGCGCTGCGTCTGCGCAACGACGGCGGCCTGGTCGATGTGGTGCCCTATGCCCACACTGCGGGCGAGCATCTGGGCGCGCTTAAACAGGCCCTTCCGTTTTCGCTGAGCGACGAGCAGGAGGCCGCATTCCAAGACATCCTGCATGACATGTGCGATGGCGGGCGCGTGATGAACCGTCTGCTGCTGGGCGATGTCGGTACCGGTAAGACCGCCGTTGCCGCCTGCGCGCTGGCTGTGGCTGCCGATAGCGGCACGCAGGCCTGCGTTATGGCGCCCACGGGCGTGCTGGCGCGCCAATATGCCGATAAGACCGGCCCTCTGCTCTCGCAGGCCGGCATGTCCTGGGCGCTTCTGACGGGCGCCACGCCGGCCGCAGAGCGCGAGCGCATCCATGCCCAGCTGGAATCGGGCGAGCTTGACGTGCTCTTTGGCACCCATGCGGTGCTTTCGGATAACGTTGCGTTCAAGCATCTGTCGCTTGTTGTCATCGACGAGCAGCACCGCTTTGGCGTTGGCCAGCGCAACGCCCTACGCGCGAAGGGCCCCGGTGCCGATCTGCTCGTTATGACGGCAACGCCCATCCCGCGTACGCTGGCGCTTTCGGTCTACGGCGATCTGGATACGAGCATCATCCGCCATCGGCCCGTCCCTGGCGCTGGCGTGTCGACACGCGTGCTCACCGAGTCGAGCCGCGACCTCGCCTATGGCGCCATCCGTGAGGCGCATGAAAAGGGTCAGCAGGCCTACGTGATTTGCCCGCTCGTTGAGCCGAGTGACTCGGCCGATGAGCTGGAAGACGTGCCCGGTATTGCCCGCGACGACGAGGGCCGCGTAACCGTCCCCGTGCCGCTGCACGATACGGCAACCGAGCTCGACCGCCTGCGTCTGGCGTTGCCGGGGCTTGCCATCGAGCGCCTTCACGGCCGCATGCCAGCCGGGGAGAAGGATCGGGTCATCGATGCCTTCAAGCGTGGCGAGATCGACGTGCTCGTCTCGACTACGGTGGTCGAGGTGGGCGTCGACGTGCCTAACGCCACCGTTATGGTCATCGAGAACGGCGAGCGCTTTGGCTTGGCGGCTCTGCACCAGCTGCGCGGCCGCGTGGGCCGTGGCAGCGTGTCGGGCACCTGCCTGGTCATGACGCACTCCAAGGGCAACGGCGGCGCATCGGCGGCGCAAGATCGTCTGCAATCGCTCGAAAAGACCTCGGACGGCTTTACACTCGCCCAGATGGACCTGCGTCTGCGTCACGAGGGCGAAATCCTGGGGTACCGCCAGCACGGCGGCGTGACCCTGCGCTTTGTCGACCTGGATGCCGACGAGGAACTGATCGAGTGGGCCCATTTGGACGCGGTCGAGCTCTTGCGGTATGCTAGCGCCCTTGACTCCGTGGCGACGCGCCCCTTGCGCGACGCGGTCGCCATGCGTTATCGACATATCTTTAAGGAGGTCAGCGGAGGATGAGAATCATCGGCGGCGAATGGCGCGGTCGTAAGATCGAGGAGCCCCGTGGTCGCGATGTCACCCGCCCCACGACTGATCGCGTGCGCGAGGCGTGCGCATCTATGGTCATGTCGGCATTCGATTTCGATCTGGACGAGGTCCGTGTGCTGGACGCCTTTGGCGGGTCCGGTGCCTTAGGGTTAGAGATGCTCTCTCGTGGGGCCCGCTCGCTCACGACGTTTGAGATCGATCGCAACGCCGCGCGGCTCATTACCAAGAATATCGAGTCGCTCTGCCGTGACCGTGCGCGTTGGCGCGTGGTCACGGGCGACATGCTGGCGAGTGCCTCGCGCGGTCGTGTACCGGGCGGCCCCTTTGATCTGGTCCTGCTCGACCCGCCCTATGCTTTTGGTGCCGAGCCGGTCGAGGAACTGCTGCAGAACCTGGCTCAGCAGGGTCTGCTTGCACCTGGCGCTTTTGCCCTGTTTGAGCATGCCGCCGCCGATGCGGGCGCGCATCCGGTAGGCTTTGAGACTGTACGTGAGAAGCGCTACGGCATTACCTCGGTCGACCTGCTCCGTTGGGTCGGCGATGACGACGGTGAGGGCGATAGTGCCGTCACCGATGCTGATAACAACGATGCCACGACGTTTCAGGAGGACGCCCATGAATGACACCATCAACCGCGTGATCGTCCCGGGCACCTTTGATCCCATCACGTTTGGCCATATCGATGTGATCCGCCGCGCCCGACGCATCTTTCCCAGCGTGATCGTCGCTGTTGCCGAGTCGCAGGGTAAAAACGGTGTGGGCACCACGTTTATGCTCGATGAGCGCGTGGCGCTGGCCCGCGAGGCGCTCGGTGATATCGACGGCGTCGAGGTCCTGCCCTTTACCGGCCTCTTGGTCGACTTCGCTCGTGAGCAGGGGGCGGGGGCCGTGGTCAAGGGTCTGCGCGCCATGACCGACTTTGAGTATGAGCTGCAGCAGGCCGACCTTAACTATCGCCTGGATAGTGAGCTGGAGTCCATCTTTGTCATGAGTGCGCCGCAGTACGGCTATATCTCGAGCTCGGTCGTTCGCCAGATCGCCTCGCTCGGCAGTGACGTATCGACGTTTGTCCCGTCCAACGTGGTCGAAGCGCTCAAACATCGCTTTTCGTGACGTTTCTTATTGCCTGGTGGCATGTGGTAAACTAGCACGATGATATGTTACCTATGAAAGGAGACCGGATGCCGGGCGAGAATTTTCCTGGCGATAGGATCGTCAGCTTGGTCGATGAGCTCGAAGGGCTGATCGAGGAAGCCAAGCCGCCTTTCGGCAAGAACGCTCAGTTCAAGGTCATCGACGCCGACGTGTTCTTCAACATCCTCGACGAGATCCGCATGAGCTATCCCGAGGAGTGGCAGAAGTCCCGCCGTATCCTTAAGGAGCGCGAGGAGCTTATGGCTTCCGCCGCCGCTCAGGCCGATTCCATCATCGCCGACGCTCAGCAGCAGGCCCTCACCATTGCCGGTGAGCAGGAGATCGTCCGCCTTGCGCAGCAGCAGGCCGACGACATCCGCGATCGTGCCCAGCAGTACGAGCGCGAGACGCGTTATGCTGCCGAGGACTACGCAGAGCAGGTCTTTACGCACCTGGAGGAGAACCTCAAGAGCCTGACCGGCACCGTTACCCGTTGCCGTCAGCAGCTCAACGAGGGTGCCGCCCAGCAGAATGGTCAGTGGTAATGGCTGAGTTCCCGAGCGTTACCGTCGATCTTTCCGAGCAGCTCGAGTTTCCTGGAGATTCGTATCCGCTGACCGGTAAGGTCGATGTCGCCACCTACACGGTGGGCGAGAAGGAGTACCAGCTACAGGACGGCATCGACTACGACGTTGTCTTTACCAATGCCGGTACCGGTGTCTTGCTCACGGGCATGGTTCGCGCGCACGCCACCGGCGAGTGCGACCGTTGCCTGGAGCCCGCCTCGTTTGATATCGCCGGCGAGATCGAGGAGTTCTACCTCTTTGAGGAGCCCGAGGATCCCGAGGCCTACGAGGACGGCTACGAGCTCCTGGGTGAGGACCGTATCGTTGATCTGGGTGAGCCTATCAATGACGCGGTCGTTATGGACACGCCGTTTGTGGTGCTCTGCAAGCCCGATTGCCGTGGTCTGTGCCCCACATGCGGTTGCAATCTCAACGTCGAGCAATGCGATTGCGCCGCCCAGGCAGAGGCAGAATGGGCCGCTGCCACGGAAAATCCATTTGCAGCATTGAAGAATCTCAAGCTTGATGAGTAAAACTGTGGTAGTATCGCTACTTGCGCGTAATCGCCACACTGGATAGTTCATAAGGAAGGTCACTATGCCCGTACCTAAACAAAAGCAGGGTCGTATCCGCACTCACACCCGTCGTTCCGCCAACATGAAGATCTCGGCTGCGGCTCAGTCCACGTGCCCCCGTTGCGGTGCTGTCAAGCTCCCGCATCACGTGTGCCCCAGCTGCGGTTTCTACAAGGACCGCGAGGTTATCGTTACCGAGTAACGGTATACTCTGGATGCGATGCCGTTCCAAATGGAACCACAATGGCCGGCTCAATGAGTCGGCCATTTTTGTATAAGGAGCATGTATTATGAGTAACGTTCGCGTTTGTGTAGACGTTGTGGGCGGAGACGAGAAACCTCAGGTTGTTCTTGATGGTATCGAGGCTGCGCTTGCCGCCGATCTCGATATCGAGGTCTTGGCAGCTGGTCCCGCCGAAATCGTCAATCCCTTTGCAGCTTCCCATGCACGTGTTGAGGCCCTTGAGGCGCCTGACGTTATCGCCATGGATGACGATCCCATTCGCGCCGTGATGACCAAGCGTAAGTCGTCGATCGTGCTTTCTTGCCGCGCCATTAAGAAGGGCAACGCGGATGCGTTCTTCTCCGCCGGCTCCACCGGTGCCATGACCGCCGCCGCCACCGCCTATGTGACGCCGTTTAGGTATCAGGCCGAAGGCAAGAAGCAGCCGGTGCGCCCCTGTCTGACCAATGCGCTGCCCAATCGCGCCGGCGGTCTGACGGTGCTGTGCGACATGGGTGCCAACCCCGATGTGGAGGTCGATGACATGGTGCGTTTTGCCCAGATGGGTAGCGCCTATGCCCGCGTCGTCCTGGGCATCGAGCATCCTCGCGTGGGCCTGCTTGCCAACGGCACCGAGGATGAGAAGGGCTCCAACTTTACCAAGGCCTGTTTCCCTGCTATGAAGGCCGCCGTTCCCGGCTTTGTTGGTAACTGCGAGGGCACCGACCTCACCTCAGGTAACTTCGATGTCGTCGTTGCCGATGGCATGTCGGGTAATATCGCTCTCAAAGCTACCGAGGGCGCTGCCAAGTTTTTGCTGCAGGAGCTCAAGGGCGCCTTTATGGCCTCGCTCGGCACCAAGATCGCCGCGCTGCTCATTAAAAAGCAGATGCGCGAGATTAAGGCCAAGCTCTCTGGCGACGCCAAGGGCGGCGCGATTCTTCTGGGCCTGCGCGGCGTGGTCCTGATCGGCCATGGCGCCACCTCAGTCGAGGCTGTCAAAAACGGTACGCTCGCGGCGGCCGAAGCCGTGCGCGCCGGGCTGGTTGAGAATGTCGCCAACTCTATGGACGGTATCGTTTTATAAGAGCGAGTTAGGGCGCTGTTATGTGCTTCGCGGCGCACGTCGTGGGGTAGAATCAGAACCGTGTCTTGGTACCGCCCGGGCGGTACCATTCTTTTGGTATTCATGCACTATGAGAGGAAGCGCTATGGACCGCTCCGAAATCTTCGACAAGATCGCCGAGGTCGCTGCTGACGTTCTGGGCGTCGATGTTGCCGAAATTAGCGAGGAGACCACCTTTGACGACCTCGATGCCAACTCGCTCGAGCGCCTGCAGCTGGTTACGGCTATCGAGGACGAGTTCAACCTCGAGATCGATGACGAGACTCTGCTCTCGCTCAACTCTGTCGCCGACGCCGTCGACGCTATCGAAGCTGCCAAGGAGGCCTAAGTCTTGGCTTTATCCGAACGACTTACGCGCGCCCAGGAAATCTTGGGCCACGAGTTCAACAATAAGGTGCTGCTGCGCGCGGCGCTTACGCATCCCTCGGCAGTCGAGGGCCAGCCGGTTTCTGCCAGCTATGAGCGCCTTGAGTTCTTGGGCGATTCCATTTTGGGCGCTGTGGTCGCACGCTCCCTGTTTGAGTCCTATCCGGAGTTTGACGAGGGCAAGCTCACGCGCCTGAAGGTGTCGCTTGTCTCGGGCGCTACGCTGTCCGAGGTTTCTCACGAGCTGGGCATTGACGACATCATCATCTTTGGTGCCTCCGAGACCGGTACCGGTGCGCGCGGCCTGCATTCGGCCCTCGAGAACGTCTATGAGTCGCTCGTGGGCGCGCTGTACCTGGATGCCGGCTGGGATACGGCGGCGGAGTTCATTCACCGTACGCTTAAGCCGCACCTGGCCACCGAGCGTGCCGAGCACCCCGCGAACCCCAAGTCGTTTTTGCAGGAGTGTGTGCAAGCCGACGGTCACGAACCTCCGGCGTACAAGCTCGTTGGCTCCGAGGGCCCGGCGCATGCGCCCACCTTTACCGCTGTGGTTTTGATCGATGGTATTCGCCAGGGTCGCGGCTCCGGTTCCTCTAAGAAGGAAGCCGAGGGAGCCGCCGCGCTTGAGGCGCTCGACCGTATGGGTTACACCACCAACGGCGTGATTCTCAATAAGAAGCACGTGTAAGCGAGGAACCGTGTATCTCAAGTCCCTCACGCTCAAAGGGTTCAAGTCGTTTGCCGACCGCGCCCATATGACGTTTGAGCCGGGCCTGACCGTCATCGTCGGTCCCAACGGCTCGGGAAAATCGAACATCTCCGACTCCATCCTGTGGGTCCTGGGCGAGCAGAGCGCCAAGCAGTTGCGCGGCCAGGCCATGGAGGATGTCATCTTCTCGGGCTCGTCAGCGCGCAAGCCGGTGGGTGTCGCCGAGGTCACGCTTGTGCTCGATAACTCGGACCATATGCTGCCCGTCGATTTTGACGAGGTCGCCATCACCCGTCGTATGTATCGCTCGGGCGAAAGCGAGTACCTCATCAACTCGAGCCCGTGCCGCCTGATGGACATTCAGGACATCTTGCACGATTCGGGCCTGGGCAAGGATACGCATTCCATCATCAGCCAGGGCAAGCTCGACGCCATTTTGCAGAGCCGCCCCGAGGAGCGCCGCGCCCTCATCGAGGAGGCCGCCGGCATCTCCAAGCACAAGCGCCGCAAGGAGCGTGCGCTCAAAAAGATTAAGTCGATGGACGAGCACCTGACGCGTGCCCGCGACATCAATAAGGAAATCGCCCGTCAGCTGCGACCGCTGGAGCGTCAGGTCGATCGTGCGCGCAAGTACAAAGAGTTGTCCTCGCGCGCGAACGAGCTTACGCAGATGCTGGCTGTCGACGAGCTGCGTTCGCTGCAGTCGCAGTGGAACGACCTGGAGAGCCGCTCCAAGGAAGGTGCCGCCGAGCTGGAGCTTGCGCAGTACCGCATGGGCGAAAAGGAGCGCGAGCTCGAGAAGCTCCAGGTCATGCTCGAGGAAAAGGGCCTGTTTGTGGGCGATCTGGGCGAGCAGCGCCGCCATATGCAAGATGTGGTCGGCCGCATTAACTCCGACATGCGCCTGCTCGAGGAAAAGGGCCACAACATGGTGTCGCGCCTGTCTGACATGCGCGGGCAGATTTCGAGCTCCGAGCATCAGCGTCGTCGCGTGGTCGAGGAGCTCGAGGACGCGCGTGCGCAGCTTGAGGAAGTGACCGGCGCGCACATGCAGGCCCAGGAGGACGTTGACGCCGCTGGTCCTGCCGCCGCAGAGCTCCACGAGCGGCGCGTGGCGCTCGACAATCAGATTTCGCAGCTTACGCGTGAGCAACGCGATGTGCAGCGCGTGGCCGACAACGCCGCGCTCGAGCTCGCCAAGGTGAAGGACTCGCTGAGCAATGCCGAGGTCGAGGACAACATGTATGCCTCGCGCCTGGAGCAGATTGACGAGCAGCTCGAGGAGGTCACGGCCTCGCTCGAGAGCCGTCGCAACCGCGCAGAGGAGCTTGAGGGTGCTCTTGAGGAAGCGCGCCAGGCCCAGGCCGATGCGCGTGAGGCCACCGAGGTCGCCCGTGCAGCCCTGAAGGACTTGCGTAATCGTGAGAGTGAGGCGCGCAACAAGCTGTCCGAGGTGCGCTCGGAGCTTGCCAGCCAAAAGAAACTCGATGCCCGCATGGCCGACAGCTCGCCGCTCGTGAGCCGTCTGGTGGGTGCGCTGGGCGACGATGTCTTGGGTCGTCTGGGCGACGTGCTGGAGGCCCCGCGCGAGCTTGAGGGCCTGGTTGAGCAATTGCTCGCCGGCGATATCGATGCGCTGCTGTTTGATGACGCCGCCACGCTTGAGCGTGCCGGTCGTGCGGCTCTGGACCAAAAGAAGGCCTCGGGCGAAGCACTGCTGGTGACGCGCGGCGTGAGCGGCTCTACCGCCGCTGAGGGCGCTGCCGGTACCCGCCTGGTTGATCGTCTGTCCGTGCGTGCAGGCTACGGACCCGTCGTCGAGGCGCTGCTCGGCGGCTATTACGTGGTCGATGACTTGGCTGCCGCGCTGGCTGCGCCTGTCGTTGACGGTGTGACCTATGTGACTCCCGATGGCGCCCGCGTAAGCTGTGGCGGCCTGGTGCGTGTGGGCCTCGATGCCGGCGAGGCGTCGGGTGCTCTGGAGCGTAAGCGTCGCATTCGCGAGCTGGAGGGGCTTGAGCCCGATCTGGCTGCCGTGTTTGAGCATGTGTCGGATCAGGTCGTCGAGGCCAACGTTGCCGTCGAGGAGGCCCGTGCCGCCGAGGGCGATGCCGCCGGTGAGATCGCCCGTCTTGAGGGCGAGCGCCGCTCGCTGCTCTCCGAGATCGGCCGCTTGGAGCAAAGCGCCAACAATGCCGAGGTCGAGCGCGTGCGCATCTCCAAGCGCCGCGAGCAGGCTGCCGAGGCCGTTCGTGCCGCGCGCCCGCGCGTTGACGAGCTCACCCGTTCGCGTGACGAGGCGCGTGCACAGGCAAGCGACCTGGGTCTCCAGATTGCCGAGGCCAACGATGAGCTCGATCGCGTTCGCCGTGACGATTCCGAGGCCGCCGGTAAGCTCGCCGATGCCAAGGTGCGCCTGGCCCAGACGAGCGAGCGCCTGCGTTCGCTGAAGGGCCGCGTGCCCGACCTTGAGCATCGTCTTGAGGGCATCGACCGTCGTATCCGCGGAACACGCCAGGCTTCGCGCTCGCTCGAGCTGCTGCGCCTGCGCGTCGACCCCATGCACGAACGCTATTCTGCCCTGTTGGAACGCGCGTCGGATTGGGCAGCGCGCCTGCGTGACCAGGCCTCTCTGGAGGAGGCGGACTCCGCTTCGCTCAAGAAGACCATCGAGGATGCCAAGGCAGAGGTTGCCCGCGCTAAGGAGCGAGTCGATACCGCCTCCGCCGCGCAAAACGAGTTCAAGGTCGCGCGTGGCAAGCTCGAGGTGCAGGTAGAGGCCGCCATTAAGGCCATTACCGCCGATGGCACCACGGTACTCGAGGAAGCGCTCATGCTTCCGGCGCCCACGGACCGCGATGCCGCCGAGCGCGAACTCAACCAGCTTGTGCGCCAGATCAACAACCTTGGTCCCGTTAACCAAGTTGCCATGGAGGAGTACGAGCAGCTCAAGCGCCGCGCCGATTACATCGAGGAGCAGCTGGCCGATCTGGAGAGCGCGCGCAAGGCGCTCACCAAGATCACCGTGGCTATCGACCGTAAGATGCGCAAGGCGTTCCTGGTGACGTTTGAGAAGGTCGATGCGAACTTCCGCGAGATCTTCGCCATGCTCTTCCCGGGCGGTCAGGCTCATCTGGAGATGACCGATCCCGAGCATCCTGCCGAGACGGGTATCGAGGTCGTGGCGCAGCCGCGCGGCAAGCGCATCACCAAGATGATGCTCATGTCGGGCGGCGAGAAGAGCCTGACGGCGCTCGCCCTGCTCTTTGCTGTGTACCGCACGCGCACGGTGCCGTTCTATGTGCTGGACGAGGTCGAGGCGGCACTCGATGACGCCAACCTGTCCAAGCTCATCGGCGCACTCGACGTGTTGCGTTCCGATACGCAGCTCTTGGTTATCTCGCATCAGCGCCGTACTATGGAGGACGCTGACGTCCTCTACGGCGTCTCGATGCAAGCCGACGGCGTCAGTCGCGTCGTCTCGCAAAAACTCGATCGCGAAACCGGAAAGGTCGTGAATGCATAATGGGATTCTTCGATGCTCTCTCGCGCGGACTTGAGCGCAGCCGCGAGGCCCTCAACGAGGTCTTCTACTTTGGCGGCGAGGTCGACGAGGATTTTTGGGAGGACCTGGAGGACACCCTCGTCATGGGTGACATGGGCGCCGAGGTCGCTATCAAGGTCTCCGATGACCTGCGCGATGCCGCGGCCAAGAAGAACCTCAAGACCGCTCCGCAGCTTCGCCGTGCCCTGGCCGAGCAGCTCGAGCAGCACTTTGTGCCCATCGAGCGCGATCCGTTTTCCGATACGCCGAGCTGCGTGCTGTTTGTGGGCATTAACGGTGCCGGCAAGACCACGACGGTCGGTAAGATCGCGAGCGTCATGGCCGCCCGCGGCAAGAACGTCGTGATCGGTTCGGCCGATACCTTCCGTGCTGCCGCTATCGAGCAGCTCGATGTGTGGGGCCAGCGCGCTGGCGTCCCCGTCATCAAGCGCGACCGCGGCTCCGACCCGGCAAGTGTTTGCTACGACGTGCTCGACGAGGCCGACAAGCGCGGCAGCGACCTGGTGCTTATCGATACCGCCGGCCGTCTGCACACGAGCCCTGAGCTCATGCGCGAGCTTGCCAAGGTGGTTAACGTGACGCGTAAGCGCGCCGCCAATATGGCCGCCGGCCCCATGCCCGTCTCAGTCGTGCTCGTGATCGATGCCGCCACCGGCCAGAACGGTCTGAACCAGGCGCTCGAGTTTAACGAGGCGCTGGGCCTGGACGGTATTATCATGACGAAGCTCGACGGCACGGCAAAGGGCGGCATCGCCATGGCCGTGGCCGAGAAGCTCAAGCTCCCGATCCTGCGCGTCGGCGTGGGCGAGCAGGTCGATGACCTGCAGGAGTTCAATGCCAAAGATTTCTGCCGCGCCCTGGTGGGCGAGTCCAATTAAGGAGTGACTAGTGTTTGATTCCCTGAGCGATCGCCTCAACGACACATTTGACCGCCTGCGCGGCAAGGGCAAGCTGACCGAGGCCGATATTACTTCGGCCATGCGCGATATTCGCATGGCGCTGCTCGAGGCCGACGTTAACTTTAAGGTCGTCAAGGAGTTCGTCGCCAAGACCAAGGAGCGCTGCATGACCGCCGAGGTCATGGAGTCGCTGTCGCCGGCGCAAAACGTCGTCAAGATCGTGCTCGACGAGCTCACCGAGATGCTTGGCTCAACCGAGAGCAAGCTCGTCTTTAGCAATCGCATTCCCAATGTCATCATGCTCGTGGGCCTGCAGGGCTCCGGTAAGACCACGGCGGCCGTAAAGCTGGCCTACCTGCTCAAGAAGCAGGGCCGCTCACCGCTGCTCGCCGCGTGCGACGTCTACCGTCCCGCCGCTGCCGACCAGCTGGCCACGCTTGGCGGAGAGATTGGCGTGCCGGTCTTCCGTGGCGATGGCGAGCACCCGGTTGACATCGCCAAGGGCGCCATTCAGGAGGCCGTTGACCACCTGCGTGACGTGGTCATCGTCGATACCGCCGGTCGTTTGCAGATCGACGAGCAGATGATGCAGGAGGCCGTGGACATCAAGAAGGCCGTCAAGCCCGATCAGGTGCTGATGGTCGTCGATGCCATGACCGGCCAGGACATCGTCAACGTCGTCTCGACCTTCGCCGAGCGCACCGACTTTGACGGCGTGATCATCTCCAAGCTCGACGGCGACGCCCGTGGCGGCGGCGCGCTTTCCGTGCGCCAGGTGACCGGCAAGCCCATCAAGTTTGTTAGCATGGGCGAGAAACCCGATTCGCTGGAGCCGTTCTATCCCGACCGCATGGCCAAGCGCATCTTGGGCATGGGCGATGTTGTCGGCATCATCGAGAAGGCCCAGGAGGCAGCCGACGCCGAGCAGCTCGAGGCTGCCGAGCGCATGCTGCGCGAGGGCTTTACCATGAACGACATGCTCGACCAGATGAAGGCCGTCAAGAAGATGGGCGGCATGAAGGGCATTCTGGGCATGCTCCCCGGTGGCCAGCGTGCGCTTAACCAGATGGGTGGCAACCTGGACGAAGGTATCTTCGATAAGAACGAGGCCATCATCATGTCGATGACCAAGGAGGAGCGCCTTCGCCCCTCCATCATCAACGGCCAGCGCCGTGCCCGCATCGCCAAGGGCGCCGGCGTGACCCCCACCGAGGTCAATAGCCTTATGAAGCAGTGGGGCGAGATGAACAAGATGATGGGCCGCATGCGCACGATGGCCAATCAGGCACAGGCCGGCGGCAAGAAGGGCAAGAAGGGTAAGAAGGGCAAAAAGATGCGCATGCCCAATATTCCCGGTCTGGATGCCATGGG
Source organism: Collinsella sp. TF05-9AC (assembly GCF_003438495.1). GTDB lineage: Bacteria > Actinomycetota > Coriobacteriia > Coriobacteriales > Coriobacteriaceae > Collinsella. The sequence goes on from NZ_QSSH01000005.1 coordinate 49,905, forward strand.
GCTGGGCGGCATGGGCGGCCTGGGAACGGGCGGCCCCAAGTCCGATATGGACCTGCTGCGCCAGATGGAAGCGCAGATGCGCAACAAGAAGTAACGACTAGTTGAGTCGTGTATGGCGAAGGCCGCCTGGATGGTATTCCAGGCGGCCTTCGCCGTTTGTTCGCTGGTTGTCGCACGCGTGGAAGCGCGTTCTCGACGAGGTGCTTGCCGCTAGTGGCAGCCGCAGCCTTCGTGCCCGTCATGGTCGTGGTGACCTTGGCAGCCGCAGGACTCGCCATGCTCGTGGATGTGCTCGTGATCATGTCCATGGCAGTCGCAGGTGGCCTCGCCGTTCTGTGCGAGCGTGCCGGCAATGAGGGCCTCGACGCAGGCATCGCAGCTGCCCTGGGCGCCCGCATAGACCGTGATGCCGGCTTGGGCAAGCGCGTTGATAGCGCCGCCGCCGATACCGCCGCAAATGAGCGTGTCAACGCCACCGTTGGCAAGCAGGCCCGCCAAGGCGCCGTGGCCGGTGCCGCCGGTGCCTACGACCTGCTCGTTGAGCACCTTGCCATCCTGGATGTCGTAGATCTTGAACTGCTCGCTGCGGCCAAAGTGCATAAAGATGTTGCCGTTGTCGTACGTCGTTGCCACCCTCATGGTGCCGACCTCCTTTGCTGGCCATGCGGCCGTCGTCGTGGTGATGGGGGAGTATGCGATATTGCCGCCCTCGATACTGAGCGCCCGCCCGTTGACCAGCGCGTTTGCCACCTTGCGATGCGCGCGGCTGCAGATTGACGCCACCGTGGCGCGGGCAATGCCCATGCACTGGGCGACTTTCTCCTGATTGAGGCCTTCCAGGTCGCATAGGCGCAGGACCTCGAGTTCGTCGACCGTCATGTCGATGGCATCTCCGCTGGCAAGGCCGTCGGGGGTAAAACCGCGATATTCGGGGATGATCCCAACGCGGCGTAATTTTTCTCGTCTCCCTGCCATTCACTCTCCTAATCTGACATATGTCAACAATAGAATATCGAACGTGCGGATATGCGCAAGGAATTTCTGGCATATGTCAGAAAATGAGGGCTTATGTTTGGGCTGTGGGGTCGCGTGCGCCTGGGCTACAATGAATTTCGCTTATAGGCGACTGACGGGAGGGTCAATGAGCAAGGCTGATCAACAGTTTGTAACCATGTGCCGCGATATCTTGGACCATGGCACCACCACCGAGGGCCAAAAGGTCCGACCGGTGTGGGAGGATGGCACCCCTGCCTATACCATTAAAAACTTTGGCGTTACGGCACGTTACGACCTGCGCGAGGAGTTCCCCGCGCTCACACTGCGTCGCACGGCGCTTAAATCTGCCATGGACGAGATCTTGTGGATCTATCAAAAGAAGTCCAATAACGTCCATGACCTCAACAGCCATATTTGGGATGAGTGGGCCGACGAGACCGGTTCCATCGGCAAGGCCTACGGCTATCAGATTGGCCAGAAGAGCCATTACGCCGAGGGCGACTTTGACCAGATGGACCGTGTGCTGTACGACCTTAAGCATACGCCGTACAGCCGCCGCATCATGACCAACACGTACGTGTTTAGCGACCTGTCCGAGATGCACCTGTATCCGTGCGCCTACAGCGTGACCTATAACGTCACGCAGCGCCCGCAGGACGACAAGCCCACGCTCAACATGATTCTCAACCAGCGCAGCCAGGACATTTTGGCCGCGAACAACTGGAACGTGTGCCAGTACGCTATTTTGTTGATGATGGTCGCGCAGTCGGTCGATATGATCGCTGGCGAGCTGCTGCATGTGATTGCCGATGCCCACATTTACGACCGGCATGTCGATATCGTCCGCGAGCTTATCGAGCGTCCGCAGTTTGCGGCGCCTAAGGTAACGCTGAACCCCGACGTGCATGATTTCTATGCGTTTACGACCGACGACCTGATTGTGGAGGGCTACGAGCACGGTCCGCAGGTCAAGAACATTCCCATTGCGGTGTAGGTGGTGCTCATGACGTGTAAGCTATCTGCTATCGTTGCCGTGTGTGACGATTGGGGCATTGGGTGCGAGGGCGACATGGTGGTGTCCAATCGCGCCGACATGCGCCATTTTGTGGCCTGCACCAAGGGCTGCCCGGTCATCATGGGGCGCAAGACGCTGCTGAGTTTTCCCGGTGGGCGTCCACTCAAGAACCGTCGCAATATCGTGCTTACCCGCGACGAGGATTTTGCTGTCGAGGGCGTCGACGTGGTGCATAGCATCGACGAGGCTCTCGCCGCGGTTGCCGATGAGCCCGTTGCGTGGGTGATCGGCGGCGGCGATGTCTATCGGCAGTTTTTGCCGTATTGCGCCGAGGCCGAGGTCACGCACAACCATTGCACTCATGCCGTGGACACGTACTTTCCCGATTTGGACGCCGATCCCGCGTGGGAGATTGCGTGGCGTGGCGGTGTTGCCACGATTGCCTCGGGCGAGGGCGACGAGGGTGTCGATTATGAGTTCGTGACATATCGTCGCGTTGAGGCGTAAATCGCCTAGCGTGAACGGTATTATCGGGTTGATTGAATGCATGGGGCGGCGCTTCGCGTCGCCTCGTTTGGTATAGATGTGCTGTTAAGAAGGGTGCGGGCTGGCTGCTATGACTGATGCCGTTGAGGTTCTGCGAATCGATTCGCTTACGGATGAGCGGCTCGACGCCTACGTGCGACTGACCGAGCGCGAGCTTCGCTGCGTGCTGGAGCCCCAAAAGGGTATCTTTATCGCTGAGAGTGCCAAGGTTATCGAGCGCGCGGTGCGTGCCGGATACCAGCCGGTGAGCTTTCTTTTGGGCGAACGCTGGCTCGATCAGATGATGCCGCTGTTTGAGCGCCTGGTTGTGCGCGAGGGCGCAGGTCCGGTTCCTGTGTTCGTTGCCTCCATGGAGCTCATGGAGCAATTGACGGGCTTTAACGTGACGCGCGGTGCGCTCGCGGCGTTTCGTCGCCCGCGGCAGATTCCGGTTGATGAGTTTCTCGACGGCGTCGTCGAGGCGGCGGGGGAGCGTCCGGTGCGTGTGTGCGTGCTCGAGGGCATTGTCGACCATACCAATGTGGGCGCGATTTTCCGTTCGGCGGCCGCATTGAACGTTGACGGTATTTTGGTCAGCCCTACGTGCTGCGACCCGCTGTACCGTCGCTCGGCCCGCGTGAGCATGGGCACGGTGTTTCAGGTGCCGTGGACGCGCATTGGCAGCGAGGCTCGCGTGTGGCCGCACGATGGCCTGGCGGCACTGCACGAAGCCGGTTTTTCTTGTGCTGCCATGGCATTGACGGACGATTCCGTATCGCTGGACGATCCCGTGCTGCAGGAGATTGACCGCCTGGCAATCTTTATGGGTACCGAGGGTGCCGGCCTGGGTGCCAAGACTATCGCGGGCTGCGACCGGGCCGTGCGCATTCCGATGGCGCACGGGGTCGATTCGCTTAACGTGGCAGCGGCGAGTGCCGTCGCCTTTTGGCAGCTGTGCCCGCACGTGAGTAATGAGTACCACTACCAGCCGGGGCTGTATCACTAGGCAGATAGTTCGCACCGGGCTCTGATTCGGGGTGTTTCGGTCGACGCCGGTCGGTGCTAAGCTGGTATTGGCGTTGGTCTTAATTTGCTGTTTTGTCGGTTGACGTGCGCTTTTGGGGAGGGCGTGTGGCTAAGAAATCTACGGCTATCGATGTAACGCAGGGTGTTATTTGGCAGCAGTTGCTTTCGCTGTGCGTTCCCATCTTTTTTAGTTCGTTTTTTCAGCAGGCTTACACGCTCATCGGTACCTATATCGTCGGCCAGTTTGGTGGCAAGCTCGCACTGGGTGGCATTCAAGCCACGATGGTGCTCACCGAGCTCTGCATTGGCTTTTGCGTTGGCGTCGGCGCCGGCTGCGCGGTCATTACCGGTCAGTATTTTGGCCAGCACGATGATGACCGCCTGAGCCGTTCGGTCCATACGGCCATGACGCTCGCGCTGGTGGGCGGTATCGTTTTCTCGATTCTTGGCATAGTGTTCGTTGAGCCCATGCTGGTGCTTATGAACACGCCGCATGAACTATTGGCCGAGGGCGTGGCCTATGCTCGTTGCTATTTTGCCGCCATGGTTGCGGCGCTGCTGCTCAATATGGGGACGGCACTGCTGCGCGCCGTGGGCGACACGCGCGGGCCTGCTGTGATCATCGCTTCCGGCTGCCTTGTTAATGCGGTGCTGGATGTTATCTTCGTTGCCGTGCTTCATATGGAGGCTCTTGGCTGCGGCATCGCGGTGGCGCTGACCATTTGCTCCAACGCCACGATGATCGTGATTCGTATGATGCACGCACCGGGTGCGTGGCGGCTTTCACTGTCCAAACTCGGCATTGATCCGGGCATTTGTAAGAGCATGATCTCATGCGGTCTGCCGCTTGGCTTTCAGTCTGCTGCGTATTCGATTTCCAACGTTTTGATTCAGGTGTCGGTCAACTCGTTTGGTGCCGATGTCACCACGGCGTGGGGTCTTTCGGGCCGCCTGGATGGCATTGTCTGGATGGTTACCGAGGCGCTTGGTGTGTCGATCACCACGTTCTCGGCACAGAACTTTGGCGCGCGCAACTACGAGCGCATGCGCAAGGGTTACCATACGTCGCTCGTGCTGTCCTTTATGCTCATTGGCGGCCTGTCTGCCGTGCTGCTGGTATTCTCGGGTCCGTTGTCGCGTCTGTTTGTCGACGATGCTTCGATTTCGGCGTATACCACGACGATTCTTCATTTCATTGCGCCGTTCTACGCGATTTTCTCGATTATCGAGAACGCGTCGGGCTCCATTCGTGGTGCCGGCGTGAGCTTGCAGCCCATGCTGCTCACGATTTTTGGCACCGTCGTGCTCAGGGTGATCTGGGTGTTTGCGATTATGCCGTTCGATCCGTCGCTTGAGCACCTGCTGCTTGTCTACCCCGTAACCTGGGTAATCACCGCAACCATGTTCATCGTCTACCATCACAGCGGAAACTGGCTCGGCCGCGCCACCGCCTAGCTCATCCGTCAGATACCCCTGATAAGTTGCGGTGAAATAGTTCCTGAAAAGCCCTTGCGGACCGTCAAACAAGTACTATTCCACCGCAACTTCCTTATGAGCTGTAGGTGTTGGCGGAAAACGAATCAATTAGTATTCGATGCCTTGGCGGGCTAGGAGGCCTTCGTCGAAGTAGTGTTTGATGGGACGTATTTCGGTGACTAAGTCCGCGAGGTCGGCCAACGGCAGCAGCCCGCGGCCGGTGAGCACGAGTTCCGTGGTGGCGGGCTTTATCGCGATCAGCGCTTCGACATCCTCGCGCGTCACGAAGCAGCCGTCGTCTTGCCCTTGCCGTCGCCTGTATAGATTTGAACCTTGCCGACTTACAGTGATGCCATCTCTGTCCTTTCGTGCCCGGCGTCGGTTTATCGTCGCTCGGGTTGGGTATTCTAGAAACCATTATCAACCCCAGTAGATGGAGTTCAAGCAGATGGAGATGGATGACAACAAGCGTAGACGGAATATGATCCTCTACGTGCTCATCGCCTTCGTCGTCTACCTCGTGCTCTCGACCGTTCTGTTCCCCAACATCGGTCACACGCAGCAGATTACGAAGACCGATTACTCGACGTTTGTCAAAGCACTCGATAAGAAGAGTGTCGACAAGGTCGAGTACAACACGGACGATTACTCGATTTATTACACCAAGAAGGGCGAGGACGAGAATATCGCCTATAAGACGACCGGTGTGCCGAACGATGCGGGCTTTACCGATCGCGTGCTTGAGTCTGGCGCTTCGCTGGAGTCGGTCGTTCCCGATAAAAACTCGGGTTTGATGACCTACTACCTGCTCACACTCATTCTTCCCATGGCGATTTTCTTCCTCATCGGTTGGTGGCTCAACCGCCGCATGAAGAAGGCTATGGGCGATGACGGCCCGTCGATGAACTTTGGCGGCGGCGGTTTTGGCGGCGGCGGGCTGGGTAAGTCCGGCGCGCGCGTGATCGCCTCCAAGGACGTGGGCGTGACCTTTAAGGACGTCGCTGGCCAGGAAGAGGCCAAGGAATCCCTCAAGGAGGTCGTCGATTTTCTGGAGAAGCCGCAGCGCTACGAGGAGATTGGCGCCAAGCTGCCGCGCGGTGCTCTCCTTGTTGGCCCTCCGGGTACCGGTAAGACCCTGCTTGCCAAGGCTGTTGCCGGCGAGGCCGGTGTTCCGTTCTTTAGCATTTCGGGCTCTGAGTTCGTTGAGATGTTTGTTGGTCGCGGCGCTGCTAAGGTTCGTGACCTGTTTAAGCAGGCCAAGGAAAAGGCCCCGTGCATCGTCTTTATCGACGAGATCGATACCATTGGTAAGAAGCGCGATGGCGGCGGCTTTAGCGGCAACGACGAGCGCGAGCAGACGCTCAATCAGTTGCTGACCGAGATGGATGGCTTCGATAACCACAAGGGTATCGTTGTCCTCGCTGCCACCAACCGTCCCGACAGCCTCGATCCGGCCCTGCTACGCCCCGGTCGTTTTGACCGCCGCATCCCCGTCGAGTTGCCCGATCTGACCGGCCGTAAGAACATTCTTGAGTTGCATGCCAAGAGCGTGAAGACGCAGCCGCCGATCGATTTGACCGCGATTGCCCGCGCCACGCCTGGTGCCTCGGGCGCCGATTTGGCCAATATCATCAACGAGGGCGCCCTGCGCGCCGTTCGCGAAGGTCGCAAGCGTGCAACCCAGGACGACTTCGAGGAGTCGGTGGAGGTCGTCATTGCCGGCCAACAGCGTAAGTCCACGGTGCTTTCCGACCACGAGAAGCAGGTCGTTTCCTACCATGAGATCGGCCATGCCATTGTTGCCGCTCGCCAGAAGGGCTCTGCGCCGGTCACGAAGATCACCATCGTGCCACGCACGAGCGGTGCTCTGGGCTACACCATGCAGGTCGAGGAGGATGAGCGCTTCCTGACCACACGCCAGGAGGTCCTGGACAAGCTCGCCGTCTACTGCGGTGGCCGTGCGGCCGAGGAGCTCATCTTTGGTGAGATGACGACTGGCGCCGCCAACGATATCGAGCAGGCCACCAAGCTCGCCCGAAACATGGTGACGCGCTTTGGTATGTCCGACGAGTTTGGCATGATGGCGCTCGGTACCGTCCAGAATGCGTACCTCAACCAGGATACGTCGCTCACCTGCGCCCCCGGTACGGCCGAGCGTGTGGACGCAATTGTCGCCAAGTTGATTGAGGATGCGCACGACCGCGCCCTGCAGATCCTCAAGGAAAACAAGTTCAAGCTCCACGAGCTGGCTCGTTATCTGTACAAGAAGGAGACGATCACGGGCGAGGAGTTTATGAACCTCCTCACGCGCGAAAATCCGCTGATGTCTAAGCAGCAGTAGCGTTGCGTTCGGGATAGTAAATATCGACGCCCCATTTGAGTGCCTATCTCAAATGGGGCGTTTTGCTTGAGAGGGATGGAAATGAAGATCGTGGTGAGCGCCTGCTTGATGGGCGAGAGCTGCAAGTATAACGGGCTCGATAACTACCACCGCGCGTTGGTCGAGGCTTGCGAGCGCACGGGGACCGAGGTCCTCCTCGTGTGCCCCGAGGTCTTTGGCGGCCTGCTCACGCCGCGCAAGCCGTCCGAGATTGTGAACGGCGAGGTTCGTACCTGCGAGGGCATCTCGGTTGATCGTGAATTTCGCCTGGGTGCCCAACGTGCGCTCGATATGTGCGAGCAGGCAGGCGGACCGGAAGAGATAGTCGCGTGCATCCTTCAGGACCGCAGCCCCTCGTGCGGTGCGGGTCACATCTACGACGGCACCTTTAGCAGTACGCTCACCGCGGGCAACGGTGTTTTCGTCGACCTGCTCCTGCGCCACGGCTACCGTGTGATCCCGGCAAGCGAGTTCGACCCCAGCATGCTGGAGCAATAAAAAACCACCACAAGGGCACTGCTCCCTTGTGGTGGTTTTGGCCTGGGTCTAGAGCGTGTGGCCGTAGGCGTTGGCGGTCTTGATGGCGGCGGCGAACTTCTCGTCGGTGAAGGGCTCCGGGTTGCCCTGCTTCCACTCGTTGGTGGCGTGCGCGTACTCGCACAGGGCAGGGATGTCGGCCTCGGAAAGCCCGACCTGCTCAAGCGTCACGGGCAGCCCCATCTGCTTGTTAAAGGCAGCGTAGCGCTTAAGGTTCTCGGTGTCGCCCGTGTAGGCGAACAACACGAGCACGCCCAGGCTCACGATCTCGCCGTGCAGGTAGGTGCCCTCACGCGGAATGCTGCAGGTGGCGTTGTAGAACGCGTGTGCCACGCTCGAGTTGTAGTAGTAATCGTTCTGGTTGGTCAGGTTCGAGACATAGCCCGTGTTGACCACGATGTCGAGCGCGATCTGCTTGACAGCCTCGCTCGACAGGTCCTGGCGCACGTCCTCAAGACCCTGGACGCCATAGGTAAACAGCGGCTCGGAACAGGTGTGGGCGAGTGCCAAGCCAAGGCCTGCCGTGTGCTCCAAATTGCCGGCGCTCGTGGCGTACTCGACCTCGGGCTGCTTAGACAGGGCATCGCCTACGCCGGCCCAGAAGTACTCCGCCGGTGCCTCGGCGATGATCTTGGGGTTGATGAAGATGTGCGCCGGTCGGTTGGGGTACGAATAGCCCTCGAGCGAGCCGTCGTCGTTGTACACGACGGCAATGGCGGTCGCGGCGGAGCAGTTGGAGCAAATCGTCGGTACGGTAAAGACGATCTTCTTGAGCTCGATGGCTGCGGTCTTCACGGTGTCGAGTGCCTTGCCGCCGCCACATGCGATGAGCGCGTCGGCTTCCTGGCAGGCAGGGGAGTTCACGACCTTGGCGATATTGGCACGCGTACTGTTGGTGCCATAGACGCGCGTCTCCAGGACCTCGACATCGGTACCTTCAAGTGCCGCCTCGATTCCCGGCAGCGCCGCAGCCAGGGCTCGCTTGCCGCCAATGATGGCGACCTTGGTCGCTCCGTACTCGGCCAGTGCGGCGGGCAGCTCGGTAAAGCAATCCTCGCCAACGGTATAATCACTCATTCCAATCGTGCGCATGGCAACCTTCTTTCTTTCGATAAAGTGCTTTCAGGTATTTTGCTCCTAGAGAAGGTCCACAGCCGCGAGAAATTTCGAACGTATAAAACCAGTGTTGAGGGTTTTTCGCCGGCGCGGAACGTGCTAGCATACTCCGCATAAGCGTTGATGGGGACGAGTAGTCGGCCGTACGCATGTTACAGAGAGCGGGGAGCGCTGAGAACCCGTGCATGCGACCGATGAAAATCACCCCGGAGCTGCGGTCCCAACGGACGCGTCGCACAGGCTCGTCTTAGTAGATATCGCCGAGATGGTCGTCGATACAGGCCAGCCGAGTAACGGATGCGAGCGCGCGAATACGCGGGCGAGGGCATCTAAGCTGGGTGGTTAAACGAAGAGCTTTTGCGGGCGTACAGTCCGTTTTGTGGCGCTTCGTCCCAGCTTGTAGGGACGGGCGCTTTTTTGGTGCCCAACGGGCGTGCGCGCCCACGACATGAAAGGGGTACCGTGGCAAACGAGTACAAGCAGACGATGAATCTGCCCAAGACCGGTTTTCCCATGCGTGCCGGTCTTTCCAAGTCCGAGCCCAAGCGACTCAAGGACTGGCAGGACAACAAGGTCTACGAGCAGGTTCTGAAGAAGAACGAGGGTCACAAGAAGTTCGTGCTGCACGACGGCCCTCCGTACGCCAACGGCCCGATCCACATCGGCCACGCCATGAACAAGATCTCCAAGGACATGATCAACCGTTACTGGATGATGCAGGGCTATGAGGTTCCCTATGTCCCCGGTTGGGACTGCCATGGCCAGCCGATCGAGCATAAGGTCGAGGAGAAGCTCGGCACCGAGAAGTTCAACCAGACCTCCACGGCTAAGATCCGCGAGCTTTGCAACAAGTTCGCTGTCGAGAACATCGAGCTACAGAAGGCCGGCTTCCGTCGCCTGGGCGTGCTCGGCGATTGGGACAACCCCTATCTGACGCTCTATCACCAGCATGACGCCGCCGACATCGAGGTCTTCAAGGCCATGTTCGACAAGGGCATGATCTATCGCGGCCACAAGCCCGTCCACTGGTGCAAGCACTGCCACACCGCGCTGGCCGAGGCTGAGATCGAGTACTCCGACGAGACGAGCCCGTCCATCTTCGTGCGCTTTGAGATGACCTCCAAGCCCGCCGGTCTCGAGAACTTCGACGGCCCGGTCGACTTTATCATCTGGACGACCACGCCGTGGACCATCCCCTCCGACCAGGCAGTTTCCTTCAAGCCCGGCGCCGCCTACGTCGCCGTTGAGCACGACGGCCGCGCCGAGGTCATGCTCGAGGACCTGGCTCCTAAGTGCTGCGAGGAGTTTGGCTGGGAGTACACTCCGGTTATGGTCGACGGCAAGCCCTATGTGGTTCCCGCCGAGACCTTCCACCACATCCACTACAAGCAGCCGATCTTCGACGGTGTCGAGGGCGTGGCGCTGCTGGCCGATTACGTCGGTGTCGATGACGGTACCGGTATTGTCCACAACTCGCCCGGCCACGGCGTCGACGACTACTTTGCCTGCCTCAAGGAGGGCATCACCGACATCTGCATGCCGGTCGATGACGACGGCAAGTTCTACACCGGCGAGGAGTTTGGCACCGGTGGCCCCTTCAGCGGTATGGACACCGATGAGGCCAACCCGCACATCATCGAGTTCCTGCGCGAGCGCGGTACCCTAGTCCTCGAGAAGAAGATCACGCACAGCTATCCGCACTGCTGGCGTTGCAAGCACCCGGTGCTCTTCCGTGCTACCGACCAGTGGTTTGTCTCGATGGACAAGACCGGTTTGCGCGAGCAGGCTGGCAAAGAGGTCCGCGAGAACGTCAAGTGGTATCCGGCCCACGCGGCCAACCGCATCGGCGCCATGGTCGAGCAGCGTCCCGACTGGTGCATCAGCCGTCAGCGCAACTGGGGCGTGCCTATCCCCAGCTACACTTGCGCCGACTGCGGCGAGAAGGTCATGAACGACGCCACGCTCGACGCCGTCATCAAGCTCTTCCACGAGAAGGGCTCCGACGCCTGGTTCACCGACGCTCCCGAGAGTTACCTGGGCGAGGCTTGCGTTTGCCCCAAGTGTGGCGGCCATCACCTCAAGGCTGATAAGGACATTCTCGACGTGTGGTGGGACTCCGGCGTGTCCTGGAAGGCCGTCTGCGAGTATCGACCCGAGCTTGAGTACCCGGCTGACGTGTATCTCGAGGGCTCCGACCAGCATCGCGGTTGGTTCCAGAGCTCGCTGCTCACCTCGGTGGGTGCCAACGGCCATGCTCCGTACAAGGCGGTCGTCTCGCAGGGCTTCACGCTCGATGGCCAGGGCCGCAAGATGTCCAAGTCGCTCGGCAACGTCATCGACCCCAACAAGGTCTGCGACGAGATGGGCGCTGACATCATCCGTCTCTGGGTTGCCTCCGTCGACACCAGCTCCGACGTCTCCATCGACCATGAGATTCTCGCTCGTACGTCCGATGCCTATCGTCGTTTCCGCAACACGCTGCGCTTCTTGCTCTCCGAGCTCGAGGGTCAGTTTGAGCCCGAGACCGACGGCGTCGCCTTTGCCGACCTGCTGCCGCTCGACAAGCTCATGGTTGCCCGTCTGACCCAGGTCCAGGCCGAGGTCGACGACGCCTACGCCAGCTATGAGTTCCCGCGCGCCTACCGTGCGCTCTATGACTTCGTGGTTACCGAGCTTTCCAACGTGTATCTCGACGCCCTGAAGGATCGTCTGTACTGCGACAAGCCCGGCTCGCTCGAGCGCCGCAGTGCCCAGACCGTGCTGGCCGAGCTCTTCTCGATGCTCATGCGCGACCTGCAGCCGATCCTGTCCTATACCGTCGACGAGGCCATGGCATATGCGCCCGCCGGCTGCGTCGATCACCAGAAGTACGCCGCGCTGCTCGATTGGTACAAGTCGCCCATCACGGTCGACGAGGCCAATGAGTTTGAGGGCGTGCTCGAGGCTTCGCTCGAGCTCCGTAGCGCCGTGACCAAGGCCCTTGAGGATGCCCGTTCTGCCGGCACCTTCACTAAGAGCCAGCAGGTCCGCGTCAAGGCGGTCGTTCCCGCCGAGATGTACGCGCTGCTGACCGGTGATAAGGCCGTCGACCTGGCCGAGTTCTACATCGTCTCCGATGTTGAGCTGACCCAGGGCGAGGAACTCTCCGTTGCCATTGAAGCTGCCGAGGGCGAGTGCTGCGACCGTTGCTGGAACTACCGCACCACCGTTGGCGAGTACAACGGCCACGCTCATATCTGTAAGCGCTGCGCTGATGCGCTGTAGGTTACGGCGTTCGTAGAACGCCGTAACCTACCGACGCTGCAAACGCCCCTAAGCGGCAATCTGACGTTCAATCGTCGGTCGCGTACCAAAGTACGCTTCCCTCCTTTTTCACGTCACCTTGCTCGCTTAGGGACGTTTTCGCTGTTGGCGACGGTAATGCGGCGTTTCTATGGACCTAGTCGTTGGGGACGTTCTTAAACGACTAGTCAAACAAGAACGTCCCCAACGACTACCTGTGTCATATTCAAGCGGCATTCTGTTTTTCGGAATGTCGCTTTCGTTTTATGCTGATTATTTCGCTAGCGTTGGTGGATATGTCGTGCGTTCTGCGTGTGGCAATATAAGATGGTTAATTGCGTTAAACGCAATTCGATGTTCTTAGGGTAGGGGATTTCTTTGGGTCGTGGTGCGGATATGACGCCGCCTTTGCGTTGGCGGTTAGGTGTTGCTGGTGGGGTAGCGCTTGTTGTGCTGCTTGTTGACCAGCTGACCAAGCTTGCGGTTCGTGCCGTGGGCGATGCCCTGCATATGACCGTTATCCCCGGTGTGATTGACTTTCTGTTTGTTCGCAATATCGGAGCCGCTTTTAGTATGGGCGAGGGCCATGGCGTTGCGTTCGCCGTGCTGGCGCTTGCGGTCATTGTCGCCATTGCCGTGTACTTGCTGCGTGCGCCTCAGCTTGCTCGTCTTGAGGTTGTGGGCATGGCCATGGTCGCGGGCGGTGCTGTCGGCAACGCGATTGATCGCCTGGCCATGGGCTTTGTGACTGATTTTATTGCCGCTACCTTCATTGATTTCCCCGTCTTTAACGTGGCCGATATTGGCATTACGGTCGGTGTCGTGCTGGCTCTTATCGGTTACATGTTCTTGAGTCCCGCCGCTCGCGAGGTCGATGCGACCGCCGAGCTCAACGCCCGTGACGAGGCCCGCGCCAAACGCAAAGCCAAGCAGCGTGGGGAGCGTGCCCGCAAGATTCGCGAAAGGAATGAGCGCTAATGGCCGACATCCATATTCTTGTTGCCGACGATTCCACTGGTCAGCGTCTTGACGCCTATCTGGGCGCCAACGATGGCTGCCCCACGCGCTCTGCCTGCGCGCACTTGATCGAGGGCGGCGCCGTTGCCGTCAACGGCGAGACCTGCCTATCAAAAAAGTATGCTGTGCGCTCCGGTGACCGCATCTCGGTCGACCTGCCCGAGCCGCACGATCCCACTGATGTGATTCCCGAGGCCATTCCCCTTGATATCCGTTACGAGGACGACTACCTCATCGTGCTCTCCAAGCAGCGCGGCCTGGTGTGCCATCCCGCCCATGGCCACGAGAGCGGCACCCTTGCAAACGCTCTGGTCTACCACTGCGGTATCGATCATCTTGGTACCGTGCAGGGTGAGGACCGCCCCGGCATCGTGCATCGCTTGGATCGCGATACCTCGGGCCTTATGCTCGCGGCAAAAGACGACGACACCCAGCGCGCACTTCAAAATCTTATCCGTACGCGCACGCTCGACCGTCGCTATATCACGCTCGTTCACGGGCACATCGCCATGGACGAGGGCACCATCAACACCGGTATTGCCCGATCGACACGCGACCGCGTGAAGATGGCGGTTTCCGATGACCCCTTTGCGCGCCAGGCCATCACGACCTTCAAGGTGCTTGAACGCTTTGATTCCACGCGTTTCGACGACGGCTACACGCTTGTCGAGTGCCACCTGTTTACCGGTCGCACGCATCAGATTCGCGTGCATATGCGCCATATCAACCACGCCTGCGTGGGCGATCCGCTCTACGGTAAGTGCGATGCGTGCGCCGATCAGGGTCTGACCAGGCAATTCCTTCATTCCTGGCGCGTCGCATTCGACCATCCCGCGACGGGTGAGCTCATCGAATGCCGCGACGAGCTGCCTTGGGATCTCGCTGCGGTTCTTGACGACCTGGCCCCGCGCTCGCTTGGCCGCACCGCCGCCGGCGACGACATCGTCCCGCAGCTTGGCCTTCTCGAAGCCTAGCCGGTATTAGGTGGTTTCTTGAACTCGGTAAGCCTGCGGTAAGATATACGGTTGTTTACGTAACGCGTTCTCGGGAGCCTGCATGCTCGCCTTTTTACAAACTAACACGCCCATCGTGATCTTTAACCAGATTGTGGTTACGCTGCTCACGGTCTGCTTTCTGTACCAGGTGGTCTTCTTTGTCATTGGCGCTCTTCGTGGCGAGGTCGCGCCTCCCAAGGCCAAAAAACTTCACCGCTATGCCTTCTTTATCGCGGCGCATAACGAGGAGGCCGTGATCGCTAACCTCGTTCGCTCCATCAAGGATCAGGATTATCCGTCCGAGCTTATCGAGGTTTTCGTGGTCGCCGATGCCTGCACCGACAACACGGCGCAGCTCGCGCGCGAGGCCGGTGCCATTGTTTACGAGCGCAATGACCTGGCCCGCAAGGGCAAGAGCTGGGTCATGGACTTTGGCTTCGACCGCATTCTCAACGAGTATCCCGACACGTTTGAGGGCTACTTTATCTTCGATGCCGATAACGTTATCTCCCGCGATTATGTTTCCAAGATGAATGATGCCTTTGACCAGGGCTTCCATGTGGTCACGAGCTATCGCAATTCCAAGAACTTCGGCAGCTCGTGGATCTCGGCTGCTAATGCCACGTGGTATCTACGCGAGGCGCGCTTCCTCAACAACGCGCGTAATATCTGCAAGACGTCCTGCGCTGTTTCGGGTTCGGGCTACCTCATCTCCGCCAGCGTTATCGAGGGCATGCACGGTTGGCGGTTCCACACGCTGACCGAGGACATTCAGTTCACCACGTTCTGCGCCATTCACGGCATTCGCATTGGCTATGCGCCGGCGGAGTTCTTTGACGAACAACCCGTGACGTTTAAGGCGTCCTGGAAACAGCGCATGCGTTGGACCAAGGGCTTCTACCAGGTGTTCTTTACTTACGGTAAGCACCTGGTCAAGTCGACCTTCCGCTACCATCGCTTTGCCGCCTACGACATGTTCATGACGATCGCCCCGGGTATGCTGCTGTCGCTCATCTCGATGCTCGCCAATGCGACGTTCCTGATCGTGGGTGGACTCTCGCACGGCTTTTTGGCTACCGAAGTCGAGATGCAGGCCTGTGCCGCTTCGCTCATTATGACCTTCGCCATGATGTATCTGACTTTCTTTATCCTGGCGCTGCTCACGACTATCTTTGAGTACAAGCACATTCACTGCGCGCAAAAGTGGCGTCTGGTGACTAACCTGTTTACCTTCCCGATCTTTATGTTCAGCTATATCCCCATCACGGTGGCCGCGCTGTTCCTGAAGGTCGACTGGGTCCCGACGCAGCACGCCGTCAGCGTTACCCTTGACGAGGTCATGCAAGGCGCCAAATAACCACCACCAAAACCACCGCAAAGGGGACAGGCACCTTTGTGGTGGTTTTTGCTTTTGAGCAGCTGCTCAAGGAGGTTTTCGATGATCTATATCCCGTTTTGGATTTGCATCTTTGCCGGCGCGTGGATTGATGCCCGTGAGCGGCGGTTTCCCAATGAGCTTGCCGGCGCATGTGCCGTGGCGGCGTTAGCAGGCGTTTGGCTCGACAGGGGCGTTAACACTGCACTTGATCATGCCGGTCTTGCGGTCATCGTCTACCTTGCCCTTGTGCTTACTGAGTCGCTCTGGCGGCGCCTTCGTCAAGCCCCGGGGATTGGCATGGGGGACGCCAAAGCACTCTTCGCGCTTTGCACGCTCGACCCTATGGGTGGCATCGTGGCATTTGCCGTCGCACTCCTGGCCCTGGCCCTCTCCTGCCTCTTCACAAAATCGTGCTCCCTGCCATTGCTCCCGTTTTTAGTGCCGATTTTTGCCATAATCGAGGTCGTGGGCTGCACTCTGTAACCGATTGCGCATCGTTCTTAAGGAGCATGCCATGGCAACTAATCAAGAAACGGCCGCCATCAAGGCGTGTATGGACCGTATTCCTTCGGCGTTGTCGCCCGAGCTCGTCGAGCGCATTGCCGCCAATCGTGCTTCGGGCACTGTCAATCCGTATCGTTGCAACGACGACCAGGTCATTCGTCGTGTCGATCGCGATGCGGACAAAGGCACGCTTATGCGTCCGACGTTTATGCGCGATACCGAAAAAATCCTCCATCTACCGGCGTACACCCGTTATGCAGGCAAAACGCAGGTTTTTAGCTTTCGAAGCAACGACGACTTGTCGCGTCGTGGTCTACACGTGCAGCTCGTCTCGCGCATTGCGCGCGATATCGGTCGCGCCCTCGGGCTCAACTGCGATCTGATTGAAGCGATCGGTCTGGGTCACGACTTGGGGCACACGCCTTTCGGCCATGCCGGCGAGCGATTCCTCAACGATATCTATCACGAGCGCACGGGTCGTTATTTTTTCCATAACGTGCAGTCGGTCCGCGTGCTCGATGCGCTGTACGGTCGCAACGTGTCGCTTCAGACGCTCGATGGCGTGCTCTGCCACAACGGCGAGTACGAGCAGCGTGTGTTCGAGCTCTCGGACATGGGTTCCTTTGACCAGTTCGATCGAACCGTCGAGGATTGCATTGCCACAGGCTATAGCGCAATTGAGCACTTGCGCCCCATGACGCTTGAGGGCTGTGTCGTTCGCATCTCGGATATTCTTGCCTATGCGGGGCGTGATCGCCAAGACGCCATTGCGGCGGGCCTGCTGTCACCCGACGCTTTTGACGATGGGCTTGGCGGAGCATACAACAGCTGGATTCTCACGCATGCCTCTATCGATATCGTCGAGCACAGCTATGGCAAGCCGCGCATCGAGATGAGCGAGGACCTGTTCGAGGAAATCCGCCGCGCTAAGCGCGAGAACTACGAGAAGATCTATAGCAAGGGCGGCATCGAGGGCGACTCCGAAACGGAGCTGCGCGAGGCGTTCGAAAAGCTCTATGACCGTTGCCTGCAGGATATAAACGAAGGCGACGAGTCTTCGTATATCTTTAAGCATCACATTTCGCGCATTGAGCGGCAGCTTTCCTACTACAATCGCACCTATGCATGGCAGGATGATAAAGATCAGACCGTAGTGGATTACATTTCGAGCATGACGGACGGCTATTTCTGTGAGCTGACGAGCAAGCTGTTCCCGGGGCTGAAGTTTCCGCATCGTACCTATATTAACGAACGGTAGTTCGTATATTTTCGGTATACTGTTGAGGAACAACGATTTTGATGGATGCACGGGATGGCTATGGACGACCTTTTTTCTGCCTCGACGCGCGAGCGTTCCTTTAAAAATGCGCCGCTTGCGGTGCGCATGCGCCCCAATTCGCTCGACGAGTATGTGGGCCAGCAAAAGGCCGTCGGTAAGGGCTCATGGTTGCGTGCCGCGATCGAGCACGACGTGCTTTCGAGCGTGATTCTGTACGGGCCGGCCGGTACGGGTAAGACGACGCTGGCCCACATTATCGCCAACCATACCAAGAGCGAGTTTGTCGAGGTCAGCGCCGTCACGGGTACTGTGAAGGACCTGCGTCGCGTGATTGACGAGGCCAAGACGCGCCTGAATACCTACGACCGCCGCACCATTCTATTCATCGATGAGATTCACCGCTTCTCTAAGTCGCAGCAGGATGCCCTGCTGCATGCAGTTGAGAACCGTACCGTCATTATGATTGGCGCTACGACGGAGAATCCGTACTTCGAGGTTAACTCGGCACTGTTGTCGCGTGGGCGTGTGGTGGAGCTTGAGCATCTGAAGGATGAGGATATCGCCACGCTTATTGAACGTGCGCTTGAGGCACCGCAGGGCTTGAATGGAAAGTTCTCGGCCGATGTTGATACGGTCAAGACCATTTGTACGCTGGCTGCGGGTGATGCACGCTCGGCCCTGACGACACTTGAGCTGGCGAGCGAGATTGCCGTTACGCGTCCCGATCCCGAGGGGACGCCAGCGCCGGCGGCGGGGGAGCGCTATCCCATCACCGTGGATGACGTAAAGATTGCCAACCCGCGTCGCGGCTTTACGTATGACAAAAACGGCGACATGCACTACGACATCATCAGTGCGTTCATCAAGTCCATGCGCGGTAGCGACCCCGATGCCACGGTCTACTGGCTTGCGCGCATGATCGATGCAGGGGAGGATCCTAAGTTTATTGCACGCCGTATTATGATTCATGCTTCTGAGGACGTTGGGAACGCCGACCCGCAGGCGCTTTTGGTGGCACATGCCGCGTTTAAGTCTGCCGAGGTCATTGGCTATCCCGAGTGCCGCATTAACCTGGCTCAGGCCGCTCTCTATGTGTGCTTGGCGCCAAAATCCAACGCGTGCGAGGCTTCGATCGATGCGGCGCTGGCCGATATCCATTCTAGTGGGCTTCGCGAGGTGCCGAGTTATCTGCGCGATCGCCATCGCCCGGGCAGCGATGAATACGGTATGTATAAGTATCCACATGATTATCCCGAAGGCTGGGTCGATCAGCGCTATTTGCCCGAGGGACTGGAGCGCGGCGCGTTCTGGCAGCCTGCCGGCCGCGGTTGGGAAGAATGGCGCGTAGAGCAAAGTGAACGTGACCGCAGCGGGAATGCACCGAAGTAGCTGCTGATAATTTTGTCCCACGTTGCTGCTCTTGGCATGTTCGGTCCCCTTTGGGGTACCATGGAAACCGTCTGTATATCGATTCCTTTGGGAGGCTTGTATGAGTCCCATTCAGATTGCCCTGCTGCTGCTCGCCTTTGCCGGCGTGTGGGCCATCGTTGAGCTCGCGCTTACCCTGCGCAAGACCCGCACCGTTGTCGACTCGCTCGATAAGACCGTGAACGACCTCAACAACACCATCGCCGAGGCTCAGCCTGTGGTGGCAAAGCTCGATGGCGCTGTCGATGAGCTTACGCCGGCGCTTGCCCAGATGGAGCCGCTGCTTAAGTCGAGCAAGACGGCAGTTGATGCCCTTACCTCCAATCTCGTAGAGGTCGAAGCCGTGGTTCGCGACATTTCCGAGGTTACGGGCAGCATGGCCGAGGCCAGCAATGCTGTGTCGAGCGTGACTGACTCTGCCGCTGGTGCTGTGCAGAAGCTCTTCAATAAGGTGAAGGCTCCTGCAGCCGATGCCGATCGCAAGCTCGCCGCTGCCGCTGCGGAGGCCGAGCAGCCTACCGAGCGCGTCCTAATTGGCGAGGACGAGGCCGCCGATGGCGCGGATGTGGCTCAGAATTCTGTAGCCAAGCCGGCTCAGTATTACACCTATACGCCCGCCGAGACCTCTGAGGAGTCCTGCGATGAGTAGCGAAGCAACCTGCCCTATCACGCTGACCGTTGCCGGTGACCCGCGTCTCGCTCGCCTTGTGCGCATGACGGCAGCCAACGTTGGTGCCCTGTGCTCTATGTCTGTCGATCGCATCGAGGACATCCGCATGGCTGCCGAGGAGGCTTTCATCTTTGGTTGCACCGCGGTCGACTGCGACGACATCACCATCAAATTCGATGTCGATGAGACCCACGTTGGCATGACTATTACCTTTGGTGACCAGGCTACGGTCGATGAAGACGACCAGGCTGCGGTGTATGCCGAGCTCATCCTCGCGAGCGTGTGCGATTCCTACGAAAAGACTGCGGCGCCCCTGACGCTTTCCCTCGACCTCAAGGCGGATATCTAATATGACCGAACGTTCCCGGAGCGGTAAGACCGCTTGGGACAAGGAGAAAACCCGCGAGCTGTTTCGTCGCTACAAGGAGACCGGTGATCCGGACGCCCGTGAGCAGCTCGTCATGTCCCATATGAACCTGGTAAGGTTTCTTGCCAACAAATTTAAGAATCGCGGCGAGCCGCTCGACGACCTCATGCAGGTCGGCTATTTGGGCTTGCTCAAGGCTATCGACCGTTTTGATCCCGAGCGCGGACTCGAGTTCACGACGTTTGCGACACCCACTATCCTGGGCGAGATCAAACGCCATTTCCGCGACAAGGGCTGGAGCGTGCGCGTACCGCGTCGTCTGCAGGAGCTCTCGGCCAAGGTCAACCAGGCTACTGACAAACTTACCAACGAGCTGCAGCGTTCGCCCAAGGTTGAGGAGATCGCTGAGTATCTAGATGTGACTGTCGATGAGGTTCTCGAGGCTATGGAATCGTCTTCGGCTTATACCTCGGTGCCCATCGAGGCTCCTGGTGCGTCCGATTCCGACGATGCCCCCTCGATTCTCGACCGTTACGCCGACGACGACAACGAGCTCGACTTTACTGATGACCGCTTAGTGATCGAGGAAGCCATCCGTGATTTCTCGCCGCGCGAGCGCGAGGTGATCGAGCTGCGCTTTGTGAAGGGCATGACCCAGATCGAGATCGCCAAGAAGCTGGGTATTTCTCAGGTGCAGGTTTCGCGTCTGCTGCGCCGCACGCTTAAGAAGATTCAGGACAAGATCGACCCCGACGGAGTGATGATTCGTTCATGAGTGAGCACCCCCAACAAACCGATCGCGTGCTGCGCGACACCCGCATTCTGACGCTTCGCATTTGGGCTGTTGTCGGCTGCATTGTCATCGCCGCTGTCATCTTTAACCTTATGGGCATCTTGGCGCCGGTTATCGAGTTTCTCGCTGTTGGTTCCATCATTGCCTTTGTGATGTCCCCGATCACCAACTTGCTCGAGCACCATGGCGTGAATCGCGGCATTGGTTCGCTTATCGCGCTTATTGTTGTTGTTGCCGTGCTCGTCGGTGTCGTTTGCATCTTGTCGCCGATTCTCTTTGGTCAGATCATGGAAGTCCTGAGCCGCCTACCCGAGCAGCTTCGTGTTGCGGGTGGCGACCTCAACGAGATGATCTCGCATGCCAAGACGCTCAACAACACGCCGCTCAAGGAGTATTTGGACGACAACCTGTCGTCGCTGGTTGCCGTGGCATCGAAGTATGTGTCTCAGATTGCTGCCGAGCTTGGCCGCGGCGTGTTCCCGCTCATCACCAATACGGCCTCGCAGTTGTTCGTGATCTTCCTTGGTCTGGTGCTTGCATACTGGATGGCCTGCGACTACCCTCGCATGCACCGCGAGATTTGCACCATCATCGGTCAGGAGAAGGAGACCTCGTACCGCTTTATGGTCGCCATCCTTTCTCGCTCTGTCGGCGGCTACATGCGCGGTATGGTCGTGACGTCCATCTGCGGTGGTTTCCTCGCCTTTATCGGTTTTATGATCATCGGCCATCCGTATGCGGCGCTCATGGCTATCTTTACCGGCATCATGCATTTGGTTCCGGTCGTCGGCCCTTGGGTGAGCGCAGCAATCGCCACAGTGCTCGGTTTCATGTTCAGCCCCATGTTGGCGTTATGGACGCTCGTCGTGACGATGGTCGCGCAAAACGTCACCGATAACGTGATTTCGCCTAAGGTTATGCAGAGCTCTGTACAGGTGCATCCTATCATGAGCCTCACGGCGCTCGTTATTGGCTCGGCACTCATGGGCCCCATCGGCATGATTATTGCCATCCCGCTTTGTGCGGCCCTCAAGGGTATCTTCGTGTACTACTTCGAGAATGAGACCGGCCGCCAGCTTGTGGCCTATGACGGCGCCGTGTTTAAGGGCACACCGTACCGCGATGCCGATGGCAACCCGGTCGCCGCCTACGACGCGCTCGGCGACGACACCTTCATCTATGAGTCCGAGCTCATCGGCAACGAGACCGCGCCCGAGGCCAAGGCCATGCCCAAGCCCGAGCTCGATAACCACTGGATCAAGCTCTCGGGTCTGCAACCCGATGCCACGGGCTTCTTCAAGAACCCCTTTGCCAAGGACGATGACTCCAACTCGGACGACGATACCAAAACCGGCATCGACGGCTCCATGGACGATTCGGATTCTAAATAGGTTCTATTAACGTTTCTTGAAGTTGTAAATGACAAGAAACGCGACCAAAGCGATTGATAAGGGGCCGGCTACATAGAAAAAGAGAACGTCAATTGCGCGTAGAGTGTAATAAGCCTTATCGCCGGACATTACTGTATACAATACGTATCCAAATGATGGTTGGTTTGCGTACCAGCATGAGAAGGCTAAGAGCGCTAAAAGTGCTACAACCAGAAGTGCATTCAGGACAAATCGTTTGCTTTTCATCGATCGCTCCTTCCGGGTGAATCTTATATGCAATTATACAGCAGTCCTTTTTCAAAGGATCGCGCAGTACTAAATAACGTGCACTTTCGCTGGAGGGTCGCTGTTTGGCGACCCTCTTTTTTGCACTTGCGCGGCGGGATGGTAATATCGTTACGTTTGAACTGTTTCGATGTGAAACCGAGGAGATTCCCTCTATGAGTGCTGACTACCCGTCAATGACTACGGCCGAGATCCGCTCCAAGTTCCTCAACTTCTTTGAGGAGCGCGGTCTTAAGCTCTATCCTTCTTCGTCCCTCGTCCCCGACGATCCTTCACTGCTGCTTGCCAACGCCGGCATGAACCAGTTTAAGGAGTACTACCAGGGCAAGAAGACCATGAAGGAGATTGGCGCGATCTCCTGCCAGAAGTGCGTCCGCACCAACGACATCGACTGCATCGGCGAGGACGGCCGTCACCTGTCGTTCTTCGAGATGCTCGGCGATTTCTCTTTTGGCGGCGTCTCCAAGGAGCAGGCTTGCGCCTGGGCCTTTGAGCTCATCACCAAGGAGTTCAAGCTGCCGCTCGACCGCCTGTACTTCACCGTCTTTACCGAGGACGACGAGACCCACGACGTGTGGCGCTCCCTGGGCGTTGCCGAGGATCACATTTCGCGTCTGGGCGAGGACGACAACTTCTGGGCCGCTGGCCCCACCGGCCCCTGCGGTCCGTGCTCCGAGATCTACTTTGACATGGGCGAGGAGGTTGGTTGCGGTAGTCCCGACTGCAAGCCCGGCTGCGACTGCGACCGCTTCCTTGAGTTCTGGAACCTCGTGTTTACCCAGTACGATCGCCAGGAGGACGGCTCCATGCCGGAGCTGCCGCACCGCAACCTCGATACGGGCATGGGTCTGGAGCGCATGGCCGCTATCATGCAGCACAAGACCGCTAACTACGACGGCGATTTAATGCAGCACCTCATCAAACTCGGTGAGGAAATCAGCGGCAAGACCTATGACGCCGACGATTACTCCGGCGTCAGCCGCTCCCTGCGCATCATCGCCGACCACTCCCGCGCCGTTGACTTTATGATCTCGGACGGCATCCTGCCCGGTAACGAGGGTCGCGAGTACGTCCTTCGCCGCCTGCTCCGTCGTGCCGTGTTCCACGGCCGCCTGCTGGGCATCGAGGGCGCTTTCCTGACCAAGTTTATCGACGAAGTCAACGCTCAGATGGGCGAGGCCTATCCCGAGCTGCTCAAGAACGTCGCGCTCGTCAAGGGCATCGTCGCCTCCGAGGAGGAGCGTTTCTCCACGACGCTCGACAACGGCCGCGTTTACCTGGATGAGGCCCTGGCCGCGCTCGCCGAGGGCGCTGTGCTTCCGGGCGACGTTGCCTTTAAGCTACACGACACCTTTGGTTTCCCCATCGACCTGACCGTCGAGATCGCCGGCGCTGCCGGCCACGACGTCGACATGGACGGCTTTACCGCCTGCATGGAGGACCAGAAGGCCCGCGCCCGTGCCAACGCCAAGGGCGATGCCTGGGGTAGCTTCAACGACGTGTGGGTCGAGCTTTCCGACAAGGTTGCCGCGACCGAGTTCGACGGCTATGACAACGACGTCATCGAGGGCGCCAAGGTTGTTGCCATCGTGCGCAACGGCGAGTCCGTTGAGTCCGCTGCCGCCGGCGAGGACGTCGAGGTCGTGCTCGACCGCACCCCGTTCTATGCCGAGATGGGTGGCCAGCAGGGTGACGCCGGTGAGCTTTCCGCCGAGGGCGTTGCGCTGACTGTTGCCGACACCAAGAACCACAACGGCCTGTATGCCCTTGTCGCGCACGTTGCCGAGGGCACGTTGACCGTCGGTGCTACCGTGACTGCCGCGCTCGACGCCGAGCGCCGTGGTTTCCTGCGCCGCAACCACACCGCCACCCACCTGCTCGACGCCGCGCTTAAGCAGGTCCTGGGTGAGCACGTCTCCCAGGCCGGCTCGCTGGTGACGCCCGAGCACCTGCGCTTTGACTTCACGCACTTCGAGGCCCTGTCTTCCGAGCAGCTCAAGGCTGTCGAGGACCTGGTCAACCAGCAGATCTTCGCTTCCAAGCCGGTCGTGACCCGTGTTATGGGCATCGACGAGGCCAAGGCCGCCGGTGCTGTCGCACTGTTTGGCGAGAAGTACGGCGACGTCGTCCGCGTCGTCTCCGTGGGCGCCGAGGACCAGCCGTTCTCCCGCGAGCTCTGCGGTGGTACGCATGCCGCCAACACCGCCGAGATCGGTCTGTTCAAGATCATCTCCGAATCCTCCACGGGCTCGAATGTCCGCCGTATCGAGGCCGTGACCTCCAAGGGCGCTCTCGATTACATGGCCGACCGCCTGGCACTCGTTGACGCCGCTGCCGCTGCGCTCAAGTGCCGCGTCGACGAGGTTCCTGCCCGCGTGGAGAACCTGCAGGCCGAGCTGCGCGAGACGTCTAACAAGCTCAAGAAGGCGCTGACCGGTGGCTCCTCCGACGCTATCTCCAGTGCCATCGACGGCGCTGTCGAGCTGAACGGCTACAAGCTCGTCGTCGCTGAGCTCCAGGGCCTTGAGGCTGCCGACCTGCGCAACGTTTGGGACACCGTGCACCAGAAGGTCGCCGGCCCCGTCGCCTGCGTTGTTGCCAGCGTGACCGAGAAGGGCACCCCGGCTCTGCTCGCCGCCGGCTCCGATGACGCCGTGAAGGCCGGTTTCCACGCCGGTAACGTGATCAAGCAGATTGCGGGCCTGGTCGACGGTCGCGGTGGCGGTCGTCCCAACATGGCCCAGGCCGGTGGCAAGAACGCCGCCGGTATCGCCGATGCCCTCGCGGCCGCTAAGACCGCGCTCGGCGCCTAAGAACCTAAGTAGTCGCTGTGGTCGCGCTCGCACTGGACATAGGGGAGACCAGGATTGGCATTGCCGTCTCGAGCCGTGATGGCAAGATGGCAATGCCTGTCAAGGTGCTTCCGGCTGCCGAGGTCACCGGTATGTCAAAGACGTTTCGCTACCTGGTCGAGGACTATGAGCCCGATATCCTGGTAAGCGGACGTCCTTTGACCATGGCCGGTGAACCCGGCCCCCAGGCCGAGCGCGTCGCCGCCGTGGCCCAAAAGATTGCCGACGAGCTCGACCTTCCGCTGGAGTTTGAGGACGAGCGTCTGTCCTCGCAGGAGGCCAAGCGAATCCTGCGAGAGCAGGGGCTCAACGAAAAGCAGATGAGGGGCAAGATCGACATGATCGCCGCCAGCCTGTTCTTGCAGACGTGGCTCGATCGCAAAAACGAGGAGGTTTCGCATGTCTAGCGCTTTCGATCCGCGCCAGCCGAATCGTACACGGCAGCCCGCGCCGCGCCCTGCTCAGGCTGGCCAGCGCCCGGCGCAGCCGATGCAGCGTTCGGCTCAGCCTACTCAGCGTGCTGCTCAAAAGCCCGCCGCTCGTCCCGCGCAGCCCGCTGGCGGCGCTCGTTTTAAGCAACAGGTTCCTGCCCAGCGCACGCAGGGGCAGGCCCCGCAATCACGCTCCCACGCACATCATGCTCATGGCTCGCACGGCGTTGCTCCAGCCACGCGTTCGAGCTATAACACGCACGCCCGCCGTGGTGCCCAAAAGAAAAGCTCCCCGGTGCCTTTGATTGTCGGTGGCGTCGCCGCCGTGCTTGCGCTTGTCGCGATCGTTTTATTTGTCGTGCCGGCCGTCAAGGGCTTCTTTGCCGGCGAGGATGCGAAAGTCGCTGCTGGCCAGCAAGTTACTATCACGATTCCCGATGGTGCTTCGGGCGATACGATCGCTTCGATTCTCTCCGAGAACCATATCGTCGATGATCCCAAGGATTATTACGCGGCGGTCAAAAAGCTTAACGCCGACATGTCGCTTAAGCCTGGTAAGTATTCGTTTACCACGCTTATGGATGCCACGAAGGTCGTTCAGCAGCTCATGGAAGGTCCCAATGCGGGCTCCGATGCGCTGACTATCCCTGAGGGCCTGACGGTTGACCAGGTCGCCGACCGCGTGGCCAAGGCATACGGCAGTATCTCGAAGGAAGACTTCCTCAATCAGGCAAAGGCGTCCAACTATGTGAAGGACTATAGCTTCCTTGAGGGCGCCGCGAACGATTCGCTCGAGGGTTTCCTGTTCCCCAAGACGTATTCGTTGGGCAAGGACCCAAGCGCCGATGATGTGATTCGCGCCATGCTTGACCAGTTCAACGCTGAGTATAAGTCGCTTGACTTTGCCAGCTGCGAGGCCAAGATCAAGGAGCGCTATGGCGTGGAGATGTCCGATTACGACATCGTTAACCTTGCCTCGATTGTCGAGCGCGAGGGTCTCAACGCCGATCAGCGCGCGCATGTGGCATCGGTTTTCTATAACCGTCTGGCGGGCAAGCTCGATGGCCTGCGTTACCTCAATAGCGATGCGACCATGATGTATGTCACCGGCGGCGAGGTTACCGCCGACGACCTGCAGAGCGATAGCCCATATAACACCTATAAGCACGAGGGCCTGCCGCCCACGCCCATCTGCTCTCCGTCGCTCGAGGCGCTCAAGGCTACCCTTGAGCCGACCGACTCCGATGACCTGTATTTCTACATTACACAGGACGAGGAGTATTTCTCGAAGACCTACGAAGAGCACCAACAGTCTTGGAATTGATCATGAGGATTTTTAGCCCCAAACGATATGTTGCCTCGGTCGATCGCATCGACCTCGATACCCTCTGGGCCGACGGCAAGCGCGCCATTCTGCTCGATCGCGACAACACCCTGGTGCCGCGTGATACCGAGCAGGTACCCGCTGCGGTCTCCGCCTGGCTCGAGGCCGCCCATGCCAAGGGCTTTAAGCTGTGCATGGTGTCCAACAACTGGCATCGCGACCAGGTTATGGCATCGGCGCGCGAGCTGGGGCTCGAGGCCATCAGCCACGCTATGAAGCCCGCCCCGTTTGCCCTGAAGGCGGGTCTTAAGCGTCTGGGCGCCACGGCCGACGAGGCCGTGCTGATCGGCGATCAGCTTTACACGGACGTGTGGAGCGGTAACTTTGCCGGCGTTGACACTATTCTGGTCAAGCCGCAGGCAACCCAGGACCTGTGGTACACGCAGATCTTCCGTATCTTTGAGCGCCGGGCCCTGCGCGACCTTCCCTGCGAGGAATAGGTTCCGCCATGTCTCAGCACATCAAACACGGCTGCGACCATATCTTCTTTATCGGCTTTTTGGGCGCGGGCAAGTCGACGCTTGCGCGCAACGTGGGCACTATGTTCAAGCGTCGATTCATCGATACCGATCGTTTGGTTGTGCGTCGATGCGGCAAGTCGGTGACCGAGATATTTAAGACCGAGGGCGAGGATCGTTTTCGCGAACTCGAGACCTCGGCACTCCGTTCGCTTCAAAGTGAGCGCAGCCTGCTGGTATCGTGCGGGGGTGGCATCGTCGAGACGCCGGTGAACATTGAGCTGATGCACGAGATGGGTACATGCGTGTACCTCGAAGGCGACTTTGAGGACTCGTTGCGCCAGATTCGCCGCTCCGATACCCGACCAGATTTCCGCTCACCCGAGCATGCTGCGCGCCTGTTTGAGCATCGCCGTCCGCTGTATCGCCAGGCCGCCGATATTACCCTTGATATCCGCAACAAGTCCTTCGAGGACGTTTCCTACCTTTGTGCCGAGATGCTTTTGGAGCGTGGACTGCTATGATTCGCCGTCAACTTATCAATTTCCAAAACCGCAGTGTCGATGTCCGCGTCGGTCTTGGCGCGTTTGAGGAACTGTCGCGCATGTTTGCCTCGGCTGTGGGCAAGCCTAAGCGCGCGATGGTGGTTTGGAACGACGCCACATCCGAGCGTTTTGGCGAGGTCGTCGAGCATGCGCTGGTCGACGCCGGGTTTGCCGTGTCGCTGCTCGCCCTCGAGGTTTCTCCTGCCGGCGCTACGCTGGCCGATGCCGATACCGTCTTTGGCGCCCTGTCAGCTAACGGCATTACCTGCGACGATCTCGTTGTCGCTGTTGGCGATGCCGCAACCTGTTCGGTTGTTGGCTGGTGCGCCAACCAGTGGTGTGGCCGAACCGAGTGCGCGCTGCTGCCGACGACCTTCGACGCCATGCTCACGGTCGCGACGACCATGAAGCCGCTCGTCGCCTCGTTGGCCAATGCGCTTCCCGCTATCGCGCTCCGTCTCGAACCGGGCTTGGTTGTGTGTGATCTCGACCTTGTTCGCGAGGCGGAACCCGAGGACCTCAAGTTCGGCTATGCGGTACTTGTTGGCACCATGCTTTCGAGCAGCAAGTCCCGCTGGAATCAGTTTACTGAGACCGTCCCCGAGATTCTCGCGGGCGAGGAGGTCGCACTCGTCAATGCCGTTCAATGGTCTCAGACTGCCCGCAAGGACGTGCTGACGGCCACGAACCCGAGCGCTCGCCATGCGCTCGATTTTGGCAAGACGGGGGAGCGCACCCTGCGCGCTTGCTTGGGCGATGCCGCTTCGCAGGTCCCTGCCTACCAGCTGTTGTCCGAGGGCATGCGCTTTGAGGCGCGCCTAGCACACGATGCCTGCGACTTCGATATCGACTATGTGTTTGATCTCGATGACTGCCTGGAGGACTTTGGCATCGAGGAGCTTGCCTTCGACTTGGAGCCTGCCGCATATATCGAGGAGTTCCGCAGACAGCAGTTTGTCCGCTCGAACCGCAGCATGCTGCCGCTGCCCGCGGCGCTCGGCGCCATTCGCCTAACGAGCGTCGAGGACGAGGTTCTTGAGCGCCATGCTCACGCCTACTTGGCTTCTCGTAAAGAACTTCTCTAAGATTTATTGACTTCCATCGTCTTTCGTATCATGTTGAGGGGCGGGTTTTCAATCGGTTGCGGATCGCATGCGATTCCGTCGTTCGGTTGAGACCCGTCCCGTCTATATTGAGACAACAAGAAAGGAATCTGCATGTCTGAGTTTGCTGCCGGTCCTGCCGGTCGTATCGAGCGTGTCCGTGCCCTGATGGTCGAGCGTGGCTACGACGCCATCGTGGTGCGCGACGAGGCCAACCTTCGTTGGCTTACGGGCGTGAAGGGCGTCTTCGACTACACCTTCGAGTTCCCGCACGCTGCGTTTATTACGGCCGACCAGTGCCTGTTCCACACCGACTCGCGCTACCTCAACAGCTTTGAGGAGAACACGCCAGCCGGCAGCCCCTGGGTCTACGACATGGATGAGGGCACCATCCCCGGTTGGGTCGCCGGCAAGATCGCGGCCAACAAATGCCGCGTCTGCGCTGTCGAGGACGATATGCAGATTAATTTCTACCAGGGTATTCAGCGCGGCCTGGAGGACCGTTCCGTCGCCTGTATGCTGCCGCTGATGCACGACGATATCCGCAAGATGCGCGCCATCAAGGACGCCGAGGAGATTGAGCTCATGCGCCATGCGCAGTCGATCACCGATGCCGCCTTCCAGCACATGCTCGGCTTTATTAAGCCCGGTATGACCGAGAAGCAGGTACGCAACGAGCTCGAGAACTTTATGTTCGCCAACGGTGCCGACAGCCTGGCCTTCGGTTCCATCGTCGCGAGCGGCCCCAACACCGCCAACCCGCATGCCGTGCCGAGCGACCGCGTGATCGAGAAGGGCGATTTCGTTCTTATGGATTACGGCGCGGGCTATTGCGATTACCGCTCCGACATGACGCGCACTGTCGTGATGGGCGAGCCCACCCAGGAGCAGCTCGACCTGTACGCACTCGTGCGCCGTACGCACGAGGAGTGCGTCGCCGCCATCCATCCGGGCGTTGAGGGCAACGACATCTTCAAGCTCTCCAAGAAGATCATCGGCGATGCCGGCTATGGCGATTACTATAACCATGGCTTGGGTCACGGCGTGGGCATCGACATCCATGAGCTGCCCAACTTTAACCGCAGCAAGAATATCATCGAGGTCGGCTCGGTTATCACCATGGAGCCCGGCGTCTACCTGCCCGGCGTGGGCGGCGTGCGCCTGGAGGACTACGGCGTGGTCACCGAGAACGGCTATGAGCCCTTCACCAAGACCCCGCACGACCTGCACGTTATCGACTGCTAGTTTACTTCAGTAGATAGTTTGGGGCGGGGCGTCCGGATTGATTCGGACGCCCCGCGTTCTCTTTTTATGCGCTCGCCGCAGGCGCCGTCTGCAAGTGTATAATTTCTGTCGTATGTAATTTGGACGCTTGTGCGTTCTGCCCATAACAAGAAAGGTCGCTATGCCTACCATTTCCACCGCCGACTTCAAGAACGGCCTCGGTCTCCGCATCAAGGACAAGGTCTACACCATCGTCGAGTTCCAGCATGTCAAGCCGGGCAAGGGCGGCGCGTTTGTGCGCTACAAGACCCGCGACATCAAGAGCGGCCGCGTCGTCGAGAACACCTGCAACGCCGGCACCAAGTTCGAGAGCGTCATGCTCACCACCCGTGAGTTCCAGTACCTCTACAACGATGGCACCGACTACATCTTCATGGACAACGAGTCCTATGAGCAGGTTCCCGTTCCCGAGGACATGGTGGGCGAGAACTCCAAGTGGCTGCGCGAGAACGACATCTGCCAGCTGCTCTTCGCCGACGATGAGCTCATGGGCGTGACCCCGCCGATGTTCATCGAGACCACCATCGTCCAGACCGACCCGGGCTTTAAGGGCGACACCGTCCAGGGTTCCACCAAGCCGGCCACGATCGACACCGGCGCTGTCATCCAGGTCCCCATGTACCTCAACGAGGGCGAGGTCATCAAGGTTGACACCCGCGACGGCAAGTTCGTCTCCCGCGTCTAGCAACCAACTCTTCTAGGAGGACTCATGCCCCAGGAAATCAAGATTGACGGCATCGGCATTTCGCCCGATGTTCTGACCGCCATCGTCTCGCGCGCCGTGTCCGATGTCGAGGGCATCGCCTCCGTTGGCGTCAAGGACCTTGCCACCAACCTTGTCTCCATGATGCTCTCGTCCAAGGCCCCGGCTTCTGAGCCGGCGGTCGAGGCCGAGGTCGTCGGCGACAAGCTCGCACTCACCGTGCGCGTCGTGGTGTTCTTTGGCTATCCGTTCAAGAAACTCGCCGAGGCCGTTCGCGCTGCCGTGGTCGCCGCCATCGATGCCCAGGTTGGCGTTGAGGTCGAGCGCGTTGACGTTTGCATCGACGGCCTCGTTTTCCCCAAGGAGTAACCTTTGAGCCTTAAGGTTTATCGCGGGCGTACGCTTGCCCGCAGTCAGGCGCTGCAGCTGCTGTTCCAGGCCGAGGCCACGGACAGCCCGCTCGAGCGCGTCCTCGAGGGTGATTTCCTGATCTCGAAGGGTCCCCTCGATCCCTATGCGCTGGAGCTGTGCCGAGGTGCCTACGAGCATATCGACCGCATCGACTGTGCTCTGCGCTCCGTTGCCAAGAACTGGGATCTTATGCGCATGCCCGGCGCCGACCGCAACCTGCTGCGTATCGCCGTTTACGAGATGCGTTTCCTCACCGACGAGGAGGTCTCGGACGCCATCGTGATCAACGAGGCCGTTGAGCTTGCCAAGGCCTATGGCACCGACCAGTCCGCGTCGTTCGTCAACGGCGTGCTGGGTAAGATCGCTCGCAGCGAGGAGCTGCCGGGCGAGGACCTATACCAGGAGCTGCTGGCCGAGGATCGCGCTCGCGAGGAGGCACGGGCTGCCGAGGCTGCCGCAAAGGTTGCGGTTGCTCAGGCCGAGGCCGGCGTTCTCGACGAGGACGCTGAGGTCGCCGAGGCCGAGACCGGTACCGTCGAGGAGTAGCCATGCCAGAGGGTTCCGTCCGCAACTTCGACGAGATTTCGGACCGCTTGGACCAGATCATCGCCACCGTTCGCTCTAAGGATACGTCCTTGGAGCGTTCGCTCGATCTGTTTGACGAGGCGATTGAGCTGGGCTCCCGTGCGGTCGACATGGTCGATAAGTTTGAGCTGACGCCGCGTGAGGCCGACAAGCTCGAGCAGGAATACGATGAGGATGCGGCAAACGAATCCCAGGATAGCTAGGCCGCATCTCCGGATACGAATGGTTGATGGCATTCATGAAACGCGTGCGTCTTGATGACGAACTGATTTCACAGGGCATCTGCGCCGATCGCGCGGATGCCCTTCGCACTCTTATGGCTGGCTTGGTCTCGAGTGGCGGCGAGCGCTTGACTTCGCCGGGCCTTAAGGTGACCCCGGGCCTGCCGTTGCACGTGAAGGGGCGCATTCCCTATGTTGGCCGCGGCGGTCTTAAGCTCGAAGGCGCGCTTGATACGTTTGGTATCAATCCGACGGGCCTTGCCTGTCTGGATGTGGGCTGCTCTACCGGCGGCTTTACCGATTGCCTGCTCAAGCGCGGAGCTGCGACCGTTGTCTCGGTGGACGTTGGTCGCGCCCAGTTCGATTGGTCGTTACGTCAGGACGATCGCGTGACGCTGCATGAGCGCACAAACGTGACGCAGCTGCCTGAGCTTGGCTATGCCGGCGCCATCGACCTGGCTGTGTGTGATGTCTCGTTTACCAGCATCGCGAACATTATCGATGCGGTGCTGGCGTGCCTGGCGCCTACGGGTGCATTCTGCACGCTTGTAAAGCCGCAGTTTGAGGCTCCGGCGGCGCTGGTGGGTGAGGGCGGCATTGTGACCGATCCCGCCGTGCGCCGCGATACACTCGTTGCGGCAGTTGAACTCTTTGCTGCCAAGGGGCTGTTCCCGGTCGATGTGTGCGTGTCGCCCATTCATGGTGCCAAGGGAAACGTTGAGTTTTTCCTGTACGGCACGAGATTTGACCCCGGCGACCGCACGCAAGACGAGCTGCAATTCCAGGTATCGGTTTTGAGCGAGAAAGCTGCAACGCTATGAAGGTCTTTCTGGTTCCCAATTACTATAAGCAAGAGGCGGTTGAGAGCGGCCTGATGCTCGAGCTTTGGCTGACGCGCCAGGGCTATGAGGTCGCATGGGCTGCCGACCAGCGATCGAAGATTCAAAGCACGCCTGATATTGACGGCTCCGATCTGGTCATTACGCTCGGCGGCGACGGTACGTTGCTGCGCGCTGCCCGCATCCTCAACCATCGCGAGATTCCTATCCTCGGTCTTTCCTATGGTCACCTGGGCTTTTTAACTGCTGCGAGCCCCGAGGAGCGCGACATTCTGCAGGTCGTGAGCGACGCCCTTTCCGGCGAGCTGCACGTGAGCCGTCGCGCCACCATCGCCGCGGATATCGTGTCCGTGCGCGACGATGGCACGAAGGATGTCGTGCGCACGTTCGCCCTCAACGACATGGCGCTCACGCGCGGCCCCCTGTCCGATATGGTTGAGTTCGACATCACGGTGTCGGGCCACCATATCGATCGACTGCGTGGCGACGGCGTGGTCGTGTCCACGGCGACTGGTTCTACGGGGTACGCGCTCAGTGCAGGTGGCCCCATTGTGAGCCCCGACTATACGGGTATGGTCTGCGTACCCATTGCGCCGCACACCATTCAGGCCCGTGCCTTCTTGACTTCGCCGAGTGATGTCGTCGAAATCTTTATGTCCGATGATCGCCCGAGCGTTCCGGCGATCGCTATCGATGGACAGTTTATTACCTGCGACGGCACGGTCGAGAGCGTGGCCGTGCGCCGAGGCCCCGGCGATGTGCTGCTGCTCGACTACGGCCCCGAGAGTTTTTACAACTCGGTGAGCCGCGTATTCTACGGAGTGCGTCATGATCGATGAGATGCAGGTTTCTAACATTGCACTCATTCGCGAGGCGACGCTGGTGCCGAGTGCCGGCCTGACTGTCCTGACCGGCGAGACCGGCGCCGGCAAGACCGCGCTGCTCTCGGCCCTCAAGCTTATTTTGGGTGAGCGCGCGGATTCGTCGACGGTGCGCGAGGGCGAGGCGCTGGCGAGCGTCGAGGCGCGGCTGTTTGACGGCCCGCACGACACGGAAGGCTTCACGGTCCAGCGCAGCCTTTCTGCCGAGGGCCGCAGCCGCGTGAAGATTGACGGCCGCATCGCCAGTGTGCGCGAGCTTTCGGAGCGCGTCGGTGTGATGATGGATCTGTGCGGCCAGCACGAGCACCAGCGCTTGCTCGATCCGGCGCATCACGTTGCGATGGTCGATGCATGGGCAGGGCGCCCGGCACTCGAGGCGCTGGATGCGTACCGCGCCTGCTTTAAAGCCTCGCGCGCTGCCGCCAAGGAGGTTCGACGTGTCGAAGAGGCCTCGCGTGCGCAGGGGAGCCGCGTCGAGGAGGCGCGCTTTGCCCTCGAGCGCATCGGCGAGGTCGACCCCAAGCCGGGTGAGTATGAGGAACTCGAGAAGCTGCTGCCGCGCTCCGAACATGCCGAGGTACTGGTTGCCACGGCTAACGATGCCCATGCATCGCTTGCCGCCGAAGGGGGAGCGCTCGATGCCGTGAACAGCGCCGTGGCAGAGCTTTCCCGAATGGCTACCGTCGATCGCAAACTCGGCGACATTGCCGATGCACTATCGGATGCCTGTATCTCCCTTGAGGATTGCGCGAACGAGCTTCGTGCCTATCGCGATGGCATCGCCTTCGACCCGCGCGAGCTCGCTCGCATGCGTGAGCGGTATTCCGACCTCAAGGGTCTGTTGCGTCAGTGGGGTCCCACTATGGACGATGTTTTTGCCATGCGCGATCGCTCGCAAGAGCTGTTGTCGCTGGTAGACGATGGTGATGAGCAGATCAAGAAGGCGCGTGAAGCGCTTGGCGCAGCAGAGCATGAACTGTTCGCCGCCGCCAAGGCGCTTAAGCGTGCACGCAATACGGCGGCTCCGCGCTTCTGCCACGAGGTGGGCCGCCAGATGGCTCGCCTGGAGATGGGCAGCGCCGAGCTCGTCTGGGAGTCGCGTGATCTTCCCCGTGCTGAGTGGACGCCCGTTGGTCCTTCGAGCTACGAGCTGCTATACCGCAGCGGTGCCGGTTTGACGCCGCGCCCCCTGCGTCGAATTGCGTCGGGCGGCGAGCTCAGCCGCGTCATGCTGGCAAGTAAGGTTGTCCTCGGTAACGCGGACGGTGTCGATAC
The DNA here is from genome assembly GCF_003438495.1 of Collinsella sp. TF05-9AC. GTDB lineage: Bacteria > Actinomycetota > Coriobacteriia > Coriobacteriales > Coriobacteriaceae > Collinsella. The sequence continues at coordinate 85,337 of NZ_QSSH01000005.1, forward strand.
GCTGGTGTTTGACGAGGTCGATGCTGGTGTCGGTGGCTCCACGGCGCGTGCGCTCGCGGGCGTGCTGGCAGATCTCGCCGCTACGCATCAGGTGATTGTCGTAACCCACTTGGCGCAGGTCGCCGTCATGGCTGACAAGCATTATGTCGTCAGCAAGGAACCGGGCGATGTTCCCCAGACGCATTTGGACGAGGTAACCGGCGAAGCGCGTACTGCCGAGATCGCCCGCATGTTGAGCGGCGATCAGTCCGAGGCAAGCTTGGCCCACGCAAAGCAGATGCTCGAAGAAGCTCGAGGTTAGGTCGTATCAGCGGTGTTGGTGGGACAAAATAGACTGAAATTTTTGTCCCACTACGCGTTTTACTCCACAACCTTATCCGGCTGGATGAGCTCCTCGTAGTAGCTGATATGCTCACGCGCGTCTTTAATCTCGGGCAGCAGGAAGTTGTAGATGACTTCGATGATCATCGTGGCGCTGATCTTGGAGAACGCGAAGTCACCCGTTGTCAGCAACGCTTCGTGATTGACGGTATTAAAGGTGTAGTCGGCGAGGCGCGCAAGTGGGGATTTGCTGTCACTGCTGATGACGACTACGGTTGCGCCGCAGTTGCGAGCCGCTTTTGCCATGCGATTCAGTCGGCGCGATTTGCCAGAGTTTGAGATTAGCACGATGACGTCACCCGGGCGTAACGTGAGCGCAAAGCCGATTGATGTCTCGCTAATGGTGCTCGCCATGCAGCGCAGGCCCAGCTGCGAAAACTTAAACGTCGCATCGAGCGCGACCGCGTTCGTATTGCCCACAGCTGCAAACTCAATAACCCCTGCATGCTTAAGGGCATGCACAACAGCCGCCAGCGTATCGTGGTCGATCCCGTCGATGGTCGCATTAAGCTCGCTCACCTTGGCAGCCAGGATATTCTTGAGACTCTGCTCCATATTGTCGAGCGAGACCTCGTCAGTCAGGCCCTCGTTACGCTGGCTTTCCAAATCCCTCGCCAACGAAAACTGAAAGCTGCGGAAGCTACCAAAGCCAAGCTTGCGGCAGAAGCGCGAAACGGTCGCCTCGGACGTGGCGGCGGCGCGCGAGAGCTGAGCGGCCGTGAGGCGTGGCGCCTCGGACTGGTGCTCCAATATATAGTCGACAATGCGCTGCTCGGACTCGCTGTATCCCTGATGGGTGCTAATGAGGGAAAGTGCGCTCTTGCTACTATCGGTCATGGATGGCTCCTGGTTGGCATGAAAATCTAGCTTGATTTGCAATGCCATAGTATACGGGCATTTTCAATTACAAGATACACCTTGCCGTTTCAAGTGTTGATGGTAAACTTTCACCTACCGTTTACGGTTATGAAAGAACCTTTCACCGGAGAATTGCGCCTTGTCTCTTCTCACGCGGACGGTAGGTTGGTATCTTTCAGTTGTGGAAAAGCGCGCAAGGACGCGCGTGTAGGGGAGCGCCTGCGGGCGCAAAACTTAAAAAGGAGGGACACATGGCTAAGTTTGACATCATCGCCGCCACCGGTTGCCCGACCGGCATTGCGCACACCTTCATGGCGAAGGAGGCGCTGGAGAAGGCAGCTGCCGAGCGAGGTCTGACTATTAAGGTCGAGACCCATGGCCAGGTCGGTGTCGAGAACGAACTCACCAAGAGCGAGATCGCTGGTGCCAAGGCCGTCGTCGTCGCGGCCGATAAGGATGTCCAGGCGGAGCGTTTCGCCGGCAAGCGCATGGTTTCCGTTGGTGTTTCCAAAGCCCTGTCCGTCGAGGCCGCCGGTAAGCTGATTGACCGCGCGCTCGCCGCCAAGGGCGACGACACGGTTGCGGCTGCTGCCGATGTCGAGGATGAGGTCGAGGAGAAGGAGTCCATCGGCCACATCATCTACAAGCACCTCATGAACGGCGTCAGCCACATGCTGGTCTTCGTCGTCGCTGGTGGTGTCCTGACCGCCGTCTCGTTCCTGTGGGGCATCACGTCCTTCGATTCGACGGCGTCTGACTACAACAGCTTTGCCGCTATGCTCAAGATCATCGGCGGCATCGCCATGAACCTCATGGTTCCCGTGCTTTCCGCCTACATCGCCGAGTCCATCGGCAAGCGCCCGGCGCTCGTCCCCGGTTTTGTTGCCGGTATGATCGCCATCCAGGGCCTGCCCGTTAACGCCGAGACCGGCATGATCGACGCCGGCGGCGCCGGCGTGGGCTTCGGCTTCCTGGGCGGCATCGTCGGCGGTTTCCTCGCTGGCTATGTCATCTTGCTGCTCGAGAAGGTCTTCTCCAAGCTGCCCAAGAATCTGGACGGCCTCAAGGCTATCTTCCTGTACCCGCTGTTCTCGACTGCCATCGTCGGCCTGGTCATGCTCGGCATCTCCGGCCCCATGGCTGCCATCAACACCGCCATGATGGACTTCCTCAAGGGTCTGTCTGCCTCTGGCGCCATTGTCCTGGGCCTTGCCATCGGCTGCATGTGCGCCGTTGACATGGGCGGCCCGGTCAACAAGGCTGCTTACGTCACCGGTACCGCTATGCTCACCGAGGCCCTGGCCGCCGGTGTCGGCACCGACACCTACAACTTCGGCACCAACTTCATGGCTGCCGTCTCCGCAGCTTGCATCGTTCCGCCGCTGATCACCACCTTCGCCGTCGTTGTCGGCAAGAAGTACTTCAGCCAGGAGGATCACGACGCCGGTATCGTCAACCTCATCCTTGGTTGCACCCACATCACCGAGGGCGCCATTCCGTTCATGACCAAGAACATCTGGCCCGTCATGCCCATCATGATGCTCGGTTCCTCTATCGCCTCGATCCTGACCATTATGTTCAACGTTCACGATCCGGCGCCTCATGGTGGCTTCCTGGTCCTGCCCGTTGTCGAGAATGGTCCGCTGTGGGTCCTCGCGATCCTCATCGGCGCTGTGGTCGGTGGCATCCTGTTCGTGGCCTTCAAGAAGTACGACTTCGAGAAGAACCAGAAGGCAGCTCCCGCCGCCGCTGCTCAGCCGGTCGAGGCCCCCAAGGCCGCTGCCGTCGAGGCCCCCAAGGCCGAGGCTGCTGACTTCGTGAAGGTCGAGAACGTCTTTGTCGCCGAGGACTTCGCTTCTCGTGACGAGGCTCTGAGCTTCGTTTCCAACCAGGCTGTCAAGGCCGGTATCGCCAGCGACGCCGACGCCGTGATGAACGCCTTCCTGGCCCGCGAGGCCGAGGGCACCACGGGCATGATGGAGGGCTTCGCCATCCCGCATGCCAAGTCCGACGCCATTACCGAGGCTGCCGTCATCGTCGTCAAGGACGAGTCCGGCGTGACCGGTTGGGACACCATGGACGGCGCTCCCGTCAACGTTGCCATCGCCCTGCTCATCCCGGGCGCTCAGGCTGGAACCACGCACCTCAAGATCCTGTCCAAGGTCGCCGAGGCGCTTATGGACGAGGACTTCCGTGCCACCGTCAAGGGTTCCACCGACGCCGCCGAGATCGCCAAGACGATCAACGCCCGCCTGGTCTAATTCCACGGTACGCGAATAACATCGCCCCCTGTAATAAAGGCGAGGACTCCACCCGGAGCCCCCGCCTTTTTTCATTCCCTTCTGTAACTTGCGGTGAAATAGGGACTGTTTAACCGTTTCAACCCCAAATCCAGTCCCTATTTCACCGCAACTTACAGAGATGGGCATAGACGGTCCTGCTTGCCGAGTCTTTAGTGCGGACAGACTATCAGCCAGAATTCCGTTTGGTCGATATTACTCTGGACCGACTGAGTTTCCCCAGCTTGCTCGCCCACGGAGGCCCGGACGCGGCCTGTGAGATTTATCGCGAGTTCCGCACGAGCCGAAGAGCACTTAATGTGCTCTTCGTGCGAGCAGGACTGTAGAGCAGGAAATCTCACAGGCCGCGCACGGGCCCCTGCGGGCGAGCAAGCGGACGACAAACACATCTGTCCAACAATTCGTGCGAAACACAATGAAAAACCGTTTGATGTGAGTTAATATAAACAACGTCGTGAATCTGACTCCTGCCACATGCATGACAGGGGTTAAACACAAAAAAGGAGTCAACTATGGTTTCTGAGAAGGCTACCCTCGTTAATCCTCAGGGTCTGCACATGCGTCCGGCTGGTCTGTTCGCCTCCACCATGGGCAAGTATGCCTGTGACGTGACGGTCGTCACCCCCGAGAAGGAGGTCAACGGCAAGTCCCCGATGGCCCTCATGGCTGCTGGTATCCCCTGCGGTACCGAGGTCGAGGTCAAGTGCGACGGCGCTGACGAGGCCGAGGCTCTGGCTGCTGCCATCGAGCTCATCAAGAGCGGTCTTGGCGAGTAGAACTCAAACGGGTCGCATGTTGAACAACTAAGTTCATATTTGGGGGCGCAGTGACCTGTTGTAAGGTAGCTGCGCTCTTTTGTCATGGATATGGCAAAACGCTTTATCACATGACACGGAGAGAGGAATGGGAATGTATCAGGGAGTCAACGCTTCCGAGGGCATCGGTATCGGCACCGTCATGGTCGCCGTCGATCCCGACTTGACGTTTGAGCCGCACGAGGTTGCTGATTCGGCAGCAGAGAAGGAGCGCTATCAGTCCGCTCTTTCGGTCTTCTGCGAGAAGACCCAGGCTCAGGCCGACCACATGAAGGAGACGGTGGGCGAGGCCGAGGCCGAGATCATGAGCGGACATATTGTCCTGGCTCAGGATCCGGGTATGACCGACGCCATCAACGCCGCCATTGACGGTGGTACCTGCGCCGAGCAGGCGCTCATGGACACCTCGACCATGTTCGAGAACATGTTCCTGTCCATGGACGACGAGATGTTCCGTCTGCGCGCGGCCGACATCGCCGACATCCGCACCGGTATTCTGGCCGAGCTGCTGGGCAAGGAGGTCGTCGACCTCTCCGTCCTGCCCGAGAACACTGTCGTTGTCGTGCACGACCTCACGCCGTCCATGACCGCCACGATCGATAAGGCCCACGTTGCCGGTATCGTCACCGAGACCGGTGGCCGCACGTCGCACTCCGCGATTATTGCGCGCGCCCTTGAGATCCCGGCTGTCCTTTCGGTTTCCAATAGCTGCACCGCGCTGCGCAACGGTATGACCGTTGTCGTCGACGGTGGCAAGGGTATCGTCGAGGCCGATCCCGACGAGGAGACGCTCGCCGCCTACACCGCCAAGGCCGAGGCCTTCGCTGCCGAGAAGGCAGCCCTCGAGGCCTTCCGTGGCAAGCCGTCCGTGACTGCCGATGGCATCAAGAAGATCATCGCCTGCAACATCGGTAACCCTGATGACGTGCCCAACGCGCTCGATCACGATGCCGAGGCCATCGGTCTGTTCCGCTCCGAGTTCCTGTTCATGGACTCTGCCGAGCTTCCTTCCGAGGAGGAGCAGTTCAACGCCTACCGTAAGGTCGCCAGCGCGCTCAAAGGCGCTCCGGTCATCATCCGCACGCTCGATGTGGGTGGCGACAAGGAGATTCCGTATCTGCACATGGTCAAGGAAGATAACCCCTTCATGGGCTTCCGCGCCGTGCGTTACTGCCTGGCCAATCCCGACCAGTACAAGGTCCAGCTCCGCGCTCTGCTGCGCGCTAGCGCCTTCGGTGACGTAAAGATCATGATCCCGCTCGTCACTTGCGTCGAGGAGGTCTTGGCTGTCAAGGAGCTTGTCGAGCAGTGCAAGGCCGAGCTGACTGAAGAGGGTCGCAAGTTCAACGAGAACATCGAGGTCGGCATCATGGTTGAGACGCCTGCCGCTTCGCTGCTCGCAGACCGTCTTGCCGAGGTCGCCGACTTCTTCTCCATCGGCACCAACGACCTGATCGGCTACACCATGTGCGCCGACCGTGGCAACGACACCATCTCCAACCTGTACCAGGTTTACTATCCCGCCGTGCTCCGCTCGCTCAAGAACATCATCGAGAGCGGCGTGAAGGCCGGCATCATGGTCGGTATGTGCGGCGAGGCCGCTGCCGATCCGCTGCTCGAGCCGCTGCTGATCAGCTGGGGCCTGGAGGAGTTCTCGATGAGTGCTCCGTCGATCCTGCGCGCCCGTAAGACCATCAGCCAGTGGACCAAGGCCGAGTGCGACGAGCTCGCCGAGAAGGCGCTCGCCTGCAACACCGCCGCCGAGGTCAAGGCACTGCTCGAGTCCGCAGCTCGCTAATTTGGTATCAGAGGTAACCGCGTGGTTGGAATGGGCCGGCCACGCGGCCCTCACATATACAGGGGGTACTGTAAATGTTCTACACGCTAACCGCTAACCCGGCTGTCGACATGACGGTTTCGAGCTCTCCGCTCGAGCCCGACGAGAACGTCCGCACCGGTTCGGCCAGCTACACGGCTAACGGCAAGGGCCTCGACGTGTCCTTCGCCTTTAAGAAGATGGGCGTCGACACCGTCGCGCTCGGCTTCTTCGCCGGCTTCACGGGCAAGTTCATCGTCGAGGAGGTCATGAACCTGGGTTGCCTCTGCCGCCCGGTCTGGACCGACGGTATCACGCGCATTAACACCTACGTCAACGATGGCCAGCACGAGTACGGCATCCTGAACCCTGGTGCTCCGATCACGCCGCAGCACCAGGAGGAGCTCTATAACATCCTGGACACCGCGGGCGATCTCGAGTGCCTGATCGTTTCCGGCTCCGTGCCTCCCAAAGCTACGCCCGACTTCCTGGCTCAGGTCATGGAGCACGCTCAGGCTCGTGGCGCCGACGTCGTCCTGGACCTGTCCTCCGACAAGCTCAAGGAGCTCGCTCACAAGAAGCCGCTGCTCATCAAGCCGAACCATCACGAGATGAAGGCCATCTTCGGCGTGCCGGTCGACACCGACGACGAGGTTCGCGTTGCTATGAAGATGGCTCACGACGCTGGCGTTCAGAACGTGCTGCTCACCCGTGGTAGCCGCGGCGACGCTTACTTCTCCAACGGCGAGGACATCTGGTACGCCAAGCGTGAGTTCAACATCAAGCTGGTTTCTTCCGTCTGCGCTGGCGACTGCACCCTCGCTGCGTTCCTGCACAAGTGGTACAGGGATCGCGACAACGTCGAGGAGGCCATGAAGCTCGCTATGGCCACCGGCGCCAACGTTGCCGAGTCCGTCGGCATCGGCGACTTCGGTCACGTCGACGAGTACAGCAAGCGCGTTGCTGTCCGCAAGCTCGATCGTCAGTAATCGAAACGCGACATATTCTTGCGCATGCGGCGCCCCGGTTTCGGCTGGGGCGCCTTTTTGTTCCGCCAGGGGGGGGTGTCCTGCCGTACTTCATCGCTTCCACACCGTTCACCGAGTTGTCCTAGCCTTTTGTCGATGCGTGGAATATACTTTCATTAATACGTTGCTTCGTGAAAGGAACATTCATGATTTACACGCTCACTGCAAATCCCGCCATTGACTACAACATCGCCTGCGACGGTCTTGACGCCAACACCGTCACGCGTACCCGCAACGCCGTCTACACGCCCAACGGCAAGGGCCTCAACGTCTCGTTTACGCTTGACCACTACGGTGTCGACACCACGATCCTGGGTTTCTTCGCCGGCTTCTCGGGTGAGTTCATCGTTAAGGGCGCCGAGGCCCTGGGCGTGCCCGTCAAGCCTGTGTGGACCGACGGCATCACGCGCGTCAACGTGTTCCTTAATGCCGGCCCCGACACTGAGTACAACATGGTCAACGCTGGTGCCGCCATCAACGAGGCCAATGAGCAGGAGATGTTTGAGCTCATCGATTCGCTCGATGACATGACCTGCCTGGTTATCAGCGGCTCGCTGCCTCCCAACACTTCCGAGGGCTTCCTGGCCGAGGTCCTGCGCCGCGTCAAGGCCAAGGGGGCCGAGTTCGTCCTCGACATCTCGAGCCATCAGCTGGCAGACCTTATTGCCATGGAGCCGCTGCTGATCAAGCCCAATGACGACGAGCTGCTCGACATCTTTGGCATTAAGGTGAGCGGTGGCGACGACGAGTCCGTCAAGGGCGCGATGGCCGAGCTGCACGCCAAGGGCGCCAAGAATGTACTGCTGACCCTTGGTGGCGATGGCGCGTATTTCTCCAACGGCGAGCACATCTGGTTTGCCAACCGCACCTTTGAGGTCAAGCTGCTGTCGACCGTCTGTGCCGGCGATTCCTCGCTCGCTGCCTTCCTGTCCGTGTGGCACGACGCTCCCGAGCGCGTCGAGGACGCCCTGCGCCTTTCGATGGCCACTGGCGCCAACGTGGTCGAGTGCCCCGGTCTGGGGGATTTTGCCAAGGTGGACGAATATAAGAAGCACATCGAGGTTCGCCAGGTCTGCTAGTTCCGGCACCTTGTCTGAATAGTTTGATTATTTCGCATCCGTCTTAGACTAGGACGGATGCGTTTTTGTTTATCGGACTTGCGTGTGCAGTGGAGGCTGTTTCTTGCTAGACTTCTTGCAGACGCAATCGATAGCCAATTTGATAGTCGCAGGAGGCCATAGGCATGTGCAATGTTTCGCTCAACGGTACTCAACCGTCCGATGCGTCCCTGCGCGTCCTGCGCGCGCTTGAAGCGGCTGGTCTTGAGGCTTGGTACGTGGGCGGTTGGGTGCGCGACGCCCTTATGGGGTACCCCAGCCACGATGTTGATATGTGCTGTAGCGGCCTGTGGCAGGAGTCCAAAGCGGCGCTCGAGGCCGCCGGCATCGCGGTTGTGGAATCGGGCATTAAATTTGGCGGAATCACGGCTATTTCCGATGGCGAGCGTATCGAGGTCACCACGTACCGTTTGGATGGCTTTTACACCGATGGTCGTCATCCCCAGAGTGTGGAGCGTGCCGCCTCGCTCGAGGACGATCTGGCGCGCCGCGACTTTACCGTCAATGCCATGGCCTGGCATCCCGAGCGCGGGCTTGTCGACCGCTACGACGGCCAGGGTGACTTGGAGCGCAAGCTGATTCGCGCTGTCGGCGATCCCAAGCGTCGCTTTAACGAGGACGCCCTGCGCATGCTGCGTGCGGTGCGCTTTGCCTGCCGTCTGGACTTTATGATTGAGCCCGAGACCAAGCGTGCGCTTGCCGAGTGCGCGCCGCTGCTCGATGCCGTGGCGCGTGAGCGTGTGGGTATTGAGCTCGAGGGCATTCTTTCGACCGGTCATGGGGGAGACGCGATGCTCCGCTATCCCGAGCTCATCTGCGCCGCCGTGCCCGAGTTGGCAGCGGGTCGCGGGTTTGATCAGCGCAGTGTCTATCATGCGTTTAACGTCTACGTGCATATCGCCCGTGTGTTGACGGTGGCGGGGGAGCTCGCGCTGTGTGACGGCGTCGCGCCCTCGTCGAGCCTTATGTGGGCGGCGTTTTTGCACGATGTGTCCAAGCCCGAGTGCTTCACGGTCGACCGTGCCGGTAGCGGACACTTCTACGGTCATCCCGAGCTCGGCGCCAAGAAGGCGCGCGTCATTATGGATCGCCTGGCGCTCTCGCACGACTTGGTGCGCGACGTGTGCCTGCTCATCAAATACCATGACAAGCCGCTGCGCCCCGAGCGCTCCTGTCTGCTCAATATGATGCGCGCGCTTTCGGGTGAGGGCGTCGACACGGCCCGCCTGATTGACGAGCTCATGGACCTTAAGCGTGCCGACACACTTGGCAAGGCCCCGTCGTGCTTCTATTACGTTGAGACGATTGAGGAGATGCGCGCGATGGCGCACGAGCTGCTGAGGGCGGGGGAGCCCTATACGCTCAAGATGCTCGCCATCAACGGCGGCGACCTGATCCGTGCTGGAGTCAAGCCCGGGCCGGAACTGGGGCAGCTTCTCAACTCCGCCCTCGACGCCGTGACCGAAGACAACATTCCCAACGATCGCGAAGCTCTTTTGGTCCATCTTAACTTGAATTAGCTACCTAGTTTACCTGCGTGTTCCATAACCTGCCGACAATTTTTTGGCAATTTGGAATTTCTTCTTGCGCTGACGTTTTTTGTCCCGTAATATATTTCCTCGCAGCACGGCAGTGCAGATGTCATGTGGCCCGTTCGTCTAGCGGTTTAGGACGCCGCCCTCTCAAGGCGGAGATCACCAGTTCGAATCTGGTACGGGCTACCACTTCTTTTCTGCTGAGGCTTATGGCCCGTTCGTCTAGCGGTTTAGGACGCCGCCCTCTCAAGGCGGAGATCACCAGTTCGAATCTGGTACGGGCTACCACGCATCTGATACCCGGACTTCCTATGGAAGGCCGGGTTTTTTATTTCAAGACTTTAGTCTGCTGGCCGCGCAGCGGCCAGCTTTAAACCACCCGCTA
>NZ_QSSH01000050.1 GCF_003438495.1 Collinsella sp. TF05-9AC
CCGTGGGTTATACCCTAAGAGCAAACCACCCTTTTTAAGGGTGGTTCTGATTTGGAGCGCCTCCGCATGCGGAAGCTGCGTCCCGGAATCCAGCCTCGGAACGGGATTAACTTTCCCAACGGGGCCGCATGCGGAAACTGCGTCCCGGAATCGTGCCTCAGAATGGGATGTGTTTTCCGCTGGCCGGCCGTTTGGAAAGCGCATCCCAGTTTGAGTGTTTATTCCGGGATGCGGTTTCCGCTGAAGGACTCAACCGGAAAGCCTGTCCAGCTCTGAGACGGGATTCCGGGACACGCTTTCCGCCAGGCCCGCCATCCGGAAAGCGCATCCCGTTTTGAGTGTCCAGGCTGGGACGCGCTTTCCGTTGGCGTGGCCGTTGGGAAAACGCGGCCCAGATAGGGGGGATGCGATTCGGCGATGCGTGGCCTAGCAGCTCCTACAGGTCCACCTCGCTGAGCCATGTCGGCAGCGCGGTCTGCCGGATGCCTGCCGTCTGCAGCTTTTTGGCGAGCATTCCTGTCGAGCGGACCTCGTTCATGGTAAAGCGCAGCAGAGGGTGACCGTAGAGCGATAGGTGCGCCTCGCGCTGTCGTTCGGCAACGAGCACCTCGGCGGTGGTGCGTCCGGCCAGCATGGTCTGGTCGGTATATTTGATGAGCCCGTCGAGCTCGCCCAGTGTGAGTTCCCGCGCCTGGCGCTCCCAGGCAAAGTCCGTTCGTATGGGCTTGGCCGAATCGAAGGGGTCCGTCAGCTCGTATTGAAGCCAGTCGGGCGCAAAGCCCGTCTCGATCATGACGGCTCGGGCGACCGATTCCCCGCCGCTCTCGGCGCGGACGTCGGCATATCGAAGCGTTGTGAGGGCGGTGCGAATCGCGCGACCATTGCGTGCAGTCGCTCGTTGCTCCACGGCCTCCATCAGCTGTTCCGGCGCAAGGCCGAGCTTTGAGATCGTCGAATCGGCAATGGGCATGCCGTCGGCAAAACCAGTTTGCAGCAGGCAATCTGTGGCCGTTTGGATGGGCGGCGTTACCGATATGCCGGCTCTGCGTATTGCTCCGGCCGGCTCAATCTGGTGTCGCTGAATATGTGCGCCCGGACGAGCCGACGGCTTTGTCGAGCTGCAAACATGCACGACGTTCAGGTGTCGCCACGAGACCTCGAGCCCCAGCAGGCAAGCTGCCGAAAACGAGCAGAACGTCCAATCGGGATGGATGATCGCAAGGGCGCGGATAATCTCGCAATGGCGTTGCGCTCGGTTGAGTTCATCCCAGCGCGTTTTTCGCGCAAACAACCCCGGAATGGGCGAGACAACCGTGCCGCCGGTGCGCCGAAGGAGCGCTTTTCGGATCGCCGCGCTCGGGGGAATCAGACAGCGCCCCTCTTGCTCGGCTTGAGTGAGCAGTTGGTCGATGAGCTGGTCATTGCAATGGGTCATGAGCTACCGCCTCCTTTTGGGTAGCAAAAACGTATCAGCTGGAACTTGCCGCTCAGCTGACCAAAAGCTGACCAAAATCTAACCATGCAGGTAGATGACCTGCTTTTGGCGACATATTTCTTGTTTGAATCGGTGGGTGGTAATCGGCGACCGTGAACGGTAGCTAGATATGAAGTCTTGGTAAGTTTCGGGACGTGTACTTTTTGAAAAAGAGCATTCTATCTGCTGTTTTGTGTTTCTGGATCGCATATTTGAAGGCATGTGATAAGGGCGGCGGACTGTCGCCTTGTACCTGAGGAAACCGTGACCCGGAATTGCCGCTCGGAACGGGACAAGCTTTCCGGAACAGCCCTCAACCGGAAACTGCGTCCCGGATTCGACGCTCAGAATGGGATTCGCTTTCCGGTAGAAGTTTCAGCGGAAACCGCATCCCAGAATTCAGGCTCAGAACGGGACACGCTTTCCGGATGGCATGCTTGGCGGAAACTACGGCCCAGTTTTTGGCTCCAGAACGGGATACATTTTCCGGAACGGTCCACGTGCGGGGGTGTACCGCCCCTTTTGCGTGCGCCGCTTGTCGAATTGCGTTATAGCTAGCTATATTATAGGAAGGTATAATATAGCTAGCTATAACGCAAAGGAAGGATGGCCCTATGTTTATCGGAAGAACAGTGAAAATGTCCGAGCTCAATCGACTGTATGGCACGGGCTCCTTTGAAATGCCTGTGATTTACGGCCGCCGTCGCGTGGGTAAAACGCGTCTTATCACAGAGTTTATCCAAGGCAAGAAGGCTATTTACTTTCAAGCTCGTCGTACCAATGCAGTGGCAAACCTGCACGGCTTTAGCCAGGCGTTACTTGCGGGTTCGGTTGGTGCTGCAGGTGTGTCGTTTCGTAGTTTTGACGAGGCGTTCGATGCGTTGGCCACCATGGCTCGCACGGAACGTTTGATTGTCGTGATTGACGAGTATCCCTATCTCGCCCAATCGAATCCCGAGATCAGCTCGTTGCTGCAAGACAAGATCGATCACTTGTACAAAGAGACCAAGCTCATGCTTATCCTGTGCGGGTCGTCGCTTTCGTTCATGGAAGAGCAGGTGCTGGGCTACGAGAGTCCGCTATACGGTAGGCGTACGGCCCAGTTTAAGATCATGCCGCTGGATTTTACGACGACCCTCGGCTTGTGGCAGAGCATGGGTCGCGAAGACGCTGCGGTTTGCTATGGCATGACGGGCGGCATTCCTGCATATATCGAGAAAGTCGATCCTACCGTATCGCTCGAGGACAACATCAAACGTCTTTTTCTTACTCCTACGGGCTATCTCTTTGAGGAGCCGAGTAACCTGCTATTGCAAGAGTGCCGCAATCCCGAGCAATATGATGCGATCGTGCAAGCAATTGCCCAGGGGCGCTCGAAGATCTCAGAGATTGCGAGCTCTATGGGAATCCCTGCGAGCAACGTAAAGAGCTATGTGGATAAGCTGGCGTCGCTTGGGATTGTCGAGCGCGAGCTGCCCCTAAACGAGACGAGCAATAAGCGAGCCGTGTATCTGCTGAGCGACCAGATGTTTAGGTTCTGGTACAAGTTTGTGCCGCAGAACATTGGGCTGATTCAAAACGATATGGCCGAGATGGCGTATAGGCGCATTGAGCCGCACGTATCGGATTACATGGGTACGGTCTTTGAGCTTATATGCAGACAATACGTGTACGAACTCGCACGCGCGGGCGAACTTGGTGTGGTGCCGGCAACAGTTGGCCGTTGGTGGGGAACGGACAATCGGATGCGTACGCAGGAAGAGATCGATTTGATTGTCGACGACGGAGAGGGCGCGGCGCTCTTTGCGGAGTGCAAATGGCGTAACGAACCGGCAGGCGAGGATGTTCTGGAAAAGCTCGTGTACCGAAGCGAGCTCTTTAGGCGTCAGCATAAAAGCTACGTGATCTTCTCGAAGCGTGGCTTTACGCAAGGATGTCAGGAAGCTGCGGCGAGCAGGGGAGATACCAAGCTGATTTCGTTTGCCGAGATGTGCGAGCGGAGATAACCAAGCGCGCTCTGATGTGATTGCTCGGAATGGGTCGCGCTAAGGATGCCAAGCGTAAAACCTACAATGAAAATGGCGTAAAAACTACATTGAGAACGGCGTAAAAACAGCATTGAGAATGGCGTAATTTCGTATATCGCATGATCGCCCGAGCTTGCACACGGCCTTTTGCGAGCTCTTGCCATGAACGAGAGCCAGGCTGTCACGTACAAGACGCTCATAAAGGACGCCTCGTACGGTGAGACGGGCCCCGACGAGAGGACCATCGCTGCGCACCTGGATCTCTTCAACAGGCTCAAGCTGACCGAGGACCTGTGCGGATGGGAGCCATCGAGGTCAAGCTGAGTGATGCGAAAGCAGACGATGGAGCGAGAAATCTCAAGGCGCTGGAGAGGAAAGTGCTCTCCAATCCTGCCGCCCAGAATGCCGCGCCGGCGTTTTTGGCGGTCGTGGTTGGAAAGGGGAGCATTGCCTACACACGCGACGACGGCGTGGCGGTGATCCCCATGGCGGCACTTGGGGCGTAGTGGTTTTGCGGGCGTGCCGTGCTTCCTTTACCGAAAATCCATTTGGTAAACCAGATGCTCGCGGATAGAATAAAGTTGACGGCAGCCCAAGTTCTGGAGAGCTGGGAAACGCCGTTGCTTGGTCAAGAGGTCGGTGCCTTAATGGCAGCGACTTGTTATGCTTCGAATGCTGCTTGAGTGCCTCGGAAAGTTCGATAAGCGCCGTGAAGAGCGAGACCAAAGCAACCAAGAGCTCTACGAGCTCTGATGGGCCCGGGATGACCTCTGATTCAAGTCACCGGGCCTCAATCTTTTTCATCCATTTGAATAGAGCGGGCGACTCTCTTGGGGCCATCTGCATGGCGCGTGCCTGGCGCGCGTGGCACAGCATCCCATTTTTGTGTCCGCACGGGTGGCTACGCTTACCGCAACGTAGCCATTCGTGGAAAGGACGGATGTCATGGCAACGGATAAGACCGGTTATGTGAGCGTTGGCGCCGAGATAGAGGACGAGGTTATGCCCGACCGCGTGATCTTTAGCATTGGCTTTGGTGGTCGCCGCACCACCAAGGAATCGTGCCTGGAGGATTACAACACCGATCGCGCCCGCGTAGCCGCCGCGCTGGCGCCCTTTGGTTTGGATAGCGAATTAACATGCTGTCGGTACACTTGTTATGCGCAGATGACGCGCAAGAAGGCGACGATTGTGGGCTACAACTACTATGCGTACGGTACGGTTGCCGCGCCTGTCGATTCGACTGACTTTGCTGCTGTGTGGACCGCACTCAATACCTGCGAGTCACATGCCGACATGAGCATTCGATTTGAGTTGGCGGATCAGCGCGCGGCGGAAGACGCCCTGATTGCCCGTGCGGTTGAACGTGCTCGCGGCAACGCGCAGGCACTTGCCGTTGCGGCGGGGTCTATGCTGGGCGGCGTCAAGCATATCTCGTATAACAGTCGGGCGGCGGGCTATGGTCGAACATACTGTGTTGCCGCGTGTGCTCCCGATGGGGCGTCCGGAGGCTCCGAGGAGACGGTGCTGGAGCCAGAGCCTATCGAGGTCGAGTGCTCCGTGGATATGGAATGGTGGCTGGAGTAGGAAGCAGGTGCTGAGCGGCTGAGGGACCGAGGCTTCGCTACCGAAAAAACCATTTGTTAAACTCAATGTCCGTGGGTAGAATAAGGTCGACGGCAGCCCAAGTTGTGGATAGCTGGGCAGCGCCGTTACTTCGATTAAGGGGTCAATGCCTTAACGGCGTCGACCCCTCTTCTTTTGCTTCGTACGCTGCTTAAGTGCCTCGGAAAGTCCGATAAGCGCCGTGAGGAGCGAGACCAAAGCGGTCAGGAGCTTCACGAAATCAATCAGATCGGTCATGGGCATCACCTCCCGTCGCATGGAGGGCGCTGCCCGGCACATGGAGGGCGCTGCCCGGCACATGGAACTGCCGTCAACAACTGCCATTCAATCAAAGCGCGGTCATAAATACGAATATATGTTCGATAATAACAGCAACGTGATTCCCTCGAATAGCAGCCTTTCGTAAGGGCGGCAGAAGACGGCGCTGGGCGATTGGGGCTAGACGCGCAGGTCTTCGTCACCGAAAGCCCGTTTGATTAACCAGCCCTCTGTAGGTACACTGCATATTGATGGGCCCGGGATGACCGCTGATTCAAGTCACCGGGCCTAAATCTTTTCATCCATTTGAATAGAGCGGGCGACTCTCTTGGGGCCGTCTGCATGGCGTGTGATTAGCGCGTGGTATTGCGCCCAGCTTTCATGTCCGCGCGGCCACCTATCCTTACGGCAATGTAGCCGCTTATGTAACAAGCGGCAAGCAACGGAGAAAGGCCCTAACCGTGTCAGCTGAAAAGACGCCGTGTATCTCGGCTATCGATACGACGAACTTTGCGCGCCAGATTGTGCTGGACTTTGAGTTTGCGCCGGTGCCAAAGCAGCGCCAGCGCCGTGGGCTGCGCAATGAGATTATCGAGGTCGGCGCCGTTAAGCTCGATTACCACGGCAACGTTATGGGCGAGTTCTCGCAGTTTGTGCAGACGGAATTTACCGAAGGCGTTGCGTATCCCGTCCGCGAGCTCACGGGGATATCGGCCGTGGACACCGCGATGGCCGATCTGCTCTACATGGTGATAAAAAGGCTCAGCGATTGGATCGGTCGCTACTCCGCCCAGGTGGTCTGTTGGAGCGGTGCGGACCGTCGGCAGCTTTTGACCGAGTGCCAGGCAAAGCACATCGACCTTTCCACATTTCCTACGGACTGGGCCGACCTGCAGGCGTTTTACACCTCGATCATGGACGTTGGCAGCCACGGGCGCGTCTCGTTGGGCGACGCGGCAACGTGGTTCGGCATCGAGTTTGACGAGTCGACGGGCCATGCCCACAGCGCCCTAGCCGATGCGCGCGTGACCGCCAAGCTGCTCAAGCAGGTGATGGACGGGGACTATCACGTGAGTCCGCGCGCCCAAGAAGTCCGCCAACGTTGGGGGATGGGCGAGCGGGCCCAGACACGCCTCTCTAGCAAGTGCCCCGAGCTGGGCGACCTGCTGCTGAAGCTGAAGGCGGCGGGAAGGTAGGGGCGTTAGCTGTCTGCATGGCGCGTGCCTGTCGCGTATCGTTACTCTTCCTGCTGCTTGGCAGGCAAGATGTAGACGTTCTCGGCGTCCACGGCGATCTGCGCGGGGCGGTTGTAGAGGGTGTCGATCTCCTTTACGCTCTGCTTGAACGGCGTGACGTCGGGCGTCTTTGCCTGATGGAGCTTTTCGAGGAGTTTCTCGGATTGCTTGTCGTTGAACTTTCCGATGCTCTCTCCTGCGCCTTCGAGCGCCTCGTCGATGAGTGTATGGTCGCCCACGGGGGTCTTTGCGATGGCGTGACCGAGCAATTTGCCCGCGGACGCGATACCGCCCAGCAGTGCCGCATCGACGGTGTCGACAGCCCCGCTTCGAGTGCGTTGTAGCAGTCGGTGTAGAGCTCGCGGTACGCGATCGAATCAGCCTCGATCTTCGCAGTGGCGTCCGCGAGCTTTGCGGGCTCGAAGTTCTGGGCGAGCATGGGTTCGAGGAACAGCGAGAACGCGTGGATGTAGGTGGCGAGCTGGCAGTCTTTGAGGTAGTCGAGCACCTTGTCGAGGCGTCTGCCCAAGCCGTCTCGCACCTCGATGAACCCTTTCTTTTTCAGATCCGCCTGTGCCTGCGAGCGGAAGAGTTCCATGTCCTGCGCGGACGACTGCTTGATGTCGAGCACCTTCATATGGGCGTTTGCCATGTAGGTGGCGTTGCCGTAGTTGAGGCCGTAACCGTTGAGGATGTCTGCGAGCGTCTTGAGGTTGCCACGCATGTTGGCCTTGTCGCGCTGACGCATGTACTCGAACATTTCGTCGACGGACTCCTGGATGGAGTCGAGCTTTTGGTTTATCTGCGCGATTGCGGCTGCCATGAATAGCGATGTTGGATCGTAAGGCACCTGCGTGACGCTCGTGGCGATGTCGCCCTCGACTACGTGGAAGCGCGCCTGCCCAAGGCCCTTGGCGGCGTCGCGGTAGCCCCCTGTGAGACCGCTGCCGTCCTTGAACGTGTTGAGTTTCGACGGATCGAGCGGGTTACCATATTTGTCAGTCGCCTGGAGCAGCGTGGGCACGCTCACCGTGTTGGTGACGGTGCGAAACATCGAGGGGAGCGAGGCGAACGCCACGCCGAGTTGGGGAATTCGCTCGAGCGGTAGCTTGATGGCGCCGGAGACGTCCACCCGCTTCTGAGTGAGCGCGAGGTGGATTTTGGTCGATGCGAGCTGTTTTGCCACGAGCTCCTCTCGGCCGTCGTTCGCCGAGGGTTTGGTCTCGTTGTCTGCCATAGCGCGCTCCTTGCTTACGTTGATAGTCGTGGGCATTATCTCATCGCCTGGTGGCTTGCTAGAGCGGGGTAGAGGCCGAGCGTCTGGCGAAACTCGTTAACTGATTGCATTTCAGCGGATTGGGTTGATTATAAGAGAAGGACGGCTATCCATCTGCCCTTCCCAGTTGAGTTCGCTTTGAGCTACTGTTCGTGCCTATGCTGCTTGGGCTCAAGCCTTCTCGCTGCCGTGAAGCAGGCCGTGGCCGCCATGGCCAATGCGATGCTGGCCATCCAAGTGGAGTCGCCGGTTGCAGCGAGCTTTGGTTCATCGGCTGTCGTGCGTCCCGACTTTTTTGTAGCCGCCTCGTCGGCGTCCTTTTCAGGAGTGGCAGGATCACTTTTGTTGTCGCCGGGTGAATCTACGTCGGTCTTTCCGCCCGCCTGCTCCCCTTGGGCCTTCCCCTCCACGGTGAAGGACGCATCGGTCGCCGTCCCGTCCTTCCAGACGGCCGTGACGGTGTGTCCGCCGCCGGCGAGCGTGTCCAGGTAGGACGGCCTGAGCTCGATAATCGTGCTGCCCCTGGTTGCGGTGTAGTTCTCGGCGGAGACCTCAGTTCCGTCCACGAGGAGACGCGTGAACTCATCGAGAGGACCGCTGAAGCGGAAGGTCAGACCGGCCTCGCCGTCCTTTGCATACGCCTGCCCGTCGCCCTTGGTGGCGGCATACAGCGGAGCGGTCACGTCGAAGGTGACGTCCCCCGCGTCGTCGACATCAAAGGTCTGAACGCCGGTCTTGCCGTTACGCTCGGCGTAGGCGGAGCTGTAGACGAAGGTCTCGTGGCCCGTCTTGTCGAGGACCGCGAGGGCTTGGATTTCAAACGAGCCCATCGAGAGCGACGTGGGGAACTCGATTTCGATATAGCCCCTTGCCGCATCGTAGCTGCAGCTCAACGTTTTGCGGGTCTTTAAAGAGTTCGGGTCCTCGACATAGCCGGGGTCGCCGAGGATCGGGGAGACAGACTTTACGCCGTCCGCGTCGCCTACATTGCAATAGATACGGAGGATCCCGCCGACGGGGACCCTCTTCGCGGAGATGGAAACGTTCGAGACCGTGGGCGGGTTCCGGTCGATCGCGCTGCCGGTCACCTCGAAGCACAGCTCGCTCGGGTCGCCAACCGAGAAAGTCGCGCCCGAAATGCCGTTGGCCCTGGCGTAGGAACTCTCGTACACATCGGTCTCGAACCCTAGGCCATCGGTGACCGAAAGGCCGATCAGCCTGTGCCTTCCGATCCTATTGCTGTCGAATGTGAGGTCAAACCCGTCGATAGACGAGCCTCCGTGATAATAGGCTGACGAAACAGAGCAGCCGTCGTCCGAATTCTCCCAGCCCTGCCGCAGTATGGGGGAAACGGAGCGAACGCCGTCGGCATCGGAGACGGTCCAAGAGATGTGGAGGTCGGCACCGGTTGCGACCTCCCTGCTCGAGAGCGACACGGAGGACACGGTCGGCGGGTTTTGGTCCTCGGGTCCCTCGGTCACCTCATACTCGAGGGGGTCGGTGGTGAAGGTCGGACAGTCGAGCCCCTTCTCCTCGGCATACGTCGTGTCGTAGACATCGGTAACCCATCCAAGACTATCGGTCACGCCGAGGCCGATGATCCGGTACCTGCAGGGCCGGTCGCTCGGGGAGGTGGAGATATCGAAGCCCGCGGTCGTGTTGCCGGTCGACGAGAAGGCGAGACGGGAACTGATTCCATGGTCTCCGGTATCGTTTTCGACAAGGACTTCGACTATGGGCGTGACGGACCGTACCCCGTCAGGGTCATCGACGCTATAGCCGACATGCAGCGTGGAGCCGGCCGTGACTGTCGTCGCGGATATCGTCACGTTGGAGATGCTGGGCGGGTTCGGGTCCGACGCGGCTAGGGCGGTTGAGGGCAAAGCAAGCGCTACGGTGGCGGACAGACACTATGACCCAATCCGAGGGCACGGAAACGACAGGAGCCCCCGCTC
>NZ_QSSH01000051.1:0-3284 GCF_003438495.1 Collinsella sp. TF05-9AC
GATCATCCCCATGTCCTGCGTCCCCGCGCGGGCGCCCCGCGGTGCGGGATGCCGTGCAGGCGGCCTACTGGCCCTGTGCGCGGTACCTGGCCTCGGTGGCCTCCTTGGCCGGGCGCCACCAGGACTCGTTGGCGACGTACCAGTCGATCGTCTGCTTGAGCCCCTCGGCGAAGTCGGTGTGGGCCGGCCTCCAGCCGAGCTCGCGCTGGAGCTTGGTGGAGTCGATGGCGTAGCGGCGGTCGTGGCCGGGGCGGTCGGCGACCCAGTCGAAGTCCTCGGGGTCGCGCCCCATGGCCGTAAGTATCATGCGCAGGACCGTGATGTTGTTCTTCTCGCCGTCGGCTCCGACGAGGTAGGTCTCCCCCGTGCGGCCCTTGGTGAGGATGTCCCAGACGGCCGAGGAGTGGTCCTCGGTGTGGATCCAGTCGCGGACGTTCTCGCCCCTCCCGTAGAGCTTGGGGCGCACGCCGTCGACGATGTTCGTGATCTGGCGCGGGATGAACTTCTCCACGTGCTGGTAGGGTCCGTAGTTGTTGGAGCAGTTGGAGATCGTGGTGCGCAGGCCGTAGGTGCGGGTCCATGCGCGCACGAGCATGTCGGAGGACGCCTTGGTCGAGCTGTAGGGGCTCGACGGCTTGTACGGCGTCTCCTCGGTGAACTTCGCCGGGTCGTCGAGCGCCAGGTCGCCGTAGACCTCGTCGGTGGAGACGTGGTGGTAGCGGATTCCGTATTTGCGGACGGCCTCCAGCAGGCGGAAGGTGCCCTCGACGTTCGTGCGCAGGAACGGCTCGGGGTCGGCGATGGAGTTGTCGTTGTGGCTCTCGGCGGCGTAGTGCACGATCGCGTCGTGGCCCGGGACGATGCGGTCCAGCAGCTCCGTGTCGCAGATGTCGCCGACGACGAGCTCCACGCGGTCGGAGGGCAGCCCGGCGATGTTCTCGGGGTTGCCGGCGTAGGTCAGCTTGTCCAGGACGGTGACGTGCACCCCGGGGTGGTTCTTCACCACGTAGTGCACGAAGTTGCTGCCGATGAAGCCGCAGCCGCCCGTGACGATGATGTTCTTAGGTTCAAAAATCTCAGACATGAAAATCCAATCTGAAGCATGTACAGCTTCTTTAGTATGCCGCAGGAAGTGATGCCGCGACACTATTCAACAAAACTATCGGACATTTCGGCACGCGATAAGAGCCATAACCTTCGCAGAATTACTTCCCCTACAAAACGCCTCCGGAATGCAGTCTTTGTCGTACCGGAAGACCGAATTCCCAGTTTTATCGCGTAAGTACTTATAGAAGAAGTCCTCCCAGCTTTTAAACTTCTCACTGTCTGCAAACGCTTCCGGCTCTTGCAGAACTGCTTTGGCATCTAGCCCTGAAATTACGCCGGAGCTCAGTAGAAGCCACTCGAATGATTCGGGAAGACAAACCGTAACAGTATCGCGGTGAATGTCTTGCAGCTTAAGGACGCGGTCCGCATAGCACCCAAATGCCGCCCCGTCCGCGACAACAAACACGCGATCGTCGAGATGCTGATCCAACCAGCCCAAAATCGCGCTGTTCGTCATGGCCGAAGTACAGGTAAGCTCACTGTCAGCGAAATGCCGTTCAAAGAACTGGAAACCAGACTTACTGTCCTCGCATAGAAGGATAGAAAAGTCCTGTTTTGGCGCCGACCGGGAAATAGCATAACGATGATTCCCGCGATCTTGATAAACAGGGACGAAAGAATGGTATTTTCCGCTCGTCTTAATCTTGTAAATCTCATCCACGCTATACGGAAGATTGGGGAAATCAGCCCTTGAGATCAGCACGAAATAATTCGAGGAATACAGCACATGATGGGCAAACTCATCAGAATGAATCTCTTTTAAGCCCTCATCGACAAATACAATCGAGTCATGAACGGACGAAAGCTGGTTTCGCCAATCATAATCGGTCAGGGCGACACAGGGACAATCGCATTGCAAGGAAACACCCGACTGCTCGCCCGTTCGCATGTAGTCTGCGACCATGTTAAACAGTGTCGTCTTACCCGTGCCACTATCCCCACGCACAATAGTAATGTTCCGTTTAATGGTAAATGTGTACTTGGTTCCCCTGCGGCGGGAAATCTTAACGAGATGCGAACCGTTCATAAGCAGCACCTACAGATACGGAATCGACTCGTGAATCAAATCGGCCATGCTGTGAACGATTCGGCCGCTATTCACGACTTTAATTTTAAAATCCTCGCGACCAAAGTCCATCACATGATAGAGATTCACAACGAGCTTGCGGTCTTTCGCCATGTCGAGAATCCACTTGGCACAGTTGTCACCACAGGTAGAAGCGTTAAAAATATGCTTACGATCAAATCTCATAAGCAGCAGCGTTTTCACGCCACCAGAAAGCTGGAGTGGGGAGATGGATCCAAGCACAGGGCTTTCGATGACGTTTTCGGAGACAACAACCGATCGATCGACATCTTTAATTATCGAGACTGCATAGGGATCCGTAATCCAAGAAGACCGGTAAGAGTTTTTGAAATATGTCGCTGTGTTGTAAATCGCTTCTGGCATATCGCCAAAGTAGACGCTTAACACATCCACTCCCAATCATATTGTCTTTATGGTCAACGTAATCATAACGAAAGGGGCCACCAGATAAACGGTGACCCCTAAAGAAAACAAGCTTGCGCTAGTACTCGCGCGGGCTGTTGACGATCTCGCCGGCGGCGACCTTCTTCAGGTGCTGCCCGTAGACCGACTTGCCGTAGGCCTTGGCCGCCTCCTCCAGCTCGGCGGTCGTGATCCAGCCGTTCTCCCAGGCGATCTCCTCGGGGACGGACACCGGCAGGTCCTGGGAGTGCTCCACGGCGCGGACGAACTCCGCCGCCTCGTGGAGGCTCTCCATGGTGCCGGTGTCCAGCCACGCGTAGCCGCGGCCGAGGGTCACCACGGACAGCGTCCCCTCCTCCAGGTACATCTGGTTGAGCGTGGTGATCTCCAGCTCGCCGCGGGCCGACGGCTCGACCTCATGCGCCTTGGCGGCCACGTCGCCCGGGTAGAAGTACAGGCCGGTGACGGCGTAGGAGCTCTTGGGGCACTCGGGCTTCTCCTCGATGGAGACGGCCCTCCCCTCGCCGTCGAACTCCACGACGCCGAAGCGCTCGGGGTCGTCCACGTGGTAGCCGAAGACCGTGGCGCGGCCCGACTCGGCGTTCTGGACGGCGCGCGTCAGGTGGCGCGACAGGCCGTTGCCGTAGAAGATGTTGTCGCCCAGGACGAGCGCGCACGGCTCGCCGTC
>NZ_QSSH01000051.1:3294-9399 GCF_003438495.1 Collinsella sp. TF05-9AC
GACGAGCGCGCACGGCTCGCCGTCGATGAAGTCCTCGCCGATGGTGAAGGCCTGCGCCAGGCCGTCGGGGCTAGGCTGCTCGGCGTAGGAGAGGTTCACGCCGTAGCGCGAGCCGTCGCCGAGCAGGCGCTCGAAGTTGGGGAGGTCGGTCGGCGTGGAGATGACCAGGATGTCCCGGATGCCCGCCAGCATGAGGGTGGACAGCGGGTAGTAGATCATGGGCTTGTCGTAGACCGGCAGCAGCTGCTTGGAGGTCACGAGCGTGAGCGGGTACAGGCGCGTGCCGGACCCGCCGGCGAGGATGATGCCTTTCATAAAAATCCTCTCGATTGACAATCGTTGAGCAAAAGCCGCTGATTACAGATGCATAGTTAATTTAATTATACGCACCGGCAGCAACCTCCCCGTCTTCTTATTTAAATCGGACAGCAGAAACACGCAACTCTTTCTGCATTTCTAGCGAGGCAACAAATGAAAAAGTACAATGAGCAGTGTCCAACAAACGAAAGGCAAACAATGCGAGTCGAAACAACCGGAGTATGCAGAGGAAACTGGAAAATCTACCAGCAGCTTAAGATTGAAGGCATCCATAAAGGCTCCAGCGTAACAGCCCAGGCGGCTACAGACGATAACCGCCGCTCACCTTTATCCCTCCTAAAATTCCGGGACAATAGTTGTGACTCGAACTCATACGTCCTTGTAGTCCCCGATCCCGATGCTCGCACCATCAAAATTGAGTTTAGCGAAATCGGCCAAGACGGTCGCACCCTGAGCAGCGACTCCCTTTCGCTAAATTGCAAGAACATCAAATGGGAGTCGCGCCTTAACTACAAAATTAAACCTGACATGTGCAGCAAACTCCGAAACTACGATGACGTTTCAGAGTTTGACATGGCAACGATTGATTTCTGGCAGTGCATCGAAGATTCAAGCGACTATATCCTTAGGTGCACGGTGAGAACTCCTTATCGTAGCGACTCGCAAATCAAACTTCGTTGTTTCGATCGAACCCTTAATGAAGTTAATTTGAGCATCGTCAATTTCGGTTCGAATGTAACAAGCGTTGGATTTACGTCTGAGAAAAAGCAGCTTGAAACGCAGCTCTCAATTCGAATGCCAAAGGCGTTCGATCGTTACTACTTTGTTATTGACGATCAAAATCACCCATCATTCAGTGCATTTGACTGCTTAACACCCGATAAGTTAGGCTTGCTTCTTGAGGAGACCAACTTTCTCTTTACCCATGCGCAGTTTGACCCTGAATACCCCGAATGGTTCACGGAGCATAAGGCAACCATCGGCGCTCTGGAGAAGCAGAGAAAAATCGTCTTCAACAGTGCTCCGAAGTTCAGCATTATTGTCCCTCTATACAACACACCCATTTCGTTCTTTAACGATATGACCGAATCCGTAAAAAACCAGTCTTATGCAAACTGGGAGCTCATCCTAGTTAATGCAAGTCCTGACAATCAGGAACTAAAGGTTCACGTTGAGCAGGAGACGGCCCACGACAACAGAATTAAATCAATTAACCTTACCGAGAATAAGGGCATTTCCGAAAATACAAACGCCGGCGTTGCCATCGCTTCGGGTGATTTCGTTAGCTTCTTTGACCATGACGATATTCTTGAACCGGACTTGTTGTTCTCATATGCCGAGGCAATTGAAAACAATGATGACGTCGATCTTCTATATTGTGATGAAGATAAACTCATGCCTGATGGAAAGCTAGCGCAGCCGTTCTTTAAGCCGGATTTCAATATCGATCTGCTCAGAAACAATAACTATATCTGCCATATGCTTACCATCCGTAAGTCTCTGCTTGACACTCTAGAACCGAACACGAAAGAGTTCGATGGAGCGCAGGATCATAATCTGACTCTCCGCGCCGTGGAAAAGGCAAGGAAAGTTCATCATGTTCCAAAGGTTCTATATCACTGGCGCCTAAGCGAGACCTCCACCGCAGCAAATGCCGATAGCAAGCCGTATGCCACTATCGCAGGTATCAAAGCGGTCCAGAGTCATTTGGACAGGCTTGGGCTCAATGCGAAGGTCGAACAAGCGCGTCGTCCCTTTACATATAAAGTAACCTACGCTGTGCCAGATTCCCATCCACTCGTGTCAATTATCATTCCAACTAAAGACCACGCCAACATTCTGGACAACTGCATTAAGTCAATTGTTGAGAAATCAACGTACGACAATTTCGAGCTTGTCATAATCGAAAACAACAGCACAGAAAAGGAGACGTTCGATTATTACGATAAGTTGCAAGCAAAATATCCTGACATCGTTCGTCTTGTAACTTGGAAGCACGAATTCAATTTCTCCAAGCTCATGAACTTTGGCGTTGCTCACGCCAAGGGCGACTATCTCTTGCTGTTGAATAACGATACTGAGGTAATTACGCCCAATTGGATTGAGACTATGCTTGGCATCTGCGCACGTGAGGATGTCGGCGCAGTTGGTGCAAAACTCTACTATCCCGACAACACCATCCAGCACGCGGGCTTATGCGTCACTGGTGGCGTGGCAGGACATCTTTGCCAAAGCATGCCAAGGGATAACTGGGGCTACTTTGCACTCAACGATGCACAACAAGACTTCAGCGCCGTCACCGCAGCTTGCATAATGACCAAGCGTGATGAATATGAGAAAGTCGGAGGTTTCACGGAAGAGCTTCAAGTTGCATTTAATGACGTTGACTTTTGCTTAAAGCTACGCGAGATCAACGACCTAATTGTATACACACCCGAAGTCGAGCTCTATCACTACGAGTCGATTTCTAGAGGCGTTGAAAACAATACGGAGAAGCAGATTCGCTTCCACAAAGAGGTCGCGTACATGAATTATCGATGGGCTAAGTATTACGTCAAAGGCGATCCTTATATGAATCCAAACTTCACCGTCGGGGAACCCGCGAATCGTTATTATCATTTATAAGAAGTTTGCATTTCTTTTCTTATTCAATCTAGGCAAATTAGCATGTGTCTAGGCTAGATAGGGGAATCGAGGATTAACCCTCGATTCCCCTATTGTGATAAGTTGTCCTTCACTCGACAGTCAGAGAGCATCTTATTCCAAAGGCGTATTTAAAACCCAGCCCCACTGAGGCGTAGCGGTAGTGTGGTAGTAGTTCAGCCACCAGGCCAGTGATGTCGTCCTGATGTAGCCGATGTTATCCATAACCATACCGTTACCGACGTAAATAGCAATGTGTCCCCAGCGAGCCCCCGCATTTGTATGCGTATGAGTAGGGACCGCAACTATCATTCCAACCTTAAGCTGCGATATATCTCGACTGTGACACCAATTCCAAAACATGTCGCATGCGTCACCGTTGGGATAAGACCCTAGCACGGGATAAAAAACCTCGCTAACCCACTCCGAGCACAACCCCACTCCAGGAGAAGGAACGTTGTAGCAGCGGCCAACAATTTGAGACTGAGAGGAAGTGTGGGCAGAACGTTCGGGCTCTACCCAAGCACCAGCTGCATTAAAGAAATACTCGCCATTATCGATACTGTTCCAGCCGGTTGCCATTTGACCTGACGACATAAGGTAATACCATAGCCTGTCAGCATCGCGGAACCAGCCTGTATTCATAACGCCAGATTCGTTGTCGAGGTGATACCACCTCTCGCCAATTAATTGCCAACCGTGCTGCAGCACCCCGTCTGAATCTGTGTAAAACCACGTCTGAGCAGCGGAAGACCAATACCAGCCTACCATGGGCTTTCCTTCGGCGTCGTTGAGCTTAATCGCGCCCACGCTGTCCTTGACACCCGTTAACACAATTGCTCCACTGCCGCACGCATAATATGCGCTTCCATCTTGCGAGAAGATCCAGGCGTTGCACTCTAATGCACCACCGCTATCGGGATCCAAATAATAAATAGAGCCATTCACAGTTTGAAAACCTAGGAGCATGGCACCATTATTGTTAGGATCAAGCCAATACCAGTTAGAGCCATAGTAAAACCATCCAGCGCGAATCGCTCCAGTGGCATTGGCACAATACCATGTCCCATCGTCAACAAACCAACCAGTGCTCATGGATCCAGATTGAGAAAAATGATACAACGCACCGTTAACAAGTTTAAAGCCCGTAGCCATTAATCCAGAAGGTTCAAGCCAATACCAAGTATTGTCAAGGAACAGCCAGCCAGTCTGCATAGCGCCCGAAAGGTCCAAATAGTACCAGTTATGATTGACTAAAACCCAGCCGGTCTTCATTAAACCTGATGTTTCGTCAAGGTAGAACCAATGACTACCGCTGGCAGCCCATCCCTTCAAATGCGCACAGGACCCAGAGAATAAGTGCCATCCATCACTCAGATATCTCCAGCCAGTAGCTGCGTAGCCTTCGGAATCAAAATAATATTCCGCTCCCCCAATAGTCAGAAAACAGTTTGACGGCCAGCCACCGTCCTCATATCTCCACCACCATTTACCATTTTGGTAGGCCCAAGAACCAGGAAGAGCGATGCTATTATCGGAGGAACGAACAATTCGAAATGACAACTGGGCTGAAATACCGGAGTAATCCCCTAGCCCATTCACACTTATAGCGGCACAGCCAGGGGCAACATTATTTGAATACAAGACTTCGTAATTGATACCGTTTACTAGCACAGACCCATCGACGGCAAAAACAGAAACCTCAGGAGTAATCGCGGCGCCGGTATATTCATATGTCGAAAAATCAATAGACGCTTTTAAATTAACGGAATCCGAAGTCAAGCGGTCGCCGCCCAGTGTCCCAAATGCCTCCAGGCCCGCTTGAACCAAAGATCCATCAGCGCCTTCAACTGCATAATCATAAGATAATGAAAATGCGGTCGTAGGCCATATAAGAGGGGTGAAACAAATTGATACAAGACAAATCGCGCTGAATAAACTCAAATGCCGATTTCTCATCATTTCACTCTTCCTATGTAATCAGATAAACCTTTGAATATCCAGGCACAATCGACCTAGAGCCACAGTTCCCAAAATAAACAGCATGCCCAAAAAATCGTTTAACATGTCGCATCAGATAAAACGACACATCACTCATCAGCATATGGATTGTATATCTATTAGGCAATTATGGAGCAGCAGACGAGAGTGATCAATGTTAGACAAACGACTTTTTAGTCAAAGATAAGTGTGAATTAATCGTCCTTCTTCCGATATCGACAGTCAGGCAACAAGCCATCACCAGCGATGGAATCACCATCACTAACAGTATTCCAAGTTGATTTCCCAGATTGGTAAAGGTAAACAGACGCTTCCAGAGCCAGCTTTGAGCAAGTGAATTGTCGGAAATCAGATATACGGCAAAAGCGGATCCCGCAAGCCAATTGATACGGGCAGAATTAAATTAATATTTCAGACACAATTTAAATACTGATAGAAATACTGCAAACGAGAGACCCATTGAAAGAATGCTAGCTGATGAATAAACATACCCGTTAAATAGATTCACAGCAAAGTCGTGAATTATTCCTTGCGAATGATACGGAAGGTACAGCAAGAGAAGTCCTGATATAAAACATGCAGTCCCAACAAGCGCCAACTTATTCCAGCTAGTGGTATTAAAATTTACTGTTATCGTAAATAACAGACACCAATTGCGAGAACGATGAGATCGATGAGCATTCCTTCGGCTGGAAACGAAACGAACGGCAAATATCGAAATAATCCAAATGCAAACGATAATGATAGTGAAAGGAATTTGTGCTCGCTTCTACTACAGGCTCGAAGCCCCTCCAATATATAGGGGAGCAGCAAAAAAAGGCCGGCATCAGAAGTGTTAAACCACCATCCATACCCCGTGGCAATTGGAAAGACCGTATTGATAAAGAAAGAGGCCGAAAGGGGCAAACTGCCCGTAAAAATAGAAATAATCCCTAAAGTTATACTGTAAAAAACAACCTCATTATTAAGAATTATTAGCTTCTTGACCGCATCTTTAATGCTAAAAGAAGCTCTGTCGGCTATAAACCAAACGGCGATAGACACGAAGCAGCCAACTGCAACTTTTCCAATAGGGAGAAACACTCCCTTAGTGTTAGCGCCGGGCGATTTTAGCCGCTAATAGTCAAACTATTTTGACCAATC
>NZ_QSSH01000052.1:0-306 GCF_003438495.1 Collinsella sp. TF05-9AC
CACCCCACCCCACCACTCCACCCCCAATATGTTGTAAAACACCCCCGAGCATATGTTCGAAAACACAATATGTTGTGTTTACAGCAAAGGCGGGATGCCACCTGTAGAACCACGCCCGCGAACCTCAACCTTCAAGTTGACCTTGAGGCGATTTTTACGTCCCTTTACATGCCGTTCACATCGCCCCCAAACTCCCCCACCCAAGGCACGTGCGGCCCACCACCGCGACGCCAAGTGGCGAAAAATGGGACGGGCCCCAGATTGCCCATGAGCGCGCAAAAGCAAGCCGCGGCAATATGGAGGCCG
>NZ_QSSH01000052.1:316-8616 GCF_003438495.1 Collinsella sp. TF05-9AC
CGCGGCAATCTGGAGCCCGTCCCCAAATACCTATAAATATGCAGGTCAGCGATGTGTTAACGATGTGCCAGCGGGTGCGCCGCCAAATAGACCTCGGTCAGTTGCGTACGATCGACATGCGTGTAGACCTGCGTGGTCGAAATATCGGCATGGCCCAAAATCTCCTGCAGCACACGCAGGTCGGCGCCGCCCGCAAGCATATGGGTGGCAAAGGAGTGACGCAGCGTATGGGGATGGAGCCCCACCAGTCCCACCTGGCGCCCGTAGCGCTCACAGATGGCATGGATGCCCTGGCGCGACAGACGGCGGCCGTTCTTATTTAAAAAGACCGCCGAGGTCTCGGTTCCGCGGGCATGGGCCGCCAAGCGAGAACGCCCCTCAGTTACATAAAGCGCCAGAGCTCGCGCCGCGCTTCCCACCAGCGGGGACAGGCGTTCCTTCGAGCCCTTACCGCGAACGAGCACAAAGCCATCGTCGATATGGATATCGCCCACATCGAGCCCCACCAACTCGCTCACACGCAAACCGCATCCGTAGAGCACTTCCAAGATGGCATGGTCGCGCAAGCCCATCTCGCCCTCGGGGAAGTCTTGATCGAGCAGCGCCGAGACATCCTCCACCGATAGATACTCCGGCAAACGCTCAGCCTTTTTAGGCAGGCGCAACGCCGCCGTTGGATTTTGGGCCACAGCCCCATCGCGCACCAAAAAGGCATGCAGGCCCTTCACGGCCGCAAGCGCACGCTCCACCGAGGCATCCGAATAGCCCCCATCGCGACGGTCGGCGACAAAGCCCTCCACGACCTGACGGGTCACCTCTTCAAAAGACACAATACCCGCCCGCTCCAGATAGGCGCAGTACGTCGTCAGGTCACGACGATAGGCCGCAATCGTGTTGCGCGCCAAACCCCGCTCGACCGCGAGGTAATCGAGATACTCCCCCGCCGCCACGGCGAGCGACGAGGGAGTAGCTTCGGTATGTTCCTTATTCGCCGGCACCCTTAGTCCGTAGCGAGGTTCATGGGCGTCACCTGCAGACGGTCGACACCCTCGTGCTGGCCGATCGAAGCGCGCACGAACTCGCGGAACAGCGGCTGCGGGTTGGTCGGGCGGCTCTTGAACTCGGGATGAGCCTGGGTTGCCACATACCACGGATGCACGTCGCGCGGCAGCTCGACCATCTCGACCAGGCGCTCGTCGGGCGACAGACCCGAGATAACCAAGCCGGCGTCCTCGAGCTGGTCACGGAAGGCGTTGTTGAACTCAAAGCGATGACGGTGACGCTCGTAGACGAGCTCCTCGCCATATGCCTCGCGAGCAAGGGTATCGGCGGCGAGCTTGCACGGATAGGCGCCCAGGCGCATGGTGCCGCCCTTCTCGGTCACGTCCTCCTGCGAGCTCATCAGATCGATGACGCTAAACGGGCCGTCCGGATCGAACTCGGAGGAGCTGGCGCCGGCAAGGCCGACGACGTTGCGGGCGAACTCGCACACGGCCACCTGCATACCCAGGCAAATGCCCAGATACGGAATCTTGTGCTCACGGGCAAACTCGGCCGCGAGGATCTTGCCCTCCAGGGCGCGCTTGCCAAAGCCGCCGGGGACCAGGATGCCCGAGGCGTCGCCCAGAACCTCGGAGACATTCTGCTCGTCGAGGCTCTCGCCGTCGACTAGCTGAACGTCCACATGGCGATCGTAGAAGACGCCCGCATGGTGCAGGGCCTCGATAACCGACAGGTACGCATCGGGCAGCTGCGTGTACTTACCCACGACGGCGATCTTCACCTTGTCGGCGTGATGGTTGGCGTGATTCTGTTTGCGCAGGAACTCGTTCCACTCGCTCATGTCGCGCTCACGCGGGTCCAGACCCAGGCGCTCGCAAATGCGCAGGTCAAAGTCCTGCTCGGCAAGCAGCTGCGGAACATCGTAAATGCTCGCGCAGTCCTCGTTGGTAAAGACACAATCGGTGTCGACGTCGCAGAAGCTTGCGATCTTTCCGCGGATAGCGTCATCGATATGGTGGTCGGAGCGCAGCACGATAATATCGGGCTGGATACCAAAGCTGCGGAGCTCCTTGACGGAATGCTGCGTGGGCTTGGTCTTGACCTCGTGGGCGGCGGCGATATAGGGAACGAGCGACACGTGGATGTAGCAGACGTTCTCGGGGCCGGCCTCCTTGCGGTACTGACGGATGGCCTCGACAAACGGTTGGGACTCGATGTCGCCGATCGTGCCGCCCAGCTCGGTGATGACTACATCGGAGCCGGTCTGCTCTTCAATGCGGCGGAACTTGTCCTTAATGGCATTGGTGACGTGAGGAATCACCTGCACGGTACCGCCCAAAAAGTCGCCGCGACGCTCGCGGGCGATCAAGCTCTTATAGATGGCGCCGGTCGTAAAGTTGGAATCGCGGGTCAGGTTCTCATCAATAAAGCGCTCGTAATGGCCCAGGTCCAGGTCGGACTCGTAACCATCCTCGGTAACGAAGAGCTCACCATGCTGGAAGGGGCTCATGGTACCGGGGTCGACGTTCAGATACGGGTCGGCCTTCTGCATCGTTACTTTGTAGCCACGCGACTTGAGCAGACGGCCCAGCGAGGCCGCGGTAATACCCTTGCCCAGGGACGAAACCACGCCACCGGTTACGAACACATGCTTGGTCATATTGAGTTACCTGCGCTTCCCGTAGAAGTTGTTTATCCACATCTTACGGGTCTTCATTGTAATACTCGCGCCGCGGACCGTTCGCAATTTTTCTTGCGTGCGATTGCATTTCTCAATCTTGAAACAAAACGCCGCCCGGTTTCCCAGGCGGCGTCGCTATGGCAAGGGTTACATGCTGCTATCGATCAGCAACCTCGTCCTCAAGCATTTCTTGAACGAGCATGCCGGTACGGACGCCCTCAAGATACCACTCGCCACGTTCGGTGAGGCAAATGCCATTTGCAAGCTGACCGCCGTCGTCGCTATAACGCGAGACGACATCAATCATGCCTTCGGAATCCAAGCGATCGATTGCGGCGCGGGCACGATACGGCGAAACCCCCACGCGCTCGGCAAGCGTTTTGCGCGAGAAACCATACGGCCCGCCATTGTCTTTGGTTTGCTGGTCGATCTCCATCAACACCAGCACCTCGACACGCTTCATATCGTTGACACTCGCACGACCCTTGCCCGCCATAGCAGCCTCCTCAAACCGAGCACGAGCATCTAACGCGCCGTGCGCGACCGACACACCTCACGATGGCAGGTAATATCCATCATGCGGCATCCCGCTAAGGATGAAACAGTTACGGTTATTGTATACCGCTCAAATTGTCTCTAGGCAGGTAAACAGCTATTTTTCGCCGAAATAGGCGCTTTATTGATCAAAAAGCCGTACCGGGCGCTAACCCGATACGGCCAAAATGCAATGCAATTACCGCGGTGCTTCAAACTTAGCGATGGAAGAAACCGCGGCGCTCAAACTTGGGCTCGCAGCACACGTTGATACCCAGTTTGCGCAGTACCGTCTCGTCCGTCGGCGAGATAATCACGCTAAAGAAGGCATCGCAGCCGCGCAGCTGCTCCAGGCCCGAAAGGACGCGAGCGGCCGTCTCACTCGTGGCCGAGGTGATCGACAGCGCCATAAGCGTCTCGTCGGTGTGGAGGCGCGGGTTTTTGCTGCCCAGGAAATGCGTCTTGAGCTTGCTGATGGGCTCGATCGCCTCATCGCTAATGACCTCGAGCTCAAGGTCGACGCCCGAGACATGCTTGAGGGCGTTCATAATGAGCGAACTTGCGGCGCCCAGGCGCGTGGAGGTCTTACCGGTCACCACGGAGCCATCGGGCATGACCATGGCACCCACGGGACCACCCGTCAGCTGCTCCCTGGTGAGGGCCGCCGAGCGCGCCGGTGAGTAGTTCTTATCGATGCCGGCTTTCTTCATAATAATCTTGAGACGGTCGACTTGCTCATCGCCCACGCCGGTACGGCGCACATTTTCGACCGCGGTAAAGTAGCGGCGGACGATCTCCATCTTGGAAGCGTCGCGGCAGGCATCGTCATCGGTGATGGCAAAGCCGACCATATTGACGCCCATGTCCGTAGGGCTCTGGTAGGGGCTCTTGCCCAGGATCTTTTCCATCAGGGCACGGACTACCGGGAAGGCCTCGACGTCGCGGTTGTAGTTGACCGTGGTCTTGTTGTAGGCCTCAAGGTGGAACGAATCGATGATATTGGCGTCGTCGAGGTCAGCCGTGGCGGCCTCGTAGGCAATATTGACCGGATGCGTCAGAGGAAGATTCCAGACCGGGAAGGTCTCGAACTTGGCATAGCCGGCGGCGGTACCGTGCTTATGCTCGTGATACAGCTGCGAGAGGCAAGTAGCGAGCTTGCCCGAGCCGGGGCCGGGTGCCGTCACGACAACGAGCGGACGCGTGGTCTCGACAAACTCGTTCTTGCCGTAGCCATCGTCGGACACGATCAGATCGACATCGTGCGGATACCCCTCGATGGGATAGTGCAGCTTGGCGGGAATACCGAGCGCGTTCAGGCGGTTGCGGAACACATCGGCAGCAGGCTGGCCGGCGTACTGGGTGATAACCACGGCCGCGACAGCAAAACCGTTGCCGCGGAACAGGTCGACCAGGCGCAAGACGTCCTCGTCATAGGTAATGCCCAGGTCGCCACGGGCCTTATTCTTCTCGATGTGGTTCGCGTTGATCGCGATGATGACCTCAACGTCATCGGCAATGCTCTTGAGCATGCGAAACTTGCTGTCCGGTTCAAAACCCGGCAGCACGCGACTCGCGTGATAGTCGTCAAACAGCTTGCCGCCAAACTCCAAATACAGCTTGCCGCCAAACTGCGAGATGCGCTCCTTAATATGAGCGGCCTGCAGCTCGATATATTTCGCGTTGTCGAAACCCTGGCGCATGTATGGCTCCCGTCCCGTTTCCATTTAATGTTCTAGGCGATTATAACGGAGCTCGCCCTCCCCGATATCCAAACCATCAACAGGCACCAACCAAACACGCCATCAATAAGTTGCGGTGGAATAGTTCCCGTTTAACCCCTCCAGACGGCCAAACAGGAACTATTCCACCGCAACTTCCCCTTTTTGGTTCAAACAAACCTGGCCTTTGTATCAATAATGGAAACGTGCAGGTTGAGCATAAGCCAGCGAAAGCCCGCCAGAGTAGGCAAAGCGCCCTCTGCACCAACAATGGAAAGCGCCGCAGGCAGAGGACGGACAGCGAGCGCCGTCCAGAACGTACAAGTTGGCATGAAAAAGGCGAGGCATAGACCTTTTGGTCATGCCTCGCCTTTTGAATGACAAATTGTCGTTCTGGACGGCGCGTAGCGTCGACCGGTTCCGCGGTTTGGTAAAACCGCGGAACAAAAAGTCGCCCCCTCCCGCGCACGGAACGGAAGGGGGCTAAAGGTAGGAGTCTACCGGTGGGTTTACCCCGCCGGACAGACGATGACCAGGTGATCCTCTACAGGATCGTCAAGGTTTCCGTGGGGTACCCGTTGGGTACTTAGATCAACACGCAGGCGACGGTCAGGATGATGGCGCAGACGACGGAGAGCGCGACGATGAGCTTAAGGGCAAACTTGAGCCAGGTCGTCCACTCGATCTTGGCCAGGGCGAGACCGCCCATGATGGCGCCGGAGGTCGGGGTGAATAGGTTCACGACACCGATGGCGGCGGAGAAGATCATGACCATGACCTCAGGCGAGAAGCCGAGCTTAACAGCCAGCGGCCCCATGATGGGCATGGAGACGGTGGCCATACCGGAGGTCGAGGGGATCAGGAAGGACAGGCCGAAGTAGACCAGGAAGCTCATGGGAGCGAAGATCACGCCGGACAGGCCAGCCAGGGCATTGGCGGCAGCGTCGAGGACGAAGACATCGAGGCCGGTGTTAGCCATGAGGACGGAGATACCACGGGCGAGGGCGATGACGAGAACAACGGACATCATGTCGGCAGCGCCGGTGATGAAGGTGTTAACGATCTGCTTCTCGGACAGGCCACCGATGATACCGATCAGGACGGCCATGAGGAAGAACCAGGTGGAAGCCTCGTCGAAGTACCACTGGCCAATGGGCAGGCCGGTGATCAGGGCAGACCAGCCCTGGACGACGGCGTTACCGTCGGCGTCGTAGACAGCGCCAGCGTCGAAGAAGTTGGCGACGCCCTCGTTGAGGTCGGCCAGCGGAATGAAGCCGACGATCATGACGACGAAGGTGAAGGCGAAGGCGATCAGAACACCCTTCTGACGACCGGTGAGCTTGACCTCCTTGTGGACCTCGGAAGCAGCCTTGCCGTGAGCCTCTTCGGCGTCCTTGAGCTCCTGCATCGACAGGATGGTGGAACCCTTGTCAGCCTTGACCTTCTTGGCATAGTTCATCACGAAGAAGATGGACATAGCGGTAGTGACAATCCACAGGACGGCACCGAGGCCGATGATGATGGACTGGTTGACCTCAATGCCAACGCCGGTCAGAGCGTCGACGGCAGCGCCGACGGCGAACGGGTTAACCGTGGAGCCCAGGCAGCCGCAGCCAGCGCCGAGCAGGACGGTAGCGGCACCGACCATGGGGTCGAAGCCAGCAGCCATCATGGTAGCGGCGAGCAGGGCGTAGAAGGGAACGGTCTCCTCGCACATACCATAGGTGGTACCACCGAGGGAGAAGATGAGCATCAGCACGGGAATGAGCATAATCTCGTTGCCCTTAAGCTTCTGCACCAGAACGGCGATGCCGTTGTCCAGGGCGCCGGTCTCGGTCATCATACCGAGGAAGCCGCCCAGGATCATAACGAAGAGGCAGACGGGCAGAGCGTCAGCGAAGCCCTTAATCGGGGCGGTGCAGAAATCGCTCAGACGGGCGGCAGTAACCGCGCCGCCGGACGTGCCGGAGACGATAACGGTAATCACTGCGACAATTGCCAGCAGAGCAAGAAGAATGGTGAACGATGAAGGCATACCGCGCTTTTTCTTAGCGGTCTCAGTCATAGTTCTCATCCCCCCTTCATAAATCATTTACTGATCTCGCCAGAAGCGGCTCTTCCGTGCCGTGCCTGCCGCTTGATGCGAGATTATTACCAGATAAAACCGCTCGGGGTGTGCAGCAATACACCCCGAGCGAGATGCTAGATGCTCTTACTTGAGCGTGGCGTACATGACAGCCTTGATGGTGTGCATGCGGTTCTCAGCCTCGTCGAAGACCTTGGAAGCGGGGCTCTCGAAGACCTCGTCGGTGACCTCCTGCTCGGTGATGCCGAACTGCTCGCACTTCTCGGCGCCAATGGTGGTGTTGGTGTCGTGGAAGCTGGGCAGGCAGTGCAGGAAGATGGCACCCGGGTTGGCCATAGCCATGACCTCGGAGGTGACACGATACGGGGTGAGCTGAGCGATGCGCTCGGCCCAGACCTCGTCGGGCTCGCCCATGGAGACCCACACGTCGGTGTAGATAACGTCGGCACCGGTGACGCCGTCCTTGACGTCGGTGGTCAGCTTGATGGTGCAGCCGTTAGCCTCGGCGATGGGCTTGCAGGCCTCGATGACGTCGTCAGCGGGCATGCACTCCTCGGGGCCGCAGGCCACGAAGTTCATGCCGAGCTTGGAGCAGACGACCATGAGGGAGCGAGCGACATTGTTCTTGCAGTCGCCCATGAAGACGAGGGTCTTGCCCTTGATGTCGTAGTTGAAGTTCTCCTGGACGGTCAGGATGTCGGCGAGCATCTGGGTGGGGTGCCACTCGGTGGTCAGGCCGTTCCACACGGGCACGCCGGACTTAGCAGCGAGCTCCTCGACGTCGTCCTGGGCAAAGCCACGGAACTCGATGCCGTCATACATGCGGCCGAGAACGCGGGCAGTGTCCTCGATGGACTCCTTCTTGCCCATCTGCGACGAACCCGGATCGAGGTAGGTGACGCCCATGCCCAGATCCATGCCGCCGACCTCGAAGGCGCAGCGGGTACGAGTAGAGGTCTTCTGGAAGAGCAGAACGATGTTCTTGCCCTCGAGATAGCGGTGCGGAACGCCAGCGCGCTTCATATCCTTGAAGTTCTTGGAGAGCTTGAGCAGGTACTCGATCTCCTCGGTGGTGAGGTCGAGAAGCTTGAGGAAGCTACGGCCGGAAAGGTTAACACCCATGGTTTGATTCCTTTCGAAGAAATGAATTACGTAAGTATTAGTGGTGCCCGTTTAACGGGCGAAGCCGGTGCGGTTGTAGGGGGACCGCACCGGAAACGGAAAGACTTAGAGGTCCTCGCGCCAGAAGGGCATGCTCATGCAGCGCGGGCCGCCGCGG
>NZ_QSSH01000053.1 GCF_003438495.1 Collinsella sp. TF05-9AC
GTTCCGCACGCAAAGAAGGCCACTTAATGTGGCCTTCGTCTTGCGCAGGACTGTAGAGCAGGAAACCTTATATCCGGCCCCTCCGTCCGGGGACCGCGCCGTACCAGCTACAGCGTCATGTTCGGATCGGCGTCGACATCGAACGGCGAGATTTCACCTCGGTCGAATTTACGGCGAGCGACCTCCGCGATCATGGCTGCGTTATCGGTACAGGCAGACAAGGGCGGCACCGTTACGCGAATCCCCTGACGCCCAAGCTTCTTGATCATCATCTCGCGCAGATGCGGGTTGGCCGAGACGCCGCCACCGATGCAGTATTCCTTGCATCCGGTAGCGTGCAGTGCGTTTTTGGCCTTCTTGTACTGCACGTCAAAGACAGCTGCCTCAAACGAAGCCGCCAGATCGGGAAGGTGAATCGTGCGCCCGGCCTTGGTCTCCTGTTCAATGTAGAGCGTCACAGCGGTTTTAAGGCCCGAAAGCGAGAAGCGATAGTCTCCCCTGCTGTTAAGCGCACGGGGGAAATCGATCGCGCGGGGATTGCCCGTCTCGGCCAGCTTGGAGATGATGGGGCCACCGGGATAGCCCAGACCCAACGCCTTGGCTACCTTGTCGAAGGCCTCGCCCACAGCATCATCGAGTGTCTCACCAAGTACCTCGTAGTCGCCCCATGCCTTCACGTGCACGAGCATGGTGTGCCCGCCCGAGACGAGCGTGAAGATGAACGGCGGCTTGAGGTCGGGCTGCGCTAGCAAGTTGGCAAACAGGTGCCCCTCCAGATGGTTGACGCACACGAGCGGCTTGCCGGCAGCGTAGGCAAAGCCTTTGGCGAAGGCGACGCCAACCACGAGCGCGCCCACCAGGCCCGGACCCTGTGTCACGCCCACGGCGGCAAGCTCGCTGGGGGCAATGGCTCCACCCTCAAGACCAAGCGATGCTGCGGCATCCTCAAGCGCCGCATCCACTACACTCACGATAACCTCAACGTGCTTGCGCGAAGCGATCTCGGGCACTACGCCGCCAAAACGGGCATGGAAATCAATCTGTGTCGACACCTGGTTGGCCAGCATATTGCCATCCGCATCGATAATCGCCACGGCCGTCTCGTCGCAGGAACTCTCGATAGCGAGCACTAGGCGGCGGCGCTCAATTTCGGCTCGCTCCCCCTCGGAGCGCCCAGGCGCAGGCAGCGGCCATACGCGCTGCTCTGCCGCCGTCGGCTCGGGCGAAGCATTGTCGACCGGAAGCACGAGGGGCAGCGGAGCCGTCATGACGATGGCATCCTTGCCGGCACCATAGTAGCCGCGGCGCCATCCTGCCTCGGTAAAGCCCAGAGCGTTATAAAGCGCGATCGCTCCCTCGTTGCCGTCCTCGACCTCGAGCGAAGCCGTGGTGCAGCCGAGCATCTGGGCATCATAGCTCACATGCGACAGCAGCTTGCGGGCAATGCCCTCACGGCGATGTGCCGGGTCGACGGCGACATCCAGAATCTGCACATCACCGTCCACGACCATACCGCCGGCAAGGCCCAGCAGCTTGCCGTCGTCGTGTGCCACCCACCAA
Organism: Collinsella sp. TF05-9AC; assembly: GCF_003438495.1. Taxonomy (GTDB): domain Bacteria; phylum Actinomycetota; class Coriobacteriia; order Coriobacteriales; family Coriobacteriaceae; genus Collinsella. The sequence continues at coordinate 1,561 of NZ_QSSH01000053.1, forward strand.
CTACGCGGCGCAGCGACGTCCTCGCCCAGTTCGGACAGGAACATGCCCGGCGTCCACGCCTCGTGTCCGGCACCTTCAAAGCAGGCAGCCTCTAGCGCGCTCGCGCCCTCGGCATCCGCCGCGCCCATGGGACGGAACTGCAGATGACGACCGGCGAGCTCATCAGCAACGCCCGTAATTTCGCTCTGCGCACTCTCGGCAAGACCAAGACGCTTGCGCTCGTTTTCCTCGGCATCCGAAAGGCGCGTGTAAATCGGCAGGACGCGAGCCGGATCGCCGTCACCCGCAGCGTGCGCGAGCAGCAAGCCCTCGCCCGAAGGCCACCACAGGTCGCGCTCCACACAGCGAGCGGTCTCGTCCCCACCCAGCAGCTTGCCATAGCGCACGAGACCGTCACCGGTCAGCTGAACCTGATCCCAGCCCGCGGTCTGACGCCACTCATCAAGCGCCACGGCGGCCTTGACCACGTGTTCGCGCTCAAATTGACGCTCGGGGCCCTCATCGACCAGCATATACAGCGCCGGATATACCTCACCGCGCATAGCATCGGCCAAGATACCAAGCTTGCCGCGCACGCCAGCCTTCCACGCCGTCCAAGCGCAAGCGTCAAGCGTTGACACGCCCAGCAGCGGAACATTGGCACCACGTGCGAGGCCCTTGGCAGTGGAGATGCCGATGCGCACACCCGTAAACGACCCCGGGCCGCGGCCGACCACGTAGCAACCAACATCGCTGCGATCCAGACCGGCTTGAGCCAGCACACCATCAACGGTATTCACGAGCTCAACGTTGGCGTGACGGCGACACATGTGGTCGCCACTCACGAGCTTCGTCTCGCCCGTCTGTCTATCAATCCAACTTGCCGCGCAGGCAAGCATGTCGGTCGAGGTATCGAGCGCCACCACCAGCGCGTTGTCGTTATGCAAGCTCATCTTGTACAGCCTTATCAATCAAATGGGAAAGCTCCATTGCGCGGTCACCGTGCGCCTCGAGCGTTATCGTTCGCACATCGCTGTCGCCCTCATCACGCTTGAGCGTCACCGAAAGATACTCATCCGTCAGCTCGTCCTGGAATTGTTCGCCCCATTCCAGCAGGCAAGCACCCTCATAGCCCAGCACATCGAAAATGCCCGTATCCTCGAGCTCGTAGGCATGCTCCAGGCGGTATAGATCAAAGTGAAACAGCGGAATACGACCTTGATCGTGAACGGCCATGAGCGCAAACGTAGGGCTCGTAACCATATGCCCATCGCCCAGCCCGCGCGAGACGCCCTTGGTAAAGTGAGTTTTGCCCACTCCCAGGCCACCGGTCAGGATGAGCACATCGCCGTCCTCAAGGCACGGTGCAATTAGCTCGCCAAAGTACTCCGTATCGGCAGCGCAAGTCGTTTTGTAAGTACCTACCCCCAGGCGCTCCAGGGACATATATGCTCCTTATTATTCCGAGGCGTCCTCTGGTGCGGGATGTCGCTCCAGATAGTCGCCCAGCATCTTAAAGTCTTCCTCCAGCAGCTCCTGCCACGCCGGATTGCGCAGCGCTGCTGCCGGATGGAACGTGGGCATTACTACAAAATGCCCCATCTGGTGGAACCTGCCGCGCAGCTTAGTAATGCCAATCTCGGTCTTAAGCACAAAGTGCGTCGCGGGGTTGCCGAGCGTCACGATAATATCGGGCCAGATGCTTCGAATCTGCTCACGCAAAAACGGCGAGCAAGCCAGCACTTCCTCGGGACGCGGATTGCGGTTTCCCGGCGGGCGGCACTTAAGCACGTTGGCAATGTAGACGTCTTCGCGTTTGAGGCCCGCCAGCGACAAAATGCCGTTGAGGTCCTCGCCTGCCGCCCCCACAAAGGGCTCGCCCTGCAAATCCTCATTGCGGCCCGGCGCCTCACCAATAAACATCACGCGAGCGCGGGGGTTTCCCACGCCAAACACGATATTGTGACGCGACTGGTAGAGCTGGCAGAGGTGACAATCGCCCAGAACGGCCTCAATTTCCTCGAGTGCGACCTCACGTGGTGCCTGATGGGTATGGCCGGGGATGTGCATGACGCCCATAGCGGCTCCTACACGTAGACCTTGTCGAGACGCATGCCAAAGCCGCAGGCGACCTCGTAGTTAATCGTTCCACGCAGTCGGGCCATCTCGTCCATAGTGATCTCGGCATCGCCATCGCGGCCGACAATGATTATCTCGTCACCATACTCGGCCTCGGGAATCTCGTGTGCCGGGTTGGACTGAATGGCGACCATAAACTGGTCCATGCAGATATTGCCAACCTGATGCACACGCTCGCCGCGATACAGCACATCCATACGATTGGAAAGCGTACGCGATAGGCCATCGGCATAACCGATCGGCAGCGTGCAGATCTGAACGCGCGTACGCGGTACGCGGTAGGTAAAACCGTAGCCCACGCCCTCACCCATCGCAGGGTGTGCCACGCGCGTCACACGCGCATGGACGCTCATAACGGGATCAAGCTGCATCACGCGGCCACTCAGCTCGCACGGCTGCATGCCATACAAGCCAACGCCGGCGCGGATCATATCAAAATGCATCGAGGGGTCGAGCATCGAGGACGGCGTGTTGGCGCAGTGCACGATACCGCACTCAAAACCCGCATCCTTAATGGCCTGAACGGCCTCGGTAAAGCGCTGACACTGCAGCTTGTAGTCCCAGCCCGAAGGTTCATCGGCCGTGGCGAAGTGCGTAAATACGCCGTCGCACTGAATACCGCGATGGAAATTTATACCGCGGACAAAGTCGAGCACCTGCGTGTAGTGAACGCCGATACGATTCATGCCCGTCTCGATGGCGAGATGATACTTGCCCACTTTGCCCGCCGCGACGGCACATTCGCCATACGCAAGAGCAAAGTCAGACGTATAGACCGAAGGCATGATATCAAACTCGAGCAACGTCGGAATGGCCTCGATAGGCGGCTCGCTTAGGATGAGGATGGGTTTCGTAATCCCGCCCTGTCGGAGCTCAACGCCCTCGTTAACCGTCGCCACGGCAAACATGTCGGCACCGGCCGAATACATGATCTTGGCGCACTCAACAGCTCCATGGCCATAAGCATCGGCCTTGACCACGCAGCACAGGCGCTGACGTGGATTCAGCAAGTTCTTATAGGCCCTCGTGTTGCGACGGAGCGCCCCGCGGTCGATCTCGACCCAGGACCAGCGCGTCAAATCGGCTTTATTCATGATTAGTCATCCGACCCTTCGTCCATGATTCCCAGATCTTCGAGCGCATCCTTTGCCGCCAGTTCCATGGCCGGACCGATCAAGTCGATAAGATCGGTCGCGATGACGCTCTTCTCACCATACTCCGTCGCCGCGGCAAAACCGGCGTAGCTGTGAAGTGCGACGGCGTACGAATACAGCAACTCCCAACGATCCATCTCGTCGCGCATGGTGGCAAGCGTGCCGGCCAAAATACCCGCGAGGACATCACCCGAACCGGCAGTTGCCAGAGAAGCCGGACCCGAGAGCGGCAGCAGCACACGCTCAACGCCACAGATAGCCGTCGTCGGCCCCTTGGCAATGACCACCAGATTGTCAGAGCCTGCAGCCCAGACAACCTTCTGCGCGGCTGCAATCGCAGTACCAAGGTCGTTCACCTCGTCACCGGCAACCAGACGCGAAAGTTCACGATAGTGCGGCGTCATAACCAACGGCTGCTCGCGACGATACATCTCGGGATTACTATCAATACCGTCAATGGCAATCTTAGCAAGGCAGTTGAGTGCATCGGCGTCCAAGATAAGCGGCACATCAAGCTCGAGCAAGCCCGAAACCACCTGCATAGCGCCGGCAGATGTCGTCATACCGGGACCGCACAGTACACAGCTGTACTTCTTTGCAATCTCGCACACAGTCATGCGCGCAGCGGCGCCAAAGGAGCCGCGGGAATCAGACGGAATAGCAAAGACGGGAATCGAAGGAAGTGCCATGCGAATAAGATTGGCGCAGGCGTCAGGAGCCGCGACTGCCACGTAACCAGCACCCGCGCGAGCTGCAGACTTGGCCGCCATAATGGCAGCACCAGGATATTGCGCAGATCCGGCGACAATAAGCACAGAGCCACGGGAGTACTTATCGATATTCGTAGGTAGTGGGGCAAAGTAATCAACTAAGTCACCGGGCTCGACAATCTCGGCGGCGTGGTCGACATCATCGATGACCTCGTCAAGACGGTCGTAAAGATTACCGCAGATCAAATCGCCAGCATACTCAGGACCATCAGCGCTATACAGACCAATCTTGGGCGCAATCATCGTCACCGTATGCTCGGCACGAATGCAGTCGTCATCAACAACGCCCGTCTCGGCATTCAGGCCCGAGGGAACATCAATGGATACGACACAATCGGCGCATTCATTGACCGTAGGAATCCAGATGGAGAACGGCGCACGCAGATTTCCGTGGAAACCGGTACCAAAAATGGCATCGACAACAACATCGGCCTTATCGATCAAAACCTCGAGTTCGTCACGCGAGGGGCCGACGCAAACGTGCACATCGCGGCCGGCAGTACGACGAGCAACATGACGTGCCAGAGCAGCAGGAATCTCATCCGGCTCAACCGGAGAAACGATATCCACGTCCACACCCTTATGGCTCAGGATATCGGCGGCAACCCAACCGTCGCCGCCATTATTACCAAAACCGACCAGAACGAGAACCCGATCGGGATTGAGCTTCAAGACCTCGTTGGCGGCAAACTCACCCGCTAGCTCCATAAGCTCGGCCTTCGAAGTCCCTTCGCGTTCGATGATATCCTCGAGACGAACGACTTCTTCGGTACTCAAAACCGGTTTCATCTATGCTCCTAGCGTATCTTGCGAAGCATCGCCCAGGTGCTCCGTCAATGCTGAATTCTGCAGCTGCTCAAGCTCATCTAAAACAGAGCGAGCCTCTTTAAATGTCTGCGCTACGCGTTTCTTGGTGCTCACCTTTTCCTCTTTTGGCTTAGGCCGAGCATCTTCGGTAATCGCGATGGCATTCGCAACGGCCAAGTCTCCTGTAAGCGTAATGGAAAGAGCGACCTCAACAACACCCAGTTCTTGAGCGATCTCGAGAGCACGGCCCGAAAGCAGCGCCTTCGGTTTGCCGAGTTTATCACGCGTAACCGAAACATCCTTGCGACCCACGCCTTGACTAAAACCCGTGCCGAGAGCTTTAAGTACCGCCTCGCGCGAAGCAAAGCGGCTCGCATAGTGAGCAGCGGGACGCGATGATGCATCGCAATACGCACGCTCTTCTTCGGTAAACACACGCCGAGCAAACGACGGCGTCTTTTCAAGAATTGATTTCATGCGGGAAATCTCGACGATATCAACGCCGATACCAGCTTCAGCCATGTTCACCTCCAGATCGCACAGACTAAGTTATTGTAGCCCGTTCACAGAAGATGCGACAAACGAGGGTTATAAAACACAGCTACTATGTGAGACAAAAGCCCGTAAACGCAAAAAAGGGGAGGCCGCGAGGCCTCCCCCTTCTAAGTTCAAGCGTACGGCTCGGTGCCGTCCACCGGTCAGCGGCGCCCTGGCCTCC
>NZ_QSSH01000054.1 GCF_003438495.1 Collinsella sp. TF05-9AC
CTGTATTGATAATATACGTCCTGTAAAGGCAGGGCCTTACCCCTCGGGGGCGGCTGGTATGGAGGGTGGTGTTCAGTGGCAGATCGCAAGAAGAAACCCGGGCATGATGACGCCTGGTGGGCAGCCCAGCGCCATGCCTACATAGAGAAGAACGACATCCTTCTGTCCGACTATCCGTCCTGGGAATGGGTCAGCCCGTACGACTTCTGGCGGACTATCTTCCCCGATGGCTTCCTGCAGCCCCGCGGTGAGGTGGTCCCGTGGCATGAGAGGGGTGGCGGCCATCCCAACGGCATCGTCATCCAGATCACCCATAAGACCAAGACAGTCAAGACCAAGACGGGCATCGAGCACGATGTCCCCGTGATCGAGCGGTTCACGCTGACCGACGACCTCGACGGAGTTGAGGAGCGCGTCGTCGACTCGAACAGGAAGAACGAGTCCGTCTTTTGCGCACCCGTGTCGTATTTTGGCAAGAGCCGCGTTGCCGCGAACGCCCGGTTCCTGCACGCGTTCGCGATCGACCTCGACGGCGTCGGCGTGCAGGAGCTGAAGAACATGCTGAAGCAGTTCCGAAACGGCCGTGACCCGAAGTTCGCCGCGGACAAATGGGTATCCCTCCCACAGCCGACTTTCCTCGTGAACTCGGGTACGGGTTTCCACCTCTACTACGTGCTCGACCAGCCGATTCCGTTGATCCCGCGCATCGTGCCGTTCGTGCAGGAGATCAAGGCGATGCTCACGGACTACATCTGGCGCGATACCGTCTCGACGCTCGAGGACGTCCAGCACCAGGGCATCTACCAGCCCTTCAGGATGCCCGGCACCCCGACGAAGCTCAACGGCAAGGCCGCCGGGTCGAAAATCAAGGACAAGTACGAGGCCGTGGCGTTCGTCCACAACGGCGAGGACGGGAAACCCTGGCGATGCAGCCTCGACTACCTGCTCGGATACGCCGGCGTCCGCGGCGGCAAGGACCGCGCCGAGCTCATCGAGCTCATGCGCACCGCCGGGCGGACCCCCATCGAGCGCGCCAAGAAGCTCTGGCCCGAGTGGTACCAGGCGCGCATCGTCGAGGGCAAGGCCCCCGGCCGCTGGACCTGCAAGCGCGACCTGTACGACTGGTGGCTCGGCGAGGTCGAGACGAAGGCCACCGACCACCACCGCTACTGGTGCCTCAACGTCCTGGCCGCCTATGCCAGGAAGTGCGGCATCCCGTACGACGAGCTCGAGGCCGACGCTCTCGCGCTCGTGCCGACACTCGAGGGCCTGACGGTGCGCGAGGACAACCACTTCACCGAGGACCATGCGCTCGCCGCGATCGAGGCGTACTACGACCCCATCATCCACAAGCTCACCCGCGAGCGCATCGAGCGCCGTACCGCCATCGAGCTGCCGAAAAACAAGAGAAACGGGCGCAAACAGGCCGTGCACTTGGCCAGGGCGCGAACGGTTCAAGAATTTGACGACCCGGATGGCGCATGGCGCAATAAGGATGGGGCCCCGACGAAGGCCGATCTCGTTCGCGAGTACGCCGCAGAGCACCCCGACGCCAACCATAGTGAGATCGCCCGTGCTCTCGGCATCTCACGCCCGACCGTCATCAAGTGGCTGAAGGATGTGCCGAAGGGCGCCACCGAGCCGGAAAAACCGAAGCCGGATGATCTGTACGAGCTGTACAACCCCGCGATGGTCGAGCTCAGGGCAGCGCTCGACCAGTACTCGTCGAGCGCCAATGACCGCGGGTACCTGAGCCCGCCGCAGTCCGCCATGACCAGGTTGGAGCTCACGCAGAAGGCCATCGGTTTGGATACCGGGGTCGAGGAGTACTGGAAACGTGTCGACGTGGAGAACGAGAAACGGGAAAAACGGGAACGCGAAACGGTAAAATCATCGGGAACTACCGTGAAACTTCCCGATGTTTCCCAGGAAACATTCCCGATTGACGATAGGTTGAACAATGGGCATAACGAAGCGTGAAATAGCGTCTGAACTGGGCGTCTCAAAGCGCACAGTCGCGAACTACATCGAGAAACTGGGACTGGGAAACCATGTTTCACGAAACGGGAATACCGATTTTCTCGATGACTTCGCCGCCGCGGCCATCGCCGACGCCCTGAAGAACCCCGGCAAACCGTCCCGCCAGCCGGCCGCTGCGCCCGCCCCGGACTCCCTGGTTGACTCCCTGGCCGCCCAACTGGAAATCGAACGGTCCCGCAACGCCGAGCTGATGGAGGCACTTGCGGCCGAGCGCGACCGCGCCGCCCGCGCCGAGGCCGAGGCCAAGGCGCAGCTCGCAGAGGCGAACGCTAGGGTCGCGGAGCTCGCCGGAAAGCTCGCATCGCTCGCCGAGCGCCAGCAGGCGATCGCGGCCACGCCGTGGTGGCGCCGCGGCCGCATGGCCATGAAGCTGCTCGGCCCAGGGGGAGAATGACAAGAGCCCCGCGGACCCTCAAAGGCCCCGCGGGGCTCTTCGGTTTTCATCGCGGCGGCAGGTTTAGAACGGGTACACGAGCTTGCCGTCGATCTCGACCTCGGCCACGCCGCAGTGCTGGGCGGCGCGGGTCCAGAACTCGTCCAGGCTGCCGCCGGGGCCGAGTGCCGCCGCGGGCGGCAGGCGCAGCACCTCGCGGCTGAAGCCCCTTTCGGTCCGGGGCTTGGTCCCGTCATCGCCGCCGCCCCTGTCGAACTCGAGGCGGCTCCAGAGCACCGCCGCCGAGCCGTCGGCGTTGAGCTCGAGCACGTCCTTGCTCAGCGCCGCCGAGCCATCGGCGCGGGTGTAGTAGCTCTCGACCTTGTTTGCAAAAGTGATGGTGACGTTCATTTCTGATCCCCCAGCAGCATGCCGACGGTCTCGGCGATCTGGCCGCCGCGGGTGAACGGCGTGCCGTCCGTGTACCGCAGCTGCTCGGTCAGCGCGACGGACAGGGCGCGGCGGCTGTCCTCGGTATCGAAGGTCATGCCAGAGGTCTGCTCGAGGATCGCGCCGACCTCGACCAAGCGGTGCGTGCGGGCCTTCCGCTCGGCCGCGGCCTTCTTCTTCTCGAGGTCCCTCAGCTCCTTCTTCAGCGCGGCGGCGCGAGCTGCCTGCTTGTCGGCCGCGGCCCTCTTACGTGCAATCTGCTCGTCGATGGATGCCGTCATAAATGACCGCCCTTCCTTGCTCGTTAGCGTTTTGTCTTTGCAGCAAAATATACCCATACTCACGGTAAAATTTCGCGAGCTGGGTATATCACTACCAGAGGTAGTGCGCACTTGGCAGTACTTTTGCCGCGATGCGTCAAAAGTCCTGCACTGCGTGCGGTCTTGGCAGACGGCCCTACGCCCGACCCCGAAGCCGTTCGCCTGAGACGGCTCACGTCTACGGGGTCGGGCTGCGCGGTCGCTGCGCTCCCTTGCGCTCCGCGCCGCGGGCACCGTTCGCCGACCGCGGCTCACGGCACTCCGCGCCGCTGCGCGGGGCGCATCTGCGCCCCTTGCCTGAAAGGAACTCGCATGGCCATCTTCCATCTGAACTACCGCGGCTGCTCGCCCGCCACCGGGGCGGGCGCGGTCAGGAAGGCCGCGTACCAGTCGGGCCAGGCGCTTGTGGAAGAGCGGACGGGGCAGCTCTGCGACTATGCCAGGAAGGAACGCGTCGTCGAGGAGGGTCTGTCTCTGCCCGGTGGCGTGCCGCCCATCGGGCGCGGCGAGCTCTGGAACGTGGCCGAGCGGGCATGGGCCGAGGGCGGCGGCGGCAACGAGCTCGTCGCGCTGCGCTATGAGTTTGCGTTGCCGATCGAGCTCGATGCCGACGGCCGCCGCGCCTGCGTGCGCGACTTCTGCGGGATGTTCCCCGCGAAGGCGTGCGACTGGTCGATACATGATGACGGCAGCGGCGGGAACCCCCACGCTCACGTCCTCGTCTCCGCGCTCGACCTTGGCGCTCAGGGCTTCATCCAGAGGACCAAGGCCGAGAAGGGGCAGTGCTGGTATCTGTGCCAGGATGCACATGGGCAGCAGGCACCCATCCGCGCAACCGATTGGAAGGCAGCCAAGGCAGATGGCTGGGAGAAGATATATAACTTCAAGGATGGCCGCCGCCTGACCATGAAGCAGGCGAAGGCCGAGGGCCTGGGTACGAAGGACCGCACGAGTAAGAGGCCGGTGCAGATGCACCGTATCTCGGGTCAGGCCGCGCGCGACGTCGGTAGCGCTGAACTCATGGCCGTCCGCGCGGCTTGGGCAGAGATCGCCAACAGGCACCTCGCGGCACACGCCGCCGCAACGGGAACCACGGCACAGGTTATCGACCATCGCAGCAATAAAGATAGAGGGCTGGATGAGCAGCCGACCGTGCATGAGGGCGGCACCGGGCTAATCGGGCACGCCGATCGCGTCAAGCTGAATAAAGAGATATGCGACCGCAACGCCCGCCTGCGGGTCCTTCGCGCAGAGCTGCAGCAGGAGGGCGCCGCCCTCGAGCAGCTGCAACGGGAAGTCGCGGAGCTCGAGCGTCAGCGCGGCCGCATCGAGAAGGCTAAGCGCGGTCGCGCCCAGGGCAGGCACAGGGGCGCGCTGGCCAAGCGCCGCCGCGTGGCCATGGCCACCGCCGCCGCGGCCGCCGATGCCCAGCGCCGCGTGGCCATGGCTACCGCGGATCAGGTCGATACCCGCGCGGAGATGATCGCTCAGCTCGACGAGCAAATTGCCGCACTTGACCTCAAGATTCGCCAGCTGCAGGGCGGCAACAGCGCTGCGATGCTGTCCGGCCCCCTGCTCAAGGCCGCGGGACTGGGCATCGAGCGCCGCAAGCTCGCTGACGAGCGGGCGAGGCTCGCGGGCGAGGACCCCGCGCCTCGCAAGCCCGAGCCGCCGCAGGCCGAACAGAAACGCCCCCGCGGCCACAAGCACTAGCCGCCGCGGTAGCTTCAGCTACATCGGCGCCGGCTATGGCCATGACCGTTCGCGGCGGCAATCCCGCCGCCCGCGGTCGCCGCGGAGGTTGGCGAAAAAATATTTTTGAGGGGTCGCACGTGTAAATATACGCGTGCATGTGCGCCTGCGCGATGGCACGTCTGACCTGCGATAACTAGACTTTTTCGGACTTTTTCGGAGCCGTACGCTTAGGCTGCGCCACGGACGGTGGCGCAGGGTTCAAGGCAAGGAGGTTGTCATGGTCAGGGTTCGTCTTGAGGGCCTGCCCGACGAGGTTCAGCGCATCGCCGACGCGATGCAGGCGGCGGGGTGCGTTCTGGAGCGCTCCCGCGAGTACCCGAACCGCGGCGAGAGCAGGTACGTGCGCGTATACCTCGACTGCGATCTGCCCAAGGAGGTGAGCCGCCATGATTGAGATTGACGGCGTCGAGCTGCGCACCGCGGCACAGTGGGAGAAGAAGCACCGCCATGTCAAGAAAGGCCAGCTCGGAAAGGGTGTGGAGCGCACTTGGCGCTCCCCGAACGGAAACACGACCGCGATGTTCTACAACATCGAGCAGACGCGCCCCTGGGCGAAAAAGGACGTCGAGGCGGTCAACCGCCGCCGCCGCGCCGACGCCAAGGCGAAGCGCGAGGCCGATGAGTGCGGGCGCATCGAGGGCGCCGCCCGCGCGGAACAGCATCGCAAAGACCTTCTCGATTGTTGGGGGGCTCACATCGACGAGGAAACCTTGCAGGAGGGCCGCCGCGACCACACCGCCTACCAGTGGTGCGATCTCGGCTTCGTTCCGATTGCCGAAGCTCGGTGGCGGCTTACCCGATACGGAGGCAATTCCGCATGGTATTACTGCTCTCCCTGGGATGTGCGCTATGACCCAGACCGCGCCAAGGAGCTGCTGGAGACGGGGCCGCGCGAGTACGACAGGCTGCCCGACGGTCGTCCGTACGATGGGCGTCCGTGGTGGCAAGCGTAAAAACGGGGAGGGTCAAAACCCCTCCCCGTTTCGTTAGCGGTGTCGACCCGCCTACCTGCGAGTCCTGTAGACTTTGCTTCGGTGGTCAACATCGACAACAAGGATGACGAGAACATCGTCCTCGATATCGGCGACTATCCGATAGTCACCGACCCTGTAGCGCCAGAGACCTGACTTGTTCTCGGTCAATCCCTTTCCCATGCTTCTCGGGTCTTCGAGCTGTGAAATCTCATGAAGTTTCGCCACGATCCTCCTGGCGATCTGCTTGTCCAGCTTCTTCATCGAACGCTGGACGTCCTTGTCGATCTCAATCCGCCAAGCCAAGGCTTTCCTCCAGCTCGTCGAGCGTCACGGTCTCAAGCCTGCCGGCCCGGTAATCCTCGACCTTCTTCAATAGGCCGTATTCGTACTCAAGCCTGTCAATCTCGGCAGCGAGCGCTTCTGTCATGTAGAAAGTCTTCGTGCGTCCCGTTGATTTCGCCAAACGGTCGTACCTGATTGCCAAGTCCTCGGGCATCCTCAATGCCGCGGTAGCAGTTGCCACGGTGCACCTCCCAATCATCTGTATAACACGTTATACATTCTAGCACACCATTCGCCGTATAGGTGTAAAACACGTTATACAGATGGCCGCAGGGGTGTAAAATAACTGTATTGATAATATACGTCCTGTAAAGGCAGG
>NZ_QSSH01000055.1 GCF_003438495.1 Collinsella sp. TF05-9AC
CACAAAGGGGACAGGCACCTTTGTGGCGGTTTTTCTTGCGCGGTCGTTAGGGGCGGACCTGGCCGGTGCCTCGGAGCTTGTATTTGTAGGTAGTGAGGGCCTCGGCGGCAAAGGGGCCACGGGCGTGGAGCTTTTGGGTCGAGATGCCAATCTCGGCGCCCAGGCCAAACTCGCCGCCGTCAGTGAAGCGCGTGCTGGCGTTGGCGTACACGGCCGAGGCATCGACCGCATCCAGGAAGCGCTCGCAAGCGTCCGTGTCCTCGGCAACGATGGCCTCGGAGTGCATCGTGCCGTAGCGATTGATGTGTGCGATGGCCTGGTCCTCGTTTGCCACGACCTTCACGCTCATCTCGAGCGCCAGGTACTCGCGACCCCAGTCCTCCTCAGTCGCGGCGACGTAGTCATCGCCCTCCACAAAGCCGGCGTCGGCGCACGCGGCGCACGTGGCCTCGTCGCCGTGAATGAGCACGCCGTGATCGTGCAGCACGGCAACGACCGCAGGCAAAAACGCATCGGCCACAGCATGGTCGACCAGCAGCGACTCGGCGGCATTGCACACGCCTACGCGCTGGGTCTTGGCATTAACGATAATGTTGAGCGCCTTATCAAAGTCGGCGGATTCATGCACGTAGATGTGGCAGTTGCCCGTGCCCGTCTCAATCACCGGCACAAGCGACTCGCGCACGCAGCGCTGGATCAGGCCTGCACCGCCGCGCGGAATGAGTACGTCGACAATGCCGCGGAGCTTCATGAACTCGCCAGTGGCCTCGCGGTCGGTGGACTCGATCATCGACACGGCCTCGCGCGGGAAGCCCTTGGCCTCGAGCGCATCGGCCAGCAGCTCGGCGATCATGGCACACGAGTGATAGGCCAGCGAGCCGCCGCGCAGAATACAGGCGTTGCCGGTACGGATGCAGATGCCTGCGGCGTCGGCCGTCACGTTGGGGCGCGCCTCGTAGACCATAGCGACCAGGCCCAGCGGAACACTCACACGGGTCAGGTCCACGCCGCTTGCAAGCACGCGGTGGTCGAGCACGCGGCCCACGGGATCGGGCAGCTCGGCGAGCTTTTCCAGGCCGGCGGCCATGCCCTCGACGCGCTCAGGCGTCAGCAGCAGGCGATCGAGCAGTCCGGCCGAGGTACCCGCATCGCGCGCGGCGGACATGTCGAGCTCGTTGGCGGCGACGATGGAGTCGACACCGTTGCGCAGTGCTGCGGCCATGGCGCGCACGGCCTCCTGGCGCTGCTCATCGCTCGCCGTGGCAAGCGAGGCCGACGCTGCCTTGGCGGCAACGGCAAGATCGTGGACATACGTGGCTATATCGACCGACATGGGCGGCCCTTTCTCCTAGAAGTTTGCAACAATGGTAGCCGATTTGCGCATGGCCTCGCCCGCGGCGGAAGAATTGGTCAACCCGAAACACCGCAACGAACGGAAGACTCACATGGCCCTCATCACTTCGTACCACGTCCCCGGCCTTTACGTCGAGGACCACAGCATCGACGTCCCCCTTGACTGGCGCGGCCTGGAGCCGATGCTCCTGGCCGTCGGCAGCACCATGCGCCGCGGCGCCATGCCGGCACCAATCGCCGGCGCGCCCGAGAGCATCAAGCTCTTCTACCGCGTGGTTTGCGCGCCCGACCGCATCAACGACGATCTGCCGCTGCTCCTGTTTTTGCAGGGCGGCCCCGGCGGCGAGAGCCCGCGTCCGCTGTCGCCCACAAGCGACGGCTGGATCGAGGAGGCCGTCAAGCACTTCCGCGTGGTCCTTCCCGACCAGCGCGGCACCGGACGCAGTAGCTGCGTGGACGGACGCACGATCAAGGCACTGGGTGATCGCGCAACGGCCGCCGGCGCCGATACAGCACGCTCGCAGGCGGACTTCCTCAAGCGCCACCTCGCCAGCTCCATCGTGCGCGATTTTGAGTACCTGCGCCTAGTGGGCTTTGGCGGCAAGCCGTGGGTCACGCTCGGCCAAAGCTACGGCGGTTTTTTGACGCTGAGCTACCTGTCGCTCTTCCCCGAGGGCGTGGCGGCGAGCTTTACCTGCGGCGGCATCCCCCACGTACCGGCGAGCGCAAGCGAGGTCTACGCGCACACCTTCCCGCGCATGGCCGCCAAGACGCAGCAGTATTATGACCGCTATCCCGCTGACGTCGAGCGCGTGGCAGCCCTGGCCGATGCGCTCGAGGCTCAGAAGCCCGTGCTGCCCGACGGCTCGCCGATGACGGTCGAGCGCCTACAGCTCATGGGCAGCGACTTTGGCATGAAGCCGAGCTTTGAGCGCATGCATTGGACTATCGATCACGCTTTTGTTACTGGCGACGGTACGCTGAGCTGCGGCTCCTCGGTATCCGACAGCTTTTTGATGCGCGCCTTCGAGCGCACCAACACACGCACGAACCCGCTGTACTGGACACTGCAGGAGTTTATCTACGCCGACGGCGACACCATGCCCATTCGCTGGGCCGCAGCAGAGGAGAAGGCCCATCGTGCCGAGTTCGACACACTCGCGCGCCCGCTCATGTTTACCGGCGAGGCCATGTTCCCGTGGATGTTCGAGCAGATGCCCGAGCTCAAGCCCTTCAAGCCCGCCATGGACCTGCTGATGGAAGACACCAGCTGGGACAAGATCTACGACCCGCAGCGACTGGCGTGCAACGAGGTGCCCCTGCAGGCCGCGGTGTATTTCGACGACATGTACGTGGATTCGGGCTTGCAGCTTGATACGCTCAGCCGCGTGGGCAACTCGCATGCCTGGGTGACCAACGAGTTCGAGCACGACGGCCTGCACGGCAGCGTGGTATTCAAGCACCTCTTCGACGAGGCCCTCAACCGCGGAGACCTGCGCCGAATCTTCTAGCAAAGGAGTGTCCCCACCTGCCGGCACAATAGGAACGTCCCCAAGTGCCGGCACGAAAAAGACAGCGCTGCGGGAAACGATCCGCAGCGCTGTCTTTCTTTATGCAAATACAATCAAGTTGTCTCGATGGATCGCGGGCTTCTCGGCCAGGTCTGCCAGCAGGCGGTTGCTGGCAATCTGGTCTTGGCGGCGACCGGCAGCAAGTTCCAGCACGTCCGAATCGGCCTCGGCGATACCGCGGGCGACGACCATACCGCTCGGATCGCACACATCGAGCACATCGCCCTCGGCAAACTGGCCATCGACCTCGCGAATACCCACCGCAAGCAAGGAAGAGCCACGGCTAACCAGCGCCTTCGCAGCACCATCATCGACCGTCACCGACCCATGTGCCTTGTCGCCCAGCGCGATCCACAGCTTGCGGGGTGCGATGTCCAGACGCTCCGCCGGCGGATCGAACAGCGTGCCCACGCTCTCGCCGCGGGCGAGGCGCACGAGCGCATCGGGCTCCTCGCCCGAGCAAATCACGCTCTGAATGCCCGCCGTCATCAGGATGCGGCTCGCGCGAATCTTGGTGATCATGCCGCCCGTGCCCACCGATGTGGAAGAATCGCCCGCCGAGGCAATGATCTTGGCATCGATCTTATGCACGACCGGGACAAACTCGGCCGTCGGATCTTCATGCGGATTGGCGGTGTAGAGGCCGTCGATGTCCGAAAGCGTCACGCACAGATCGGCAGAAACCAGGCAGCTCACGAGCGCCGCCAGCGTGTCGTTGTCGCCGAACTTGATCTCATCGACAGTAACGGTATCGTTCTCGTTGACGACCGGCACCACGCCAAGCTCCACCAGGCACAGCAGGGCGTCGCGCGCGTGCAGGTAGGACGTACGGCGCGCCGTGTCGTGACGCGTGAGCAGCACGAGCGAGGTGAGCAGGTCGCGCGCATGAAACTCCTCGTCGTAGGCCGACGAGATGATGCACTGGCCGGCCGAAGCGCAGGCCTGCAGGCTCGGCAGGTCGCCGACCGGCTTACGGTCGAAGCCCAGCACGGGATAGCCACAGGCGATAGCGCCCGAGCTCACCACGACCAGACGCCAGCCGAGCTTGCGCAGCGCTGCGGCCTGATCGGCAAGTCCGCCGATAAAGGCGCGGTTGACCTTGCCATCGGCGCCCACCACCGTGGACGAACCGATCTTTACCACCATCGTTTTATAAGAAGTCGTCATACGTCAAACCAATCAACTGTTCAGCGAACGGCCGAGCTGGCGGCCAAGGGAGCGTGACTCGCCCCTACCGCCCAAAGAATTAGTGAGCCCAGGGAAAAGCAGAAGCCGCGGCCATATTCTTGCGCACGAGCTCGTCGCGCACCTGAGCCAGGCCCTGCTCCATGCCCACCACATAGGTCTGCGGGTACAGGAAGCGCTTGAAAGCTGCGTCCAGATGATCGAGCGCCCAAACACAGCGCTCGCGCGCGTCCTGGATGCTCTCACGCGGAGCCACCGCGCTGCCGTCGCGCACGATCGGCACCAGCAGCTCGCGATACTCAAGTTCGGACACGTCGGTCACCAGGGCGGCATCATTCACGGCCACGAGGGTATTGCCGCGCGCGGCGCCCTCCCCCGCCAGATGGTCCTCGTCGTAGATCATGTCGCAGACCGGGCCGCCAAAGCCGTCGTAATAACGGCGCACGCGTTGCACACCCGGGATCGTGCGCTTGTAGGGCTGCTCGGAGAGCTTGACCACCGGCGTCCATGGATCTGCCTCGCTCGCACGGCGGGCGGAAAGCTTGTACACGCCACCCAGCGCCGGCTGGTCATAGCAGGTCGCGAGCTTGGTACCCACGCCAAAGCTATCGATGGGCGCGCCCTGGTCCAGCAGCGACTGAATCGTGTACTCGTCAAGATCGTTGGAAACCGAGATCCCCACATAGGGCAGGCCCTCGGCATCAAAACGGCCGCGAACATACTTGGAGAGCTTGGCGAGGTCGCCGGAGTCGATGCGAATAGCCGACAGGCGCTCGCCCACCGCCTCCATCTCCTTGGCAACCGTAATGGCATGCTCGCAGCCCTCGCGCACGTCATAGGTGTCGATGAGCAGCGTACAGTTCTTGGGGCTCGACTTGGCAAAGGCGCGGAAGGCCTCGAGCTCGGAATCGAAGCTCATCACCCAGCTGTGCGCATGCGTGCCAAAGACGGGAATACCATAGCGGCGGCCGGCGAGCACATTGGACGTAGAGGAGCAGCCGGCAACGTAGCTCGCGCGCGCAACGGCCAGGCCGCCATCGGGACCCTGGGCGCGGCGCAGGCCAAACTCCGCCACGGGGCGACCGTCGGCGGCGAGCACCACGCGCGCCGTCTTGGTGGCGACAAGCGTCTGGAACCCGACGATGTTGAGCAGCGCCGTCTCAAGCAGCTGGCACTCGAGCGCAGGACCGGTGACGCGCACCATGGGCTCGCGCGGAAAGACGAGCTCGCCCTCGGGGACGGCGTCGATATTTACATGCGCACGAAAATCGCGCAGGTAGTCGAGGAATGCGGACTTGAACATCGCGCCGCCGGCAGGGGCCTCAAGCGAGGCGAGGTAGTCGATATCCTCGGGCGTAAAGCGCAGGTTCTCGACGAGCTCGGGCAGCTCGGCGGTGCCACACATGACGGCATAGGCGCTGCCAAAGGGATGGTCGCGGTAAAACGCGGTAAAACAACCCTGCTCATTGGCCTTGCCGCTCTCCCACAGGCCCTGGGCCATAGTGAGCTCGTACAGATCGGTGAGCATTGCAATGTCGGTGGGATGCGAGATGTCGGTCAAAGCCATGGGGCGACCTTTCGGATGTGTGGTGCAGAATTTGAGGGTTGGACGAGAGCAGAGCATGCGGACATGACGCCCGATGCGAGTCGGTTAGAGCAGGCCCATGCTGGTCAGGATCGTGTAGCCCATAAAGATGACAAACGCGATGAGGGCAAGGACAATGATGATTTTTTGAGCCGGCGCCATGCCAGGGATCTCGTTCTCGCCCATAGGCTCCTTGGAGGTAACCATGCGCTGGGCAAAGGTCATCTCGTCACGGCTCGGCTTGGGCTCGACGGACTTGGGACGGGCGGCCTTTTTAGGCTGAGGTTTGGGCGCGGCAGGTGCAGGCTTCGCAGCAGCGGGCTTGGGTGCGGGCGCGGGCGCCGATGCGGATGCGGCGTTCGCGGCGGCCTCCTCGGCCTTCGTACGCTCGGCACGCAGGGCAGCCAGCTCCTCACGCTCGCGACGGGCCTCTTCCCGAGCCTCGCGGCGGGCCTTCTCAGCGCGGAGCTCTTCCAACTCAGCGCGCTCCTCGTCGGACAATGGTTGGGACTCAAGCTCGGCCATGGTATAGCCCTTTCTTTTAAAAAAAGCCGCCGACACAATGTCAGCGGCTTATCAAATCCAAGGGTGGAGACGAAGGGAGTCGAACCCTCGGCCTCTGCCATGCGACGGCAGCGCTCTCCCAACTGAGCTACGTCCCCAGGACAAGTCGATATTTTACCTACGGCTCGCCAACTGTCAACGCCCAATAACCAGTCTTTTTGGAGCGCGGCTATTTTGACAACTTTTCGAACAGGCGATCCTCTCGATGATTTTTTAAGGCTCTGTTAGACCAGGATTGACATACATGTGTCCCCACGGTGCCATA
>NZ_QSSH01000056.1 GCF_003438495.1 Collinsella sp. TF05-9AC
TGCCCGCTTCCCCCGAGAACAATTATCAGTGCAGGTAGACGGCCTGCGGTTTTTGCGAAATACGGGTTATGGTCGAGGGGTCGGGCTTAAACGTAGTAGATGGGCCGGTTTCGTGGCGGCGGCATCGCGGGCAGCCGACCGAGGGCGCCCGGAAGTGAGCAAGGAACCCGTCTAACGACCGATTTCCAGCCAGTTGCATAGTACGTTGGCTCGCAACTCCATTTCCGTCGCCTTTTGCGCCTTAGTTTTGCACCTATAGCGTAATTCCAAGCGCGAGCAAAGACTTCTCACGATCGCATCAAGCTGCTCGGCATCGTTAAGCATGTCGTGCGTAACCAGGAAGACGTCATACCCCATACTTTGCAGCGCTGTCATGCGTTTGGCATCGTGGTCGAGCACGGCGCCTGATCCGTGGATGACCTCTCCCTGAATCTCCACGATGCCTGCCTTCATTAAGGTTGGATTTACGATCACGATATCCCCGTAGCAGACTTTTTGCCCTGCAATGATCTGCGCCGATGCGGTAAGCGGCGTAAGGTCATTCACGAAAACGTTTCGAAAGCCGGCACCGCCGCGGGAGCGAGGAAGCGACAGCAATAGAATTCCCGCTACTTCTAGCGGGGAGGCCGCTATACCCGTAACCATCCGTGCGGCGTTATAGAACTTAACACCCCACTTACGGCTTTTCATCTTCCTGGCGTACTCATGAAGTTCGTGCAATTCGATAAGCGGCCTCCTCATCCAGAGCGAAGTGCCTTTGAGCTTCGTGATCTCTTTCGTCTTCTTTTGGACGATTGTTCCCTTTGCATTTACCTGCTCTTTAACTTTTTCGCGCGCATAAACGCGTTTCCATTGCGCTTCGTCTTGGCTCTCATCTAGTTCAAAGAGAGATTCGGTCGTGGAATCTTGAGCGGTGTCATCGGCCTTGATCAGTTCTTCTTCGGCTGCAGCGGTGGGTTCAAAGACGGAAAACCACCCACAGAACTCGTACATGGCAAGGACGAGATCGGTTTGAGACACAAAACGCGCCATGGTAAACAACGTTGCAAGCGGATTGGTTACCCTAAAGCCCAGCGCTGTTTCTAGTGTACTGTCCACCCCAGAAGCGTCTCCACAATGGATTGTTGTCCGTAATCCTGAATGGTAGTTAACGCCACCAGGCTCCGTCGTGGTAATAATCGGGGTCTTGAGGACGTCGGTTATGAAAGGGCCTTGGGATAGAGTTCGCCAGCCGTCTTCGGAATTAGACAGGCGTGGATAGAGGTCGCGAACCTGCGGTGGGCAGCGCCAGTAACGGAATGCGGTGTTTGCGCAGACGATCTCGTCCATGTGGGCCTCCCCTGGTTTCGGCTGCGGGCCGTGCGGATTGCGGGCATGGCCGATTATCTGCCGGGGCATCATGCGGATAAGTACGGGAAGCTGACCAAACACTGACCAAAAGCTTGACGCAATCTGTTGAAAAGCCGCCATAGGCATAAACGTGCTGGTACGAGCTGTGAGCCAGTGACCTCTGTCTCCACAATTGAACATAGATTACGCAGGGAATTCAATGAATGAACGCAGATGCATTGTGCAAAATGAGCAATGACGACACCTAAGGTGAACTGCGTAACATAAAACGCATTAGGTAACTTCGCTTCGATTTTGGTGTCAACAAGAAAAAGGCCAGAGGCTTAACACCTCTGACCTGTACTTTAGATGGTGGGCGATACAAGATTCGAACTTGTGACCCCATCCGTGTGAAGGATATGCTCTACCCCTGAGCCAATCGCCCGTCGCCTTTCGGCAAAAGAGATACTAACATAGCCGCACGTGGTTTACCAAGAACTTTTTGCCCCCGATTTTAAATTCGTGGGAGCAAGTCACACCGTTTCAACCCGGTCAGTCAACAAACCCGCAGCTTAACCACCCTTTATCGTTTAATCCACGAGGTCTCGGGGCGGCAAATAAGTCGCGCGTTGTTGTAGGCCATATCGAGTGTGAGGCAGGTGCGCGCGGCGTAGAAGCCGTCCTCGCGCTGGATGGTCAGCGCTAGCTCGGGCTTGTCTCCGGTAAGGCACAGCGGCAAGAGCAGCTGGATCCGGCCGCCGTAGAACTGCGGCACCGCGAGCGTGTAGTTGGCTGCGGCGCGGCGGGCGGCCTCGACGACGGCTCCCTCAAAGGCACGGCGCAGCAGCAGCGAGTTGCCCTCCCCCATCAGGCTGGCGGGAATGCGCGTAAGGTTTTCCTCGTCGCCCAGAATGTGGTCGATGTTGGAGCGGATGGGAAGGCGGTAGTCAAAGACAAGCTCGGAGGGGTCCTCGGCAAAGCGCACGCGGCACGGCAGGTACTCAAACGAGACCAGCATGGGGTCGCTCTCCTTAAAGAAGCCCTTCAAAAACCAGCGCTGGCGCGCGTCGGGCTTGGTGTTGGGCTCAAACAGGCCGTAGATGGTCTCGTAGCGGCGCGTGTACAGGCCGGTGTTAAACAGGCATCGGTCGTCGTCGAACACCAGCGGCAGGTTGGACGGCGCGGTCTGGTCCACGTCGCGCTCGGTCAAAAATACTGCGCGGCTAAACGAAAACGACAGGTAGTTCTTGAGAATGCGGTTGCAGGGACCCCAGTCCTCGGGATCAGCGAGGTCGGCCAAGCGCTCGTAACAGGGCTCGGGGCAAAACGCGAAGTCGTACACATTGCTGCACAGGGTGCTGGGGATCTCCATATGGCTTCCAATCAAGATAATGACAGGCGTGTGGATGCTTTGATTTTATACGTGCGACGGGTAGCCCGTGTCCACAACGCAACCGCGGCGCAGCTCGTCGGCGAGTTCTGCTCGCGTGCGGTTTCCGGAAACAAGGTCCTGGATCCAGGCGTAGTGCTGGTTGTCTTTGGGTTCCGGGCTATCGGAAAGTACGACTGGAGCACCAGCGGCGTAACGGGAAGGACCCGCCCGTCGACATCGGCAATCATGAGTTGACAAGTGTAATCATGGCTCAATTGCGGTTTAGCAATAGAATGTCAGGGAATCATCACCAAAGGTTTCGCGCCACTTGTCACAAATGTACCGATGGTTCATGGTGATTAGTTTTGAAAGATCCCTGAGATCCTTAGCCGGAATCTTGCTCTCGTTGTTCGCAACTGTGCATCCGCCATTTTTAGTGAGCCAAAACTTAGTCGAATTAGCTGCCGCCCTCTTTACCCCTACATGGATGTGAACGGGTTCTCCGTTTTCCGCAATCCAAAAGAACAGAACATACTGTCCAAAAACAAGAATTCGAGGCATTATGCCACCGCCGGTCCAGCTTTTTGCCGTTCTGCAAGCTCGAAGATAAACGGAGCGTTTGATCTAACGAACTCGGTCAAAAAATCCAGATCGTCATTAGAAAATCCTTCGACGTTAAACCATTTGACCGCAGGTAGAAAGCATTCTGCATGGTCAAAACCAAAATCAACCGGGCGCTCGACGGCTACGCGAACGGTCCCGTCGTCTCGTGTTTCTGAGTAGGCAAACTGAGTGCCGTCATCTAGCTGAACATAGCTCCAAAGCATTGCTGCCTCCTTAGTGTTTATATCCAAGTATAAACAGCCGCTTAGATGCAACGTGATGCGAATTGAATTATTCCCATAAGACCTGAACTGCTGATTATTTGTATTACTGAGATTTAAGCTATTTCACACTTCAGTGTCTTTTTGACATGATAACCGTCGCGGTGCGTTGATCATGGGGTTAGCAATAAAAGCCTAGCATAAGCAGAGTTCATCACTCCGTTCGCTGTCCTAGATAAATTCTCCCGTCTCCAGGTCAACGAAGTCCGCGAGCTTTATCTTTCCGCAGAAGCCGCTCCCCTTGTACTTTCCTGCATAGGTCTCAGAGTCAAACTTGAACGAAATGTTATAAAGCTTTCCGGTCTTTGTCTTCCTGATCAGCCCGTTTTCCAGCATGTATCTCAGTACCCTCATATGGCTTTCTCTATCGTTACCGTTTAGGTAAAAGCAACAGACACCTTGTTTGGAGCCCGCCGCGATGAGCGTTTCGGGATTCGAGTATTTGGCTTCTACGACGACGCCATCAAGAACTGCGGTTCCGACAATGTCGTTCATGAGGGCGGTTTTGAATGGAGAGAAGAAGAACATCCATTTGCCGCATTGGAAGGGATCTATGTCGTGGATTCGTTCCTTGTTGATAAACCAGATCCATGAGAACGATTTGACCCTGGCAATCGAGCCGGATTCGTTAAGAAGCGTTTCTTCGACGGACGGCGTTAATTCCTCGTTGTTGCCTGCGTTATTTGAGCTTGCCATTTCATTTAACCTAACATTCGCCTTTAATAGAGCACTTCATCAGCAGCCTCGAGCGCTTGTATCGCCGCGCGTTTTAGCTCATTGAGACTTTCGTAGCAGCTTCCCGACAGCGGGATTATTCGTACGTTGAATGAGTCACCGTACTTGTAGTCGGCATATACATCGCAATTGCCCCTACCGAGAAACTGTATGGCCGCCCGATCAATTGCCTTTGCGCTTTGGCCTACGTAGTACAGATCTTTGGTTGCATTATGGACAATGAAGATGCCAGTAATTTCGCCTTTCTGTGTCAGGGCCTTTCGCTGAGCCATAAACTCTTCGGCGCTTGCGACGATTTGCGGATCATCTTCTAGGAGGGATTGGCGTAGCCGCAGTAGTTTCTCTTGTTGCTTTGATGCTGTAATAACAAGAAGGAGCCCGTCTACAAAAAAGAACAAGCCAATAAGTAAGAAAGTAAAAAAGCGAGCCATATATGTTGGCACTCGATGGCAGAGCGTAAAAGAGACTGACAATTGCCAATACAAGACCAGCAGCGCTGACGACTTTTCCGATCGGGATGAGCCTTCTTGGAGGGGCCGATGCGACGGTTTTGATTTGATAGTAGTTCCTCATGGTATGGCTCCAGTGATATAGGCAATTGGATCCAAATGGAGCTTTATAAACGGCATCATTTGGATTGCAATTATCTTATCGCTCTGGCAGATGGGGTGTAAGGCTCAACATCGGTAATAGATCGAGAGGCAGTCGAGCTAAACAAAATAGTGCCGTCGCAGCGATAGCTGATACGGCACCAATCTCTAAGAAATTTGATTCAGTAGAAGGCTAAATACTTCTGTAATAGCTGCATTCATCCCTCCCCTGGTTTCGCATAAACGGGGTCTTAGCAACGATATACAGCAGCCGGGAGCACTGTCCCCAGAATGAAAAGCGTTAAGGAAGCGGCGATCATGTTGTTGTCGCTGGTCTTGGGGAGAGACGTGGAGGCCGCGGTTGCGGTTTTAGGCTTGGAGGCCTTGGCGACCGTGGTCTTGGTTACTGTCGTTGTTGTCTTGGTTGACGCGGCCGCGGGCTTTGGCGCGGGATTTGCCGAGGGTCCTGTGGTGGGCTCTCCGGCGGCGGGGTCGGCATCGGAGGAAGGCTCACCCGCC
>NZ_QSSH01000057.1 GCF_003438495.1 Collinsella sp. TF05-9AC
CGGGAACGGCCTGTCCGCCTAATGTGTTCGGCTGAGATCGGAAATCAACCAGCCTGATAAGCTTTGGGCAAAATCTTCGCAACACTTTATTCAGCATGGGCTGCGGTGACGCAGGCAAACATAGAACGCAGGAACATGTGGGCAGATCGTGAGTAACCGTCTTTCTCCGTACCGCCCGCTACAGGCGGTACGGAGAAAGACGGTTACTCGATAGGTATCTATCGGAATGCGACGCTGCTATATCACTGCATAAACTGGTCGACTTTGGGAACGGTTACGCTTTCAATAGCGGCACTTATTCAGATGACGGCAACTATAAAGTTCAGACAATCATGAACGTGCGGGACGGCAACGTTGACTGTTCTGACGCCAATCGTATCGTGAACATTCCTGGCCGCATAAAATCGTATTGCAGACTCATGCTAGGAGATATCGTGCTTTCGCTCATGGGCAGTGTTGGTAGGGTCGGAATTGTTGCGGAACCTGACTGTTTACTTAATCATCGAGTTGCCGTGCTCGATTCTGTCAGGAAAGACACGCTGACAGGATTTTTTTTGGTTCTGGCAAACTGCCTTTAAGGAACATATGATTGGCATTGCACAGGGAACTGCCCAGTCTAACCTGAGCGCCTTGAAAAACTACAGTTGGAGATACCCCATAATTCCGGTGCCATTTCGGCACTTTGCGAGAACTTGATGCCTCTGTTCGATACCATTCTCGACAACAGGATTGAAATGCAAGCACTTTCCTCGCTTAGAGACGCTCTCCTGTCGATGCTAATGAGCGGGGAAAATCGCGATTGACGAGGTTGTACAATTTGAACATGGACAATAAGGGAACAACGACAAGTTACGAAGGCGTGCTGCCCTCCCATATGCCATTCGATATCTGGGAGGTATACGCCCGTCTCGTGCTTCAATTCCTTGATGAAGCAACGTATAGAAACCTGTCGCATAGGGACAAACCCGACCTTTGGGATGAACTCCATGACCTGGGAGTCGAGGTAACCCAAGCAATATCTCAAGAAACCCAGGAGGCGGACGCTTTGTATGCGAAGCTCCGCGAAACGGATGACGCAAAGCTTAAGGAACGGCTGACGGAACGAATCGAGCAGGTTGGTGCTGAGGTGTTTGATTGGGGCCTCTTCGGTCCCAGCGGCAAAGATTCTTTAGGCCTGATTATAGAAGCTTACAAGGAAAAACTTGGTAAGCTAAACGGCGGCGGGTATAGGCCATTTGCGCACAATCACCTATTCATAAGGTCGGATGTGCTGGCCGATACGGTAATGCTCGAAGAGGCGCTTGCTGCCTTTCTTTCATTGAGTGTATATTCGGTCTCTTTCGAGCGCGTCATTGTCTCGGTGCCAGGGCATAACTACGATTTCGATCTTGTATCTCAAATGTATAAAGCCATATCGTTCGGAAGTGATGATCAATTTAGGATCGCTGAACAAGCGAGGGCGCTTGTCTTAGGCGCGGAGATGAGTTAGCCACCAAATAATCATTTACCGGGACGTAGGCCTACGCTTCAGAATTGTTTCCATCGAACCAGGAGGAAAGGAGCCCCCGATGGAAGCGCTGATCAATATGGTCCCAGCTCAGATGCAGCCGGTTCTAGACTATCTGCAGCTAAAGCAATTAAAAGCAGTGCTCGAAATCACTCTGCAAAGCCATGCCGAAAGCAGCGTGCCCAGCCGCTGTGACACTACGTCAAATTACTGGCTGGGATTCAACAGCTATCTAACGTTAAATCTCTGGTTTGGATCGGTGGCCAAATCGCTCTAAACCAGAGATTTAACAACTTCCAACCAGATTTTTTCATACTCCATAAAACTCCGCTAACCGAAAACGGTCGAAGTTACATTCAAACCATTTGGAGCAATTTGGATGTGTTCCGCTCTGTGTGCTGAAAACAATCTCGTATTCGGCAACGAGGAACGTTTCTGCCAGTTTTGGAACGCGATGTCCAGATGGATCTGCAAGCGGAATATAAAACAAGCGGCGCTACTATTAGTAGCGCCGCTTGCATCATCAAAGAAGAATCGCTATCGATCGTCTCCGGGGTTTTTCGTTCAAAATTAGAGCATGTCGATTACGGCTCATCGAAGTCCATCCACTCTACAGGCTGCATTAGACCGTAATAATCGACGGGCGTTTTGAATCGAATCCTGCCCAAATGACCGTCGCTCTTCCGCACCCAACTGCGTCCGTAGCGATCGGTGAAAGCCACCTCGCAGCCGAGGGCCTTATGCATCGAACAATCGAGATGCCCGACGCACCTCACGGTTTTGCCCGGAGCAACGGACGAGAGTAGAACTCTGCAGCCACACCCCTCGACGTCCCTCCCGTCTTGAGGCCCGGCACCTTGGACGAGCGCGGCAGTGAGGATAACTTGGTAAACGACGTCGTTGCTATTGTTCATCACTTCTAGTCCGAACTGCGGCCCGAAATCAACCCTGCACCTGCCAACCGTGGCCGTCTCCCCCTCGGGCATCCTGACCACACGGGCACAGATGGCCGAGGCCTGGCTCCGCGCGGCCGCCCGGCGGCCCCGTATCAGCGTGAAAATCCACTGGAGGAGAGTGAGCGCCAACGAGAGGAAAGCAACAGCCGTGCCGAAATCGATTTGACCGTTGAAACTAATTACAACGCTATCTGGGAACATTTGGTCAACCCATCCGCCAGCGCCGCCGCCTCAAGGAGAGGCTTCCGGTCAACGGGCCCCACTTGGCGAACGGCTCGCTTCTCCCGTCGCACATCCCGCATTCTGGCCGCAGGCCTCTCGTGAATCCATGGGTAAAAGAGCACGCGGTAGCGCTCGTAAAACCCTTCTCCAGGCATATCATCATCGGAGCGCACGATATCACAGTCTCCTTCCTCTACAGATTCCGCCTTATGGAGACCCTACACCAACAATCGCGACACTACCTTCGCCATCGGCTCGTCAGCGTCCAAGCGCCACCTCCAATCAATCTCGCCCCGCCGCGAAAAGCAGGAAGCCGACCCGAAGGACGGCTCCCCAGTGTCCCGTGCGGCGGAGGATGACCGCACGGCTATGTTCCTAGACGTGTCGCCATGCCGAGGGCCGCCCCGGAGGACGGCCCTCGGCATGGCGTTCGGGCTACAGCCCGATGAGCCCCCTGAGTCCAGGGTGGGAGAGCGCCATCATCGCAGCCATGATGACAACGAGGACGACGTCTGCGGCGATCAGACAGTTCCTCGGCCATTTTCCCAGCTCGACATTCCGATGGTTGAAGGACATCTTCCAGATGAAGACCAGCAGGATGCAGACCGTGTTGATGAGCACGAAGCCCACGAGCGCGGCGAGGAGCACGATGGCGCGTATGCCGCCGTCGATGCCGAGCGCGCCCATCGCGGAGGTCGAGAACCCAACGCCGCCGTTGAAGGCGAGCACGACCGCCGCGAACACGCCGAGGATCGCGATGTACTCCATCCTCGTCTTGTCGAGGCGCTCGTCAAACTCCCTTTCCAGCTCTGCGCGTTTCTGGTCCGCCTCATCCCTTTCCGCTTTCACTTCGGCGATTGCCGCTTTGAATGCGCGCATGGCCTGCTGCTGTTCGATATCGTGGCTCAGCCTCGTCTTTTCCAGGTCGATGTGGTCGGCGAGTTTGAGGACACTTTTCGCCTGGTCACAAAGTCCATGCGTCGTCAGGTACTCATGGATAATGCGAATGTTCTCGGCGAGGCAGTTGACCGAATAGGGGACCCCTTCGTCCAAGTCCCCAGAGGACTGCCCGAGTGCGTTAAATACCAGGTCGCAGATGTCGGCATATCTATGGCGATAGGGCTCGCTCCCCCCATATAGCTTTGCGAAGAAGTTCGAGGCTCGGCGGATGTCCTCTTGGGAGAGCGCCGCGGCATCATCCGTGCTGGCGAGGGATTCGAGCATGTCGCGGAGAGCCTTGCGTTTCTGTGCGTCGTCGCTGCCTGCGTTTATTGGGGGAACTTTCAGGGGCGGCTTCGAAAGAGTCCCAATTTTGCTGGTGAGCAGAGAGAGGACCCTTCCGAAGTTTTCGGCCGCCTTTGCATAGTCTTGCTCGGTCACTCAGAGACCTCGCTAGCGCACTGCATGATCAGCTCATTTGGGATGATTCCTTTGTGTAGGCGCTTCTGGTTGTAGATGATGTCCCACGGGGACCCCTCGGCGTGTGAGATCCTGACGAGCTCCCATGGGGATTTCTCGGCGAGCGTGTCCACCCCCGCATCTAGGAACGGGCGGATGGAGTCATTTATCTCGGTGTCGAACTCGCGTTTTATCGGGAAGCCGCCGCAGTCAGAGAACTCAACGTAGACATCTCTGATGACCGGGCCGTAGGGCCATGCCTCAAACTGGTCGGCGAATAGCAGCTCGCCGGTCTCGCTCGCGTGTATGACTTGCAGGAAGTAAAGAATCTTCTGAAGCTGAAGATTGCTGATGGGCGTGTTGTGGCGATATCGCCTGCTGACGGCGTACTCGGCGATTTCCATCGCGCAGTACTCTGTCCCGATTTGGACTTTCATCTGTTTCCTCCTTTTCCAAATCATACCAGTGATGTGCTTCCCTGTTAGCGTCGGAATAATTTAGCCAAATATAGTCGGCCGAGATTGACCAATCCCGGCCGACC
>NZ_QSSH01000058.1:0-2297 GCF_003438495.1 Collinsella sp. TF05-9AC
CGGGAACGGCCTGTCCGCCTAATGTGTTCGGCTGAGATCGGAAATCAACCAGCTGTTTTAAGAACTTTTTCAGACGGGAAGCGACTCGCGCCTGAGCCAGAGAGCCCTACACGTGCCGCTGCACGGCGGAGAAAGGCGAATCCACTACCCCTCAGGCATAATTCCTGAGCAAAATCAAGCAGAGCACACGGCTTTTTGCGCCACTTTAAGACGTAATCGGGATGTGGCGAGAGGCCAAATTCGGAAGTGCGGGGAAAACCAAAGGAATGCTGACCAGACCCCCGTTTTAGGCTTCCGCGACCTGCGGTTTTGATACAAAAAAACCGCGTTGTGCTCGAAGGTTTTCGATTTTTCCCCGCACTTCTGTAATTACATCTCTGGATCGAGGGCGCAGGCAATGGTGACGACATCCACGATAGCGCCCCCCTATGCCTGATACCAAAATCGTTCCATAGGGACCCGTTTCCCAATGGGATGATTCTTCACAAAGGGCATTAAGGCGCATGAGAACATGGTAGAGGCAAGCAAGCGCGCTTCCACGTTTTCGCCCATGGTGACCACGGTATAATCCAACGAGACAAGCAACGAACGGGAAAGGCAGCGCGGATGAACCTGGGCAGCGAGAGCGAGACCGTCGAGTTCAAGAAGTCCACTGGCGAGCATAAAGAAGCACTGCAAGCCATCAGCGCCATGCTGAACAAGCACGGCCGCGGCGAGCTCTACTTCGGCGTGAAGGACAACGGCGATGTCATCGGCCAGGATGTCAGCGACGCAACGCTGCGCCAGATGACGTCGTGGGTGTCCGACAAGATCGAGCCCGCGGTGTTCCCGACGGTCGAGTGCCTCGACGCCGATGATGGGCTGCGATACATCAAAATTGCCTTCTCAGGTGCCGACGCCCCCTACTCCGCCGACGGACGCTACTTCACCCGCGTGGGGACTTCGAACAAAGCGCTGTCGGCCTCGGAGCTGAGCGCCATGGTCGTCAAGCGTGAGCGCGCCCGTAGCCCGTGGGACTCGCTGCCGTCCGGCAGGCCCGTCTCCGACGCCGACGAGCAGGCGGTGCGTGACTTCGTCGCGCGCGGCGGCAGGGCCGGACGCGTGGGCGGCGGGTTCGCCGGCGTGGAGGACACCTTGGCAAGGCTCGACCTCGTCGCGCCCGACGGCAGCCTAAGAAACGCCGCGGTGGAGCTGTTCTGCGAGGGATCCGACACCTACCCCAGGATGAAGCTGGGGCTTCTGGGCGGCAACACCAAGGCCAAGATCCTCGACCTGCGCCGCGAGAGCGGCACCATGCTCAAGCTGCTCGACTTCGCCGAGTACTTCGTGACGTCGAACATCAGGCGCGAGTTCGTCATCGGCGAGACGGGCATGTACCGCAAGGAGATCCCCGAGATCCCGGCCGAGGCCATCCGCGAGGCGGTTGCCAACGCGCTGTGCCACCGCGACTACACCACCGGCACCGCCGTCGAGGTCAACGTGTTCATGGACACCGTCCAGATCGTGAGCCCGGGCCTGTTCCCCGAGGGCGACTCGCCGCAAGAGCACCTAGACGGTACCGCGAGCGAGTTCGGCCTCCGAAACCCCGCGATCGCGCGCACCCTGTTCCGCGCCGGCGTCATCGAGCAGTACGGCACGGGCATACCGCGCATCAAGGAGGCCTGCGAGGCAGCCGGCGTGAGGTTCCGCTTCGAGCAGACCGTCAACAGCACCGTCGTCGTCTTCGAGCGTCCTGGGTTGCAGAAAGCGGCCTTCAGGAGAACCGCGGCCGACAACCGACCGCTCCTCAGCGAGCGCGAACGAGCAGCGATGGCAATTGCCGCCGCTCAGGGGAAAATCACGACCTCCGACCTCGCGCGGGAGTCCAATGTCGGTAGGAAAACGGCCTCGAAGACTCTGAAAGACCTTGCCGGTCGAGGCCTGTTGGAATGGGTAGGGAAAAGCCCGAAAGACCCGCACCAGTTCTACAGGATGCCAAGCGAAGTTTGAGGCTGCAGGTCCTAGCCGGGAAACAGGCCCATTGCGTTTGCTGCCCTCCCCCTGCTGGGCACTACTGAGTAATCTACTGGGCACTGCTGAGTAATCTACTGAGTAGTGCCCAAGCGCGAGTTGGCAAGTCCGCCGAAGCCCAGAGAAACGGCTCCGAAGAATATACTGACCGCTACTGACCGCTACTGACCGCTACTGACCGCTACTGACCGCTACTGACCGCTACTGACCGCTACTGACCGCTACTGACCGCTACTGACCGCTACTGACCGCTACTGACCGCTACTGACCGCTACTGACCGCTACTG
>NZ_QSSH01000058.1:2307-4425 GCF_003438495.1 Collinsella sp. TF05-9AC
GGCATTCGGCAGGCCCGCCGAATGCCGCGGTCTCCCGAGACTAGCAGAGCCGCCCTTATTGTTAGCGCTGCCGAAGCAAGCCCTACTTCAGCAGCAACTTGAATTTTCGTGCGATGAGCCTCCCCGGAGCCAAGAGCCTTTTGCCCTAATCACAACACCGCAATTCAAGCACCGCAGAAAACTCCATTAGCGATGAACCAGCCACTTGAAGACGTGATCAAGGTGCGGCAAGGGGTCAAATTCGGAGGTGCGGGGAAAATCGAAGAAATGCTAACCAGGCCCCAGTTTTCGCTTCCGCGAACTGCGGTTTTGGTGCTAAAAATCGCGTTGTGCTCGAAGGTTCTCGATTTTCCCCGCACTTCCGTAATTACATCCTTGGATCGAGAGTACAGGCAACAATGACGTCATCCGCGATAGCACCCAACAGTCACGGACGTACAAAAGGCCGTTGCCGGAAGCCTCCATACAACGACTCTTCTTTGCGCGCGCCACGCTCGCAATGCTCCATTAAATGTAACTAATTGATTTGCTATATACCATTCATAATGGCACATAGCAAATCAATTAGTTACATGTGGAGGCAGAACATGAGGGAGTACGTCGAGAAGCAGCTGCACACTAGAGTCGATTGCGAGCCCAACGACGCCTCGGAAATAACGACGCAAAACTCTTTCCGAAAGTGTAGGTGAGCGAAATGGCGACTCATGCATACGATGACCTTTATTCTTATCTAGCCGCATTCAAGAACAGCTCTCTTGCCGAAATAATTGCGTACCTAGAAGAACTGGGGCAAAGGAGGTTCGACGCCTTTATTAGGGGCCTTGCACCCCTTATCCCAATCGAAAAAATCGAAAATCAATCCCAGTTCAATTTTTCTGTTGACTCCACCCTTGAAGGAGGCAAATTCCCCTGCACTGACTATGCCTGTCGAGAGCAAAACATTTACCATTTGGCAAAGTTCTCAGCATTGTATGCAGATAAAACACTGATTCATTGCCCTATAGAATCGGCATTCGAAATGGGGCACGATGATTATGCCTCAGTCGATGAACTTGCATTCGGGATCTATTTGACCATGCGAGTCGAAGACATAGTCAAAGCTGGAATACTCGGATTTTCGAGCAATTACATTCCTCTTTGCAAAGATTGCCTAGCGCGACAAATCGAAAGAGAATCAAAAGCAAAAGGATTGATATCGAGTTATTGGGATGAACTCGTACGACAATTCTGTTCCTCTACCTCGTGCACTTTAAAACAAGCACCAGATGGGAATCTGTGTGTAGCGATTGAGGGAATGGATGCATATGGGTCCCATGATGAGATGGATGTCGATTTCCTGGTAATCCCGTCTGAATACGAATCGCTCTATGCAAGCCAAGGCGAAACGCGATTGGATAGAGACATGCTGGAGAAAGGCGGCATCTCGACTATCCTACTGCCTTTGTTGGACGATTGCTTTCAAGCCCTCGTCAATCCCTATTTTTCGAATAGCTCGTATTTAACCACTCGTCCAGCTCAGATTGAGTTCCTCGAGTCCGCAACTTCCACCCTTTATCCTCGAAAAGATCAGACCATACCCATTCGCCGGTTATCTTGCCCCCTCCCCATTGCTGAAAATGCAACGTTGCGTAGCATCCTTGATTGCCGCATTAGAAACGAAGAGTCGTTTCTTGTGTTTAGGGATACCTTGTCCAAAGGCCTGAGCGAAAGGCCCATCGACACCTCGACATTAGCTGACCTGAAGAACGACCTAATAGAGCCCGAGCTTCACAAGATATCTTTAGTGATGAAAAACGAGCGATCCCGATTAGTCACCTCCGCAGGCATTGAAGCCGCTATCGGAATTGCGAGCTTTACATTGGGGCAATACGGAATCGCATCACCTTCTGATGCCATGGCCTTCCTCGGGGCTGCCGGCATAGGGGCCGTTGCATCTCAATCCGCAGATTTCTTGCGAGAAGCCAAGGCAAAAGAGAACCCCATGTATTTCCTCTGGAAGCTCAATAGAAACAACCGTCTGTAACCTAAGGGGCAGAACACCGCAGTCGCCGAGCATATCTCGATCATTAAATAAGGCTCTGTTAGACCAGGATTGACATGCCGACCTGCCGGCTATCT
>NZ_QSSH01000059.1 GCF_003438495.1 Collinsella sp. TF05-9AC
CACATGTACGGATGAATGTGGGAGGTGTTCGGATGAAGTCGATAATCAAGGTTTATTTATTGACTACCGTTCGGCGGTGTTGATGGCTCCCTTGTTGGGGCTTTCTTTTTATCTCGCTACAATGGGCTTCAAGCGTTCTAGTGACTTGGAGTTTTGGTATGGCTGTTATTAATGTGCTGCCTTCGGATGGGAAGGTTATTGACGAGGGTCCAGTTGGTTGCTCTGCTGATGTTTGCTGTGATGACTTTCGTCATCTCGATGTTGGACTGCCGCCCGAGATTCTTCGTCTTATGGATGCCGGGTATTTGACGCAGGCTGTTGCTGCCTGCGATCGCCTTTTGGAGCAGAACCCCGAGCCTTCGCTGGCTGCTTGTGTTCGTGCCGAGCGGTATCGCATGCTAGAGACGCCGCTTCATTTTTCGGTGTCGCGCGACCAGGCTATTGCGATGATTCGCGAGGAGTGGCCAGAGTTTACCGAAGAGCAGTTTGATGACCTGATTAATCGTAAGCGTATTGACTGGCGCTTTATCGATGGCGAACTGTTCGTTCTCGACAACTTCCTCGATTCGCTTCGCGTATATCCCAAAGAGGTTCCCGGCATGCGGCCCGATTCTACGGACGGAATAGCACTGCGCAACGAGATGCTCAAGGAGATGGAGTCACAAAACGGATTGGCTCGCGTCATTACGCTTAAAGCGTCCGTGTCTGTCCCCGGCGCTCTGGAAGGGGAGACCGTTCGCGCGTGGCTACCCGTTGCCGCCGCCTGTCGTCAACAGTCTCATATCGAGGTTCTCGATATGACGCCGGAGGGTGCTGTTGCCCCCGCGAATGCTTCGGCGCGTACCGCCTCGTGGTCTTCTTCGAGTGAGCGCTCATTCTCGGTGACCTATCGCTATCAAATTGATGCCGCTTATCGTGATGTCTATGGGGGTGCGCTTCCGGTGCATCCTTGCATGGACGCGCCACTGCCCGTGGACACCTCCGAGGACCGTCCGCACATTGCATTCACGCCGTATCTACAGCAGCTGACAGCCCGTGTCATTGACGGGCTCGAGGATCCGCTCGATCGCGCCCGTGCTATCTATGATTACCTGACGCAGTACATCGACTATCGCTATCAGCCGCCGTACTTGCTTTTGGGATCTATTGCCGATGACTGCGCGCATTCGCTCCGCGGCGATTGCGGCGTTATGGCGCTCACGTTTATCACCATGTGCCGTATCGCGGGCGTGCCTGCCCGTTGGCAGAGCGGCCTGTATGTTGCGCCCGATTCGGTGGGGCCGCACGATTGGGCTGAGTTCTATACGCCACAGACCGGTTGGCTTAACGCCGACGTATCGTTTGGTTCCTCGGCACGCAGGATGGGGGAGGAGTGGCGTCGTCGTCACTACTTTGGCAATCTCGACCCGTGGCGTATGGTGGCCAACAATCGATTCCAGGCTGAATTTGTGCCTGCTTTCGATGGTATGCGCGAGGATCCCTATGACAACCAGATGGGCGAGGCCTCGGTTGACGGACGTGGATGTCGTAAGCGGGAGATGTTACGCAAGGTTGAGCTTATCGAAATGCTCGAAGTTCCATTTTCGGACTAATCGGTAGAAAGCTGTGATAAACTAACTCACGCATTGCGTGCCCGAGTGGCGGAATTGGCAGACGCAGTGGACTCAAAATCCACCGTTGGCAACAACGTGCGAGTTCGAGTCTCGCCTCGGGCACCATACATGCAAGTGAGCGTTCAAGGGGGTTGCGGCCCCCTTTTTCGTGCCGAACTCGCGTGAGCGCGCGAAGCGTTAAGCAAACAGGCCTGTGGCCTGTCTGTAGCGGAGCGTGGCGAGGGCGCCACGCGCCCGAAGCCCGGGGCTTCGCGAAGCGAAGGCCCTTCGAGTCTCGCCTCGGGCACCATACATGCAAGCGAGCGTTCAAGGGGGTCAAGGCCCCTTTTTCGTGTACGTAATGTGATAACGCGCTGTACGTGTTATTATTCGCAAGGCGTTGTTCCCGCAATGCCCTAAAGAGGAACCCGAGGGTTCCCACCTTTTGGCGCCAATGAGCAGCTGACTGGTCATACAACTTAGATTCCCTTCCTCAAATCGAGGAAGTCTATGTGTACGACCTGGTTGCTGAGAAGCGCCGGGTTATTTTTTTATGAATGGAGGTAGGGAAAATAGCTAAGTCTGATGACACCCGCATCAACGACGAGATCACTGCATCTTCGTGCCGTTTGATTGGCGTCGATGGCTCTCAGCTCGGCCTGTTCGCCATCCGCGATGCCCAGCGCGTCGCCGACGATCAGGGTCTCGACCTGGTCGAGATCGCTCCCAACGCGGAGCCGCCGGTCTGCAAGGTCATGGACTACGGTAAGTTCAAGTACCAGCAGGCCATGAAGGCCAAGGCTGCTCGTAAGAACCAGTCCAAGGTCGAGGTCAAGGAAATGAAGTTCCGACCCAAGATTGACGTTGGCGACTACGAGACCAAGAAGGGCCACGTTCTGCGTTTCCTCAAGAAGGGCGCACGCGTTAAGATCACCATCATGTTCCGCGGCCGTGAGATGGCTCACCCGGAGCAGGGCCTTAACGTTCTCGAGCGTCTCGCCGAGGATCTCAAGCCTTACGCTACGGTCGAGTCCAAGCCTAAGATGGAAGGCCGTAACATGCTTATGCTGCTCGCCCCGATTAAGGGCGCCTTCGATGAGGATAAAGCGGCAAGCGATACCAAGTAACTAGTGTTCTGTAACCGATTAAGGAGTATTTCATGCCTAAGATGAAGTCCCACAGCGGCACCAAGAAGCGTTTCCGCAAGACTGGTACCGGCAAGCTTATGCGCGCCAAGGCTTTCAAGAGCCACATCCTGAGCAAGAAGTCCACCAAGCGTAAGCGTGGCTTCCGTCAGGAGACCGAGATCGCCGCTGCCGACCGCAAGGTCATCAAGTCGCGTCTCGCCTAAGTTCGTTTTTTCGTTTTACCGTCTAGGAGTTGATAGAACATGGCACGTATTAAGCGCGCTGTTGCCGCCAAGAAGAAGCGCCGTACCGTTATGCACCGTGCGAAGGGTTACTACGGTGCCGCTTCGCGTACTTACAAGCATGCTAAAGAGCAGGTCCAGCACTCCCTGCAGTATCAGTATCGTGATCGCCGCAACAAGAAGCGCGAGATCCGTTCTCTCTGGATCACTCGTATCAACGCTGCTGCTCGTCTGAACGACATCTCTTACTCTCAGTTCATGCACGGCCTGAAGGTTGCCGGCATCGAGCTCGACCGCAAGGTCCTGGCTCAGATGGCTTACGAGGACATCGAGTCCTTCAACGAGCTGGCTACCATTGCCAAGAAGGCTCTCGAGGCCTAATAGATTCTCTTGAATCGCTAGGGGAGTGTCGCGTTGTGCGCGGCGCTCCCCTTTTTTATCGAAAGCGCTGGTTTACATTGCTAAAAGCGCGGGTAGATAAACACTTACAGGTGACCGATCTTTATATATCTCTTAACCGAAGGGTCATCATCTGATACGTGCAGTATTTCTGCACCAGCCTTTCTATGACTTATATAGGAAGCGATGTATTGTGTAGGACTTGTGAAGAGTGGAATTCCCGCCCCCGGGGCCCCTCCGGTCTGGCAATATATCTCCTTGCCGCGCGGCCCGGTCGGACCGGA
>NZ_QSSH01000006.1:0-65219 GCF_003438495.1 Collinsella sp. TF05-9AC
CACATGTACGGATGAATGTGGGAGGTGTTCGGATGAAGTCGATAATCAAGGTCCTGGTCAAAACCGAACAGCAAAACCGCACGACGCTCATCCTCCACTTTTGGAAGCGATAACCTGCCAAAAAGGGACAGGTTTATTTTGGCAGGTTTTATCTGGGCAAACGCCAAAAACCGCCGCGAGGGAGCTACTTTCCCTCGCGGCGGTTTTCTAGCAGTAAAACCAAGTGAGTAGGCTTTTGGCGGGATGCCGAGCACACCTCAAAACGCCACAGCCCTGACCTGCGATTTTATTGAGCACTTGCCGCGATGTACTCGGCAAGTTCAAAAAAGTCTACTCACTTGCATCCGAGACACACCAGATAGGCAAAAACCGCCGCGAAAGGCGCCCGGCTCCCTTCGCGGCGGTTATTTGCTCTGGTTTTGCGACCGTTTTGCCCGCTTGTTATTCGCTATAGCGGGTGGCGATGGCAGCTTGCACCATGCCGGCGCTCATGAGGTAGGTCACCAGGAAGTAGCCACCGTATGCTGCCAGGAAGATTGCACAGGTGAGGCCCACGGTGCCGCCGATGCTCATATCTCCGAATATGCTCACCAGCTCGATAATCACCTTGAGCGCCACAAAGGAGTGCGCCAGGCCCACTGCCAGCGGGAACAAGAAGAATACCGCTTGCTGCGCCATCACCGAATGGCGAATCTGGCGGTCGTCACAGCCGATCTGTGCCAGCACACGATAGCTGCGGCTGCCGTCGGCCACATTGGAGAGCTGCTGGATCGACAGTATCGCCGCGCACGCAACGACCAGTACAAAGCCAATGTAGATGGCCAGATAGCTAATCATGCCGTTCATTTGCGCTGTTTGCGTGTACATCTCGGAGCGTGTGATGAAGATTCCCCATGACCCCGGCTCCTTGCCGTCAACGAGCAGATTGTCGAGCAAAGTGTATTTAATGCTCTCGTCTGCCTCGGTCGTATCCATCTCCTGTTTGTAATTAACGAGCAGGCTACTGGAATACGGCTGCAGATTAAGTTGGGACAACAGCTCGTCGGCAACGACGACGGTACCCGGATTACTGCCCATCGCCGAGTTGGCGATGGCCGCCGTGTCCTTGTCCGACTTATCGGTTGCGGGCTTGAGCTCATGCCCGCCCAAGGTGAGGGTATGGCCGCCGGCCATGTACTTGGTGTACAGGTCGCCCAGCTCACCGCCCATATCACACGTAAGCAGGTACTGGTCGCGGCCAATGCTCACCGGCTCCTCGCCCATCATCTGGCGCAGTTTGTTGTACTGGCTCGCCGGCGTCACAAACAGAACCATCGTATCGGCATTGCTACCCCCGAGCGCCTTGGGGAGCTTTTCGCCCATGGTCTTGCACATCTCACCCGCAGACACCGAAGGATTCGAACCGCCAAACGGGTAACTCAGATACGAATCGATCTGAACATGCTCACCGGCAACATCGGCGATATTGACCTTCTTGCCGGTCTCGTCGTTGTTGTCCGCCGACTTGCCCTTGCCGTGCCATGCGGAGTACAAATCGACCGTTGTATCGGCTAGCACCATGCGGTCGGCTTCAGACGGATTGACATATTCTTTGTAGTAGTCGAGCGTATCGGGCGTGTAATAGACATACGTCTGTGACACGTCAACAGGGTTATAGCGCTCCAGGTTTTCGTTCATCACATTGGCAATCGACATACCGCACGTCACCGAGGTGATGGCCAAAAACAGGAGCATCGCGATGACGCCCATCGAAAAGCACACCGTGTTGACCTTGGCCGCAAGCTGGCGCACGGTAAACATGTTGAGTCCGCGCCAATACACGCCGCGCAGGCTCTGCAGCAGCTTGATGAGCATGCCCGAGAGTCCCCAGAACAGGGCAAAGGTGCCCACGGTAACCATAGCGGTCGTAATGCCAAACTGGTTCATGGCCTCTTGCAGCTTGCTGTCCGTCGCGGTTAGCGGGAACCCATCACGTAGCAGACGGTAATAGGCCACGCCCACAAGCGCCACGCCCACGACAAAGATGGCAATCGCAATCCAGGGGTTGCGTGTCTTGATGCTCTCGTTGCGACGCTCGGCACCCATAAGCTCGATGAGTTTGGTACGACGCACGGCGCGAAGGTTCAGCAGTAGCGTGAGCACAAACATTACGAGCATGCAAGCAAGGGTCAGGTTGAACGCATGCACCGAGAAAAAGAAGTGGAAATTGGCGATCTGTGTCTTAAAGAGCGAGGCCGTAAAGAACGTCATGAGCTGGGAGAGTCCCATACCCAGCACAATGCCGGCGACAAAGGCCACGACCGATACTATCACGGTCTCAAGCGCCATGATCGTGGCGACGCGTCCGCGCCCCATGCCGAGCACCTGATACAGGCCAAACTCCTTCTTGCGGCGTTTCATGATGAAGTTATTGGCATACACCATCAAAAAGGCCATGACACCGGCCAAAAAGTACGTCAGGTCGCCGAGCATGCTGCCCATAACCTGCGCCAAGCCCTCTTCATCGATTCCGGCGATGTCGACCTGCATCGAGATGGTGTTAAAGGCATAGAAGACCGTGACGCCCAGGGTGAGCGTCAAAAGGTAGACGAGGTAGTCGCGGCCGGCGCGGCGGACGTTACCCCAAGCGAGTTTACAGAGCATCGGAGCCCTCACCGCCCATCATGGCAACGACCTCCATAATGCGGTCGAAGAACTCTCGGCGGTCGGTGTCGCCACGGCGCAGCTCGGTGAAGATCTTGCCGTCGCGGATAAACAACACGCGGCTCGTGTAGCTGGCAGCAAAGCTGTCATGCGTGACCATGAGCACGGTGGCGCGTAGACGGCGGTTAAGAGCCTCCAGGCTCTCGAGCAGCAAACGGGCGCTCTTGGAATCGAGGGCGCCGGTGGGCTCGTCGGCCATGATCATGGTGGGGTCGGTGACGAGCGCGCGAGCCGCGGCAACGCGCTGCTGCTGGCCGCCGGACATCTGGTAGGGATACTTGTCGAGCACCTGGC
The DNA here is from genome assembly GCF_003438495.1 of Collinsella sp. TF05-9AC. Classification (GTDB taxonomy): domain Bacteria; phylum Actinomycetota; class Coriobacteriia; order Coriobacteriales; family Coriobacteriaceae; genus Collinsella. Next base: position 2,998 of record NZ_QSSH01000006.1, read on the forward strand.
TGATGGACAGGCGCGCTGCCACATCCTGCACGCGGGTCGAGATCTCTGCCGAGTTTGTGCGGACGATGGTGAGCGGCAGGGCGATGTTCTCGCGTGCCGTGAGTGTATCGAGCAGGTTGGAATCCTGGAAGATAAAACCGAGCTCCTCGCGGCGGAACTGCGAAAGCTTAGCCTGCTTCATGCGTGTTACGTCCTGGCCGTTGATGCGGATGGTGCCGCTCGTGGCGCTATCGATGGTCGACACGCAGTTGAGCAACGTCGACTTGCCCGAGCCCGAAGCGCCCATGATGCCAACGAATTCACCGCGGTTGACGGTAAAGCTGACGTCGTTGAGCGCACGGGTCACGTTGCCCAGCGCTCCATATACCTTTTCGAGATGCGCGACCTCCAATACCGGGGTCGCCATGTGCGTGGTTTGCATACCGAGTCCTTTCTTGCGATTAGTCTACGGCATCTATAGTCGCAAGAAGCCGAGTCGGCTACCATCGATATGGCTTACGCTTGCCTTACCGTTGTGTAAGGTGCGGGTAGTTAGCCTGTCACGTGTTGATGTTGAGAGAGGACTCCTGTTGAAGACTGTTCATGTTGCCGCTGGGATCATTCGCAAGGAAGGATCCGACGAGCTACTGGCCGTACAGCGCGGCTATGGCGACATGCAGGGACTTTGGGAGTTTCCCGGTGGCAAGCTCATGCGCGGCGAGACGCCCGAAGACGCCGTACGCCGCGAGCTCATGGAAGAGCTGCAGGTAAAAGTCACCAACCTGCGCGATTTCTACACCGTCGAGTATGACTACCCCGATTTCCATCTCTCCATGGAGTGTTACTACTGCTCGCTCGCCGATGAATCCGATGAGCCTCAGAAGCACGACCGCCAGCTCGATATCCGCTGGATTCCGCGCACCTCGCTTGCCACGGTTGAGTGGATGCCCGCCGACAAAGGGCTTATCGATGCCCTGATTGAGTTGAAGGAAGATCGGCTTAAGGTCAACAGCACTGCCAAAGATGCCGAGGCCGCCACGACCGAACGCCCCGTCGCCAAGCCCAAGCGCGCACCTAAGCGCCGCAGCAAAAAGCGCCCCAAGCCCGGCCTGCTGGACGGCATCGACACCTCGGACCTCTCCGCCGACGAGCGTGAGCTCGTGCGCCGTCGCGCCGCCATCAAAAAATCCATGAAGGGCAACAAGCGTGCGAACACCAAACCCGAGCTGCTCGTTCGCCAGCGCCTGCGCGCCGCAGGCCTTACGGGATACCGTCTGGAATGGAAGGTGCCCGGAAAGCCCGACATCGCCTTTCCCGGGCGCAAGATCGCCATCTTCGTCAACGGCTGCTTTTGGCACCGCTGCCCCAAGTGCAATCCGAGCCAGCCCAAGCGCAACGTTGAGTTTTGGGAGGCAAAGTTCCGTCGCAACGTCGAGCGCGACCGCGCCGCCATCAACGCACTTACCCAAATGGGCTGGACGCCCATCACCGTCTGGGAATGCGAGCTCAAAAAAGACCGCATCGACGCCACGATGGAAAAGGTCATCGAGCAGGTGCGCGCCGCAGAGCCGCAGCGCTAACAGTGAGCATTCACACGCTCCGCACGTCCGCGCCACATCCACGTCACAAACCTTAGAAAGCCCTTAAGCCCAAAACCTTTCAAGAGTGTTACCCGATAGCTTTGACCTGCGGTTTCATCACAACGTCAAACCTCATTAAGCTTTTCTTTAGCGATTCTTTGCAACAGCCGCGGCATAATACTGCCAACGCACGGGACCTAGCAGCACACCCCGTGCGCAACCTTTTGGTGGACATCGAGGAGGCCGCATAAGCATGCATTCTTCCAACGACGCAGCACAGCAGCCATCCCTAACACATGCAGACCTTTTCTCCTTCCCCCCGACACAGAGAAACGGCCTCCTCGACTCCCCCACCACAAAAGCCAAACGCTCAACCGACCAGAGCCACAACTTGCGAGCATCGTTCGAAAAGCTCCAAGCATCCCTAGACAAGGCGTTCCCCGAACAGGCAAGAGCAATCTAAGCCCATCGCGCTTTATACTGATGCCATGCGAAACATGGATCACATAGAATTGCACCGCGGAGGACGCGAGGAAGCTTTTCCCGAGACCGCCGAAGACTGGCCCTATATTGCCGAACGCGCAGAATTCGCTCGCTATCCGGGCAATTCCGTCCCCTGGCACTGGCATTCCGAAGTTGAGCTTTTCTACATGGAGCAGGGAGCGATTGACTATCGAACGCGCGCGGCTCATGAGCACGTACGCTTTGAGGAAGGGTCCGCCGGCTTTATCAACGGCGGCGTTTTGCACAGCACGCTGCAATCACCCAATTCGGCGCCAGCCATTCAAATGCTGCATATCTTTCAGCCGTCGATGCTCGGCGATCCCGCGGGACGTCTCCAAAAGCGCTACATCAACCCATTGCTTCAATGTCGAGGCGTCGATGTGCTCAAATGGTCGCCCACCAATCCCGACGATATGCCCTTTATTGATTTGCTGAAGAGCTCCTTTAGCCACGACCTTCAACGGCCGCAGAACGAGATGGCGCTTCGAAATAGTTTGTCAGAGCTCTGGATTCAGATTAACGCCAAGGCCGAACCGCTCTTTTCCTCCGACAACGCCTCTTGGATGACCAACCGCGACGTACAGTTCAAGGCAATCCTGGACTATATCCGCGCAAACTATGCAGCCGCTATAGATGTGCCCCAGATGGCATCTGCAGCCGGCGTAAGCGAAAGAGAGTGTTACCGCATTATCGAAGCTTGCGCAGGAACGACCCCGGCGGCATATCTGCGTGCATACCGCGTAAACCGTGCTTGCGAACTTTTGGCACACACCACGCGAACGGTCCAGACAGTCGCGCGCCAATGCGGCTTTGCGACAGCAAGCCATCTTGGCCAGGTATTTAAAGAACAAATGGGATGCACTCCTTCGAGCTATCGAGCAGCGAGGCAGAATCTCGATAGCACCAGGCAGAAATCCCGCTAGCCCTTCTTCTGTCACTGCATCAAACTTGCAGGCAAACAACAGAGAGGAGCAATCATATGAAGCACTTTGACCATATCGTATTTGACGTTGATGGGACATTGGCAGATACAGAAGAAAGCGTTCTGTCATCGCTTGTCCAGATTGTCCAAGAAGAGACCAGCAAAACGCTCCCCCGACACGAGCTTGATTTTGCCCTCGGCATACCCGGCAAGGATGCCCTTGAGAAACTTGGGATCTACTCGCAGGCAACGTTGGATCGCTGGTGCCAAGTTGCCGCCAGCTTTAAAAGCACCATCAGCGTGTTTCCAGGTTTGCTTGAAGTCATCGCAACACTCGCCGACAACGGCTGCAAACTTGGCATCGTCTCCTCACGTGCGCGCGACGAATACGCAGAAGAAATTGCACCCCTTGGCTTCGATAAGTATTTTGAGCACATCATCCTTGTCGAAGACACAACCGAACATAAACCCGCACCCGCTCCCATGCTCGAATATCTCCGGCGTACGGGCGCGAATCCTGGCAACGTCGTCTACGTTGGCGACACCGTCTACGACGAACAATGCGCAACTTCGGCAGGGGTCAGTTTTGCCAGAGCGGCATGGGGATCACACCAAGACATCCCAAACGCCACCTACAACCTCAAAACCCCCAACGACCTGCTAACCCTAACAACCAAGTAACCCCCGCGCCCCACCCTTTCCGCCCCAACGCCACAAGGGCGATCGAGCAGGACGGCTTGGGCGGGTCCCGTACTTAGTTTCCAAAATTATTCCGCAGCGCGAAGGCCCCCGTTGTCAACGCTTCGAAGAAGCGAGACAACGGGGGCCTTCATGCGCGAGGACGTTTTGGAAACTAAGTACGGGACCCGCCCAAACCGTCCGGTGGGATCAGAGTACCCTTGCTGTTACTCTGCTTTGCCCACAGAGTTGAGGTTGGTCATGCGGATCTTAACCAGCTCGGTGATCTCACGCATGCCCTCCTTGGCCGGCTTCTTGGGGTCGAAGCAGGCGGGGTTCTCGGCCATGTAGACCATGAAGCCCTTGGTGTAGGCCTGACGCAGCTCGGTGGCGTAGTTAACCTTGCAGATGCCGTTCTTCACGGCCTCGGCGACCTGCTCATCGGGCACACCGGAGGTGCCGTGCAGAACCAGCGGCACGTCGACGGCGTCGCGGATGGCCTTGACCACGGACTGCTCGATGTGCGGATCGCTCGTGTACACACCGTGGCTGGTGCCAACGCCAATTGCGAGGGAGGTGCAGCCGGTGCGCTCGACGAACTCCTTGGCCTCGGCCGGATCGGTGTAGGGGCTCTCGCCCTCAACCGCGGGACCGTCGTCCTCCTTGCCGCCAACCTTGCCGAGCTCAGCCTCGACGGGCACGCCCATGGCGCGGCCAGCGTCGGCGACGGACTTGGTCAGAGCGATGTTGTCCTCGAAGGACTCGTGCGAGCCGTCGATCATGACAGAGGTGTAGCCAGTGCGGAAAGCCTGCATGCAGCGGTCATAGCCATCGCCGTGATCGAGGTGCAGAGCGACGGGCACGGAAGCGCGCTCGGCGGCAGCCTTGACCATGCCGTAGAAGTAGTCCAGACCAGCGGTCTTGATGGTGCCCGGGGTGGTCTGCATGATGACGGGGGACTTGGTCTCCTCGGCAGCGGCCAGAACGGCCATAACAAACTCGAGGTTCTCGACGTTGAACGCGCCAACGGCGTAATGACCGGCCTGAGCGTCCTTGAGCATCTTTTCGGTGGTAACAAGTGCCATGAGCGTTTGCTCCTCTCCCTCGCCCGCATCTGGACATCGGGCGTAGTTGTTCACAAGGCGTTTTACCTTGCGTTTTACTGCGCTCATTGTATGAAATTCAGCGGCTTTGCACGTGCGAGATATTGAGCCCATGCAGGTCAATACCGTCGTTTTTGAAAAGTAAACGGAAGGAATTGGAGCCGAGTGGGCGTGTTCGATATTGAATTTTGGGCGTTGAGCGTCTTTCTTTTATAGAAAAGATAAGTAATCGAAAGGTGTTTTCTTACTCAAAAAGAAAATGAACGAAAATAGAGTCAACACAATTCCTGCAAATTTGGCCGAGAATGGAGCAGCTATGGCCCACGCAACAACCCGAGCCTTCGCCGATGAGCGTCGTGCCGCCATCATGGAAATGCTTGAGCATAATGCCTCGGTGCAGGTAGCAGAAATCGCCCAGACCTTTGGCGTGTCCTCCGTTACCGCCCGCGCCGACCTGGACGCGCTCGCCGAAGCAGGCAAGCTGCGCCGCACGCATGGTGGCGCCGTATCGCTCCACAAGCGTCTGACTGTTTCCACGCAGGATCGCCGCATCAATGTCAACGTCGCCGCCAAGCAGGCCATCGCGCAAAGCGCCATCGAGCTCGTCAATGACGGCGACACGCTGCTCGTTGACTCGGGCACCACGGCGCTCGAGTTCGTCCGGCTCCTCGATCAGCGCGACGGCATCACCGTTATCACGGCCGACATTACCATCGCCGATTACATCGACGAAAGCATGCCCTCGGTCGATGTCGTCATGCTGGGCGGGGCGCTGCGCAAAGGTCATCGCTATCTGTACGGCCCGCTCACTATGCAAGCGCTCCAAATGGTCCACGCCGATCTTGCCGTCATGTGCCCCGGAGCTTTTGTTCCCAGCTGCGGCTTTACGACCGACTTTCCGCAGATGGCCGAGACCAAAGCGGCTATGGTCGGCACCGCCCGTCAAAGCGTCGCCCTCATGGACGCCAGCAAGGTTAACGGACGCGGCATGTACCGCTTTGCCGAGCTGACCGATGTCGACACCATCGTGATGAACCGTGACCCCGATCATGCCGTCGCCACCTCAATCGCCGAGATCGTCGACAACGCCCGCCCAAATCTCCTCATCGCCGGCGCTTAAACAAAAACCACCACAAAGGTCACCTTTGTGGTGGTTGAGCATCAGAAGTGAATGTGTCGCTACTTGGACAGCTCGTCGGCAAGGGCCTCGATCTGAGCGCGCGAGGCGTCGTTGAGCGAGCCCAGCACGGTCACCTTGTTCTGCGTCAGGGTGATGTCCTTCATGCCCTCGAGCTCCTTGGTCATAACCTTGGCAGCTGCAGGCGCCCAAGAGCCGGCCTCGACGAGCGCCACCGTACGGTTCTGGTAGGCGTGCTCGGCGAGCGTATGGATGAAGGTGCTCATGCACGGGAAGATCTCGCCCTGATAGGTGATGGAGGCGAGCACCAGACGGTCGTAGCGGAACGCATCCTCAACGGCCTCGGCCATGTCGTCGCGAGCCAAGTCAAAGACGGAGACCTTCTGGCCGCGAGCCTCAAGCGCTGCGGCGAGCTCCTCGACGGCAGCCTTCAGATGGCCGTACACGCTCGCATAGGCAATCGTGATGCCCTTGTCCTCGGGCTGGTAGCTCGACCAGGTGTTATAGGTGTCGAGGTAATAGCCCAGGTTCTCGGTCAGCACGGGGCCGTGGAGCGGGCAGATGATCTGGATGTCCAGGTCGGCGGCCTTCTTGAGGACGGCCTGCACAAACTTGCCGAACTTACCGACGATGCCAAAGTAGTAGCGGCGAGCCTCGCAAGCCCAGCCCTCGGGATCCTCGATGTCGTTGGCGCCAAACTTGCCAAAGCCGTCGGCACTAAAGAGCACCTTGTCGGTGGACTCGTAGGAGAAGATCACCTCGGGCCAGTGAACGTTGGGGGCGCCGATAAAGGTCAGGCTGTGGCCGCCCAGGTCGAGCACGTCGCCCTCTTTGACGACCATCTTGCGCTCGGGGTAGTCGGTGCCAAAGTAGTTGACCATCATGCGGAAGGCGCCCATGCTGGCCACAATCTGTGCCTGGGGATAGCGCTCCATAAAGGCGGCGATACCGGCGGAGTGATCGGGCTCCATGTGATGGACAACCAGGTAGTCGGGCGTACGGCCATCGAGCACGGCCTCGAGGTTGCCGAGCCACTCGTCAACAAAACCGCCGTCGACTGAATCGGCGACAGCGATCTTTTCGCCCAAGATAACGTAGCTGTTGTATGCCATACCGTTCTCGGACACGTCGTACTGGCCCTCGAACAGGTCAATGTCGTGATCGTCGACACCGATGTAGCGGATATCCTTGGTGATCTCCATCAGGCAAAGCCTCCTAGATAGACAAAAGAACCCGTCTATCATAACACTCGCCTTCATAGCCACGGCTATCCGTCAGCATCCTTACCGATTGTAATTGAGGCGGAATATACTGCCGTTGACCTGCACAAACTATGCGCGCAGTATCGCCGTGCTATGTCGAATAATGAGCTGGCCGGGAATACGGATGGCAACGGTTTTGCCCGCCGTACCCGCCTCGGGAACCGCATGCTCAAACACCTCGCGTCCGCGCTGATGTAGATCGAATCGCACGGTCGTGAGCTCGTTGTGTGCCACAAAATCATCGAGCGAATCGTCGACGCCCACCACGCTCACGTCCTCGGGCACGCGCAGGCCGCTATCACGCAGCGCGGCAATCGCGCCATTTGCCATCTGATCGTTTGCCGCATAGATCGCCGTCATGGTGTGATCGTGCTCGGCCAGATACCTGCCGGCTTCGTAACCGCTGTTGGCAGACCAGTCGCCCTCGAGCGGCTCTGCCGGCTCGATGTGTTTACGCTCGAGCGCATCCTGCCAACCGGCGCGACGAAATTGCTCGTCGACCGAGAACGACGGGCCGCCGATATAGCGAATCTGCTCGTGCCCCAGCTCAAACAGGTGATCCATAAGCAATAGCGAGCAGCCGTAATGGTCGGAATCGACCGTGGTCACCCGCGGGTGCGCGTACATGGTAACGATGACCGTGCCAATGCCCGGCAGTGGATCAAACGTCTCAAAATCGGGCGCCATGCGGCTCATGCCGATGATGATGCCGTCCACCGGCAATGCGGCCATACGACGCGTGGCCTCGGCAAGCGAGAATTCCTCGGTCTTGGACATCTCGACCAGCGTGATGGCGCAATTATGCTCGCGAGCAGCGCTGGCGATGCCGTCGATCATTGAGAGGTTGCCAAACTTGGTGACATCGTTGATGCATAGGCCTACCGAATGGTAACGGCCGTCGCGCAGCGAGCGACCGGCATAACTCGGACGAAAGCCGAGCTCTTGCATAGCGGCCTGCACGCGCTGGCGCGTCTGCTCGTTAACGTTGGGTAAACCGTTGGCGACGCGCGAAACCGTCTGCTGCGAAACGCCAGCAGCGCGGGCGACGTCGGCCATGGAGACCGGACGCGTACCTGTATCGTTGGACGGGCGCCTTGCCACAGGATCACCTTCACCCTTGCGAGATCTGAATGGCGTGAATGCCGGCCCGGGCAGAAATACATCCCGCGCCGAGGCCCGCTATCGTCGGACGCATGTTAACGTACTCTACTTTTTCTATCTGCATCTCTTCTGCTTTATAAGTCCATACGGCAGTACCGTTCACGGCTGTATTTCTACCGATTACCAGATTCTCAAAAAGTGACAAGCGATGTGTTATGAGTACGTTAACATAGCCCGTAACGTGCGGTATCGTGAACACTTGGTTCATGCCGCTTCAAGTTGTTAACGTACTCATAACGACGCAAAACCCACCCGTGCGCGCCAAGGAAAGGACTCCCATGACCACCCCCGACGAAAAGACATTCGCCACGCTCACCAAGCTGTTCGAGGAGGAGTTTGGCCCCATCGGCGACCGCCAGGTGCTCTACGTGCACGCGCCCGGCCGTTCCGAGATCAGCGGCAACCACACCGACCACGAGGGTGGCCACGTTATCGCCGGTTCGCTCGATGTCGCTGTCGACGGCATCGCCGTGGCAACCGACTCCAACAAGGTTCGCGTCGCCGACGAGGGCTATCCTACGTTTGAGATCACGCTCGACACGCTGGATGTTCAGGAGTCCGAGAAGGGCACGTCCGCAAGCCTCGTCCGCGGCATGGCCCACGAAATCGCTACTCTTGGCGTTAAGCCCCACGGCTTCGACTTCGCCTTCACCTGCTCCGTCCCCTCGGGCGGCGGCCTTTCCAGCTCTGCCGCCGTCGAGGCCGCATACGGTCGTGCCATGGAAACCCTCTGGGGCGCACCCGCCATCGAGCCCGTCGCGCTCGCCCAAATGAGCCAGCGCACCGAGAACAACTATTACGGCAAGCCCTGCGGTCTGATGGACCAGGCCGCCGTTTGCTTGGGCGGCCTCGCCTACATGGACTTTGAGGATCAGGCCCAGCCTAAAACCCAGAAGCTCGAGCTCAACTTTGAGGATCACGGTTACGCGCTCGTGCTCGTTAAGGTCGGTGCCGATCACGTGGCAGCCACCGACGACTACGCCGCCGTTCCGCGCGAGATGCAGGACGTCGCCGCCGAGTTTGGCAAGGAACGCCTGTGCGAGGTCGATGTTGCCGACTTTGACGCCAAGCTCCCCGAGCTGCGCGCCAAGCTGGGCGACCGCGCCTGCCTGCGCGCCGTTCACTACTGGTACGAGAACGGCCTGGTCGATAAGCGCTGGGCGGCCCTGAACGCCGGCGACATCGACCAGTTCCTGGTCCTGACGCGCGAGTCCGGCGCCAGCTCTGCCATGTACCTGCAGAATGTCGTCGCCAAGCTGGGCTCCGAGCAGCCCTCAATGTATGCCCTGGCACTGGCCGAGCACGTGCTCGACGGTCGCGGTGCCGTTCGTATTCACGGTGGCGGCTTTGGTGGCACCATCCAGGCCTTCGTGCCGATCGACCTGGTCGACACCTTTATCACCAAGATGAACGGCTGGCTGGGCGAGGGTTCCGCCCGCCACTACACTATCTCTGACAAGGGGGCTTACGCGGCATGGCTGTAATGACTGACGTGCGCGAGGCCGCGCAGAACCTGATCGAGTACGCTATCCACCGATCGATGATCGGCCAGGACGATCGCATCTGGGCATACAACACCATTTTGGAGTGCATCGGCGCCACGGGCCCCGCGCTCGACATGGCTTGGGCGCTCAAGACCGAGAAGATTTCGCTCTTGCACCCCGATACCCTACCCGACTTTGACCTTGAAGGCACGCTCGCCGCGCTTGCCGAGGCCGCCGTTGCCAACGGCGCCGCCGAGGACACGGCATCGGGCCGCGACCGCATCGCCATGCGCATCATGGGCGCACTCATGCCGAGGCCTTCGGTTGTAAACGAGGAGTTCAACGGACGCATGGGCGTCAACGAGCCCCGCGCCGCGACCGACTGGTTCTACGGCCTGTGCTGCGACGCCGGCTACGTGCGCCGTGCCGCCATCGCGCGCAACATCAAATGGAACACCCCAACCAACTGGGGCGACCTGGAGATTACCATCAACCTGTCCAAGCCCGAGAAGGACCCGCGAGATATCGCTGTGGCAGGTGCAGCCAAGAACACGGGCGAGAAGTATCCCGCCTGCCAGCTCTGCATCGAAAACGAGGGCTATCCCGGACGCTCCGCCGCAGCCGACGGCGGCGCCCATCCCGCCCGCCAGAATCTGCGCGTTATTCGCATTCAGCTTAATGGCGAGCGCTGGGGCTTCCAGTACAGCCCGTACGCGTACTTTAACGAGCACTGCATTGCCATGAGCTCCGAGCATCGTCCGATGCACGTCGACCGCAAGGGCCTGACCTGTCTGCTCGACTTTGTGGACCTGTTCCCGCACTATTTCATTGGCTCCAACGCCGACCTGCCCATCGTGGGCGGCTCGATCTTGTCGCACGACCACTTCCAGGGCGGCGCGCACGAGTTCCCCATGATGCATGCTGCCGAGGTCTCGCAGTTTAGCGTGCCCGGTTTTGACCAGGTCAGCGGTACCGTGCTGCAGTGGCCGCTCTCGGTGCTGCGCCTGCGCTCGCATGACCGCGCTCAGCTGCTCGACGCTGCCGAGAAGATTATCCTCGCCTGGCGCGAGTGGACCGATGAGTCTGTGGGCGTCATCGCGTACACAGCCGATGGCGTGGCGCACAACACCGTGACGCCCGTCATCCGCCGCGTCGACTCTCGCGGAAATGCCGGCGGCGAAATCTACGAGGCCTACCTGGCGCTTCGCTGCAACATCACGACCGACGAGCATCCGCTGGGCGTGTTCCACCCGCACGCCGAGTACCACCACATTAAGAAGGAGAACATCGGCCTGATCGAGGTCATGGGCCTGGCCATTCTTCCGCCGCGCCTGGTTCCCGAGCTCGGCGCTGTCCGCGAGCACCTGCTGGCGGCCAAGGTCGATGCCAGCTACGACCTTGCCGGTGCGCTCGAGGGCGATGATCTATGCCGCAGCCACGCCGCATGGGCCGAGGATGTCTATGCCCGCCGCGCCGACGAACTTACGGCCGACAACGCCATCGATATCCTGCACGAGGAGGTCGGCGTGGTGTTTGGCCACGTGCTCGACAACGCCGGCGTCTTTAAGTGGGACGAAGCCGGCCGCGCCGCCCAACAGCGCTTTATCGACTCACTGTAATGATCCCTTGGGGACGGAGGAAAACGGATCGCTTCGTCTTCAAGACAACGGCGCCCGCCAGCAACATCGCCAGCGAGCGCCGTTTTATTGGCTAGTCATTGGGGACGTTCTTAAACGACTAGTCAAACAAGAACATCCCCAATGACTACTTGCGACCAAGGCAACGCCGATGTCTTGGCATTGTCAGCGAAAACGCCCCTAAGCGAGCAAGGTGACGTGAAAGAGGAGGGCATTGACCTTCTGGTCATGCCCGACGATTGAACGTCAGATTGCCGCTTAGGGGCGTTTGCAGCGTTGAGCCGTTACGGCGTTTGGTAAAACGCCGTAACCCTACAGTTCAGTCACGACAACACTGTTGTAGACCTCGTCCCAGCGATCCATGACCAGGTGGCCAGTCTTGGGATCCATAGCGTTGAGCTTGCCGCAGGTATTGGCGGTCTTGAGCACCGTGACGTCATCGGCACCAGCCGCAATGGCATGCGCAAAGCCGGCGATGGTCGAGTCACCGGAACCCGTCGCGTTCACAGCCGCAATCGCGGGCGTCTTGGCGCGGAACGCGCGACCCTCATGGAAGCCAACCGAACCGGCAGCGCCCATCGAAACGACAACCCAGGGGATACCGGCAAAACGGTCATCGGCGGCAAGCGCCTCGCGCAGGGCATCGACATCATCGGTCGTAAAGGACGTACCCAGCAGGCCGTTAATCTCGGTCAGGTTGGGCTTTACGAGCTCAGGCTTTGCGTCGGACTCCAGCGCGGCCTCCAGCGATGCACCCGAAGTGTCGAGCAGCACCTTGGCGCCCGCCTCCTCGGCGATCTTGACGAGCTCGGCATAGTAGCCGGCATCGACGCCACGCGGCAGCGAGCCCGAAAGCGTCACAACGTCCGCCTTCGCTGCAAGCTCGGCGAACTTGGCCGTAAAGGCCTCGAGCTCGGCCGGGGCGATCTGCGGGCCGCTCTCCAGCAGCTCGGTCTGATTACCCTCGTGCAGGATATTCAGGCAGATGCGCGTCTCACCGGCAATGGGCACAAAGTCGTTCTTGACGCCGTCGGCATCCATAAGCTCGGCCATATAGGCACCCATGTGGCCGCCGAGCAGACCGGTCGCGAGCACATCGTCGCCCAGCTGCAGCAGCACACGGCTCACGTTGAGGCCCTTGCCGCCAGCGGTCTTTTCGGGCGTCACACGGTTAACATCGTCGATGATCAGCTTGTCGAGCTGATAGCGCGTATCAATCGACGGGTTCATGGTAACGGTCAGAATCATGTTGAACTCCTGTTCCGGGGCGGCATGACCCGCCCCAAACATACGATAACTCGTTAAAGGATCTCGATCTCAAAGCCGCGGGTAACGGTCTCCCCCGGCTTGGCCACCAGGCAGCCACGCTTGTGCTCCAGAATATCGTCCTCGTCGGAGCAGGTGGACAGACCACCCCACGGTTCAACAGCCACAAAGTCGCCCTCGGGCTTGCCCCACACAATCAAGTACGGCATATCGGGGAACGTCAGGCGCACGCCCTTATCCTCGGTTTTCTTGGTCAGCGTAACCACGCGGCTCTCGAGCACGTCGAAGATGGTCTCCGCGAAGTCAAAGAGTTCGTGGGTAAGCGGCAGGTTCTGGCCGATCATGGGGTTCTTGCTGCGATGCTCAACATCAATCAGGCCCGTCGAGGGAACGGCAGTGCAGAGCTCGGTGGCCTCACGCTGCTCAAAACGGAGCTCGTAGTCGTCATAGGACTCGCCCTCGTCGAGCGGGCACTTAAAGCCGGGGTGACCGCCCACAAAGAACGGCATGTCCTCGGTGCCCTCATTAGTCACCTCGTACGACACGGCCACCTTTTCCGAATCGATCGTGTAACGAGCAACGATCTTAAACGGATACGGGTACTGCTCGAGCAACTCGGCATGGTCGGTAGAGCTTAGGCTCAGCGCAACCATGTTGTCGCTCTGTTCCTCGAGCTTCCACTCCTGTTTGCGCGCAAAACCGTGGCGGGCGAGCTTTACCTCGCGGCCGCCCATGGTCATTGCGTGACCGTCACGAAGGCCACCGCAGATCGGGAAACAAATGGGCGCCTGGCCCGACCAGACCGCCGGGTCACCCTGCCACAGGTACTCACGGCCGTTGGCCGCAATAGAAGTGAACGACCCGCCCGCCGTGCTCAGTGCTACGCGGATAGAACCGTTATCAAGAACAAACTCCATAGGAGCCTTCCCTTTCTTACGACAGCCCGCCAAGTCAATAGGGCTGATAGAAAACCGGCCCGCGCCCCCTCACAGAAACGCGAGCCGTCAACGGACTAGTTAATTACGCCGAATACCCACTAATCATGGTATTCGCCGCGGTCCCACTTCTCGAGGAACTCGTCAAAGAAGTGCGGGTCAGCCTGAGCCTCGGCGTCGGCCTTGTTGCAGGCATCGATCTTGGCAATCAGGGCATCGTGCTCGGGGGTCTTCTCGTAGGGCTCCTCCAGGAAGGCAAGCATGATGTCGGCCATCAGGAACTCGCCGGTGATCTTGCCGCCAAAGCCCACAATGTTGGCGTTGAGCTCGCGACGGGCATACAGGGCAGAGGTCATGTCGCGAACCAGGGCGCAGCGGGCGCCGGGAACCTTGTTGACGGCGTTGGTGATGCCAATGCCGGTGCCGCAGAGGGCCACGCCAAAGTCGGCCTTGCCGCTGGCAACAGCCTCGCCCACGGCCTTACCGTAGATGGGATAGTGCGTACGGGTGTGGCTGTAGGTGCCGCAGTCGAGCACCTTGTAGCCAGCCTGCTCCAGGCGGTCGGCCAGATAGATCTTCTCGTCCGTAACGATATGGTCGCAACCGATTGCGATGGTCTTCTTCATCAGAACGTCCTTTCGTCTGAATTCACAAGTTGAGGTAGAAGTTCGAGTTCTCGGTGGCTCTCGTTAGGCCATCTTGTTGAGCATGTCGACACGGATCTGGTGACGGCCGCCGGCGTACTGGGCGCGCAGGAACTCGCGGGCGATCTTCTTGGCGACCTCGGTGCCCACAACGCCCGGGCCCATGGTGACCATGCGCGAGCCGTTGTGCTCGCGGGTCATGTAGGCGGAACGCTCGTCGGAAATGTTGGCGACGACCATGCCCTTAATCTTGACGGCGGCCATATAGGAGCCGACGCCGTACTTATCGAATGCGAAGCCCTGGGAATCCTTGTGCTCCAGCAGGTCCTTGGCAACGGCGGTCGCGGAATCGACAAAGTCCGCGGCAGGGGTCTCGGAATAGTCGACGACCTCGTGACCGTCGGCGATGAGCATCTCCTTGATGGACTCCTTCATCGACATACCGTCGGCATCGGAAGCGATTACAACCCTCATGACATCCTCCTTGAGAGATACGCAGGTGCGTAGTTTCTGTTTGGAAGTGTTGAATCGCGTTCAGGTCCGGGCATCTGAATGTGCGGTTCTTCACTGTTCATGTTTATTTGAACACATTCGAACAGTAACTGCAACAACTATTTGTTTATCTTTGTTCTTTTTTGAACAAATACCGTTTACGGATGATTGCTGACCGTTTGGACTGGGCACGGACGTAGCGACCATGTGTTCAACAAACAAAAGGGCGGCCGAGAACGTGTCTCGTCCGCCCTTCTCACGGTTGATCTTCCAAAGATCGCTTTGCCGCCTACTCAGACTGCCCGCTCTTCTTGGCATGTCTGGACGGAGCGCTCAAGAAACGACCCGTCAGATAGTTCGCGGGACCGGAGATATCGATCCCCAGCAGCACGTGTCCTAGCCATAGGAACGCCACGAGCACCAGTAGAGGAATCACACACGAGGTCACGATCATCACGATGACGCCTTCGATGAGGTCGGTCACCTGCTGCACGATCTCGTCGGTCATCTGCTTGGCACCACTGGTTACCGACGTAACAAGGCTCGATGCCCCATCGGTCAACTGCTCGAGCACGTTTTTGGACTCCGTGGCCTCGGATTTTTTCTTGTTCGATTTTGAGCTGGTCTCGGCTGACTTGTCCGTGGTGTCGGCTGCGTCCGCAGCCTTTTGCTCAGCTTGCTCAATACTTACGCGATACGTTTCATCGACCTTCTGCGACACCCATACGCTCGCAGGCACGAGCGCCATGCCGATCACGGCAACCACCAGCACGCGAGTCGCCACACGGCGCAGGACAGCGCTCGTGCTCCAGCGCCCGTGAATGCCGAGCGACACCGCAAAGAGCACCAACGCAAACGGGATTAAGATGCCCAAGCCAACTGACCACAAAATCGTGAGCAAATATTTCTCTAGGTAGAGCACGGCAAGCACGATACCAAGGTTGCCTGAAAGCTGCGCGAGCTGCTCGGCAACCGGCGTTCCCGTATCACCCGGCAGTGCGGTAATGCCCGCAGACAGCGCCACGCACGAGGTCGTGAGCGCCAAAACATTGCCCTTCTTTTGATCGATGACCTCGATGGTGGAGTCCCAAGTCTTGGTATCGGCGAAATGCGGACGAGCTACAAAGCCCGACAGCAACGCCAGCACCACGAGCGCAACGATGATACCGATCTGCAGCTTTTTGTTTGCGCACACGACATCGGACAGGCTGGGCTGCAGCTCGGTTACCGTCGTGTGCTCGGTTATCTGGACAGGACGCCCATGAGCCATCTCGTGCGCGTCTCTTTTTTGTATTGACCCGTTATCCGGCATTTGGATACCTCCTCAGTCCGGCGTTTAATGCGAAAGGAAGTATACCCACCGAGCAAAAATCGAACGGGAGGACCAACGGAGCGCAACAAGACTGTCCCCAATGACTGTCTCGGGATGAGTTGCGGTGGAATAGGGATTGTTTTGCGCCCGCCGGCCCCTATTCAGTCCCCATTTCACCGCAACTTGGAGGAGGACAGAAAAAGCTCTGCCGCGGGTAGCGGCAGAGCTTTTGGAAGGGGACTTGATTGTGCGGACTCGTTAGGCGAGCTTGGCCTCGAGCTCGGCGATGCGCTTGTAAGCATCGATGGTAAAGCGGGCCTGCTTCTCCAGAATCATAGTGGTCATGAGAGTGTCCTGAGCGTGAGCCATGATGAAGGTCATCTCCATCTCGCCACCGCCGGCCTCCTGCGAAAGCAGCTTGGTCTGCGTGTCGTGGGCACCGATGAGCGCATCGCTGGCATCCTTGTGCAGCTGTTCGGCCTTCTCAAAGTCACCCTCGCGAGCAGCATCGAGCGCTGCAAGCAGATCGGTCTGGGCGTCACCTGCGTATGCGACAATCTCGAATCCAACCATCGAGATTTCTTCTTTGGTTGCCATATTGCGTTCCTTTCACATATGAACCAATGGAGAGCATCGCGTCCGGGCATACGCGCTGCGTTCTGTATGGCAGAAACATTAACATTCAAACAAAAAAGAACAGCGCAAAACGTAATTTCAAGCTATGAACGGTCACTTTTCGCCCGTGAACGGTTTTTAAACCAATCTGAACAATATCGAACACAATTAGCGGAAACCCAAACAGGCCCGTGCCCTAGCGCCAATCGCGCACCGTATCGCCCTCGACGAGTACGCCCGGAAACAGCATGTGCTCCACACCGGGTTCAACGCCCTCGGCACCGGCGATCTTATCGACTGCCCACATGCCGACACGCTTGTTGTCAAAGCGCACGGTGGCCAGGCGACGATCGGGCACGATGTCGCCCAGACTGTCATCAACACCCACCACGCTCACGTCCTCGGGCACGTGCTTTCCGCGCGACTCGAGTCCGCGAATGCAGCCGTAGGCCATGGCGTCGTTGGAAGCATAAATGGCCGTACAGGTCGGATCGTCCGCCAGAGCCTGACCGGCAGCATACCCGCTCTGTGCCGTCCAATCGCCACGAACGAGTCGCGGTGGCTCAATGCCATGCGCGCGCAATGTCTCGCGCCAGCCTTCCTCGCGCCGCATGCCCGAAAGCGAGCGCTCGGGACACGAGATAAAGTGCACGGTCTTGTGTCCCTGCCCCAGCAAGTACTCGACAACCTGGCGTGAGCAATCGAGCTGATCGTTATCGACCGTCGAGCACAGTGGGTGCTCCAGCATGGTAACGAGCACCGTCTGCATGCCAGATAGCGGCTCGAAGGTGCCAAAGTCCGCCGGCATGCGATTCATGATCACGACCATGCCGTCTACCGGCAGCGCGCTCATACGCGACGATGCGCTCTCGAGGGTATAGGGATGTCCATCTACTTTAGTGAGGGTGATGGCATAGCCATGTTTGTCGGCCGCGGCGGCAAAGCCCTCCATACGGTCGAGGTTGCCGGTACCGGTAATGTTGAACATGGCGACGCCGACGGTCTTAAACTTGCCACGGCGCAGCGATCGACCGGCGAAATTGGGGCGATACCCCAGCTCGCGCATGGCGGCACGCACGCGTTCCTTGGTCTCGGGGCGCACACTGGGCGAATCGTGCACGGTGCGCGAGACCGTCTGCTCCGAAACGCCCGCGAGGCGCGCCACGTCTTTGACGGATACCGATTTTTTAACAGCGGCCATAGGTCGATCTTTCTATGTCAACGATGCCATTGGTGGCACCCTACGCAGTCATTTTTAACGCCTTCAAGTATATCCAACGCCTCCCCCACCATACGCTCACCACCCAAAACCTACCGTTCACCGACATTTTTGCTTCCCCAAACGGCTTTTGGCGCCCAAATGTTAACGTTGCCATTGTGCAAACACAGAGCCACCGGGCGGCTCAAACGTTTACGCATAGGGAATCGACGGTTCGCAGGCACAGGAACCACCGGTTCGCGTCTTTTTTTGTGTCGCAAAATGGCAACGTCAACATTTTGGCAACCGAACGTCAAAAGCTACCATCGTTGTTAACCCACCGACTCTTAGGAGCATTGCATGGAGCAACTTATCGCCATCATCGAAAAGGGCCAGCCCTTTTTCAACGCGATCGCCCGCAACAAGTACCTCAAGGCGATTCGCGACGGCTTTATCTCCGTCATCCCCATCATCATCTTCTCGTCCATCTTCTGCCTGGTAGCCTCGGTCCCCAACATCTGGGGTTTCTACTGGCCCGATGACATCAACAACGCCCTGTGGAAGTGCTACAACTACTCCATGGGCATCCTGGCCATCGCCTGCGCCGCCACCACGGCCAAGCACTTCGCCGACGCCCAGAACCGTGATCTGCCCAAGAACAACCAGATCAACTTTATCTCCTGCATGTGCGCGGCCATCATCGGCTTCCTGCTCCTTTCGAGCGACACCATCGCCACGGACGCCGCCAGCGGCTTCAACACCACCTACCTTGGTTCCAAGGGCCTGCTGACCGCCTTCATCGCTGCGTTTGTGACCGGCATCATCTACAAGTTCTTCATTAAGCGCAACATCACCGTCAAGATGCCCGAGCAGGTTCCGCCCAACATCTCGCAGACCTTTAAGGACATCATCCCCTTCTCCGTCTGCATCACCGTCTTTTGGGTCTTTGACATCGCCTTCCGCGCTGCCTTTGGCTTCTGCTTTGCCCAGGGCGTCATCCAGGTGTTCCAGCCCCTGTTCACCGCTGCCGACGGCTACATCGGCCTCGCTGTGATCTACGGCGCCATGAGCCTGTTCTGGTTCGTCGGCGTCCACGGCCCCTCGATCGTCGAGCCCGCCATCGCTGCCGCTCTCGTTGCCAATATGACCGACAACCTGGCTGCGTTCCAGGCCGGTCAGCACGCTTCCGCTGTCCTGACCCAGGGTGCCCAGTACTTCGTCGTCTGCATGGGCGGCACCGGCGCCACGCTCGTCCTGGTCTTTATGTTCTGCTTCTTGGCCAAGTCTCAGGAGATGCGCGCCGTCGGTAAGGCCGCTATCGTCCCCGTGTGCTTTGCCGTCAACGAGCCGCTACTGTTCGCCGCACCCATCGTGCTCAATCCCGTCTTCTTTGTCCCGTTTGTCTTTGCCCCGATCGCCAACATCTGGATCCTCAAGATCTTTATCGACTTCTTGGGCATGAACGGCTTTATGTACACCCTGCCCTGGACCGTCCCCGGCCCCATCGGCACCATCATGGGCCTGGGCTTCCAGCCGCTCGCCTTTGTGATGCTCGCCCTTATCCTGGTCGTCGACTTCGTTCTGTACTATCCGTTCTTCCGTGCCTATGACGCCCAGAAGTGCGCCGAGGAGGCCGAGATTTCCGAGGAGGAGCTCGCCGCCAAGAACGCCGAGAAGGCTGCCAAGCTCAACGATGCCTTCCAGGGCAAGGCTGACGCCAAGAGCGTTGCCGCCGGCGCTGCTGCCGAGGCCGTGAAGGCCGATGCCCCCGCCGCTTCTGCAGCACCCGCTGCCGAGGCAACGACCGCCAGCGACCTCAACGGCAAGCGCGTGCTCGTGCTCTGCCAGGGCGGCGGAACCTCGGGCCTGCTCGCCAACGCACTGGCTAAGGCCGCCAAAGAGCGCGGCATCGATCTTGAGACCGCTGCCGAGGCCTATGGCAACCACGTTGACATGCTCCCCGACTTTGACCTGGTCGTCCTGGCCCCGCAGGCCGCCAGCTACCTGGCCGACCTGCAGAAGGACTGCGAGCGCGTGGGCAACAAGTGCGTCGCTTGCCGCGGTAAACAGTACATCGAGCTCTCCCAGAACGGCGATAAGTCTCTCGCCTTCGTAAGCGAGCAACTCTCGAAGTAAGTAACGCTCAGGGCCAGCCGACCATCCAAGACCGGCTGGCCCTTCGATTTAGACGATTGGATCATCATGTCCGTTAATCCTACTAGCGTCACCAACCCGCCCGCGCAGTTTCCCGAGGACTTTGTCTTTGGCGGCGCCACTGCTGCCTACCAGGTAGAGGGCGAGACCCGCACTCACGGTAAGGGCAAGGTTGCCTGGGACGACTTCCTGGAGGCCCAGGGCCGCTTCTCCCCCGATCCCGCTTCCGACTTCTACAACCAGTACCCCGTCGATCTGGAGCTGTGCGAGGAGTTCGGCATCAACGGCATCCGCCTCTCCATTGCCTGGAGCCGCATCTTCCCCAACGGCATCGGCGAGATCAACCCCGAGGGCGTGCAGTTCTACCACGACCTCTTCGCCGAGTGCCACAAGCACCACGTCGAGCCGTTCGTCACGCTGCATCACTTTGACACGCCGCTCCCCCTCTTTGAGAAGGGCGACTTCCTCAACCGCGAGACCATCGACGCCTTTGTGGACTTTGCCACCTTCTGCTTTAAGGAGTACGCCGGCCAGGTGACCTACTGGTTCACCTTTAACGAGATCTGGGCCGACGCCTCCAACACCTACATCGAGGGCACCTTCCCCGGCGGTGTCAAGGCGCATCTGGCCGAGGCCTTCCAGTGCGAGCACAACATGATGCTCGCGCACGCCAAGGCAGTACTGGCCTTCCACAACGGCGGTTTTAAGGGCAAGATCGGCGTCATTCAGTCGCTGGAGTTTAAGTATCCGCTCAACGAGAACGACCCCGCCGACATCAAAGCCGCCAACAACGAGCACGTGCTGCAAAACCAGTTTTTGCTCGACGCCACCTTCCGCGGCGACTACGCACCCGACACCCTCGAGTGCGCCAACCGCCTGGCCGCCGTCTCGGGCGGCACCATCGAAATCCTGGACGAGGACCTCAAGATTATGCGCGAAGCCGCGCTTTACAACGACTACCTGGGCGTTAACAACTACCAGTGCCGCTTCTTGAAGGCTTACGATGGCGAGAACGACCTGCACCACAACGGCACGGGCGAAAAGGGCACCGGCCGCTGGCGCGTTAAGGGCATTGGCGAGCACGTGAACAAACCCGGCATCCCTACCACCGACTGGGACTGGATCATCTATCCCGAGGGCCTGTTCGATCTGCTCGTCTACATTAAGCAGCGCTACCCCAACTACAAGCAGATCTTCATCACCGAAAACGGCATGGGCTACAAGGACCCCTACAAGGACGGTTTTGTGGACGACCAGCCGCGCATCGACTACATCGAGCAGCACCTGCGCTGGCTGCTTAAGGCCATGGAGGTGGGTGTCAACGTGGGCGGTTACTTCCTGTGGAGCCTGCAGGATCAGTTCTCCTGGACCAATGGCTACAACAAGCGTTACGGCTTCTTCTACGTTGACTTTGAAACCCAGAAGCGAACGCCCAAGGCAAGCGCATACTGGTACAAGCACGTAGCGCAGACCCGTCGTCTGGACTAGCGGCTTGCGACAAGCGGTTGGCGGAATTGCACCGCCCACATAACCTGTCCCCATTTCTCAGCCGGGGGCGGCACGTCACACGGCGCGCCGCCCCCGGCCTTTTTGGGCGGTTCGGGGTCTGTTTGTCTCAATCTGTAACATCTAGCCGAGTTTTTGGGTCCTAGCTGTTGCAGATTGAGACGAACAGGATTGCTCTTTCCGAAGAATCTAAATCTGTAACACGTAGCCCGCTTTTGACCGTCTACCTGTTACAAATCGAGACAAACGGAGTAGGACCTAACCCCGTATGTCCCTAACAGTCGAGCGTTCGACCAGCGTGCTCGGCACATGAATCGCCTCGATAGACGAGCTCTCTCCAATCGCCGCCTCAAACGCAAGCTTACCGACACCGCGCAAATCAAATCGCAGCGTCGTCAGCCGATTGTGAGGAACAAGTCCCTCGAGTGCGTCGTCGATACCAACCACGCTCACGTCGTCGGGCACGGACAGGCCCGCGTTCTCGAGCGCGGCGATAACGCCCAGCGCCATCTGGTCATTTGCCGCAAGCACGGCAGTCGGCGCCTGCGACCCGCCGGCAAGCACCTCGGCCGCAATCCGCTCGCCCATGGCGTACCCACTGTCCGCACTCCAATCGCCGCGCAGCATCGGAGCGGCATCGACATGAGCACGACCCAGCGTATCGCGCCAACCGGCCTCACGAAAACGCGAGGAAATCGAGTTTTCCGGACCCGCCACAAACCGCATATTCGAGTGACCATGTTCCAGCAGATAATTGGTCAACAGCTCGCACGAACCATACTGGTCGGAGTCGATCGTCGTGCAGCGCGGATGCGCATACATGGACAGGATGACCGTTCGCACTCCCGGCTGGGGAACAAACTCCTCAAAATCGGGAGCCATGCGGTTCATGTTGAGAATCATGCCGTCGACGGGTCGCTCGACCATGCGGCGCGAGGCATCGGCAAGTGCATAGGGCTTGTCGCCGCCCATCTCGATCATAGTGACGGCAAAATCGTGCTCGCGCGCCGCTTGCATGATACCCTCGAGCGTCGCCAGGTTACCGACACGTGTGATGTTGTACATGCACAGGCCAATAGAACGATACGACCCGCCGCGCAACGCCGTTCCAGCAAAATTGGGACGAAAGCCCAGCTCTTCCATGGCGGCCAGCACACGCTTGCGCGTCTTTTCCGTCACGTTGGGCATACCGTTGACCACGCGAGACACAGTCTGGCGGCTCACGCCAGCGAGCGCCGCAACCTCTGCCGCGCTCGCCGAACGACCATTCCTTGTCCGCTGAGCCATGCCTTCCACGCCAACCTGCTTCCCAACTATACCCCGCGCCCATGGCGCATCGTACATACATTGATAACGTGCTCATGATACCCGAGCCATATACCACAACATGAAAACTTCTGTCAATCAAAACCGCTTACCGAACAAATACAACCGTTCGCGGCTGTTTGAAGTTGTTTTGTTTCTATACATCCCAGCCGGATGTTAACGTGCTCATTGTCAAATGTTCACGTGCTCATTATGGTTCTAATCATTATAAGATAGTGTTTATCGGGCTTTTTCACCGCTGAACGCTAACCAGGGAGCCTCCTGAGCGCAAACGCACAATATCGAACAGCAAGACGAGAGGGTGTATGCATATGTCTTCGCTAAACCGCGTACAGCAGCTGCCGAAGGGCTTTGTTTGGGGCGCCGCAACCGCCGCGTACCAAACGGAAGGTTCCACGAAGGTGGCAGGCAAGGGTAAGACCATGTGGGACGATTACCTTGTCGCCCAGGGTCGCTTTTTGCCCGACCCGGCCAGTGATTTCTACAACCGCTACGAGGAGGATATCCGCCTTTCTGCCGAGCATGGGCTCAACGCCATCCGTGTGTCCATCGCCTGGACCCGCATCTTCCCCAACGGCGACGATGCCGAGCCCCTCGCCGAGGGCGTTAAGCACTACCACGAGCTGTTCGCCTGCTGCAAAAAGTATGGCGTCGAGCCCTATGTGTCCCTGCATCACTTTGACTCCCCCGCCGCCCTGTTCAACCAGGGCGACTGGCTCAACCGCAAGACCGTCGACGCCTATGTGCGCTATGCCGAGTTCTGCTTCCGCGAGTTCCGCGAGGTCAAGAATTGGTTCACCATCAACGAGCTCATCAGCCTCTCGCACTCCCAATACATCCAAGGCAACTTCCCGCCCAACCATCACTTTGATGTGAAGAGCGGCATCCAGAGCCAGCACAACGAGCTCGTTGCCCACGCCCGCGCCGTCAACCTGTATAAGGATCTTGACGAGACCGAGCACCTGGGCGGCCGCATTGGCATGGTCAACGTCCTGACGCCGGCATATCCTGCCACCGACTCGCCCGCCGACCAGCACGCCGCCGACCTGTACAACGCCTTCTACACCGACTTCATCATGGACGGCGCCTTCCTGGGCCACTACTCCGCGCGCACCCTCTCACTCATCAACGAGATTCTGCGTGCCAACAACGCCACGCTTACGGTTGAGGACAGCGACATGGAGGAGCTCGCCAAGGCGGCGCCCCGCAACGATATGTTCGGCCTCAACTACTATCAGTCGGCGTTTATCGCCGCCTACGATGGCGAGTCCACCAACAGCTTTAACGGCACCGGAGACAAGGGCACCTCGTGCTTTAAGTTTAAGGGCGTCGGGCAGCAGGTCGATATGCCGGGTATCCCCACCACCGACTGGGATTGGCTCATCTACCCGCAAGGCCTCTACGACACGCTCAAGCACATCAGCGCCACCTATCCCAACCTCCCCGTCATCTATATCACCGAAAACGGCCTGGGCCACAAGGACCCCGAGCCCGACGCAAACGGCATCGTCGCCGATCCCGAGCGCATCGACTTTGTCGACCAGCACATGGAGAAGGTGCTCCAGGCGCGCGCCGAGGGCGTCGACGTCCAGGGCTACTTTATCTGGAGCCTGCAGGACCAGTTCTCGTGGGCCAACGGCTATAACAAGCGCTACGGCCTGTTCTACATCGACTTCGACACGCAAAAACGCTACATCAAGCAGTCGGCACTCTGGTACAAGGAGCTCGCCGACACTATGGCGGACGCGCAGTAGCGCATCGCCTCGCTTTCCCCCGAGAAGGGAGCGGCCTTATGCGATACAAACCCAGCCGCTCCCCTCTCTCCCCCTGGGACCGACCCCGCCTGCACCCGGGCTTTTAGCAAGCGGGAGACCATATAGGTTTTCAACGTCCATGCCATTAAGATTTCATGCAAAGAGGAGCGTGAACTATGGAATCGATCGTTAAGTTCTTGGAGAAAGGTCAGCCGTACTTCGACAAGGTCTCTAAGAACATCTACCTTCAGGCCATTAAAGACGGCTTTTTGGCAGCAATGCCCATCATCCTGTCTTCTTCTGTCTTCCTGCTTATTTCGACCCTGCCGGGCGTTGTCGCCACGGTCGGCGGCTTTACGCTGCCCGACTGGTGGAACGTCGACGTCGTGAACTTCTGCAACAAGGTTTACAACTTCACGATGGGCGTCGTGGGCATCATGGTCGCCGGCACCACCGCAAGCGCGCTGACCGGCTCCAAGAACCGCCGCATGCCTGCCGGCAAGGCCATCAACGCCACGAGCACCATGGTCGCCGCCATGTGCGCTATGCTCATCTTGGCCGTTACCCAGACGAGTGCCAAGATCGACGGCGCCGATGTCTCGGTGTTCTTTACCGACAACATGGGCACCAAGGGCCTGCTGAGCTCCTTTGTCGCCGCATTTGCCACGGTCAACATCTATGCCTTCTGCATTAAGCGAGATATCACCATCAAGCTGCCCAAAGAAGTCCCCGGCGCCATCGCCCAGAACTTCCGCGACATCTTCGCCTTCAGCTTCTCCATCCTGTTTGTCGCCGTCATCGACGTTATCTGCCGCACCTGCTTGGCCGTCCCGTTTGCCAACGTCATCTCCACGCTGGTGAGCCCGCTGTTCGCCGCTGCCGATTCCTACGCCGGCCTCGCCCTCATCTGGTTCATGATCCCGCTGTTCTGGTTCATGGGCATCCACGGCCCCTCGGTCGTTAAGCCTGCCCTCAACGCCGCGCTGTTTGGCAACATCACCACCAACCTCGCCACGCTGCAGGCCGGCGGTCACCCCGCCCTCGCCCTGACCGAAAACTTCGGTAACTACATCGGCGAACTCGGCGGCACCGGCGCCACGTTCATTGTCCCGATCATCTTCCTGCTCTTTATGCGCTCCAAGCAGCTCAAGGCCGTCGGCAAAGCCTCTGTCGTACCCGTGATGTTCGCCGTCAACGAGCCGCTGCTGTTCGCCGCGCCCATCATCCTCAACCCGTACTTCCTGATCCCGTTCCTGTTTGCCCCCGTGGCCAACGTCCTCATTGGTAAGTTCTTCATCGACTTTTTGGGCATGAACGGCTTTATCTATGCCATGCCGTGGGCACTCCCCGGACCGATCGGCACCTTCATCGACACCAACTTCCAGCCGATCTCTCTGGTCCTGGTTGTCGTCCTGCTGGTCGTTGACTTCTTGATCTACTACCCGTTCTGCAAGGCCTACGACAACGTCCTGTGCAAGCAGGAGGCCGAGACCCTGGCCGAAGAAGAGGCCGAGGAGACCAAGGCCGTCAAGACCGCTGCCGCCCCCGCCGTTGAGGCTCCTGTTGTCGAGACCGCTTCTGCCACTGAGGCCTCCGCAGCTCCGTCCGCCCTTAAGGGCAAGGATCTGAGGGTTCTGGTTCTGTGCGCTGGCGCCGGCACCTCTGCACTGCTCGCCAACGCGCTTAAGGAAGGCGCCGACGAGCTGGGCATCGACATTACCGCCAACGCCGGTGCCTACGGCAGCCACTACGCCATCATGGACCAGTACAACGTCATCGTCCTGGCTCCGCAGGTTCGCACCTATTACAACGAGATGAAGGCCGACACCGACCGCCTGGGCATCACGCTGCTGTCGCCCAAGGGCAAACAGTACATCGACCTCACTAAGGATCCCAAGGGTGCCGTCGCCTGGATCGAGGAAAACCTCGAGGCATAAGACGCTGACACCACCTGCCGCTTGCAGACAATAAATGGCCCGTGCATCGATGTGTGATGCGCGGGCCATTTTGTTTAGACCGCACCCGTCCTCCTGTTCATCTCAATCTGTAACATCTAGCCGAGTTTTTGGGTCCCAGCTGTTACGGATCGAGGTGAACGCACAGGCCAAGCCAAAAATCTCAATCTGTAACATGTAGACCGCTTTTGACCGCTTAGATGTTACAGATCGAGACAAACAGATGGGTCAATCCAATCAATCTAGATCTGTAACACCTGGCTGGTCATTTCACTCCTAACTGTTACAGATCGAGACAAACGGAATAAGCCGGGCCGAATTGTCTAAATCTGTAACATCTAGCCGAGTTTTCGGGTCCCACCTGTTACAGATTTAGACGAGCAGGCCGAGCACGTCTACGCCCGCAGATCCCTTACGCTGGAACGCTCGACCAGCACGCCCGAGACGAGCGTACGGCTTCTGGAGCTCGGGGCTTCCAGACCTGCGACGACCTCGTTAAGCGCACGGATGCCCAGCTCGCGGTGGCGAAACTTCACTGACGTCAGAATCGAGTTGGGAATCGTCTTGTAGAGTTCGTCGTCAAAGCCGATCACGGACACGTCGTCGGGCACCCTGAGCCCTCTGTCACGCAGAGCCATCATCACGCCGTTTGCCATGCAGTCGTTAGCAGCGAGGACCGCCGTGCAATCGGGCTTATCGGCAAGCACAAGGCCCGCGGCATAGCCACTATCCGCATTCCAATCGCCTTGCAGAGGCTCGGGCGGCTCAATGCCACGTGCCTCGAGTGCCGCTCGCCAACCTTTCATACGGCACTGGCTCGACAGTGACTCTTTCTTACCAGAGACGAAGTACACGTTCTTGTGCCCGTGGTTCAAGAAGTACTCGCACGCCATGCGCGCGCCGCCCTCTTGGTCGTCACTGACGGTAGAGCAGGTAGGATGTTCCATCGGTGTGATAATCACCGTCTTGAGGTCTTTCGGTGCCTCAAAGGTATCAAAGTCATCGACCATCTGACGCAGGTTGAAGATCATGCCATCAACAGGCAGCTGCGACATCCTACGCGCCGCTTCGGCAAGGGTCATCTTCTCCCCCGCCCGCTTTTTGATCATCGTGAGCGCAAAGCCTCGCTCTTCGGCGGCATCGGCGATACCGTCAATCATGTCCACGGCACCGCCCGACAAGTGGAACAGCACCACGCCGATGCACCCGTAACGGCCCAACTTGAGTGAACGCGCGGCAAAGTTCGCCCGGAACTCAAGCGCTTCCATGGCAGCATGGACCCTATCGCGTGTCGACTCTCGCACGCTATCGGGCTCGTTGATCACACGCGACACCGTCTTGAGAGAAACACCCGCGGCAATCGCCACATCGTTCATTGAGACATTTTTCTTGTCCATCGTTGCCACTACTTCTCCAGTCGGTTTTGCATCGCTTGTTTTTTGCGTTCTAGCATACACTACCTGCCCGACTGACAAATCAACCGTTTACCGGACAATATCGACCGCTCACCCGTATATCCTTGTTGCTCTTCCAAAAATGTCTTACGTTGTCATTAACGAAATGACAACGTTGTCATTTCGCAATGCCTTCCTTAAGCAGGAAGGTTTCCGGGCAGTCCTGACCATCCATCGACGACCAGTTCCATCCACATGCATCGCGCATCAAGTAGCAAAGGAGCTCTATGGACGCCATCGTAAAGATGCTCGAAAAGCATCAACCGTTCTTCGAGAAGATCTCGAGAAACATCTACCTCCAGGCCATCAAAGACGGATTCCTTGGGTGCATGCCCATCGTCCTCACCTCTTCGATCTTCCTGCTGATCGCCACCCTTCCCGGCGTAGTTGGCATCACGCTGCCCCAGCCGCTCATCGACTGGTGCAACAAGCTGTACAACTTCACCATGGGCGTCATGGGCATCATGGTTGCCGGCACCACTGCCAAGAACTTCACGGCTTCCATGAACCGTCGCATGCCCGCCGGCAAGGTGCTCAACGACGGCTCCACCATGGTTGCCGCCCAGTGCAGCATGCTGCTGCTCGCTGTTACGCAGTTCACCACCAAGTTCAACGGCTCCGAGCTTTCGGTCTTCGACTGCACCAGCATGGGCACGCGCGGTCTGTTCTCGGCCTATATCGCCGCGTTCATCACCGTGTGGGTCTACAAATTCTGCGTCTCGCGCGATCTGACCATTAAGCTGCCCAAGGAGGTCCCGGGCGCCATCGCTCAGAACTTCCGCGACATTATCCCCTTTGGCGGCGCTGTCATCATCTGCGGCATCATCGATGTTGTCGTGCGCAACCTCATGGGCGTTCCGTTCTCCGAGCTGCTCATCAAGCTGCTCTCCCCGCTCTTCACTGCGGCAGAAACCTATCCTGGCCTTATCCTTATCCAGGCAGCCACCGCGTTCTTCTGGTTCATCGGCGTCCACGGTCCTTCGATCGTCCAGCCGGGCATCGACCCCATCCGTCTTGCCAACCAGGCCGAGAACCTGCAGGTTCTGCTGGCCGGTGGCCACCCCGCCCACTCCCTCACCTTTAACATGTCGCTCGTGGGTGAGTTCGGCGGCACCGGCGCCACGTTCATCGTGCCGCTTCTGCTGATTCTCTTTATGAAGTCCAAGCAGCTCAAAGCCGTCGGTAAGGCCTCGATTGTTCCTGTTGCCTTCGCTGTCAACGAGCCGCTGCTCTTTGGCGCTCCCATGATCCTCAACCCCTACATGCTCATCCCCTTTGTTGCCGCCGGCTGCGTCAACGTGAGTGTTGCCAAGTTCTTTATCGACAACGTGGGCATGAACGGCTTCTCCTTCGTGGTGCCTTGGGCTACCCCTGCCCCCATCGGCATCTTCATCACCACGAACTTCCAGCTTATCGCCCTGGTATTTGTCGCGATCATCATCTTGCTGGACGCCATCATCTACCTGCCGTTCTTGAAGGCATACGATAAGCTGCTCTGCGACCAGGAGGCCGAGCGCGCCGCCGAGCTGGGTCTCGAGTCCGATGGTGCTGCCACCATCACCGCCAGCACCTCTGCGCCCGCTGTCGAGCAGACCGCCGCTTCCGTCGAGCCGACCGCCGCTGCCGCCGATCAGCCCGAGCCCGCCTCCGACGCATCCGCTAAGAAGGATGTCGATGGCCTGAAGGTCCTCGTCCTGTGCGCCGGCGCCGGCACCTCTGCCATGCTCGCCAACGCCATCAAGGAAGGTGCTGCGCAGACCGGAGAGAACATCGCTTCCTCCGCAGGCGCCTATGGCCAGCACACTGCCATCATGGATCAGTACGACGTTATCGTGCTCGCCCCGCAGGTTCGTAGCTACTACAACGACATGAAGGCCGACACCGATCGCCTGGGCATTAAGCTGCTCGCTCCCCGCGGTAAGGAATATATCGACCTTACTCGCGACCCCGCTGGCGCCATCAAGTGGCTCCGCGAGAACCTCGACTAGTTCCTCCCTCTGTTGGTGCCCGGATTCCCGGTTCGGGCACCTCTCCCTATTCGTATCCCACAGAAAGGATGACTCATGACCAACCCCATGCAGTTCCCCGACGGCTTTGTGTTTGGCGGCGCCACCGCTGCTTACCAGGTTGAGGGCGAGACCCGTACGCACGGCAAGGGCAAAGTGCCCTGGGACGATTTCCTGGCTGCTCAGGGTCGCTTCTCCCCCGATCCCGCAAGCGATTTCTACAACAAGTACCCGGTCGATATCGACCTGTGCCAGCGCTTCGGCATCAACGGTATCCGCGTCTCCATCGCTTGGAGCCGCATCTTCCCCAGCGGCACTGGTGAGATTAACCCCGAGGGTGTTGCCTTCTATCACGAGCTCTTTGCCACCTGCAATAAAGCCGGCGTTATCCCCTATGTCACGCTCGATCACTTCGATACGCCCGAGGCCTTTTACCAGAACGGCGGCGAGGGCTTCCTGACGCGCACGACGATCGACGCCTTTGTCGAGTACGCCAAGTTCTGCTTTGCCGAGTTCACCGAGGTCAAGCACTGGTTTACCTTTAACGAGATTCCCGCGACCGCCGAGGGCAGCTTTATCGTCGGCAACTGGCCACACGGCGAGAAGTATCGCCTGGACAAGGCTTTCCAGCTCATGCACAACATGATGGTGGCCCACGCCAAGGCTGTCGTCGCCTTCCATGAGGGCGGCTTTGAGGGCGAGATCGGCATTGTCCAGAACCTGGAGCCCAAGTATCCCCTCGATCCCAACAGTGCTGCCGACTGCGAGGCAGCTCGCATGGCCGATGTCATCAACAACCGCTGGGTGCTCGACGCCACTTTCCGCGGCCACTATGCAGCCGACACCATGGAAGCCGCAACCAAGCTGGCCCATATCGCCGGCGGCGAGCTCGACGTCCGTGACGAGGACATCGCCGCGCTGACCGCCGCGCTCCCCTACAACGATTGCCTGGGCGTCAACACCTACAAGTGCCAGTTCCTGCGCGCCGCCGAGGGCGAAAACGACATCAACCACAATGGCACTGGCGACAAGGGCTCCTCGCGCTGGTTCCTCAAGGGCGTGGGCGAGTCATGCGTGCGCGAAGGCGTACCCACCACCGATTGGGACTGGATCATCTATCCCGAGGGCCTGTACGACCTGCTGCTGCGCATTAAGAACGATTACCCCAACTACAAGAAGATCTATATCACCGAGAACGGCATGGGCTATAAGGACGACTTTGAGGACGGCTTTATCGACGACGCCCCTCGCATCGACTACATGCGTCAGCATCTCGCATGGATCCTCAAGGCAATTGACGGCGGCGTGAACGTCGACGGCTACTTTGTGTGGTCGCTGCAGGACCAGTTCTCCTGGACCAACGGCTATAACAAGCGCTATGGCCTGTTCTACATCGACTTCGAGACCCAGAAGCGCTATCCCAAGGCGAGCGCGTACTGGTACAAGAACGTCTCGGAGACCGGCCTGCTTATGGCCTAGTTTCCGCCGCATACCCCCTGTCGGCCGCATGCGAATCCCTCCACGGGTTCGCATGCGGCCTTTTTGTTTTGGTGGGCCCGAGCGGATCATTCGTCTCGATCTGTAACACATAGACCAATTTCTCGGTCCCACCTGTTACAGATCAAGACAAACGAATGGCCCGAACTTGAAGATCTCGATCTGTAACACGTAGCCCACTTTTGACCATCTACCTGTTACAGATCGAGACAAACGCACAGGTCAATCCGCTCAATCTCGATCTGTAACATCTAGCCGAGCTTTTCGGTCCCAGTTGTTACAGATTGAGACAAACGGAATCGGCCAGGCAGAAAATCTAAATCTGTAACATCTAACGAGCATTTGATCGCCTAGTTGTTACAGATCGAGACAATCAGATGGTCAAATCCTCACTTTCCAGGCAGCTACGAAGCGCTCCTCTTTCTTAATTATTATCGGCATCACGAACACACTTCGGTATCTTTTAATGCCAAAATGATACCGAAAGCGTGTTCGAGAATACGGATAATTCCATGCGTTAGCCCAATCAAGCCCCAGGCTTACAAACTCCGTTATTGTTCAGAATGCCAATGCATTCGCGTTTGCGCGTCATTTCACGTCACTTTGACACGCAAAATGACACGCAAATTTTTTCGTGTCATATTTTTGACATGCAAAATGACGTGTAAAATTTTACGTGTCATTTCTCACGTCAGATTGAAGCGAAACGGAGCAACACGATGCAAGAATCCAAAGATCTTGAATTCAAGGAATGCGTCACCAATTCGTTCCTTAAAACCGTCTCCGCTTATGCAAATGGCACGGGAGGACGCGTGCTATTTGGAATTAACGACGACGGAGAAGCCGTTGGCCTCAATGACCTCAAGCAGACCTGTCTGGATATCGAAAACAAGATTAACGATTCGATCATCCCCCAGCCCGATTACTCCCTAAAAATCAACGAGTCCGATGCAACCGTAGAGCTTACGGTCTTTCCCGGCAGATCGAAGCCTTACCTATACCGCTCGAAGGCATACAAGCGCAATGACACCGCGACCATACCAGTTGACACCCTAGGGCTTTCGCGTCTTGTACTCGAGGGTCAAAACCTCTCCTTTGAACAGCTCCCGGCAAGCAAGCAAGATCTATCTTTCACCGTTTTAGAGAATCGCCTAAAAGCAAAGCTCTCACTTCAGTCATTCACAACCGATACTCTCAAAACCCTCGGCCTGCTCGATGAGACCGGAACCTACAACAACGCGGCAGAACTGCTCGCGGACGAGAACGATTTCCCAGGTATCGACATGGCGGTGTTTGGCGACACCATCAATCTCATTAAGCAGCGCAAAACTCTCGAACATGCATCGGTTTTAACGGAGATTGACGGCGCTCTTGAACTATTTGAAACTCAGTACTGTTACGAAGAGATCAAGGGAATGGAGCGGGTCCGCAAGGAGCTCATTCCGCTCGAAGCATTCCGCGAGGCCATTACCAATGCAATCGTTCACAGGACTTGGGATGTATCCGCGCACATTCGCATCTCGATGTTCGACGACCGTGTGGAAGTCGCTTCGCCCGGCGGCTTGCCGGCAAGCATGACCGTCGATGAATACCTGTCCGACATGCTATCCGTTAGACGCAATCGTATTCTTGCCGAAGTCTTTTTGCGCCTGGGTCTTATCGAAGCCTTTGGAACGGGCATCATGCGAATTCGCGACACCTATAAGGACAGCGTCAGAAAGCCCCGGTTTCAAGTTTCGGATAACGCCATTGTGGTCACACTTCCCCTGCTCATGGATAACCCGGGGCTCAAAGGCGACGAACTTATCGTATTCGAACTGTTGAGTAGCGCACATCCTCAATCGACAGGTGAGCTTGCAGCCAAAGTTAGCTTCAGCCGCTCGAAGCTCAATCGCATCCTCAAAAAACTCGTTGAGACAGGCCTGGCGACAGTTGAAGGCACCGGCAGGGGACAGAAGTATCGCCTGCTGCGCTAGCTAGCAGATGACCTGCGCGTGCTCCTCGATGGCGGCACGGTCCTCGGCGGAGATGCTCGGCTCGCACACTACGGCGTCCAGGCTGTCCAAGCGGCAGAAGGTGTAGAAGTCGCGCTTGCCGATCTTGCTGGAGTCGGCGATCAGATAGCGCGAGTCGGCCTTGCTAAAGGCGAGCTGCTGGATGCGGCCCTCGTCCATGTTGGACGTAGATACGTCACCGTCCAAGATGCCGTTGGCGCCGATAAACGCTGCATCGATGCCCAGCGCACGCAGGGTATCCTCAGCCGTTGGCCCCACAAAAGCGGCGGTGCGGCGACGGTACATACCGCCCACGAGGCACAGGTCGCAATCTTCGCGCGCCTCGAGCAGGTTAAACACCGAAAGCGAATTAGTCACGATGCGCAGGCGAAACGCCGGCAGCATCGAGGCCATCTGCTCAACCGTGGTGCCCGTACCCAAAAAGATGGTCGAGCCCTCCTCGATAAGCTCCACAGCACGGCGCGCGATCTGCAGCTTTTCCTCGGCATGCTTGGTGCGCTTTTCGCTGTGCGAATACTCATGGCGCAGCATAGCGTGTGGACGGCCCTGCGCACTGCGGGCTCCGCCGTGCACGCGCTCGATCTCGCCCAGGCTCGCAAGCTCCTCAAGATCACGGCGGATCGTCATATCCGAGACACCCAGCGCATCCGAAATCTCCTTGACCGAGACCGTGCCCTGCTCTTCGAGCAGCTGACGAACCTTATCCTGTCGCTCTGCTTTAATCACGATGAGTCCTCGCTGTTCCACGCTCACGTCAATTCAAACAATAACGAACAAATTGTATCAGACTCGCGCGCGTCAGAAATGAACGCCCGCACAGCTCCAATCATCACTTTTTTGAGAAAAATACCCCCTGCTTTAGTGGGGTGTAGTGATAATCTCGCCTGTTCGCGCTACAGTTTGTCCGAAATACCTCGATGTTAGGAACCAAATGATCACTTCCGAGCTTTTCGGCACCGCGCCGTGCGGTACCCCCGTTCATCGCTACACCCTCAACGGGCCCGAGATCTGCGTTCGCATTATGGACTACGGCGCCACCGTGCTGGGCATCGACGTGCCCGACATCCCCGGCAATGTGCAGGATGTGGTACTGGGCTTCGATAAGCTCGAGGATTACTTTGACAATCCCGCCTGCTTTGGCGCAACCATCGGCCCCGTGGCCAACCGCACCGCAGGCGCCACGATCACCATCGATGGCACGGACTGGCATATGCCAGCCAACGAAGGCGTCAACAACCTGCACAGCGATCTTGAGCATGGTCTGCACAAGCGCGTGTGGGATGTTGAGCTCGACGAGGTCCATAACGCCGTGCGCATGACCACCTCGCTTGAGGACGGTGAGCTGGGCCTGCCCGGCAACCGCACCTTTACGGCCGTGTTTACCGTGACACGCACCGGCCGCTTCCGTATCGAATACGGCTGCGAGAGCGACCGCGCCACCTACGTGTCCATGACCAACCACACATACTTTAACCTTGCCGGCCATAACGCCGGCATGGACTGCGAGCACTTCTTTGTTGCCAACGCTGCCCACTACCTGCCCATCAACGAGCAGAATATCCCCACCGGCGAGATCGCTCCGGTCGAGGGAACACCGTTTGACTTTCGCGAGCTGCGCCCCGTCGCTCCCGGCATGGAGGCCGACGACCCGCAGATTAAGCAGGCCCGTGGCTACGATCACTGTCTGTGCATCGATGGCTATCAGTACGGCCGCAATCTCCGCCGCGCGATGCACGTCGAGGAGATGTGGACCGGCCGCGAGCTGGACTACTACACCACTGCCCCGGGCGTGCAGCTCTACACCGGCAACTGGCTGGGCGACGAGCACGCCAAGGACGATGCTAACTATGGCTGGGGCGCCGGCTTTGCTCTCGAGGCCGAGATGTACCCCGACACGCCGCACCAGCCGTTGTTCCCGCAGGGCATTGTGGGCCCGGGTCACCCCTACAGCAATGTGATCGAATACCACTTTATGAGGCACTAAGCCCACAACGCAACATATCGCACAGCAGCGCCCGCCGGCACCACCGCCAGCGGGCGTTTTTTCATCTTTTGGGCTTGTTTTCGCTGTGACTGTATGAGTGACATATCAAAACTATGCCCATTTACTACGTTTAGCCTGGGATGCTCGACCATGCACCGTTTTTTGTTAAACTCTCGAGCCGTCTACCTGCAGTTTTGTTTTTCTCAAATTCGACATGCTCGGCGATAGCCGATCAAACGTAGTAAATGGACATAGTTTTTGACAGACGGCATCGCTCGCATCCCTCGCAAGGGCAAAATGATCCGTTTTCCTCCGTCCCCAAGGGATCACTTGAACAGATTGCCGATGGGGTCGGGATTGGAGCTGGGGAGATAGCGGATTTCTAGCTCTACGCCGAGCGCCTGCAGTTCTTTGAGGGCAGCAACGTCTGCGTCGCTCACGGCAACCGCGGGCGTTATGGGGCGCTTGCCCTTCCCTGCCTGCATATGGCCAATGCTGATCTTGGTGATTGGCACACCACCCTTAACCAGCGCGAGCGCATCGGCGGGTGAGGCCACCATGATCAGAATCAACTGGCGCGGCGTTGCGGTATGAATGATGTCGATGGTCCTTTGCACCGAGAAAAACCGCGTCCACACGCCCTCGGGCGCCGCGACCCTCATAGGCGCCCACTTGCGCGAATCCGCCGCAATCTCGTCGTTGACGATTAGGACGAGGTTGGAACCCATAGCCTCGTTCCACAGCTCGACGTCTTGCCCGTAAATAAACCGGTCATCGATACGCGTGAGAAGGATCTTGGGTTGAGCCATGGCAGTCCATTCTGTTTGAGACTCGTAAGAGCGAGACATCACGTCTCCAATATTAGTGCATTTAAAGTGAGAAAAGCCGTCAGAACACTTGCACGGATGTGCGATGTCCCGTATCATAGACAGCCGTTGACGCCTCAGTTGCGTCACCACATGGCCGCCAGCGTAGCTCAGTTGGTAGAGCACCGCTCTCGTAAAGCGGGGGTCACCGGTTCGAGCCCGGTCGCTGGCTCCATTGCACAAGATAGCCGCCTTCGGGCGGCTTTTTTGTTGCCGATTCGCCCGCTCGGTGGACTTCGGATTTAATGCTTAGGGGGCGGGGATTTACCAAAGTGAAATTTTAATGAAAAGAAACCCAGCTGTAACAATTGCCATGGTGAGGGCTCGAATTGGTCATATAGATTTAAAATAGCCACGATACCTTCTCTTTTGCTGGAACGATATATCTATACAAGGTTGTGAGCGGAAAACAAAAATACGTCGATTGCTATCCGACAAACGGGTCTGGAATTGCATTCACCGGCATTTCGGGGCAGATTGATACACATGTACGAAAGGGAACCTATGTGGTGCGTTGGGTTGGAGCTGCTGCAGGCCCGATATGGATTGCGGTCTTGCGCCCCGATGTCCAAATAGGTTTCTCTCTAGACGGGAAGTTGCTCATGGACGTCATCTATGACGGAGATGACTGGGTCGATCATTATACTTGGCGCCTGGTCGGCTCGAACGACAATGGGGATGTGGTGTTTGATGGACTATGTCCAAAGCATCTCCATCCTTTTGTCTCGTCGTTAATTGAGAGTTCCGCTCGTGTTGCCCCCTACAGCTCGGCATCGCTTCATGATACGGACGTTTTGAAGACCATAAGGGAATCAATTGACGATGGCACGATGAGCGGCCCGCTGTTTTCTCGGCTTGTGGGGCTAGATGAGATTGGCTCGAAACGACTGCTTGCGGGCGAAAAAGTGGAACTCACTTATCGGTCGATGATTTCAATCCTGCGGCTAGCCGATGTTCTTCGCAAATAAATGAGGCTTCCCTATTCAAAAACAGAAAACCCCGCTAAACGTGATTCCCCTAGGGAAACACGTTTAGCGGGGTCCTAGCGTGATTTCCCTAGGGGAATCACGCCATCAGACGAATAGCTCTGCCAGGCAGTTCGCTACTCCTCCCAGTAAGCGTCTGCAAGCAGCTTAAAGCAGATCTTCTTGACCGGCTGTGCGCCATCGCCCGGGAACTCGAGCGTGGGCATGTGAGGCTCGCCGGCAACGAACAGCGCGAACTTGTCGTCGGCAAGATCGCCGGCGATCGAAGCGTCGGAATCGACCAGGTCGTAGTCGTCCTTCTCGTCAAACTCCTGGACCAGCGTCAGGCTGCCCGTGGCAACCTTAAAGGCCTCGCGACCCTCGATGTCGATCTGCAGGTCATGATAGCGCTGATGCGTCTCATAGTGAGCCTCGGCCTCGGGACGCGTCGTGGGAGCCATGACGTTCGCAAAGACCTTGTCGCCCAGAATCGGATGGCTGCCGACCTCGAGCTGCGCCGGGTCGTTCTCCTCGAGCCAGTCGATCAACACGTCGAGGCCCTTGAGCATTCCGCGGTACTCCTCGATATCGCCCAATGCACCGTAAATCATCTAAATCCCCTCTCGGATCGTTTTTTTGGCGGCTACTCGGCAAACGCGTTACCGACGCTGTTGCCACCCACACACGTCTCGACCAGGGTAAGGTCGGGATTGAACACGACAAAGCCGGCGTCGCGCCCCAGCATAATGCTACCGCACTTGTCGTCGACATGAGCTAGCAAGCAATGCCGGGGCCGACGCCCAAGCCCTTACAGCTCGGTCACGACAACGCCGTTGTAGACCTCGTCCCAACGGTCCATGACTAGATGACCGGTCATAGGATCCATGGCGTTGAGCTTGCCGCAAGTGTTGGCGGTTCGCAGCACCGTCTCGTCGTCTGCGCCAGCAGCGATGGCATGCGCGAAGCCTGCGATAGTGGAGTCACCAGAGCCCGTTGCGTTAACGGCAGGGATATCGGGCGTCTTTGCGCGGAACGCACGGCCATTGTGGAAGCCAACGGAGCCGGCAGCGCCCATGGACACGACGACCCAGGGGATATCGGAGAAGCGGGCGTCAGAGGCGAGCGCGGCGCGGAGCTCATCCACATCGTCGGTGGTAAAGCTCGTACCCAGAAGGCCGTTGATCTCGGTCAGGTTAGGCTTGACCAGCTCGGGCTTGACCTCGGACTTGAGCGCAGCCTCGAGAGAGGCACCCGAGGTATCGAGCAATACCTTGGCGCCGGCGTTCTCGGCAATGCCCGTGATCTTGGCATAGTAGTCTGCCTCGACACCGCGGGGCAGAGAACCCGAAATGGTGACGACGTCGGCCTTGCCCGCAAGCTCAGTAAACTTGGCGGTAAAGGCATCGAGTTCCTCGGGGGCAATTGTCGGGCCACTCTCGAGCAGCTCGGTCTGGTTGCCGGCGTGGAGGATGTTGAGGCAAATGCGAGTCTCGCCCTTGATGGGCACAAAGTCGTTGTTAATACCGTTGGCGTCCATGAGCTCAGCCATGAAGGCGCCCATGTGGCCGCCGAGCAGACCGGTTGCCACAACGTCGTCGCCCAGCTGACCCAGCACACGGGCCACGTTGAGGCCCTTGCCGCCAGCGGTCTTTTCGGGCTTCACACGGTTAACGTCGTCGATAATGAGCTCATCGAGCTGATAGCGCGTATCGACAGACGGGTTCATCGTAACGGTGAGGATCATTTTTAGCTCCTTATCTCGCAGGCTCCTTGTGCCTCGCGATACGAGTCGACAAAACGGAATTACAGAATCTCAATCGTGAACGAGCGAACGACGGTCTCCTTGGGCTTGGCGACAAGGCAGCCGCGCTTATGCTCAAGCACGTCGTCCTCATCGGAGCAGGTCGAAAGGCCACCCCAGGGTTCAACTGCCACAAAATCGCCCTCGGGCTTACTCCACACAATGAGATACGGGAAGCCCTCAAAGCTCAGGCAAACGCCTTTGTCCTCGCCCTTCTTGGAAAGCGTGACCTGACGGCTCTCGAGCACATCAAAGATGGTCTCCGCAAAATCGAAGAGCTCATGCGACAGAGGCAGTGTCTTTCCCACCATGGGGTTCTTGGAGCGCCTGTCCACATCAATCAAGCCAGTCGAAGGGACAGCGGTGCAGAGCTCCGCAGCCTCGTCCTTCTCAAAGCGCAACTCGTAGTCCGTATAGGCCTCGCCCTCATCGAGCGGACACCTAAAGCCGGGATGACCGCCAATAAAGAACGGCATGTCCTCGGTGCCCTCGTTGGTGACCTCGTAGGAAACGCGCACGGCAGCGTCCTCGAGCGTATAACGAGCGACAAGCTT
Source organism: Collinsella sp. TF05-9AC (assembly GCF_003438495.1). Taxonomy (GTDB): domain Bacteria; phylum Actinomycetota; class Coriobacteriia; order Coriobacteriales; family Coriobacteriaceae; genus Collinsella. Next base: position 42,745 of record NZ_QSSH01000006.1, read on the forward strand.
AAACGGGTACGGATAATCGCTCAGCAGCGCGGCGTTATCCTCCGAAGCCAGGCACATCGCCAGCTCGTTCTCGCTCTGGCTCAGCAGCTTCCACTCCTGTTTGCGCGCAAACCCATGGCGGGCGAGCTTTACATGATGCCCGGCAAACGTCATGGCGTTGTTATCGCGCAAGCCTCCGCAAATCGGGAAGCAAATCGGTGCCTGGCCGGACCACACGGCGGGATCGCCCTGCCACAGATACTCGCGACCTCCGGCCTCGATCGAGGTAAACGAACCACCGGCCGTGGACACCTTAATAGAAATCGAATCGTTGGAGAGAGCGTATTCCATTGCCCATCCTTTCGAACAACTGCTTTTTGCTCGCAAGTACCCGTCTCGGCCCTAACCAAAGGACAAACCCGCACGTTCATCGATGCGTCCGGTATCCCAGCCATGTAACGGGGTACCATACAGACATTGATGCAATTACAGCTGAAAGGCCTTCTTATGCGAACCATCATCCTCTACGCCTCGCGCCATCACGGCAATACGAAAAAGCTCGTGGACGCCATCGTCGAGGCACACCCCGAGATCGATACCCTCGATGTGAAGACGCTCGGTAAAAACGAGTATCCCAACCTGCACGAATATCATCTGATCGGTGTCGCCACGGGCATCTATTACTCCGAGATCGACAAGGACATGGCACGCGTGCTCACGAACGTGCTGCAGCCGCAGGACAAGGTGTTTGGCCTTATGACCTACGGTGGCAAAAACAAGTGGTACGGCAAGGATATCGATGGCATCTGCCGCATGAGGCAGGCCATCTTTATGGGTGTCTACGGCTGCCCCGGCTTTGATACGTGGGGGCCGTTCAAACTCACCGGCGGTGTCCAAAAGGGACACCCGACCGCTGAGGAAATTAAGGGCGCCGTCGACTTCTTCGACAAGATCGAAGACGAGTATGGCGACATCATCGTCGAAGAGTACGCCAAGCGCGAGAAGCGCCTAGCATACGAGAAGGAGCATCCTGCAGGAGGCCTGGTGGCCGGCGTCAAGCGCACGGCAAAGAAGATCGCTAACAAGCTGTAACTGTGAAGGTGCTTTTGAGCGTTTAACCCATACGGCGGGTCCGAGCAGATTCGGGCCCGCCGTCTTTTTCTATCGTTACTCGGTAAAGGCGTTGCCGACGCTCTGGCCGCCAACATACGTCTCGACGAGGGTAAGCTCATGGTCGAACACGACAAAGTCGGCGTCGCGACCCGGCATGATGCTGCCGCACTTATCCTCGATGTGCGCGGAGCGTGCCGGCACCTCGGTTGCCATGCGAATGGCGATATCGGCGCTGGCGATGCCCCAGTCAACGATGTTCTTGACGCCCTGGGCAAGCGTGAGCACCGAGCCGGCAATGCTCTTGCCGTCGGCGAGCCAGCACAGGTTGTCCTTCATGATGACGTCCATGCCACCACTGGTGTAGCTGCCCTCGGGCATGCCGCCGCAACCCAGGCAGTCAGTGATGAGCACCGTGTGTTGCCAGCCCTTTGCCTGCAGCAGCGCCTTGATGGCGGCAGGGTTAACGTGCTTGCCGTCACAGATGATCTCGGCGTAGGTCTCGGGCGTGGACATGGCAGCGCCCACGACACCGGGCTCACGGTGATGCAGCCCGCGCTGACCGTTATAGGTATGCGTAAAGCAGCTGGCACCGGCGTTGATGGCGGCGATGCACTCATCGTAGGTGGCGTCGGAGTGACCGATGCTGGTCACCACACCCTTGGCATTCAGAGCAGCCGCATAAGCAGCGGCACCGTCGCGCTCGGCCGCCATGGCGCTCTTAACGATGCGACCACCCGCAGCCTCCTGCCACTGATCGAAGACCTCCTCGGAGGGATCGATCAGGTAAGCGGGGTTCTGCGCACCCACGTGCTTCATGGTAAAGAAGGGGCCTTCCAGGTAGATGCCCTGAATGCGGGCACCGCAGAAGTCGGGGCCGCGACCCTCGTCCGCCTGAGCGATGGCGGCGCAGGCGTCCTTGATCTGCTCGACGCCATCGGTGAACGTCGTGGGCAGCCAGCTGGTGGTACCGCGACGGGCGAGCTCGGTCGAGCTGATATCGATGCCCTCGGGATCGTTATCGGTAGTTGAGTGGTTGTAGAAGCCATGGATGTGAGTATCGACCATACCCGGTGCGATCCACGATCCCGTGTAGTCCTTAATCTCGCAAGAGGGCTCGTCGGCCTGCCAGGCGCCAAAGACGCCATCCTCGACCATAAGATAGCCGCCCAGTTGCGGGCCTGCCGGCAAGAAGAACTTGTCAGCCTTAATTGCGTACGTGCTCATATGCACTCCTCGCTTCTAAAGCAGTTGACTGTGGTGATGCTTATACCCAGCTCACGTAAAACAAAAAGCGCCCGCCCGCCGTTATGAGCGGACGGGCGCCCTTACAGGGGGACGCGATTAAGCGGTGAAGGGGTGAATCGTCACGCCCTTAACCACGCGGTTGACCGTGCCAGTGGGGCTCGGCGTGTCGGGCGTGTTGCCCACGCGCACGGAGTTGAGCAGGCTGATAGCCTGGGCAAACATCACGAACGGCAGAGCAAGGTAGCCCTCGGGAAGTGCCTCGTAGCCCTTAAAGGTGAAGGACTCGCCCTCGTAGACGGTGGCACCTTCCTGCTGAACGGCGATGGTGTGCTGAGCGATTTCGTCGCCACCGATCTCGTTGAGGATGTCGATGTCGTACTGACGGGTGTAGGCGTCGTTGTTGACGAACACGAAGACGAGCGTCTTATCGTCGACGAAGGACTTAGGTCCGTGACGATAGCCCATGGAGGTGTCGTAGGAAGTAGCGACCAGACCGTGAGCGAGCTCAAGGATCTTGAGCTGGCTCTCCTGGGCAAGGCCACCGAAGGAGCCAGAACCCAAGTAGGTCACGCGGTTGAAGTCGCCAGCCAGGTAATCGGCGATCTCGGGCTCACGGGAGATGACCTCCTCGCCCATCTTGGCGATGGTCTCGACCCACTCGGCCTTCTGCTCGTCAGAGGCAGTGTCAAAAATAAGGGTGGAGAGCAGGGTCATGCAGGAATAAGAACCGGTCATGGCGAAGCCCTTGTCGTTGGCGCGCGGAATGAGCAGCGTCAGCGCGTTGGGATCATCGGCAGACTCGACGGCGAGCTTGCCCTCGGGAGCGCAGGTGATGTTGAGGAACTTGACGTTGTGGACGAGCTCCTTGGCAACGGCAACGGCGGCAAGGCTCTCGGGGCTGTTGCCAGAGCGGGCAAAGGAAACCACGAGCGTGGGATCCTCGGCGCGTAGGAAGTCGCGCGGGGCGCTCACGATGTCGGTCGTGGCGATGGGCTTAAAGTCGTAGAGATCAGTGTTGCCAGCGTGACGCAGGTACGGGGCGCAGGTATCGCCAACGTAGTCGGACGTACCGGCACCGGTGAAGACAACGGACAGACGGCCCTCGCCCATAGCGCGAGCCTCGGCCAGGAAGGCCTCGATGGCCTCCTTGTTCTCGCGATAGATGTTGAGCGTATCACGCCAAAGCTCGGGCTGCTGAGCAATCTCGGCCGTGGTGATCTGGGCGCCGAGCTCGGTGAGCTCCTCGACACTCTTCTCGAACATTTCTAATACCTCTCTCTAGAAGTAATCCTCTGACGTGCAATTATACACTTCAGTTGGTTATCTGGTAGTAACCAGTTAAATGCAAAGAATCATCATATGGATACGATGCGAACACTAGTCGCTACGCTGGTGGTAAACCTTGTATTTAAACTGATCGGCACGAGCAACCGAGAGTGTATACTCCACAACCTCGTTTGACTCGTTATACGTAGTCCTGACCAAATCGAGCACAGGCGAGCCCTCGACAATTCCCAAAAGGTGGGCGTCGGTGGGACGGGCTATGCTCGCATAGAACTCCTCTTCGGCCACGCGTATCTTTTGCTGAAAGTCTTGCTCAATCACATCGTAAAGCGGCTTACGCTCCAGCAGCGGTCGCTTTAGGGACAAAAATTGACGAACTGGTAGATAGCTGCGTTCGACCATCATGGGCATGTTGTCGGCAGAACGAAGGCGCTTAAGCTTAAAAATGCGATCACCTATACGCAATCCCATATGCTCGGCCAGATTTTTATCGGCCTCCATCTCGCAAAACTCGAGAATCGTGGTCTCGGGGTCGCGACCCATCGCGCGCATCTGCTCGGTAAAGCTGTAGGACTGCATAAGATTGGTTGCCTTTGCCGAACGGTCGGTCACAAAGGTACCGCGACCGTGCTGCCGAACCACCAGTCCTAAACGCTCCAGTTCCTGCAGAGCCAGGCGTACCGTAGTACGCGAGAGACCATAGCGCTCCGAAAGTTCGCGCTCGGAAGGAATCATGTCACCGGCGCGATATTCATGGTCGATCTTTTCGGTCAGAATATCGACCAGCTGATCGTACAGCGGTTGCTTACGCGCTCCGATCGCCATCCTATCCTCCCTTTTGCTCGAATTCGGCTAGCTACCTAGGGTGCTTAGCATTATCTGTCTGCCACACCCGAATCATCAAGAAAACAAAAGCCGCGCGCTCTTTCGAGCACGCGGCTTTTAACATACACATGGCTTAAGGGGTCGGGGTGTGAGCCGCGTAGGGACACACCCCTCAAGCTAGAGCCTTACCAGATGCTCGGCCAGAGACCAAGCGGGCCAGCGCCCAGGATGCCAAGGACGAAGAGCAGCAGAATGCCCTTGGTCGGGGTCCAGCTGTGCTTAGCGAACATGTAGTAAAGCAGCAGCGTAAGCATAAGCGGGACAAGCTTCGGGACGATGGTGTTGAGGGTGTCGGCAACAGAGAAGTTGACCGGATCCTCGGTAACGGTGCCGTAGGTAACGGACTCCATGCCGTTGCCCAGATCGGTGACGCCGCACTCGACAGGGTTGCCGTCGGCATCGGTGGCGGTGAGGGCGTCGCCGTCCTCATTAGTCATGGCGATGGTACCGGCCTCAGCGGTCTCGGTATCGATGCCCTCCATACCGGTGAAGTTCTCGGCCTCCTTCTCGGAGACGATCACGGTAGTGGCGGAGAGGCCACGGGTGGTGCCGTTGGGGATCTCGAGGTTGATCTGGGTGCCACCCATGGTGACGACCAGGCAACCGACGACGAAGACGCCCATGATGGAAGCGGCACGCGTAAAGGCCTGCATGTTGGCGGTCAAAGCGTCAATAGCGCTGGTGCCAAGCTTGTAGGACCAGTTCATGAGCCAGAAGCGCAGAGCGAACTGGACGGCGTTGAAGATCACCAGGAAGATGATCGGCGCAGCGGCGTTGCCGTTGATGGCCATGTTGGAGGTGATGCCGGCCGTGATAGGCACGAGCGTCAGCCAGAACAGGGCGTCACCGATACCACCGAGCGGGCCCATTGCGGCGACGCGGACGGCGCGGATCGTGGGGATGTCAACCTTGTTCTGCTCGAGCGAAAGCACGATGCCCATAACAAAGGTGACGAGGAACGGGTGGGTGTTGAAGAACTCCAGGTTGTGGCTCATGGAAGCCGCGAGGTCGTTCTTGTTGGTGTGGATCTTCTCCAGACCGGGGATGATGGAGTAAAGCCAGCCAGCGGCCTGCATGCGCTCGTAGTTGAACGATGCCTGCAGGAAGCAGGAGCGCCAAGCCATCTTGTTGAGGGTCTTCTGGTCGAGCTGCGGAGCAGGAGTGAGATCCTCGTAGTGCTCCGGGATCACATACTCATTAGATGCCATCTTCGAAGTCACCTCCGTCAGAAACAGCTGCACCCTTCAGCTCGGTCTGCTGCTGGAAGTCCCAGAAAGCGATGCCGAAGCCGATGAGAGCGAGGATGAGCAGAGCAGGGGTTGCCAGCGAATCGTTGGCAACGGTGATGAGCGCGAGGCCAAAGCCCATGAGGAAGAAGCCCCACATATCGCGGTTCATCATAACCTTGAGCAGGACGGCGAAGCCGACGAAGCGCATCATGCCGCCTGCAGCGGACAGACCGGTCTGCAGCCAAGTCGGGATGGCAGAAGCGATGGTCTGACCAATGGTAGCGCCAGCGATGAAGAACAGGGTGACGACGACAGCGAAGATCAGGCCGAGCAGAGCCATGGCGAAGTAGTTCAGGCGCTCGATGCCCTTGGTGTCCGCGTTGTGAGCCATGTTATCGGCCGTGGACATAAGCGGGGACATAAGCGTGAAGACCAGGGTAACGCCGAGCTGGCCAAGCAGAGCGAACGGAATGGCGAGACCGACTGCCGCGTTGGGCTCGAGGCCCGTGGCGATAGCGAGAATGGCTGCCATGATGCCGCCGATGACGGCGTTAGGCGGCTGAGCGCCTCCGATCGGCATGTTGCCGATCGTCATGAGCTGATAGGTACCACCCACGAGAAGACCGGTGTTGAGGTCGCCAAGGATAAGACCGATGACGGCGCCGGTGACGATGGGCTGATAGAGAGACTCGAGGAAGTCAAACTGGTCGATTGCCGCGATGAACGTGACGACGAAGACCAGAGCGATCTGGATGATCGAGTATTCCATCTTGCTCCTCCTTTCAAAATGTATGTACGCACTTTGGATTTCACGTACAGAACGTCAGGGTTTCACTCCTGACAACGTGGATCACGAGGATTACGAGAAGAGCTTGCTCGTGTCCTCAACAGGCGTGCTCGGAACGCGCCTGATCTCCAACTCCACCCCCAATTCCTGCAGCTCTTTAAACGCAGCGACATCCTCGTCGTTAACTGCGACGGAGGTGGCGACTTGGCGCTTTCCTTCCGACATGTGCATGTTGCCGATGTTTACCTTCTTTATAGGCACACCGCCCTTGACGAGCGTAAGCACGTCTTCCGGTGTTTCGGCCACGATGAAGATCTTCTGGCGCGGGCTCGCCTTGCCAATGACGTCGATGGTCTTCTGCAGAGAGAAGAAACGCGTAGCGACGCCGGCGGGAGCGGCCATCTTCATGAGGTTCTGGCGCATGGTGTTGGACGCCACGTCGTCGTTGGCGACGAGGATGAGGTTGGAGCCCAGGGTGGAGTTCCACTGGGTGGCAACCTGACCATGAACCAGTCGGTTATCGATGCGGGTAAGAAGAATGTTGGGTTCTGCCATGTTGATCAGCTTCCTTTCGTTATTTGCTGACGACAGTTACTTGATCTCCTGAATCGCGTAACGCGAAACATCTACGACGGCTCCGGATCGGACTTTGATCTGGACCTTCTCGCCTTCGATGCCTTTGACGGTTCCGTAGATACCGCCGGCGAAAAGAACCTCTTGACCCGGCTTGAGCTCGGTGTGCAGCTCCTTGAAGTACTTCTGCTTCTTCTTCATGTTGATTTGCGACCAGATGGTGTAAATCAAGCCCATGATGACAAGCAGGCCTAAAAGGGCGACCGAGGAGCTCAGGACGTTGGCTCCGAAATCGGCCATTAGATGCCGTCCTCGTCGCCGAAGATATCCTCTTCGTCGGAGCCGGCAACGGATGCGACCGTCTGGGCGGTGATGCCCGTCTGGCCAACGGTCACGGCCTGCTCGCCAAGCTCGGCGAGCGTGGCGTTGCCGCGGAGGAACAGAAGCTCAATAACCATGGGAAGGTTGGTGCCGGTCAGAACCTCGACGTTGTCGACATCCTGGGCAATCATCATCGCCTGGTTGAACGGGGTGCCACCAAGCAGGTCGGTAAAGACGAGCACGCCATCGCACTCCTCGCGCATGGCGGTAATAGCGGCGCGGAGATCCTCACCGTAGGAAGCAGCCTGGTCGCCCTCAAAAGGAACGACGGTAAAAGCGGGCTGGTCGCCAGCAACCATAGCGATAGCGCTTGCGAGGCCGGGTGCGAACTGTCCATGACCGGTAAGAATAAAGCCAACCATTCAAATTTCCCTTCCGAAGGTGTGTACGATCTGAGTCCGATGATTTTCGGAAGCCAGCGGGCGCTCGCCCTTAAAGCTTCTTAGAAAGCGTACTTTGAAGACCAGTGGTTTCTAAACTGGTAGTAACCACGTGACGTGCTGTTGTCACTATATCACCCCAGAAGAGGTCGCTTTCGTTGATTCATACGGTAAAACGTTTTTGCACCGCTCACGGTGATAAATCGACCGTTTACCGGTCGTTAACACTTCTACCTGCGGTTTTGAAACCGTTCCGAAATGCTTTGGCAAAAGATCGGATCTTTTCCTGTGTCTAAACAACGCAGGGCGGCTAAAAATAGCGTGTAGAAAAATTGCAGGTCATTGTGAAGATATGTGAATTGGTCTTTTTGACTTAATACCAGTTAGAACCAGTTTTGAGATTATCGGTGAACGGTAGTTTTCGACCGTTTACCGGTTACTTGCAATCGTTTGCAGCTGTTTTCCCATATGAATTAGGGGAACCCGATGGAGCGCTTGTGCGGGCGCGAGGCCTATCCTATTGATTTCGGCAACAAAAAGCCCGCTAGAACGTTGTCCGTTCTAGCGGGCTCAATCAGGTAGATCGGTTAGCGCGCAGTAGTGCAGGCAAACCTTACGCAAACAGGCCGTAGATGCTGATGTTGGCCTTGGCGTAGAGGCCGTTAGCATACTCGGTCCACTTGGAGCTGGCGCTCGAAGCCTGCGAAGAGTACTGCTGGTAAGCAGTGTAGTAGGCGGTCATGGCCTGCTTATAGGTGGCGCTATCGGCCGTAAAGGCATCGTCGGCAAAGGCCTTAGCGTAGGTGCTGTCGGCGTCCTTCCAAGTGCCCTTCTCGCTATCCCACTCGTCACCGGCAAGGTTGATGATGTAGTCGGCGTAGTCCTTGCTCGCGGTCTCCTCGTTGCCGTCAGCAGGCTCGGTCGGAGCGGTCGGCATGCTTGCGGAGCTATCGCCCACCTTCTTCTTGTAGAGCTTCTGCAGCGTCGCGGACTGGCGGACGATCTGCTTGGCCTGGTCCTTGGACACGCCATACTGCGTGGCCATGGTCTTGTAGTCCGAAGTGCCGATGGAATCCTCGGCGTACTTCTTCATCTCCTTAGAAGAGACGGTGATGCCCTCGTCCTCGGCAGCGTCGAGCAGGATCTTGTTGCGCACGTAGGACAGGATGACGTCGGCAGAGGGAGCGGTGTAGTTGCCATCGCCATCCTTGACGGTGTCGAGGCTGTACTGGCTCTCAATGGCCTCGCGCGCGGTGATGTCGCTCTTCTTGCCGTTGTAGCTGTAGCTTGCCACGGTCGAATCGAGCTGGTCCTCGGTGAGGGTCGCCGAGCCGACGCCCTTGCCGCCAAAACCACCGTTGCCGATAAAGAAGCCGACCACAGCAGCGATCACGACTGCAACCACGAAGGCGGCAATCATCGTCTTCTTGTGCTTGGATGCGCGGTCGTCTTCGTCGGAACCCAGGATATCGTCGTCCTCGTCCTGCTCCTCGGGCATGAGGTTCTCGTCGGCGGCGTCCGCGGCGATCTTTGCCTCCAGGCGAGCGTCCTCCTCCTCGGCCGTCGTACCGGCGGCAATATGTTCGGCAGACGTACCGGCGACCAGATCGATCTTCTCCTCCTCATCACCATCGGGGCCTTCGCCGCGCTCGATGATCTGGATACCGTCGATCTCGTCCTTCTCGTCCTTCTTTTGAATCAGACCCATATCGGTTACTCCTTGTTAGGAAACATAGTCCTCAATAGGATACGCCCGACAGAGCGCCGGGCGTATTGATTCTTAGGTTATACGCAAACACTTAAGTACAATTTAGGCGTTTGCAGCGTGCCTACCTTAGGCCAGGTGCGCGATAACGGCATCGGCAAAGGCCTGCGTGCCCACGGCCCCCTCGACGGAGCCGGTCTGGGCACGACGCACGTCACCGGTAACCTGCTCGCCCTCGTCGAGCGTGGCAGATACGGCGGCGCGAATGCGATTGGCAGCGTCGTTCTCGCCCAGGTGATCGAGCATCATCGCAGCAGAAAGGATCTCGGCCGTGGGGTTGGCGATATCCTGGCCAGCGATATCGGGCGCGGAGCCGTGCGTTGCCTCGAAGATGGCGCAGTCGACACCGATGTTGGAGCCGGGGGCCATCCCTAAGCCACCCACCAGGCCGGCGCACAGGTCGCTCACGATGTCGCCGTACAGGTTGGGCAGCACCAGGACATCGAAGTCGTTGGGGTTCTGGACCAGGCCCATGCAAGTGGCGTCGACAATCTTGTCGTTGAACTCGATATCGGGATAGTTGGCGGCCACCTCGCGCGCAACGCGCAGGAACAGGCCGTCGGTCGCCTTCATGATGTTGGCCTTATGCACGGCCGTCACCTTTTTGCGGCCGCAGCGGCGGGCATACTCAAAGGCGTACTCCACAATACGGCGACTCTTGGCGATGGAGATCGGCTTAATTGAGATGGCGGAATCGGCGGCGAAGGTCTTCTGACCCGAGCGCTCGACAAGCTGCGAGAGCTCCTCGACCTCGGCAGCCCCCTCATCGAACTCGATGCCAGCGTAGAGGTCCTCGGTGTTCTCGCGCACGATGACCAGGTCGACATCGCGAAAGCGCGATCCGTCGCCCGGCTGCGACAGGCAGGGGCGCACGCAGGCGTACAGGTCGAAGTGCTTGCGCAGGGCGACGTTAACGCTGCGGAAACCCGTGCCGACCGGCGTGGTGATGGGACCCTTGATGGCAACCTTGGTCTCGGCGACCGCATCGAGCACGTGCTGGGGCAGTGGCGTGCCAAACTCGTCCATGACGCCGGCACCGGCCTCCTGGACATTCCAATTGATCTGGACACCGGTGGCCTCGACCACGCGGCGCATGGCCTGCGTAATCTCGGGACCGATACCGTCACCGGGAATCAGGACTACATCGTGCGCCATAATCTGTTACTCCTCGTTTTCGGCGTCGTCAGATTTTTTAACGCTAGCACGCTTCTTCTTTTTGGAGAGATCAAGGTCAAAGCGTTTAACAAGCATTTCGCAAATCTCGCTCGAACGGGCTTTGAGATAGCTGCCCTTGCCGTTCTCGGCATCGAACTTAAGGCGCAGCGCGAGCTTCTCGGCGACCTCGGCGTCGATCTCGTCCTGGCCAAACTCGTACAGGCAACCGAGCATGTCGCGATACTCGAGGTCGCCGTGGTAGCACTGAATGGCCTCGTCCAGGATGGGCCAAGCCTCGCGCGAACGCTCGACACTCGTGGCGCCCCACACGCACAGCAGGCGGAAGGCGGCATAGCGCAGCGTGGAGGAAATCTCGTCGAACAGTGCGGTCTCGGCGCCCTCAAAGGCATCGCCCAGCTGCTCGGGACAGGTGGTGGCAAGCGCCGTCAGGGCATCGAGGGCCTCCCAGCGGGTCTGAGCCTCGGGGCGGTCGAGCGCCTCGATCAGCGCGGGGACGCAGGGCACGACGCGCTGCGGATCGCGCTCGGCGAGCAGGTGCAGCACGCGGGCGGCAAACTGGCGGATGCGGCGCGTGGGGCAGCCGAGCTCCTGGACCAGACGGTCGACGGCGTTCTCGTTCTCCTCTGCCAGCTGAAGCTGTGCCAGCTCCTCGTCGGTGAGCTGTTCGTCTTTGTTTTCTGCCATAGTTACCTCTTTTTACTATTTCTTAGCGTGCTTGCCAGCACCCTTGCTGTCATCGGTGACCGAGATGAGCTGTCGGTCGGCCGCGCCATTACGACGCGCACGGCGGCGTTCCTCGGCATCGCCCGCGTCGGCGGCGGCGCGGTGTGCCTTGTTGACGTTAAAGACCTCGTCGTGCTTGCGCCACGGACCGACGGACTCGCCAAAGCTCATCTTAAGGCCGGCGATAAAGCCGCCGAGCCAGCCGATCGGCGCAAACTGCACCAGCGGTAACAGCGAGAACACCCAGGTCAGCAGGACGACTGCCGCCGCGCCTGCAAAGTTGGCAATCCAGTAGTCGCGCTTGGTGATGACGCGCTTTTCGCACGCCCACTGGCCGCACAAAAAGCCGATGTAGATCGCAAAGAGAAAGAGCACCAGCGCAAGCACCACGAACGTCAAGCTCATAGGCGCTGCTCCCCGTGATGGTGGCCGCAGCAGCACTCGTGGCCGTCGTCATGACCGTGGCCGCCGCAGCACTCGTGGTCCTCGCCATGGTGGTGGCCACAACCGCACTCGTGATCGTCGTCATGCTCGCCGCAACCGCAGCCTTCCTCGTGAGCGCCATGCTCCTCGGGACGATACTGCGACCAGTCCAGACCGGCGGCGATGGCGTCGGCCTCCTCCTTATAGAGGACCGTGACGGCCTGGGTGCCCAGCTTGGCGCCACCGATGGCATCGAGCATGTCGTAAAGCGTAAAGGCCACGTCGGCGCCGGGCAGCGCAAGCTCGCGGTCGTCGGCATAGGCGAGCGCCAAGCGCAGGTCCTTGATGAAGTGCTCGACCATAAAGCCGGGCTTGTAATCGCCGTCGAGCGCCTTGGGCGCCAGGCTCTCCATGGCACCGGACTTGCCGGTGCCACCCAGGATCATCTGACGGGTCTTCTCAAGATCAAGGCCGCTCAGCTCGGCAAACGCCATGGCGTCTGCCATGCCGACCATGCAGGCGCCCAGCGACACCTGGTTGGCAAGCTTGGCAGCCTGGCCCTTGCCGGCGCCATCGAAGCAGCAGATGGTTGCCGCAAAGGTGGAAAGGATGTCGCGGACCGGCGCGATGTCGTTCTCGGTGGCGCCCACGATAGCCGTAAGCGTGCCGGCGATAGCTCCCGACTCGCCGCCGGTGACGGGGCAGTCAAACGCCATGCGGCCGGAGACCTGGGCGGCCTCGGCAATGTCACGCGCCAGCTCGGGCGAGCTCGTGGTAAGGTCGATCAGGACTGCGCCGGGCTTAGTGCACGCGAGCAGACCGTCACCCGCCAGGTAGAGCTCCTCGACCTCGGAGGGATAACCCACCATGGTAAAGACGACGTCGGCGTTCGCCGCGGCATCTGCCGGCGTATCGGCCCAGACGGCACCGCGCTCAACGAGCGCTGCGGCCTTGGACTTGGTGCGGTTGTTGACCGTGACGGGATAGCCAGCGTCCAGAATGTGGCCGGCAATGGGGGCACCCATAATTCCGGTGCCGATAAATGCGACAGAGAGCTTGTTTGCCATGAAACCTTTCCTTTTGGGTTGGGTGTTATTACCAGGTTGAATACTCGGTGCCAGCGTTTGGGCTGTGAGTCGAGGGCGATTACGGACGCATCGCTTGCCTACTGCCCGCGCACGCGGCGAGCGATACGGTCGGAAAGCGAGGCTTTCTCGGCGCGGTTCTTACCCCAAAACGCAAGTGCCACCATGCCGGGCCCCACGTGCGAGCCGATGGTGGGACCCACGGAGCCGCGAATGATCGTGACGTCGGCGCAACCCTCCTCCTTGCGGATGGCGGCTTCGAGCCAGTCACCATCCTTTTCGGCATCGGCCGTCATGATGGCGATGGGCATGGTGCGATCGGGCACGTAGTTCTCGCGGAACGACTTGAGGATGGACTTGAGCGCCTTCTTGCGGCCGCGGTTGACGCCGATCAGCGACAGCGAGCCGGCCAGGTCGTAGGAGAGCTCGGGCTTGACGTCGAGCTTTGCCGTGAGCTGCGCCGCCGCGGGAGGAATGCGGCCGCCGGCAGCCAGTGCGTCGAAGCTCTCGAGCGTAAAGTAGCCGTGCACGTAGGTCTTTGCCTCGTTTGCCCAATCGACCAGCTGCTTGGCGGTCAGTCCCGCCGAACGCTGGCGCACGGCCTCGAGCGCCAAGAGCGCACCGGTCGCGCAGGGCAGAGCGTTGTCGACCACGTAGAGCTCAAAGTTGGGATACTCGGCGCGCACGACATCTGCCGCCTGGCACGCGGAGTTGTAGCTCGACGACAGCGCCGAGGTAAAGCACAGGTAGACCGTGGGCGTGCCCTCTTTGGCGCACTCGGTAAAAAACTCGATATAGCGACCGAGCGACACAGCCGAGGTGGACACGCGGGCACCGGCGCGCATGCGGTCGTAGAACTCCTTAGGGCTCATGCTCGACCAGATGTCGTCTGTGCGCTCCTCGCCATCGATAATGAAAGGGAAACCCAGGATATCGACATCGAGGTTCGCGGCGACCTCGGGGCTAAAGTCGCAGCAGGTATCGACGACGATGCGGCAACGGTTCGAATGACCGGCGGATGCGGCCTTGTCTATCAAAGCGACTCCTTACGTAAAAAGGCGGCCACCCGCATGGGATGGCCGCCAACCGTTAACTCATGCAAGTTAACGTATTTTACTCGTCAAGTGTTTCGATGCGGGGCTTGATGATGCCATATCCACCATTCTTACGGTGATACACCACATTGATGAGACCGGTCGTCGCGTTCTCGAACACGTAGAAGTCGTGGCCCAGCAAATCGGTCTGCACCAGCGCCTGCTCCTCGGTCATCGGGGTGACATCGATGACCTTCTCGCGGACGAGCAGGTCGTCGTCCTCCTCGGGCAGCAGCAGGTCGGCCAGATCCTCAACGCGCTCGACCGGCGCGACATCCGCGGCACTGGCACCACCCTGGCGGTTGTCCACGACCTTGGTCTTGAACTTGCGCAGCTGGCGGGTGACCTTATCGGCGGAGAGGTCGATGGCGGCGTACATATCTGCACCGTGCTCGGCAACGCGAATCACCGAACCGCGGACACGAACCGTAACCTCGACGATTGCCGGGTTGGGGTTCGAGGGGTTCTTCTCATAGCGAAGTACAACGTCGACCGTCATGGGCTCGATATCGAAAACCTTGAGCGCCTCGCCGATCTTCTCATCCACATGCGCACGCAGAGCATCGGTTACCGTCGTCTTGCGTCCAGAAACCTTGATATCCATACGTGGCTCCAATCTGCCTCGGGGACTTACTGTACTGGCTATGTACCCATTGCCGTGCATTTAATCACGCGGATTCCCAAAGACCCGAATAACGATTGCTTGATACCGCATACCGAAGTCTCGCACTTTTCTGTGGCAAAGTGCGCTATAGGAGGGCGACGGCGACTTTGGTTCTGCACCTAAAAAATGTCTTTGACCTGCTGGTTTTACGGAAACGAAAAAGCCGGGCTCCCCTGTTGGGAAAGCCCGGCAATGCGTGTTGAAACCGTGAAGAGGCGTCTCTCTTAGCGCATAGGAGACGCCACCCCTAGCAATAACTAGCTATTGAGCTTGTTAATGTCGTCGTCGGTGATAGCGCCCTCTTGGCTGGACGATTTGCTCTCAGAGGACAAGTCATCGCTGCTGGAATCGGAGGATTCATCGCCGGAGGACATGGTCTCACTGGACTCAGAGTCGCCCGACTGCACGTTAACGCCCGAAACCGTCTTAGTGGTGAGGTCGTAGGGTATCGTGCCATACCAGACAGAGTGGACCGCCTCGAGCGTGCCGTCGGCCGTAATACCGTCGAGGGCATCGCTCACGGCACGGCACAGCTCGTCGTTGGCAGCAAGGCCCGCAACGCCGAGCGTCGAGGGCGTCTCGAGAGCGCCAACGTAGGAGATCTGGCTCATCAGACGTGCAAGGTAACCGCCGGCAGTGGAATCGCAGATCACATAGTCGACCTCGCCGGACTCGAGCGCTTCAAAGCACTCGTTGATGTTGGAGTAGGTCTTTTGGTTGGCGGTGATGCTCTGCTTAGCAAGCGCCTCCTGCGAGGCCGAGGACGTCTGAACGCCCAGGGTGGACGTGTTAAGGGTATCGGTGGAAACGCTTAGCGACCCACCATCGCTAGTTTTACCGAACACGGAAGTGGCATCGTACAGGCAGGTGCCGAGCGAGCTAATGTCCCCGTCCGTGGAGTTAATCTCGCCGATAAAGATATCGGCCTTTTTGTCGCCGAGCGCGGAATCTGCCGAAGACGCATCGACAAAGGCGACCTTAAGGCCCATGCGGCTTGCGAGAGCGCGGGCGGCGTCAACCGCATACCCCGTGAGCTCGCCGTCGGCGTCCTGCATGGCCTGCGGCGCATCGGAAGTATCGAGGGCGACCGTCAGGGTTCCGGGAGTGACCAGGGCATCGTCCGACACCGCCGGCGTGACGGTCTCGTACTCGATCTGGTCGATCGTGGGAGTCGTGAACGTAGACAGCGGGTTGAACGCGCATCCGCTCAGGCCCAAAACGGCAATGACCGCTGCGGTCCCAGCACCCAACCGAGCCGCGTGCATCAAGCTGCCCCTCACCATGTCCACTACCCTGCCTTCTGTGTCGTATACGATCCGTGCGTTGCGCGGAATATCAGGTTGTTCCCACCAGCTGACCTGGTATTTGACCCCACACTTGCGCACCGGGGTGTTTGCTCGGGAGGCCGCAGCCACCTTCACGACTGACCCGCTCGCCCGCGAGGCGGTATTGCCCCAAAGAAAGTAGAACGGACGGTGCGGCTTACATCTAGGACGCGCCATGATCGCGCCGCGCGCACGCGGTCGCTTACGTGGATCCCTTTGACCGCGTCTGTCTTGGACTAGGATGGACATTTCGTCCGTCCGCAACCACAGCCTGGCAGGAACGTAGCGCATTATAGCTAAGTTCAAGCTATAGTTTAAGGTTAGGGACGTTATTCGCATCGCGAGCACAGATTTCGCAGGTCGGGGCGGACCATTCGTGCCCCCATGAAGCCCGGAGCTCCCCCACGGGGAGCCCCGGGGCACCCGTCTCAGGGTGCCGTGTGCAAAAAACGGCAAATATGAGTACTGCTACCAATTTAGTAGCAGCGTATTTCCGCCCCACGAGCCCTTTTTGAGTTCCGCACAGCCCGCTTGGCGCCAAGATATTCCACATTCGTTTATTATCTCTTCGCTGAATCCAGTTTTTCGGCCCAAGTTTCTTTATTTTTGCTGTCACTAATCTAGTAACAGTACTCATATTTGCCGTTTTTTGCACATGGCATATAAACAGACCCCCTATAAAGCCATAGTTTTACGCCGGCTTGAGCCCAAAGCACGCTCGGAGCGTATTCAGCAGAGCATCTTGCCTCTTTCGACGAGCCTCTACACGATTCTGATATCGTTTACCCATACGCTGGTGGATGCGCCATGCGAGCGCTTCCATCGCTTCCATGTCGCAGAGCATCTCGTTGTTGACCGTCGCGACCTCGATTCCCATGGACGCCAAACCCGTATTGCGTTTTTCATCGTGAATGCGCCCGCCGCGAGACGAATGGCCCTGCTCACCGTTGTATTCCAGGTCAAACCGAGCTGCTTCCTGATAGGCATCGCAAACCGCATACGGCATCCCCGAGATCGCCTGCGCACGGTCGTTGAACTCGATCTTGTGGTCGGTCTTAAAGGGACCGCAGGCAAATCCGCCATAAGAAAACGGAAGCGAAAACATGGCAAGCATGATGCATTCCATGGGTGAGCGCAGGTTTTCCGACAGAAAGGGGCACAGCCGCCGCAGCTGCTTGGCCGCGCTCCCCTTGCATGCCGCAAGGTAATCTGCCAGGCGATCGGGCGTCAGCACTGGCTCGACCTCAAAGTAGCCCACATCTGACGGCTGGTCCTTATCCTTTGCAAGCCTGTTCACGGTAGGCGAGCTGTAAGGGGGCAGATACTGCCCGCGATCGCTCAGCGAAATCTTGGAGCACAGCTCCTGGGCCAGGGCAAATGCCTGGATACAGCCGACTTCGCGCGCAACGGCGGCACAGAGGGCCTCGGGAGACAAGTTGTACACTCCCGGCTCCACCTCCAAAATCGAGGCGTCCGGCAGGTCTGTAGAACAAACGGACCAGCTTGCACCAGGCATGCGGCGACGCTGCTTCGCCGACCCCACCAGCAGGCACAAGTCTTCTTGGACCTCGCCACTCACGGCCCCGATCCGCACCAAATCGGGAAGATAGATGTCCTCGGCCGAGGGCGACGATGCGTGCAGCACACGGCGCTCTTCATCGGGATCGAGGTCCCTCCAGCTGATGTAACCCATTTGTCGGCGCTCGGCGCGCATCATGCGCAGCGCCGAGGTGCCGGTCAGGATTACGGAGGAAGCCAGTTGCTCGCTTGTCGGCTCGATGCGCCGCGCTATCTTCACTGCCACAAAGCCACCCCCTACCAAACGCGTGCGATAGCGAGGCCATCGACTGCTGCGGCGCCGGCACGCTTGAGCTCCGCCGAGGCCGCTGCCATAGTCGCGCCCGTGGTAATGACATCATCGATGAGCAGCAGACGGCAGGCACGCACATCCTCGACCGTCTCGTACATGCCCCGGGCACGTTCCCGGCGCTCGACGCGACCGAGCTCGCGCTGGTCACCATGACCGTATTTGACCAGGGCGTCCAGCAACGGCACGCCCGAAAGATCGCAAAACGAGCGCGCGATTGCTTCCATATGGTCGAATCCACGCCGCCGAAACGCTGCCGCAGTCGCGGGCACAAATACCACCGCGTCGGCGCCGGACAGCACACCGCCGTAGCGATCGGGGGCTGCCACCTGGGCATGTAAGACGGTGTCGTAGAGTAGCTCCGCCAGATACGGCGCCAGGCGTCGCTCGCCTGCGTCTTTGTACGCTTTAATGATCCGCGGCAGCGGATGCGTGTAAACGGCACATGCCAGGCACCGGTCGAGAGCTTCGGCCATCGCCGAGGACGTACCCTCGACCGAGCACTCGGTGCACAGCAAGTCTCCAAACGGGGCACCGCATCGAGTGCAGCTATGCCGCGGGTCGATGAGTGCAAGCGCCGCCAAGCAGTCTTGGCAAATAAGCGCGCCGGAGCGCTCGCAGCCGGCGCATCGCGTGGGCGACAACGCCTCAAGCCCCTCGTGCGCCGCCTGCTCGGCAAACGGTAGTAATTCGTCCGCAAACGGTAGGATGCCGGCACCTTGCAGGCATCCCAACACATTCAAATGTCTCTTCACGACACAACCCTCCCTACGCTCGGTCGCAGGGAGGGTTGTTGATTCAGCGCCATGGTACCCCGACGCGTTTGGGGTCAGGCAGGTTAAATCCGTTTGCGGGCGCTATTCGCCGGTGGGCGGTTGCGGTGCGGACGAGTTTTGGGTCGAGCCCTCGCCACCGTCCTGGCGCGGTTTGCGGGAACGACGACGGCGACGGCGCTTCTGGCCCTGGTCGGCCGAACCCTCGCCACCACGATCTTCGCGCGACTCGCGTTCGTCGCGAGCAGCGACGCGTGCGGCCTTGGCTGCCGCCCCTCCGCCATCTCCGGGGCGACGGCGCGTGACCTTGACCTCGCCATCCGAGACCTGATCGGCCACAGAGGGCACCGAAGGCTTTTGCTGCGTGCCCGAGGAATGGCGACGGCGCGGACGCGGGACGCGCTCGTCATCGTTGCGCTGCTTGCCACCCTTGTCGGCAGGCGTATCAGAACCCGAACCACCCTTGGGGGCGGCACCGGCTTCGCGAGCGGCTGCGGCGCGGAAGGCGTCCTCGCGCTCCTCGCTCGACAAATGGCGGCGGCGACGGCGCGTGGGATTCATACCACCGCCGCGATTCTGCTGCTGGGGCTGCTGAGCCTCGCGCTCGCGGGAGGAATTCTTGCCTGCGGGAGCGGCCTCGCCGGCGTCGCTCGAACCCGAGCGCTTGCGGCGGCGACGTCCACCGGCAGCCTCCTCGGCCTCGGGTGCCTCGGCCTTGCCGCGACCCTTACCGCGGCCGCGACCCTCGCCTTGGCTCTGACCGGCACGGGTATCGGCGTCCGCATCGCGGCGACGGCGCTTGGGCATCGTCGTCCCCGCCAGACGGTCGGCGCTCGACAGGCCATCGCCCACGTCGACGCCGTTCTCGCGGTCGAGCTCCATAAGCGCCAAGCGCATCTCGGGCGACTCGATACGCTCGAGCACATCGCGCGTCACGCAGTCGGGACGGCAGTTGCAGCCCTGCTCGGCGGCCTTCTTTTTGCAGCCCTCAGAGCAGGTCATGTCGGCCAGGTTGACCTTAAAGACTTTGCCGTTCTCCAGGCGCAACACCAGCTGCTCACGCGGCGTGTCATATTCCTGGATGCGCGCCTTGCCAAGCGGCGTATCGATAAGCGTCTTCTTTTTGGGCGCGCGGCTCTTAAAGTCCTTGTACGCCTCGAACTCGTAGCGCAGGCAGCACATCAGGCGGCCGCAGACGCCGCTGATCTTGGACGAGTTGAGCGGCAGGTCCTGCTCTTTTGCCATGCGGATCGAAACCGGCTCAAACTGTCCGCCAAAGCGCGTGCAGCAGAGCTCCTGACCGCACTGGGCATAGCCACCCACCAGGCGGGTCTCGTCACGCACGCCGATCTGGCGCATGTCGACGCGAATGTGCAGCGTCGAGGACAGGTCCTTGACGAGCTGACGGAAATCGACGCGCTCCTCGGCGGCAAAGTAGAACACAGCCTTCTCGCCGCCGAACAGGTACTCGACGCCGACCGGCTTCATCTCGAGGTCGAGCTCCTTGACCAGGCGGCGGAAGTCGACCATGGCCTCGTCGCCCTGGATGGCCAGGTCGTCGGCAAGCTGCAGGTCGATGTCGCTCGCCACGCGCAACACGGGCTTGAGCGGCTGACCGATTTCGTCGAGTGGCACCTCGAAGGGGTCGGCCGTGACCAGGCCGATCTCGGTTCCGCGCTCGGTGGAGCAGATGGCATAATCGGCCTCGAGGATATCCAGATCCTGTGGGTCGAACCACAGGTCGCGCGAGGCGTAGGTAAACTTAACGGGTACGACTAACGGCATTTCAGTGCCTTCCTGATATCGAACAGCATGACCTCGATGGCCAGCTGGGGAGTAACGTTTCTGGCGATGTTGCGCTCAGCGGTGGCAACCGCCTCGAGCGCCCGGGTGGCACCCGCAACATTCGTCGCCGCGGCAAGCCGCCCGATCGTGTCGCGCACGTCCTCGCTCACAACGTCTGCCGCCCCATCCTGTAGCGTCAGCAGCACGTCGCGCATGAGCGTCCGCGCGCTCGCCAGCGCTTCCATGATACCCGAACGCTCGCGCGCGTTGAGTTCGCGCTTGTTGCGGTCCTCAAGCTGCTTCAATGCTCCACGCGACAGGTAGTCGGCATTTTGCTCGAGCACCTTTTCCTGCGTGGACTTGACCTCGGCGAGCGGCGCCTTGACGGCGACGATGAGCGACTTGGCGCGACTGAGCACATCGGCCTCGTCGGCGGCGATGAGCGAGTCGATGGCACGGACCATCTGGCGACGGGCGTCCTGACGCTCGGCGCTCTTGAGGAACTCGATACCACGCGTGGGGCTTCCCGCCACAGCGACGGCCATACGGCAGCGCGCGGGATCCTGGCCGGTGGCGCGGCTCACGGCCTGCGCGGCCACAGTGGGCGACACCAGCCGAAACGGTACGCACTGGCAGCGGCTCACGATGGTGGGCAGCATCACGTCGGCCGAGGTGCCCAACAGGATGAACATGACGCCCTCGGGCGGCTCCTCGAGCGTTTTGAGCAGCGCGTTGGCGGTGTTGGCGCGCAGCTGCTCGGCACGGTCGATGATGTAGACCTTTGCCTTGGCGCGGATGGGCGCCAAGGGCACGTCGTCGAGCAGCTCGCGGGTCTGCGCGATGAGGTAGCCCGTAGCGCTTTCAGGGGTGTAATAGTGCACGTCGGGGTGCGTGTGGCGCGCGACGCGCACGCAGCTGTCACACGAACCACAGCCGTCCCGCTCGCACAGGAATGCCTGGGCAAGCGCCCATGCGGCGTCGAGCTTACCGGCACCGGGCGCGCCCAAGAACAGGTAGGCGTGCGATGCGCGGCCGCTTGCGATGGCGTTGGTCAAAAAGTCGCGCACGCGTTCCTGGGTGTCGAGCTTGGCCAGCAGGCTTGCCTGAGCGGGGGCCATGTTACTCGGCCTCCTGGGCAAGCGCGGCGGCGACGGCGTCTTGCGGAATGTCGAGACCGTACGCGCGAATCTGCTCGACCGTCTGCGCGAAGACGTCCTCGATGGACGCGGTCGCGTCGATGAGCTTTACGCGGTTTGGTTCCTCGGCGGCAATGGCGCAAAATCCCTGGTAGACGCGCTCTTGGAAGGCCATGCCTTTTGCCTCCATGCGATCTGCCGCGCCACGGGCTGCCATGCGTAGCGCCGCCTGCTCGGGTGTGATGTGGTAGACGAGCGTGAGCGCCGGATGCGTACCGGCGACAGCCAGGTTGTTGGCATCGCGTACCATCTGACGGTCGAGGCCATCGGCAAACGCCTGATAGCAGGTCGTGGAATCGTAGAAGCGGTCGCACAGGACCACCTTGCCGGCAGCAAGGGCGGGAGCTATGACCTCGTGCACCAGCTGGGCACGCGCCGCCTCGTAGAGCAGCAGCTCGCAGGTGTCACCCATCGCCGTGTTGGCGGGGTCGAGCAGCAGAGCACGGATCTTTTCGCTGATGGCGGTACCGCCCGGCTCGCGCAGGCTCACAACCTGGTAGCCAGCGAGTTCGAGCGCGCGGGCAAGCAGGCGCGCCTGCGTGGACTTGCCGGCACCGTCGACGCCCTCGAGCGTGATAAAGCTATGTTGAGCGGGCTCAAAAGCCATGGGCGCAGCCCCTTCCTACAAGGCGCGTAAATGCGATTTATAGCAACCAAGCCATGATACCCCAGTGCTCGGTGCGTCCCCAATGGCTAAAGGTGCCTTTCCAAAGTTGCGGGGGGAAAAAGAGAGAGTGAGAGAC
>NZ_QSSH01000006.1:65229-88882 GCF_003438495.1 Collinsella sp. TF05-9AC
CTGATTGAAGCTCTGAGGCCGCCAAACAGTCCCTATTTCACCGCAACTTATGATGGGGAATTTTGGACGCTGGGTATAATCGTCGTATTGCATTGAAATGTGGCGAAAGGAGTGGCAATGTCTCGGTATTGCGCCTCGTGCGGCAAGCTTCTTGCAGATGATGCCAAGTTCTGCACCTCGTGCGGTGCACCCGTTGAGCAAACAACCGCGAGCGATAGCCAGCCCGCTTTTGAGCAGACCGGTTCCCTCGATACGCCGCAAGCCAAGGCGGACGACCCCCTCGCCTATCGCCCCGACCCCGCCGCAGGCCCCGCGACCGTCGAGACTACGCAGCGCGTACCCGTCGCGAGTGGCTCGCCCCAACAGCAGCCGGCTCCCGCATACGCGCCCGCTTCACCACAGACCCCCGCTCCCAAAAAGAGCGGCACCGGGCCGCTTATCGCCGTTATCGTTGTGCTGGTGGCGATCATCATCGCCCTGGTCGTTTTCTTTGTGATCAAGCCTTTCGACAACGCCGCCACGCAGACGACCGCCGAGGTAGCTAAGCTGCACCATGACGTCGACGACGATGACCTAAAGCCTCTCGGCGATCCCAACAGCCTGTACGACGATGATGACGATGACGACGACGAGGATGGCGGCGAAGCAACGCTCTCCGAGCAGAATCTCTACCGCCGACTAAGCGAATACTACGACTTGCTCGAAGACCTCGACAACTACGTCCGTGGCTGCGCGCAGAACTTCAACGGCAGCTATCTGGAAGAGGATCGAACCACCCGTCAAAATCTCGCCGACGTCGCCGAGCGCACGGAGAACACCATCGAGCAGTATTACGACATCGTCGAGGACCTAGACGTCCCGACGAGCTCCAAGAACTACAGCTCCTGGAAGGACATCATCGCCCTGTACGACGACCTGGATCACCGCATTGACGCAATCTGTGATGCCTGGGAGATCAGCCTGAAATACGCCAAGCCTGCGGACCACAAGAATGAGATCGTGGCGCCGCTGTCGCGCGACAACGTGGCGGGCACCAATGACAATAAGTACCGCCTAGACTTTGAGGAGCGCTATCCCGGCGCCAAGCCTGTCGAGGTGAAGTAATCCCAACAACTGATCAAAACTTGCGGTGAAATAGGGATTAATTAGGCCTTTTGCCAGCAAAAACAGTCCCTATTTCACCGCAACTTAGAAGTGGGGCCGGGCGCGCATTTGCATTTGCGCGCCCGGCCCCGCCGCGTCTATATGTGCTCGGTTACTTGTCGGCGGCCTTCTTGGTGGTCGTCTTTTTTGCGGCAGCCTTCTTGGCGGCAGTCTTCTTTGCCGCCGTCGTCTTCTTGGCCGTGCTCGCCTTGGTCGTGGTCTTGCGGCCGCGGGCGGGCTTCTTCTCCTTGGTCGGGCAGTCCATGTTCACGCAGATGCGCCACGGGCCGCGCGCCGTGTTGACCACCACGATGGGGGCGCCGCACTCGGGGCAGGTCTCACCCGTCGCCTCGAGCTTACCGCGCGCCGGCAGAGGATAGCTCACGCCGCAGTCATCGTAGTTGGTGCAGCGGATAAAGCGCTTGCCGCTCTTCTCGCTCTTGTGCGCGATCAGGTCGCCATGGCGTCCGGCCTCGGCGCACACCTTGCACTCGCCCACCTTAAGGTCAGGCTCGTAGTTGGTGGGGCACGTGGGGTTCACGCAAATCTCGAAGGCCTTCTGGCGGAACGGTTGGCACTTAATGCGCGGCGCACCGCATTCGGGGCACACGGCGGCCTCGCCCTCGAGCGGGCTCACCTTGACGCCGCTCGGCACCGGATAGGTCACGTCGCAGTCGGGCCAGCCCATGCAGCCGATGAAGCTGCCGCGGGTCTTGGCGCTCGTCTTCATAACCAGATCCTTGCCGCACTTGGGGCAGGCGCCCACGCGCGCATCGGCCGTGACGGCGTCGCTGATAGCGTCGCCCAGCTCCTGCGTATGCTTAAGCAGTTCGTCGAGCACGCCGGCCAGCAGCGCGCGCGAGTGCGTGACGACATGCTCTTCGGTGTCCTCGCCGCGCTCGACGCGAGTCATGTCGCCGTCGAGCTCGCTGGTCATATCGGGGCTCGTGATGCGCGGGGCAAACTGCGTCAGCGCGTCGATGATGGCGATGCCCAGCTGGCTCGGCTCCACGGGATCGTTTTTGAGGTAGCGCACGGCGTACAGGCGCTCGATGATGCTCGCGCGCGTGGACTTGGTACCCAGGCCGCGCTTCTCCATCTCCTGCACGAGCTTGCCCTGGCTGTAGCGCGCGGGCGGCTCGGTCTGCTTGGCCTCGAGCTTAATGTCGAACACGTCGACCGTGTCGCCCTGCTCCAGCGGCGGCATCTGCTCGTCGCGCTTGAGTCCGTACGGATACGCCTCGCGGAAGCCCGGGGTCACAAGCACGTCGCCCGAAGCCACGAACGGCTCGCCGTTCACGTCAAGCTCGAGCTTGGTGTTCTCGATGGTCGCGGGACCCATAAGCGTCGCTAGGAAGCGGCGGGCGATGAGGTCGTAGAGCTTGCGCTGGCCGCCATCGAGCGTGGACGGATCGCCTTCGCCCGTGGGGTAGATGGGCGGGTGGTCGGTGGTCTCGACCTTGCCACGCGTGGGCTTCATGGGGCCGGCGAGCACCTTTTTGCACACGGGCGCCAGCGCCGGGTTGATCTTTGCCAGGTCGCTCACCACGGCGCCCAGATCGAGCGTCGCGGGGTACACGGTATTGTCGACACGCGGGTAGCTGATGAGACCGGCCATGTAGAGGGACTCGGCGATGCGCATGGTACGCGCAGGCGAGATGCCCTCGGCAGCGGCGGCGGCCTGCAGCGAGGTGGTCGCAAACGGCGTGGGCGGCTGCTGCTTGCGCGAGCGCTTGGTCACCGCGGCGACGGTTGCCGTCGCGACGCCGTCGACGTGACCGTACGCCGTCTCGGCAGCATCTTTGTCGGTAAAACGCGCCGTCTTGTGCGCGATCTTAAAGCGGTCGTCCTCGGCAGCACCCTGAGCGGCACCCATGCCGCGAATCTGCCAATAGTCCTCGGGCACAAACGCCATGCGCTCGCGCTCGCGCTCGACCACCAGAGCGAGTGTCGGCGTCTGCACGCGGCCGGCAGAGCGCACGTTACCAAAGCCGCCAAACTTGGCGAGCGTCAGGTAGCGCGTCAGCACCGCACCCCAAATGAGGTCGATGTGCTGGCGGCTCTCGCCGGCGTCGGCCAGATTCTGGTCGAGCGAGACAAGGTTATCGAAGGCCTGCGTAATCTCGGCCTTGGTAAACGAAGAATACTGGGCGCGGGCGACCGGCAAGTCCGGCGCGACCTCGCGCACCTTGTTGAGGGCGTCCGAGCCGATCAGCTCACCCTCGCGATCGAAGTCCGTGGCGATGATGACGCTGTCGGACTTCTTGGCAAGGTTCTTGAGCGAACGAATGAGCTCTTTCTCGGCCGGTAGCTTAATGACGGGTGCCCAGGTGAGATACGGCAGGCTCTCGAGCTTCCAGCCCTTGATGGAGATACCGTCGGCAAGAAACGGCTTGCGCTTGGTGTCGTAGGGCGGACGAGCCAGGCCATCGGGCATGTCGGCCGGCAGCATCTCGCCATCCTCAGTAACCGAATACCAGCCCAGCTTTTTATCGAACAGCACGCTGTCGCAAAAATCAGGCGCAAGGATGTGACCGGCAAGGCCGATCGTCACGCACTCCTCGCCCTTCCACTCAAAACGGTAGATGGCGGTGTTGTACACCTTGTCCTTTTTGGGTTTGCCCGTGGACAGACGCTCGGCGATCTGACGCGCGGCGTCGTTTTTCTCGGCGATGATGAGCTTCAAAAGAGGCTCCTATCTCGTGTCTCTGCGGCTACGCCCGCCCGTATGGCGGCCGACTTACGCCCTTGCTTGCTCGATTTGCCCGATGAGCCAATCGCACCAGGCATCCATGCCCTCACCCTTGCGCGCGCTCACGGCAAACCGCGGCGCCTGCGGATTGAGGTCATCGAGTGTCTTAGTATACCTACCCATGTCAAAATCGAAAGCCGGAGCCACGTCGACCTTGTTGAGCAGCTGTGCGCCGGCGTGCTGGAAGATGCCCGGGTACTTGATAGGCTTGTCGTCGCCCTCGGGCACCGAGAGGATCATGATGGACAGGTTCTCGCCCAGGTCAAAGTCGACTGGGCAGACCAGGTTACCCACGTTTTCGATAAAGATGACGTCGATGTTTTCCAGACCCACAGCCTGGTCGAAGGCGTCAACGGCCTCCATGATCATGTTGCCCTCGAGGTGGCACAGGCCGCCCGTGTTGATTTGGATGGCGGGCATGCCGGCTTCCTTCATGGTGATGGCGTCGACGTCCGAGGCGATATCGCCCTCGATGACGGCGCAGCGCAAGCCGGCCTTGTCGCGCAGGCGCTCGTTGGTGCCCAGAATCGTAGTGGTCTTGCCCGAGCCAGGGCTCGACAGCACATTGATCACATAGGTGCCTGTCTCTTTAAATCGCTGTCGCAGCTGATCTGCCAGGCGCTCATTGCGCGACAGAATTGGCGATGCGATATCAATCGTTTTCTCGGCCATACTCGGCGCTCCTTACTTCTACCATTTATACCCCGTCCCCAGGTTGCTGGCGGGCTAATCGTCGGGGGTCTCGATCTCGATACTTGCGATGTCGAGTTCGCGGCCGTGCAGCAGACGCACGTTGGCGCCGCCACACTGGGGACAGCGACAATGGAAACGGTCGTGATCAAAGACCTCGCCGCAGTCCAGGCACTCGCTTTGTGGATGGACCTCCTCCACGGCAAGCTCGCAGCCGCGCGTGAGCGGGTCCTCGTCGCGAAACGTCTCCCAGGCAAAGTCGAGCGCCTCGCGCACGACCTCGGTCATATCCCCGATACGCAGCGTTACCAAAACGGCGCGCGAGGCCCCCGCCCCACGCGCCGCGCGAATCACTGTATCGAGTATGCCGTTGACAATGCCAACCTCGTGCATACCGATTTACTCCTCGTCGTCCTCATCGTCCGAGAACAGGTCCAGACGACTCACAAACAGGCCCTCCTTGCCCTCGCGCGCGGTAATGACCACACGGGCGATGGCGAGCGAAATCTCGTAGAGCGAGAGCAGGGCGCCATACATGAGACCCAGCGTAACGGGCGAGCCGTCGGGCGTGATCACAGCCGAACCCACGAGCAGGCCAACGTATACATAACGCCAGGCACCGCGGAAAGCAGCGTAGGACACGATGTGGAAGACGGACAGATAGAAGATGATGAGCGGCAGCTCAAACGCCACGCCAAAGCCGATCATAAAGAGCAGCTCCATGTTGACGTAGTTCTCCAGATCGGGCAGTGCCGTAGCGACGGCCGAGGTCTCGCCGATGAGCCACTCAAAGCCCGCAGGAATGATGATGAAGTAGCAGAAGATGGCACCCAGGAAGAACAGCACCGTCGAGGCGAGCACCGTGGGCACGACCCACTTGCGCTCGTTGGGTCGAAGCGCCGGCAGGAAAAACGCCAGAATCTGCCAGATGATCATGGGCGTGCACATGACCACGGCCATCTTGATGGCCAGCGAGAAGCGCAAGCCAAAGCCGCCGAGCGTGGTAGTGATGTAGAACTTACCGTCCGGCACAAAGGAGCGGATGGGATCTTCCAGGATGTCGAGCACAACAGGCGTGGCGAAATACAGCACGATAGCGGCGGCAAACACCGACACGACCACGATGGTCAGGCGGCGACGGAGTTCTCCCAGGTGATCGAAGAGCGGCATACGCGCAGGTCCGATAGGCATTACTCATCGCCTCCCTTCGAGGCGTCGGCGGCGGCAGCGTCGTCCTCGGCCTCGAGCTCGCGAGCGAGCTGGTCGACGACGGCCTTGCGCTTGCGGGGACGACGGGCGTAGAGATCGGCCGTCGTGGGCTCTGCCGGCTCGGGCTCGGGCTCCGGCTCTGCAGCAGGTTCGGGATCGACGGTGGCAGCGGCAGGCTCGGCCTTGGCGGGCTCGGCCTCATCAGCAGCACCCTCGCCCTCGGCGGCAGCCTCGCTCGCGGCCTTCTCGGCGGCAAGGCGGGCACGGCGCTCGGCAAAGGTCTCCTTCTTTGCGGGCGCAGCCGTCTCGACGGCATCCTCGTCTGCATCGGAATCGTCATCGACGGCAGTCTTCTTGGGCTTGACCGGGGCCGACGCGGCCTCGCTCACCGGATCGATTATCTCGGACTGAACAACGGCCGTCATCTTTTCCTGCGTCTCGCGGAACTGACGGATGGCACGGCCGATCGTGCGGCCCATCTGTGGGAGCTTATCCGGGCCAAACAGCAAAAAGCCGAAGACCACGATGATCGCGAGCTCACCCTCTCCAATACCAAACACACATACCTCCAAGGCTCGATGTGAGTCGAGCCCGCACCGCGCCATTCGGCCGGAACTCGTCTATTCATTCGGTCAAGTATAGCGCCCGGACGCCAAAACGTCCGAGCGCATCACAAACATATGCCAAACGGCACGCCCTTTTGGGGGCAAAGATTATGCAGCGGTGATCGAAATCTCCTGGTCGACACCCAACAGCTGAACCACGCGCATCACCGGAGGCTGCACATTGGTGCAGCTAAAGCGCTTGCCGTGGTCGACCGCGTGGTGCGCGGCGCCCACGAGCACGCCAATGCCCGTCGAATCGATGTAGCTCACCTGGGCAAAATCGAGCTCAACGGCCTCAGTGGGCTGCTCGAGCGCCAGGTCGATGGCATTGCGCAGGCTATCGGCGTTAGAGATATCGATCTCGCCGGCCACCTTAATGGTGTAGAGCTCTGGCGTGGGGTTGGTGGAAATACCCAAATCCATGTATACGCTCCTTTACGTATCGAAAGTGCGGATAGTACTGGGCGCGGACTTGCGGGGCCCTACGCGTTAGGCGCGCTCGGCACGCGCAAGCTCGGCAGCGACGAGCTTGACGGCCAGCACCAGCACATCGAGCGCGGCCTCCAGGTCCTCGACCGTGGGATAGCTCGGCGCGATGCGGATGTTGGTATCGCGCGGATCCTTGCCATAAGGCCAGGTGGCACCAGCCGGCGTGAGCTTGACGCCCAGGTCGGCGCAGAGCGCGGCGACCTTCTGGGCAGAGCCCTCGGGACCATCAAAGCTCACAAAGTAGCCGCCGCGGGGGTGAGTCCAGGTGGCGCAGCCCGTGTCGCCCAAGCCCTCGGTGAGCTTGCGCTCGACGGCCTCAAAGCGCGGACGCAGGAACTCGGCATGCTTTTTCATGTGCTCCTTGACCGCCTCGATGGTGGGAAGGAAACGCACGTGACGCAGCTGGTTGAGCTTGTCGGCGCTGATGAGGCCGGCCTTCAGGCGCTTGGAGAACTCGGCGATGACCGCGGGGCTCGCACCGATAAAGCCGATGCCGGCGCCCGGGAAGGTGATCTTGGACGTCGAGGCAAAGGCCACCACGCGGTCCTCGGTGCCCGCCGCGCGAGCGAGGTCAAAGATGTTGGCGAGCTCGTCGGTCTCGTCGTACAGGTCGTGCACGCAGTAGGCGTTGTCCCAGAAGATGCGGAAATCGGGCGCGGCCGTGTGCATCTCGACCAGGCGGCGCACGGTGTCCTCGCTAAAGGTGATACCCGTGGGGTTGGAATACTTGGGCACGCACCAGATGCCCTTGATGGAATCGTCGGCGGCGACGAGGCGCTCGACCTCGTCCATGTCGGGGCCGTTGTCGGTCATCGCGACGGGGACGTTCTCGATACCCAGATCGGCGGTGATGCCAAAGTGGCGGTCGTAGCCGGGAACCGGGCACAGGAACTTGACCTTCTTGCCGTCGTGCGCGGCCTCGTAAGCCTCCCAAGGGTCGCTACCACATGAGCCGCAACGCCAGAACATACCGGCGATATCGTGCTCGATCAGCAAGCTCGACGAACCCAGCACGAGCGTCTGCTCGGCGGGGCAGCCCAGGAACTCCCCTGCCAACTTGCGTGCCGAGGGAATGCCCTCAAAACAGCCGTAATTGGAGCAGTCGACGTTGCCGTCGTGCAAATCGGCGTCGGCATTGAGGATATCGAGCATGGGTCGAGAGATGTCCACCTGGGAGGGCGACGGCTTGCCGCGGGCCATGTCGAGCGCCAGGCCCTTGGCCTTGACCTCGGCGACCTCGGCTTTGAGTGCCTCGATGGCGGCATCGAGTTCGGTGGTTTCCATCTTCTGGTAGATCGTCTGCATGTGTGCGACCTTTCGCGAAGCGGGACGTTGCAATTCTTCTAAGTATAGACCGCCACCGTCGCAACGTTATGAAGCCGTGATAGATTAAGTCCATCGCAATGAATTACGAATCGCCGCGCATGCCGGCATGAAGCGCCCAAGGAGGCACTATGGAGTACGGATCGTTCCAGGCCGAGGAATTCGGCGACCTTCAGCGCCTGGTCGACGGACTGTTTTACGACCGCCACGCCATCGACCGCCTGGATCTGATCGTACAGGCCGAAATCTTGGACCTGGCGCCCGATCTCATGGAAATCGTGAACCTTTTGCCGCCCGGCTACTACGACCGCCAATCGCTTTGCGACCAGCTCAACTCCGCCTTGGCCGCCCACGGCTGGGGCGCCATCTACGGCACCGTAGAATAAACCTAGTCATTAAGAACGTCTCGAATGACTAAAACGCCGCCTGTGATGGTGTTCACAGGCGGCGTTTTCAAACTTGTATGTGCTTTTACTCGCCCTTGGGCGCGGGGTGTTTGCAGACCACGCTCATGTAAATCATGCCGAGCACGGCAGCGGTGACCGAACCGGCAAGGATGGCGGCCTTGGCAGCCAGAACCTCAAACTGGGCCGTCGGGAAGGCGAGGCCGCTGATGAGAATCGACATGGTAAAGCCGATACCGCCCAGAATGCCCACACCGGCAATCATGTGCCAGTTAACGTTGTGCGGCAGCTCGCAGGCCTTGAGCTTGACCAAGGCAAACGTCATGCCAAAGATGCCGATCGGCTTGCCCAGCAGCATGCCAAAGTACACGCCGAGCGTCACCGGGTCGGTGAGTAGCGTGCTCATGTCCACGCCCACCAGGCGAACCTGTGCGTTGACGAACGCGAAGATCGGCAGGATCACAAAGTTGACCGGCGTGGAGATCAGGCGCTCCATGCGGATGAGCGGCGGGGTCACGCGGTGCATGACGCGCTCGACTTTGGTGGTCGAGACGGTAAAGTCATGCTGGCCCAGGATGTGCGCCTCGTCGTCGTAGCGGTCATCGAGCAGCGGCAAGCACTCGCCCAGCCAATCGGTGAGGCTATCAAGCTTAACACCGCACTTGGCCGGGATGGTGAAGGCCAGGATGACGCCAGCAAGCGTAGCGTGCACGCCGCTCTTGAACATGCAGAACCACAACAGCAGGCCCAGTACCGAATACGGGGCAAGGCGGTAATGCTGCGTCTTGTTGAGCCACACGAGCGCACAGGTCACAAGCGCGGCGGCGCCCAACCAAAACGGATTGGGGCTCTGACCGTAGAAGATGGCGATGGCGGCGATGGAGATGAGGTCGTCGGCGATGGCGAGCGTCGAGAAGAACACGCGCACGCCGTTGGGCACGCGGTTGCCCAAAAGCGACAGCACGCCCAGCGCAAAGGCAATATCGGTTGCCATGGGAATGGCCCAGCCGTTGTGCGCGCCGGCATGGTTAAAGATCAGGTAGATGCAGGCGGGAACGACGACGCCGCCCACGGCCGCCAGCATGGGAAGCATAGCCTGGCGCGGGTTCTTGAGCTCGCCAACTGTCATCTCGTACTTAAGCTCAATGCCCACCAACAAAAAGAAAATCGTCATGAGGAAGTCGTTGACGAATAGCTCAACGGTGAGACCGGCCGTAAGGTTGCCCAGACCCACATACAGCGGGGTCTCCAAAAAGTGATGGATGGCCTCGTAGGCATCGGTATTGGCGCAAATGACGGCGGCGATGGCGGCGAAGACCATGACGGCGGCGGAAATCGTGCCGTTCTCGGCGATGCGCTCCCAAATGTCATGGCGCTCAAAACGCTTGCGCTCACGGACGTTGAACAGCTGCTCGGGTGCTGCCATGGGCGGCTCCTTTCACGGGAAAGCTCCCGTCTTAAAAAAGCACGGCCCGCCCAAGTGGCGGCGCCGCGCTCTAACGTATTACGCTTGCATCTAGCCTACCCTGCACGACAAGCGCGCAAGCGTGGCCGAAAAGCGGAACCACAGGTTGAACATTATTTGCTCAACGGCACGGGCACGCCTATCCAAGAGACGACGCGGCGCCGTGCACAAAAAACGACCGGAGCACGGGGCTTCCGCGATCCGGTCGTGGCGTTTGGTCGACTAAACCTAGCAGGCGGCCATGATGGGGGCAGCGACCTGCTTCTTACGGGAGAGGACGCCCGGCATCCAGACGCCGTCGTGCTCGTCGGCAATGCCCAGGCCCTTCTGAGCAGCCTCGGTCTCGCCCTCGAGCAGGACCTGCGAGCCCTCCTCCATGATGTCGGTGATGCACAGGACAATGCCGTCAGCACCCTTCTCGGCGGCGTAGGCGCGCATGGCCTCGCGAATCTCGTCGATCATGCCGAGTGCGCGGGTCTTGTCGACGGTCTCGTACTGGCCGATGAGCAGCTTCTTGCCGGCGGGCTCGAACATCTTGATGTCGTTGCCGACCATCTCGGCAGCGGTGAAGGAGCCGGACGGGCGGGTAAGGAAGACCTCCATGCCAAACTTGACCGGGTCGACGCCCACCTGCTCGCCGAGCTTGGCGGCGACGGCGCGGTCGACATCGGTGGTGGTGGGGCTCTTGAGCATGAGCGTGTCGGTCATCATGGCCGAGAGCAGCAGCTTGGCCTGGACGTCGGAAAGCTCAACGCCGAGCACGTCGGCGAGCTTGGTGACGATGGTGCAGCTGGAACCCCAGGGCAGGCAGATGTAGTGCAACGGGCCGGCGGTCTCGAAATCGCCGATGCGGTGATGATCGACGACGCCAAAGACCGTGGCGTCCTTAAGGCCGGCGACGGACTGGGCGGACTCGTTGTGGTCGGTGAGGACGACGAGCTGACCGGCCTCGACGGACTCAATCACGCGGGGCTCGGCAATGCCGGCGTCGGCGAGCAGCTTGGCGGACTCCGCCGGAAGCTGACCAAGGGCGCAGGCCTCGTAGGTGTTGCCGGCATACTCAACCTGGTTGAGCAGCTGGGACAGGACGACGGCGCTCATGATGGCGTCGTTATCGGGGTTCTGGTGACCAAAGACAAGAACGTTTGCCATGGATATCCTCCACTTGATATGTGTACTTGGACGTAGCTATGGTAGCACGCCGATGCCGAGCCTTCGCAGACGGAAGGGCCACGGCATATTTTGGGGCGCAGGCACGGGGGCCAAGGCTGTCCCTTTTGCACCATGTTGGTGCAATGTAACCTGTCCCCCTTGCACCAGCTATTTACCGGCAGCGCGCAGGGCTACGTAGGCAGCACCGATGATGCCGGCGTCGTTTCCGAGCGAAGCGACCTTAATGGGCGTCTCGCGCGAGGCAGAGAGCGCGTACTGCTTAAAGTGCTCGCGAACCTTGTCGAGGTAGACATCGGCCGAGGCGGAGGCGCCGCCGCCGATGAGGAACATCTCGGGATCAACCACGTTGGCAATAAGCGCCAGTGCGCGGCCGAGATAGTCGGCCATGGTATCGGCCGCGGCCAGCGCGAGCTTGTCGCCCTCGCGGCAGGCCTGGAACACGTCCTTGGAATCGGAGGGGCCGGTCAGCTCGATGGGCTCGATGCCCGCCTTCTCGCACTCGGCAAGGTAGTTGCTCACCACGCCGGTGGCGCTGGAATACTGCTCCAGGTGGCCATGGCCGCCGCAGCCGCAGGTGCGCTCCTCGGCCGGGTTCAGGCACATGTGGCCAATCTCGCCGCCAGCACCCACAACGCCCGATACCACGTCGCCGTTAACGATAACGCCGCCGCCCACGCCGGTACCAATGGTGACCATCACCACGTTCTGTACGCCCTTGGCAGAGCCGAGCCAGGCCTCGCCCATAGCAGCAGCGTTGGCGTCGTTCTCGTACTTAACGACCGCGTCGGGGCAGTGCTCCTGGATCGCGATCTTGAGCTCGGGCAGGTTGATGGCGATGTTCGCCTTGACCTTGGCATCGCCCGATGCCGGGATGGGGCACGGAACGGCCAGGCCAATGCCCGACACAAAGGCACGCGGAATCTGGGCCTTGGCGACCACCTGGTCGATAGCCTCGGTCACCGCGGCAAAGCCCGCAGCGTCAACGATGGGAGGCGTGGGCACGCTGGCCTTGGCAAGCAGGTTTCCGTCCTCATCGAACAGACCCTCCTTGACCGAGGTGCCGCCGACGTCGATGCCGATGTAATACTGCTTAGGTTCCATGGGAGCCCGCCTTTCTCGTTTAAACATTGCCTGTATGGTACCGCTCCCAAGGCAAAAACCTACCAAAAAGGGACAGGTTTGTTTTGGCAGGTTTTATCTGGGGTAACGCAATTGGCTGCCCAACAGGCCGCGCAAGACCATCCCCAAAAATAAAGGCGCCGGGAGGCGGAGGCTCCCGGCACCCGTCAAAGGGACTATGTTGTCTGTTGGACCGCACGGTCCGTCGCGGCGATAACGCCGACTAGGCCTGAAGTGCCTGCAGCTGCTTGTGAACCTCGATGAGCTCCGTCGCCATGACGCGCATGGTCTCGGTGCCGGCCATCTGGTCCTCGGCATGCAGCAAAATCAACGGGGCCTCGCCGTTACGCTCGCCGTTGGCCTCCTTCTTCAGAAGCCCCATGTGAACATCGTGGCCACCGTTATAGGCCTCGTCGCCCTGCTTGATAAGCTCCTCGGCGGCGTCAAAATCGCCCTCCTTGGCCTTTTGCACGGCATTGATGTACATGCTCTTGGCGGTACCGACGTAGCTGATGATCTCAAAGCAGGTCATCTGCAGTTCGTTCATATCCTCCATGCAGAGCACCTAGCCCATCACGCTGACGCAGTGGTCGATGATGCCGGCAGCGTTCATGCGGCCGTAGTCGACCATGTTGATAACCTCGACCGGGAAGCGGCCGGCGGCCTCCTTCTCAAAATCGCCCTTGGTGTAGCCGATCTGCGGACCAAGCAGCAACATGTCGCACTCGTCCAGGTGATCGTGGGCCTCGTTCATGGGACGAGCCTCGACCTCAATATCCAGACCACGGTTTGCAACCTCGGCCTGCATCTTCTGGACCAGCAGGCTCGTGGACATACCGGCATTGCAGCAGAGCATGATCTTCTTCATGGTTTCCTCCTTATAACTGCGCGGCGCGCAGACGACAACTGGTTTTATTCCTTGCGGCTATTGTGCCCACCCCCCTGCATCTTTACACAAGGGAGAGAGCTGCGGGCACCGGCACCGCGTACCGGCGCCCGCAAAGGTGAAAGGGACGAACGTTAGGCGTTCTACTCGGCGAGAGCCTCCTGCTTGGCGATTGCCTTCTCGGAAATCTTCATAAAGGGCAGGTAGACGGCCATGCCAATGACAATCTCGATAGCCTGCCACACGCCGGCGCGCCAGTCAAAGCCCGTAGCGAGCAGGGCATTGATGACGGGAGGCATGGTCCAGGGCACCTGGGCGATGCAGGGGCTGATGATGCCTGCGCAGGTAAGGCCATAGGTGATGCCGATGAACAGATCGGGAAGAAGAACGAACGGGATCATGAGCGGCAGGTTGTACACGATGGGGTAACCGTAGATAACCGGCTCGTTGATGTTGAACAGACCAGGCAGGATAGCCATCTTGGAAACGGTCTCGGAAGCCTTGTTCTTGGAGAACAGGAGCGTGTCGAGCAGGAGCATGAGGGTGCAGCCCGAGCCGCCGATGAGGGCGAAGCTGTTAACGATCTGCATGTTCATGTAGTGATCGGGCTGGATGGTGCCACCGGCGGCAAAGGTAGCCATGTTGTCGACGATGAGCATGGTCAGGATCGGCTCGACGGTAGCGCCAGAGATGGTGGACTGGTGAATACCGACGCAGAACAGCAGGTTAGCAAGGGTGTAGATGAGGATAACAGCCCACGGACCGGCGTTCATGATGCTCTTGAGCGGGTTGGAGATGCACGTGGAGATGATGGTGCACAGATCGGTGCCGGCGCACACGGCGAGCAGGGCTGCAGCAAGAGCGAAGATCGCGAGGTTAAGCAGCATCGGGATCATGACGTTGAAGGAGTTGGAGACCGCGGGAGGCACGCCCTCGCCCAGCTTAACCTTGAGCCTCTCGACGCCAGAAATCTTGATGAAGAGCGAGACGGAAAGCAGGGCGATGATAATAGCCGAGAACAGACCGTTGGTGCCGGTGTTGGCAGTCGAAAGGGCGCCCGTGACCTCGGCGGAGGTGATCTTGTCGGTGAGCAGTGGGCTCGTGGCGGCAAGCGAGGCGGTGATCTGCTGCGGCATCATGATGACGAAGGCAGAGATGGCGACGACCACGCAAGCGAGCGGGTTATCGAAGCGCTTGTTCTTAGCGAGGCTGTAGCCAATCAATCCGGCCAAGATAATGGCAGAGACGTTGAGGGTGCCCAGCGTAATCGCCGAACCCCACGTCTGAAGGTTGGCAAGGCCCGCCGCATCGAGCGGGAACAGAGGGAACACGACGTTGTTAATAAGAACCGCGATACCCGCAAGGATATAGAGCGGCGTGATGGTCGCGAAGGCGTCACGCAGGGAACGCAGGTGAACCTGGTTTCCCACCTTCGCAGAGACCTCGGCAAACTTGTCGAGGAAGCTCTTTCCGTTGTCACTGGCCATGATTGCTCCTAACTTTCAAATCCGGCCTTTTCCTATGCGCACGGTGGTCTGTCGCCCTCTGCCACCAGATGTGCCATGTGTTGCGCGCGGCGGCGCGCGGTCTGGACGTTCGTCCGGTCGCTAATCAACCACGTGGGTCGTGGCGACCTGTTTGAGCCAGGCCGCCGACTTCTTAAGACGGCGCTTATAGCCATCCATCAGATCGACCTCGACAAAGCCATAGCGATTCTTAAAGGCATTGGCCCAAGACCAGTTATCGATGACGGCCCAGTAGTGATAGCCCCGGCACTTGGCGCCCTCGTCGATGGCCTTGGCCACCCACTCCAGGTGCTGACGTACAAAGTCGACGCGGTAGTCATCCTGGATGGTTCCTTCGGCGTCACGGTTCTTGTATTCGTCCATGATGCCGATGCCGTTCTCGGAAACGAACCACTCAAGATCGGGGTAGTTCTTAGCGCAGTCCATGCCAAAGTCGTAGAGGCCCTGCGGGTAGATCTCCCAGCCGCGGCTCTCGTTCATAACGGCGTCGGGCCATACGTACTCGTCGGCAAAGTGCGGCAGGCCGTACTGGTCGACCTTGCTCGCCGGCGCCTGAACACGCGTGGGGTGGTAGTAGTTGCAGCCGAGCCAGTCGACAACACCCTGCTTGAGGATCTCTTGGTCGCCGGCGCGGAACGGGAGCTTAACGCCGCCCTCGGCCAGGCTGTCGAGCACGTCGGCAGGAAGCTCGCCCTTGGTGATGAGGTCGAGCCACCAGCGGTTGTTGATGCCGCTGGTCATGCGCACGGCCTCGAGGTCCGCCTCGCTGGGGTTCTCCTTGGTGTAGACCGGGGTAAAGCAGTTGATCATGCCGATCTTGGCATCGGCGCGAATAGCGCCCTCGTCATAGGCGCGACGATAGTTGGCCACGGCCAGCGCGTGCGCCAGCGAGATGTGATACTGCACGGTGCGGGCGCGGTTGAAGTCGTGGAGCTGCGGGAACCACACGCCCTCCTGATAGCGCTGCTCGGGCTCGACGATGGGCTCGTTAAAGGTGAACCAGTACTTAATCTCCTGGCCAAACTCGTGGAAGGCGACGTCGGCGTAATGTGCGTAAGCCTCGACAACCTCACGGCTCTCCCAGCCGCCACGGTTAAAGAGGTAGGTGGGCATGTCAAAGTGGTACAAGTTGACAAACGGCTCCAAGCCGGCTTCGCGAGAGGCGCGGAACAACTCGTGATACCACGCGGCACCTTCCTCGTTGAGGTTGCCGTCGGCATCGAGCAGACGGCTCCACTGGATGGAAGTGCGATAGGTATCCAGACCCAAGTCCTTCAAAATGCGAAGGTCTTCCTGGTACTTGGCCATAAAGTCATTGCCGGCGTAAGAGCCAACGCGGTTGTAGAACGAACCCAGATCCTGGATGGACCAGGTGTCCCACAGGTTCTCGAGCTTGCCGCCCTGGTTCCACTGACCCTCAGTCTGCGGGCCGGACATAGCAGCGCCAAAGAAGAAGTCGTTGGGCAGCTGATACTGTGCCATCAAAGTCCTCGCTTTCGTGTTCCAGAGCTTCCGGTTGGAGACGGGTTTGCTTTGGCAGGTTATCCGGCGCGGGCGCGCACCGGCCATACCGATATCCAACCCGCCAAAACAAAACCGTCCCCAAACGGTCGATCCTGTTGTGCGGAAGGATTCCGTTCGTTGCTTAAACTATAGCGCTCTAATTTTAAAAGTAAAGCGTCTTTTTCTTTTTTCTTTCTCGAACTTCTTAGATAAAAGTAATATGGATGCCCTGTTGAGGGTTATACTTACTTTTTGTATTCATATATGTCGGAAAGGAGGTTCCATGATTCCCAAATACGAGGCGATAGCTGCAGATATTCGTCGAAGTATCGAGGATGGCGCTCTTAAACCGGGCGACAAGCTTCCCACCGTCGTTGAGTTCTGTGAGCTCTATAGCGTTTCCAAAATCACCGTCAAACGAGCTATCGAGCAAATCACCGAGGAAGGTCTTATTACCAGCCGGCGCGGATCGGGTACCTACGTTAAGGACACGGCGGGACTTCCCGGCCAGGCGTTTTTCCAGGGCAAAAACGACCGTGCCCAGGGCTTTTCGTATGAGCACCGCGGGGAAAAGGTGACCTCGGTGGTCTACGATTTCTCGATTGTTAATCCACCAGCGGACATCGCAGCCCAGCTGGGAATTGCCGAGGATGACTTTGCCTATCACGTCGTGCGCGTGCGTCAGGCCGATGGGAAGCCCATCGTTATCGAGTACACCTACATGCCCCTCGAGCTGATTCCAGGCCTTAAAAAGAAGGACCTGTACGGATCGGTCTACCATTTCATCCGCGAGCAATGCGGGCTGAAAATTTCGAGCTTCCACCGTACCATTCGCGCCGTGGCAGCAACCGAGGAAGAAGCCAATCGCCTGGACACCAAACCTGGCTCTCCCCTGCTCGAGCTCACCCAGATTGGCTTTTTGGACAGCGGCGCCGCCTTTGAGTATTCGGTCTCGCGCAACGTTGGCGACCGCTTTGAGTTGCACAACGTAACGTTGGCATAGGTTTTTGTAGTCATCCGGGCGCTCGCTTTGAGCTGTTTTGTGCAGCGCCCGCACAACACAATGGGGGTATAAACATGTCCGATTTGATTAAGCTGACGCCGATCTTTCACGAGAAGATCTGGGGCGGCCGCCAGCTCGAAACCGTATTTGGTTACGACATTCCCGATGGTCCCATCGGTGAGTGCTGGGCCATCTCGGCCCACCCCAACGGCGACTGCCAGATCGCTGAGGGCCCGTACGCCGGCCACACGCTGTCGTGGCTGTGGGCCGAGCACCGCGAGCTCTTTGGCAACTGTGAAGGCAAGGAGTTCCCGCTGCTCATCAAGATTCTGGACGCCAAGGACGACCTTTCGATCCAGATTCACCCCAACGACGAGTACGCCGCCAAGCACGAGAACGGCAGCTTGGGCAAAACCGAGTGCTGGTATGTGCTGGACTGCGAGCCCGGTGCCACGATCATTGTCGGCCAGCGCGCCAAGGACCGCGTCGAGGCCGCACAGATGATCGAGGAAGGCCGTTGGGACGACATGCTCAACGTGCTGCCGATCCACAAGGGCGACTTTTTCCAGATTGATTCCGGTACCGTGCATGCCATCAAGACCGGCACGCTCATTTTGGAGACGCAGCAGTCGAGCGACGTGACGTATCGTCTGTACGACTACGACCGCCCCGGCACCGACGGCAAGCTGCGCCCACTGCACATTGAGCAGAGCCTCGATTGCATCGACTTTGATGCTCAGGCTCCGACCGACGGCACGGTAACCGCACCCGAGGTCGATGGCGTGACCGAGCTCGAGTCTAACTCCTGCTACACCGTCGATCGCGTGCGTGTCGACGGCAGCAAGACCCTCGACCAGCGCTGGCCCTTCATGTGTCTGTCGGTCATCGACGGCGAAGGCACCGTCTGCGGCGACCCCGTCCACAAGGGAAGCCACCTGCTGGCCCCGAACACCGTCAGCTCCATCGACCTCGAAGGCAAGATGGAACTGATCGTCTCGCATCTGTAGATCGCACCAACAACCCAAACGCAACAAGGGGCTCCCCCGTCCACCAACGGGGGAGCCCCTTGTCCATATATATCAGCCCACCCGGCTCTCCAGATCAAAAAAGCGGACGAGCAGAGCGACGTTCGCAAGCAACGTTATCTAAGGACCTGGACGGGCGTATGGGGCAACATCGATCGCGAGTTCCGCACGAGCCGGAGAGCACTTAATGTGCTCTCCGTGCGAGCAGGACTGCCCGAGCAGGCGATGTTGCCCCATACGCCCGCCCAGGTCCGCCGGGATCACGACAGCTTGACGATCGGAGCAAAGCCCTTCATAAGCTTTTTGGTCTGGCCGGTCTTTTCGAATTGAACCTCGATCATGTCTCCGACGACCGAGATCACGGTACCCGTGCCAAAGGTCTTGTGGCTCACGGTATCACCCGCGGCAAAGTCCTGCGATGCGCTGGCACGATCGACCTTGCGCTCCACCGTCGGGGACACCTTGGACGACGGCTTTTTGACGCGCGGCGCGCCCGAGCCAAAGGTCGAGGCAACACGGCCGGCGTCGGGCGAGACCCCACGATGGCGCTCGGTCCCGTAGCTGCTGCCGCCAAAGAAATCGTCAAAACTCGATCCACCGCGCGAACCGGAACCGCCGGTCGAGCGCGTATGCGAACCGAACACCTTGCCGCCATACATATCCGAACCCACGCCCGAGCCAAAGGTGCCGTGACGGTCGCCGCGCTTCTCCCAGCCCGTGCCCTCAAAACCGGCAGAACCGATGCCGCTAAACTCGATATCCTCAAACGGAATCTCGTTGAGGAAGCGCGAGCGCGGGTTGGCAGAGGTCGAGCCGTAGGTGCGACGCGTGGCCGCATAGGTCAGGAACAGGCGCTTGCGAGCACGCGTGATGGCGACGTAGGCCAAGCGACGCTCCTCCTCGAGCTTGCCCGGATCGTCACTACCGCCAAAGTCGTGCACGTGCGGGAAGATACCCTCCTCCATGCCGGCCACGAACACCGCCGGGAACTCCAGGCCCTTGGCGGAGTGGATGGTCATCATGGTAATGGCATGCGTCTCGCCGGCCAGGGAATCCAAGTCGGAGCGCAGAGCCAGCCACTCCATGAGTGCAGGCAGCGCCTTGCAGGTGAGCGGGCCGTAGGTGCGCTCGATCTCGTCGGCATGTACGGCACCCGCCGGCAGCTCTGTCGGCGCGGCATAGGCGTTGCCCGCGATGGCGGCGGCCAGGGCATCCTGCGGAGACAGCGCCGGAGCGGCCAAACTATCGAGCGGATTGGAGCCCGCGGCGTCACGCGCGCCAACGAGCGCCTCAAACGAGGATACCGGGGCAGATGGCCCCGGTTCGGGCGCAGGCGCGCTCACCACGACAGGCTCGGGCTCAGCGCTAGCAGGCACATCGGCAACACCGGCAGCGCGCAGCTCTTCCAAGCTCTCGAGCGTACCTTCGATATCCTCGTGCGTCTCCTCAAATTCGGCGGCGACGCCCAGGAATTCCTGGATGTTCTCGGCGCGGCTCTCGGACTCCATGGTGCCCTCGGCGCGGAAAGCCTGCAGCAGGCCCGTCTTATCGACGATCATCTCGACGACGTCCTTGAGCTCGCCGTCCATGCGGCGACCCTCGCGCACCAGCGCCACAAAGCTCGACAGGCCGTTGCGCACCTTGGCGCTAAACATGCCCGTCTCGGCTGTTGCGATCTCGCAGGCTTGGAAGAACGAGCAACGGTTGTCGCGCGCCAGCTGCTCAATCTTTTGGATCGAGGTGGAGCCGATGCCGCGGCGCGGCGTGTTGATAACGCGCTTGACGCTCATATCGTCTGCCGGGTTCACGATCATCTTGAGGTAGGCCATGACGTCGCGGATCTCGGCACGGTCGAAGAATCGCGTGCCGCCCACGATCTTGTAGGGCACGCCTGCGCGCAGGAACATATCTTCGAGAATACGCGACTGAGCGTTGGTGCGGTAGAACACGGCGATGTCGTCGTAACTCGTGCCTTTGGCATGCAGTTTTTCGATCTCGCCGGCAATCCAGCGGCCCTCATCGCGCTCATCGCTCGCCTGGAAAGCCTGGATCTTCTCGCCATCGCCCTCGGCCGTAAACAGACGCTTGTCCTTGCGCTGCGAGTTGTGGCGCACCACGGCGTTGGCGGCGCTCAGGATATGACCCGTAGAGCGGTAGTTCTGCTCCAGCTTAACGGTCTTGCAGTTTTTAAAGTCCTTCTCAAAGTCCAGGATATTGGTGATGTCGGCGCCACGCCAGCTATAAATGGACTGATCGTCATCGCCCACGACCATGAGGTTTTGGTACTTGGCGGCCAGCAGGTTGGCGATCTCGTACTGGACGTGGTTGGTGTCCTGGTACTCGTCGACGCTAATGTAGCGGAAGCGCTCCTGGTACTTGTCGAGCACCTCGGGACGGGTGCGCAGCAGCTCGAGCGTGCGCACGAGCAGGTCGTCGAAGTCCATCGCGTTGGCGGCGCGCAGGCGGCGCTCCAGCTCCAGGTAGACCTGCGCGGCCTTTTTGTCATTAGGGCTGTCGGCGGATTTGAGCATGTCCTCGGGCCCGATCATGGCGTTTTTAGCCGAGCTAATCTTGCTGCGGATCATGTTGATGGGGAACTGCTTTTGCTCGATACCGAGCGCCTGCATAATATCGCGCACCATGCGCTTGGAATCGTCGTCATCGTAGATGGTGAACTGACCGGTGTAGCCCAGCAGGTCAGCGTCCTCGCGCAGCATGCGCACGCACATAGCATGGAAGGTGCACACCCACATGCCGCGGGTACCGCTGGGGATGAGTGCCGCCAGACGCTCGCGCATCTCGGCCGCGGCCTTGTTGGTAAACGTGATGGCAAGGATCTGCCAGGGCTTAACACCCAGGTCGCC
Source organism: Collinsella sp. TF05-9AC (assembly GCF_003438495.1). Lineage (GTDB taxonomy): Bacteria > Actinomycetota > Coriobacteriia > Coriobacteriales > Coriobacteriaceae > Collinsella. The sequence continues at coordinate 86,409 of NZ_QSSH01000006.1, forward strand.
GAGCATATGTGCGATGCGAAAGGTCAAGACGCGGGTCTTGCCCGAGCCGGCGCCGGCAAGCACCAGCAACGGGCCCTCGGTGGTCAGAACTGCCTCGCGCTGAGCGGAATTAAGGCTGTCGATGTCGACGAGCGGCTTGGCGGGCTTGGGTGCCGGCGCGGGAGCGTCGTAGATGTCGAGCGGGACGAGCTCGGGCTCCGGCGCAGCAGGGACGGCATATGCATCGAGCGGCACGGGTTCCGGCGCGGGCGGCACGGATACCGCGGCGTTCTTTTCCCAGGGCAAGGGCTGGGTCATGGGCGACTCCTCATCTGACGGACGGCGCGCCTGCGGGCGGCGCCATAGTTTGAGCCGTACCAGTATACCGAGCCGCGCGGACACCGACGCAAATCACACCACGACTCCGTGCGCCACTGTCAGGCCTGCCCCAGCGGATTTGGTGCAATGGGGTCAGGTTAGTCTGCACCATGTTGCTGCAAAGTAACCTGTCCCCCTTGCACCAATCAGGGAGCCACCGATGTCATGGCAACGGTAGCGAGCGGCGGCCAGAGCGAACAAATTGGCATGAAAGGGGGCGGCATAGACCTTTTGGTCATGCCGCCCCCTTCGAATGACAAGTTGTCTCCCTGGCCGCCGCGCGGCGTCAACCAAGTTACAGGCCGAGCATAGGCTCCAGAACGAAGAAGTATGCGAGCACTACGACGCCCAGGATGATGCGGTAAACACCGAAGCACTTGAAGTCGTGACGGCGGACGAAGCCCATGAGCCACTTGATGGCGATGAGCGAAACCACAAAGGCCACAACGCAGCCCACGCCCAAGATAGCGACCTCGTTGGCGCCGAACGTGCCGCCCTTGATGAAGTATTTGACCAGCTTGAGTGCACTCGCGCCAAACATGACAGGGATGGCCAGGAAGAACGTAAACTTGGACGCCACCGAACGCGTACAGCCCAAAAGCAGGCCGCCGATGATGGTAGAACCGGAGCGAGACGTACCAGGCACCAGCGAAAGCACCTGGAAGCAGCCGATACCCAGCGCAGTCTTCCAGCTCAGGTCCTCGAGCGTGGCGATGGAGCCAAAGTCCAGATTCTCGTCATCGTCCTCATCCTCAGCGGTAGCCGCGGCGGGCGCCGCAAAGTGCGCACCGGCGGGACGTCCACCCGACACCACAGCACGCGAACCAAACGAACCGGCAACGGCCATTTCCTCGCGCTTGCTCGCGCGCCAGTTCTCGATCACGATAAACAGCACGCCGTACACAATGAGCGCCAGCGCCACGACGGGAGCATTGTAGAAATGCTCCTCCATCCAGTCGTTAAGCGGCAGACCGATCGCCGCAGCGGGAATGCAGCCGAGCACAATCTTGCCCCACAGTACCCAGGTGTCGCGACGGCCCTCCTTGCCCTTGCTGGGCGAGAACGGATTGAGCTCATGGAAGAACAGGACGCAGACGGCCAAAATGGCGCCAAGCTGAATCACGACCAGGAACATATTCCAGAACGTCTCGCTCACGTTCATCTTGACGAACTCGTCCACCAAGATCATGTGACCGGTCGACGAGACGGGCAGCCATTCGGTGATGCCCTCGACCAGGCCCATGAAGGCAGATTTTAGAAGCTCGATAATATCCAAAGGGACCCCCTCGTTAGACACCCGCCGGTAGATGTTCTGAGGACGATGCGGGCGATGTCCCATTATCAACCGTTGGCGGTGCGACCGCGCCTACCCTTACCAAAAAACTCGCCCGTTCACAGAATTGCGAGCAGTCAAACCGAAATCCTTGGGTATAACTGCAACAAGATAAAGTGTCCGGCGGCCAACGCGCCCGCGCCCGCCCGACGCACGAGCCCCGCGCCCGTGCGATAGACCAAGGAGGAAACCATGAACGAGGGCTACACCAAGGTATTTGTTTCACTCGACGGTACTGAGCAGCAGGATTTTGTGCTCGCACGCGCCATCAAGGTCGCCGCGAACAACGGCGCCAAGCTGATAATCGGCCACGTTATCGATTCCACGGCGCTCGAGAGCGCCGGTTCCTATCCGGTCGATCTGGTCAACGGCCTAGAGGAGGCATTTAAGAACTCCATCGCCAAGCAGCTCGAAGAGGCTAAGGCCAATCCCGACATCCCCGAGGTCGAGGTCATGATTCGCGCCGGCCGCATTCGCGAGACGCTCAAGGACGAGATGCTCGACGTAGTCAAGCCCGACCTGGTGCTCTGCGGCGCACGCGGCCTGTCCTCGATCAAGTATGCGCTGCTGGGTTCGATTTCGACGTTCCTGCTGCGCAATACGGACTGCGACATTTTGGTCGTAAAGTAGCGTTGCTCCCACCGGCCGCGGGGCCTGCGGGGTTTCCACGGGCACGTCCTCGCCGCGTTTCGGCTGCGGGATGTGCCCTTAGGAAACCCCTCCCGGCCCCGCGGCCTTCGCAGCCTTGCTTCAACGAGTTGGCTGAATAGAGGAATGGCGTGGC
>NZ_QSSH01000006.1:88937-93584 GCF_003438495.1 Collinsella sp. TF05-9AC
TGTTATGGGGGATTCATTTGAGCCCCATAGTTGTGTTCACGTTCAGGAACATGGCGCCCATTGCCTTAGCTAAGTTCACGTTCGGGAACACAGCCGTCCGTGCCGCAAGACGGCCCGCCTACTCAAAGAATTGGAACTTGTTGGTTGAGAAGGCAAACGTGACGACAAAGCCTTTGCCGGAGTCGGATGCTGCGGTGGCGTCGATGCCCATCTTGGAGCACAGGCGCGCCACCAGATAGAGACCGATGCCCGTTGCGCGCTTGGTGGTGCGGCCGTTGTCGCCGGTAAAACCCTTCTCGAACACACGCGGCAGGTCGGCCGCGCTCACGCCGCAGCCGTTGTCCGCAACGATAAGCTCGATGCGCTCGCTTGCCAGGCCCTCGTCCAGCAACGCGCCCGAAAACACGATCTTCGCGCCGTCCTCGCACGCATATTTAATGCTGTTCTGAATGAGCTGGCCCAGAATAAACTCGAGCCACTTCTCGTCGGTAAAGACCTCGAAGTCGAGGTTCTCGCACACCGGGGCCACATGCGCCGCAATGAGCTCGCGCGCGTTGGCTTTAATCGCGCCCGTCACCAAGGTTTTGAGATCCCAGCGGCGAATCAGGTAGTCGCGCTCCACGACTTCCGAGCGCGCGTAGTACAGCGCCTGGTCGATATAGCGCTCCACGCGGGCAAGTTCGCGTGCCAGGTCGTCCACGCGCGACAGGTCGTCTTCGCTGCTGTCCAGGTTTTCCAAAATCAGGTGAGCCGCCGCCAGGGGCAGCTTGGCCTCGTGGACCCAGCTCTCGATATAGTCGCGATAGTCATCGGTCTGACGCCTGCCTTCGGCAACCTCGTCGCAGGCGGCTTTGCCCACCCGGCGCAAGACCTCGTATTCGAGCTCGCCCTCGGCATAGGTCGGGCATTGCACCATCTCCTGCACCCATGCAGGACTCTCGAGCTCCTCTGCCGCGCGCTCCAACTGACGCAGAAAACGGCGACGGCGAGCGTACTCGATCACGATGCCGAGCATACCAAAGATAAAGGACACGCCAACCGCCACGACCACGATAGAAACGGGTGCACCGGCGACCGTCAGCACAAAGCAGCTCAGCAGCACGCCGCACGTCCACACGGCGACGGGAAGCAGCGCGTCTTTAAAGAACTTGGCAAACGACATAGCCGGCCCCTAGACCGAATAGCCTTGGCCGCGGTGCGTCGTCAAATACCCCTTGATGCCGATTTTTTCGAGCGTGGTGCGCAGGCGGTTGATGTTGACGGTAAGCGTATTGTCGTCCACGAAGGCGTCGGAGTCCCACAGATCCTGCATGATGGCCGAGCGCGAAACAATCTTGCCCGCGCGGCTCAGAAGCAGCGAGAGAATACGCAGCTCGTTTTTTGTGAGCTCGGTGCTGGTGCCCGTTTGCGTGTTGGTGACCATGGAGCGTGCGAGGTCGAGCTCCAGTCCCTTGTGGACGAGCGTGCTGCGCTCGCCCGCCGCCGCGGTGCGACGCAGCAAGGCATTGATGCGCGCCACGAGCACACGGGCGTTGTAGGGCTTGGGAACAAAGTCGTCCGCGCCAAGCGTCATGGCCATGACCTCGTCGATCTCGGTCGCGCGCGACGTGAGGACGATGATGGGAACCTCGGATTCGCGGCGAACCTCATGGCAGATATGCTGGCCGTCCTTGACGGGAAGCGTGAGGTCGAGCAGCACCAGGTCGGGCGCGGCGGCGAGAATACCGCGCGAGACATGCTCAAACGATTCGCAGGCCTCGACCTCAAAACCGGCACGGGCAAGGATGTCGGCAAGCTCACGACGAATGGGCTCGTCGTCCTCAACGATATAGATTAGCGCCATGGATTCCGCCCCCCTCTTGGTTGTCTTGCCCCATTATGACCGCGGATCCGCAGATACGCGCCTCACGCGGCACCAAAGTGACAGAACTGTTCGCGAGTGGCAGAGGCTTGCCTCTCGCTCGCGACGAGCACGGGAATTAAATGAGTTTTTAATCCCCGTCCCAGAAACATCATTTAGCGGCGGGCACGGAGCTTTTCGTAGCCTTCGGCGAAGAAGGCGACCGTGGCGGCGTCGGAGTCGGCGGCGTCGGAGTCGGCGGCGGCAACCACACCGTGCTCGTCGCTCACCAGAAACAGCGCACCCTTGAGCTGCGCGGGAATGTCTACGCGCGTGACCGGGATGCCCTTGGTCTGGGCCAGCTGCTCGATGAGCGTCGCCGTGCCGCACAGGCACTCGTCCGCCGGCGCCACAAAGGCCAGCTCGCCGTTATCGACGGCGGCGAGCAGCTCGGGCGCCACGCCGGTTTCGTCGGCCTCGGAGCGGGCCTCGGCGGAGCGGGCACGTAGCGCCTTAGCCGACGTATCGGCCAGCGGCTCGTACTCGCCCACCGTCATGGCGGCGTTGCCATTGACGTCGATCACCAGCATGAGTACGCCGTCGTGCGCAGTGTAATCGCCCTCGGCAAGCGACCACTCAACGTGCTGTTTAGCCCAGCTGAGCATGTTATGGGTAAGCGGCTCGCCCTGCACCAGGCGCTCGGACAGTGCGCGAATGTGGCGGTTGAGCATGGGCACCTTTTTGTTGGACATGCGCCAACGGCAGACAAGCGCGGGCTTGTCGAGCGTGAACTTCTCGACCGCCTCCTGATTGGCGCAAAAGTCCTCGTACGCACGCTGATCCTCGGCATTGCCAAACAGCTCGGCATCATCAATCTGGGGCATGGTTGTACCTTTCGTGTTAGTCATTCCGTCCTCTTATACCAAAAAGACGGCCCTCCAAACGGAGCAGCCGTCTTTTGCAGAGATTATTTTGTCCCAGGGCGGAACTTAGTGACGGAAATGCCTGGCTCCGGTGAACACCATCGCGATGCCATGCTCATTGCAGGCCTGGATGCTCTCGTCGTCGCGCTTGGAGCCGCCGGGCTGAATGATGCAGGTCACGCCGTGCGCGGCAAGCACGTCGACGTTGTCGCGGAACGGGAAGAACGCGTCGCTTGCACAGGCAAAGCCGCCCTTCTCCACGCCCTCGCGCTCGCAGAAGTCCTCGGCGCGCTCGCAGGCCAGCAGTGCGGAGTCAACGCGGTTGGGCTGACCCGGACCCATGCCAATGCCGGCCTTGCCCTTGGAGATCAGGATGGCGTTGGACTTGACGCCCTTGCAGACCTTCCAGGCAAACTCGAGCTCGGCCATCTCGGCGTCGGTGGGCTTGCGGTCGGTGGGGAACGTAAAGGTCGCGGGGTCCTCGGTCACGTGGTCGACTTCCTGCACCAGCATGCCGCCGTCGACGGAGCGCAGCTCCACCTGGGCGCCGTGGTCCACGCCGCCGGTAGCCAACACGCGCAGGTTGGGGCGCTTGGCCATGCGCTCGAGCGCCTCGTCGGTGTAGCTCGGGGCGATGATGACCTCGACGAACTGCTTGTTCTGATCGGCAAAGTGCTCAACCAGCTCAAAGGGAACCTCGCGGTTGCAGGCGATGATGCCGCCAAAGGCGCTCTTGGGATCGCAGGCGAAGGCGCGATCGTAGGCGGCCGTGATGTCCTCGGCAACGGCGGAACCGCAGGGGTTCTGGTGCTTGAGGATCACGCAGGCCGGCTCGTCGAACTCGCGGACCAGGTTCCAGGCGGCGTCGGCATCCAGATAGTTGTTGTAGCTGAGCGGCTTGCCCTGGATCTGCTCGGAGCCCACGAGCGGGAACTGCGAGCTCGCGGTGTTCTCGCAGCCCTCGGCAAAGCGATAGACCGTGGCCTTCTGCTGCGGGTTCTCGCCATAGCGCAGGTCGTCGACCTTCTCCAGCGAAATCTCGAGCTTGGCAGAGGTGTCCGCCACGTCGCTTGCCTGGGCGGCAAGCCAACGGGAGATAGCCGTGTCGTAGGCGGCGGTGGTCTGGTAGACCTTCACCTGCAGGCGACGACGGGTGGAAAGCGTGGTGCAGCCACCGGTCTCGTGCATCTCGGCCAGGACGGCATCATAGTCGGCCGGGTCGGAGATGACGGTAACACTCGTGGCGTTCTTGGCGGCAGAGCGCAGCATGGAGGGACCGCCGATGTCGATGTGCTCGATGGCATCCGCGAAGGTGACCTCGGGATTAGCGACGGTCTTCTCGAACTCGTACAGGTTGACGACGACCAGATCGATCAGCTTAATACCGTGCTGAGCGGCCTCCTGCATGTGCTGCTCGGAATCGCGGCGGGCCAGCAGTGCGCCGTGAACCTTGGGGTGCAGGGTCTTAACGCGGCCGTCCATCATCTCGGGATAGCCCGTGAACTCCTCGATGGGGGTTACGGGAACGCCCGCATCCTCGATGGCACGAGCCGTGCCGCCCGTAGAGATGATCTCGACGCCAAAGTCATCGACCAGCGTCCGTGCGAAATCGACGACGCCCGTCTTATCGGTAACCGAGATCAACGCGCGTGCGATCTTCACATCAGATCCCATGCAGTCCTCCTGTCTGGTACGCCGCCGTGCTCTGTGAGCCGGTGATACGTCGATCTGCAGCGCTCGCGCAGCGGCATTGAAAATACTGATTCAATGTAGCGCATCGAGCGCGACGTTGCACCCCGCAACGGGCGCATGTGCAGAAAAAGTTTGCGAGCCTTGATTATCGACTTCATCCGAACACCTCCCACATTCATCCGTACATGTGCG
>NZ_QSSH01000060.1 GCF_003438495.1 Collinsella sp. TF05-9AC
CACGGCCACCGCGATCACCAAAGCCGCCGCGACCGCCACGGTCGCCGCCACGGCCGCCACGGTCGTCACGGCCGCCGCGAGGACCGCGGTCCTCGTCCAGGCCCATGGCGACGAGCGGGGCGATAACCTTATCGAGAGCGGCCATCAGCTCGGTGGCCTCCTCATAAGAAAGCTCGGGCAGGAGCTTCTCCTTCTTGTTGGCAAGCTCGACCAGGCCCTCAGCGGCATCCTCGGCAGCAAAGACGACGATCTTGCGCATATCGCCCTCGGCGTCGTCGATGCGGCCGACCAGATCGGCAGCCTCGGCCTCGGCCATCAGGCCATCGAGCTCACGAAGGCGCATGCCCAGCAGGTCGGACATTTCCTTCTGCTCCATCTTGGGCTTGAGGTCAAGAAGCTTGATGGCGCGCTCGATGTTCGCCATGCGCTCGGCCTTGGCCTCCTCCTCCTTGGAAATAGCAAAGCGACGGCTACGCAGCAGGCGGGCGGCCTTCTGCATCTTGTCCATCAGCTCTTCGTCATCGTAATCAACGGCGGCCTCGACAACCTCGGCCTCCTCCTCGGCGGAAACCTCGTCAGCAGCCTCAACCTCGGCAGCTTCGGTCTCCACGGTCTCGACTGCCTCAACCTCGGCAGCCATGGTCTCGTTCTCGGTCTCGTTCATGATCTCTTCGTTCTCAGACATGAGACTCCTTCTTGGCCCTCTCGGGCATCATCGCCCCATTCGCGGGGCCCGTCGCGCACTCTTTGCGCTTTAAACATTCATGCCTCTCGGCAAAACGTCTATTAGTTTATGGTGTCGCTCGCTAATCTAGCTGCAGAATCTATGTGCACACATTAATGCGACATGTGCGACTCGCGACGAGCGTACACCAGCGACGCCACGAACCCGACCACGGCAATTACAGCCGCCACACGCACGGCCGCCGCAAATCCAATCGCCTGGGCAACGTCGGTCGCAACGCCAGCGGCGCCGGCAGTCGCCGCAGAACTCGAGAGCAGGCCGATAAACAGCGACGGGCCAAACGATGCGGCAATCATGTTCCACGTGTTGAGCAATGCCGTTCCGTGAGGATGCTCAGCGCCAGGCAGCGTCTCCAAGCCGGCCGTTTGCGAGGGGCTCAGCACCAAACCGACTCCGGCATACACCACAACGGTCAGCGCCACGACGACGCCGATGTTCATGCTCACCGCCGTCACCGAGATGGCAGTCTGCCCCACGGCAATCAGGGCAAAGCCGACCGGCAGCAGCGGCCATGCGCCACGGGCGTCCATCACGCGTCCGCCCACAATCGAGGTCACGGCGTTGCAGGCAATTGCCGGCAAAATGAGCAAGCCCGCAACAAGTGCGGTCATGCCGTATGCGCCCTCAAAATAGAGCGGCAACAAAACGCTCATCGAGAACGTCGTCATCATCGATACCACCACAAGCAAGCACGCAGGCCAAAAACGAACACTCGCCATGGGACGCACGTTAAGCACCGGATGCTCAAGCTTGAGCTGGCGGGCCGCAAACAGGCCGAGCAGCACAATGGCGGCTAAGAGCGTCACGGTACCGCCAACCAGATTGGTCGAGAACTCGCCTACGGAATACACAAATGCCGTAATACCGGCAGCGAGCAAAACAACCGACAGACTATCAAGCGTGGTGTTCGAGCGCTCTCCGACATTCTGAACATGCTTTACGCCCGCCGCAGCGACCACAATGCCGCCCACCAGCGGCACTACGAACACCGCTCTCCAGCCAAACAACGTGCACATTAGACCGCTGATCACGGGTCCAAACGCCGGCCCCAGCGTAATGCAGGCACCGCCCAGGCTCAGATACAGACCGAGCTTCTCGCGCGGGGCGCAAGACAGCACCACGTTCATCATGAGCGGGAACAAGATGCCCGATCCCGCAGCCTGCAAAATACGACTTGGCAGCAAAACGCTAAACGACGGAGCGACCAGGCACAGGACTTCGCCGGCGACCATGCATCCGCATGCGAAAAACAGCAGCTTGCGCGTCGAGAAACGGCCGGACAGAAAGGCCATGATGGCCGTAAAGATCGACGTCACGATCATGTAGCCCGAAACGAGCCACTGCGCCGTGGTGGCACTCACCGAAAAGGCCGTCATAATGTCGTGCAACGCCACGTTAATGATGTTCTCGTTAAACGCGGCAACAAAGGCTGCAACATACATTACGACGAGAATCGCCGAGGCTGTCGACGGTGATTGAGTTTGCTTTTGGGATTTGGTCCCCATGAAATTCCTTCCTCTTAGAACGACAATCGCATCGCCCCAGAGGAACAGTCCAGGGCGAAAATGAGCCCTAGACTTACACCAGACGCCGTACACGACGAATCTGGCAACATGGTCCAACGTCGAAAGATTGTAACGCGGACGCGCAGCTTTCCTTCCGCGCTATTATTAAAAGTCCACGAAAGCATAAGACATGAGGAGCCCGCCATGATCAAACCCATCATGAAGTCCGAGTTCTTTTTACGCCTGCCCTCCGAGGATGCCGACCCCGAAGACGCCGCTACCGGACAGGACCTTTTGGACACGCTTCACGAACACGAGCACGAGTGTGTCGGTCTCGCCGCCAACATGATCGGCGTGCGCAAACGCATCATCTGCGTAAAAGACGGCAACAAGACGCTCCTGATGTACAACCCCCAAATTCTTGAGCAGGTCAATGCCTATCAGACGAGCGAAGGATGCCTCTCGCTGATCGGCGAGCGTCCCTGTACCCGCTATCGTCGCATTAAGGTTGAGTATTTGGACGAGAACTTTATCCACCGCATCAAAAACTTCTCGGACTACACCGCCGAGATCATCCAACACGAAATCGACCACTGCAACGGCGTCGTGATCTAGTTCCGCCGTTCTACCGAACGGCGGACCACTTGACGCTAC
>NZ_QSSH01000061.1 GCF_003438495.1 Collinsella sp. TF05-9AC
GGGTGGGCATCGTGCTGGGCAGCCTGCCCCTCTACGCGCTGGAGCTCGGCGTGGCCCTGCGCCTCGGCCGCAACGCCGCCATCGGCGCCGGCGCGGCGGGGATGCTCCTCGCGTTCTTCTCAGTGGGCGGACTTGCGCACGGCCTCATGACCGGCGAGCCCACCGGTGCCCTGGCGACGCCCCTGAGCTGGGTGCCGCTCGCCTGGCCCGCGCGCCTGGGGTCGCTCGGGGTAGAGGCCTTCATCGACGCCGCACGCGCGGCGGGCCCTCTCCTCACGACTGCGCTCGCTGGCCTCGTGCTCACCCTGGCAGCCGCCGCCGTCCTTCTCGCCTGGTTCTGCCGCTTCGAGGACGGGAGGGCAGATGCGTAGGAGGCCGCTCGCCGCCGTGCTCGTCCTCCTCTCCGCAGCGTTCGTCCTGGGCGGGAATGCCCTGCTCGACGCCGGCTGGGGGTCGGCGCTGCGCTCGATCGCCGACCGCGTGCTGCCCAACCCTGAGATCGCCATGTGGGCGCCCGCGCCCGAGCCCGGCAGCCACGCGAGCTCCTACGCTGACGCCACCGGGGCGGGAGCGAACTACGTCTACCTGGTGGACGCGGCGGACGACAGGGGCAATGTCCGAGAGCTCCAGCTCATCTTCTTCGGACGGGAGTCGAACGGCGAGGGCTGGCTCGAGATCGAGGCGCGCGGCGGCTCGGGCGTGCGCTACCGCGCGTGCGATGCGGCCGAGGCGCCCGCGGCTGCGCGCGGGGCTCTAGACCGCTGAGCGCGGCGCAAGTACAATGCAACGGGAGTTTCAGGAGGTCGAATATGGCGAGGATACTGGCAGTGGATGATGAGCGGGCGATCCTCGACGCGCTCGCGCGCGTCCTCGGCCGCGACGGCCATGAGGTCGTCAAGGCAGCGGACCCGACGGCGGTCCCGGGGATGGACCTTTCGCGCTTCGACCTCGTGCTCTGCGACGTCATGATGCCGGGGCTCGACGGCTTCGAGCTCGTGCGGCAGATCCGCCCGGATTTCGACGGGCCCATCATCTTCCTGACCGCGCGCGTGGCCGAGGAGGACGCCGTGGCCGGCTACGGCCTGGGCGCCGACGACTACGTCCGCAAGCCCTTCGGGGCCGCGGAGCTGCGCGCCAAGGTCGCGGCCCATCTGCGCCGTGAGCGCCGGCCGCGCTCGCACGCCCTCTCCTTCGGGGAGGTGCGGATCGACCTCGGGGCGCGCGGCCTCGACGTGGGCGGCGAGGCCGTGTCGCTCACGCCCACCGAGTACGCCATCTGCGAGTACCTCGCCCGCCACCCTGGGCAGGTCATGAGCCGCGCGCAGATTCGCGAGGCGGTGCTCGGCTGGGAGAGCGACGCCGACGACGCGGCCATATCCATGCAGGTCAGCCGCGCCCGGAGGAAACTCTCCGAGGCCGGCGCCGACCCGATCGCGACCGTCTGGGGGATGGGGTACAAGTGGCAGCTCTGAGGACCGGGGCGCGAGGTCGCGGGGGCATGCCGCTCTCCTTCGTCATCGCGCGCTATTTCGCCTACGCGTTCGCGGCGGTCGCCACGGCGTGGCTCGCCACGTTCATGGCGCTCTCCGCGGCGATCAACGCGGGCTTCGTCTACGAGGCAAGCTGGGGGCCGGCCAATGCGCGCGAGGTCGCGGAGGGCCTGGCACGCGACGGCGTCTGCGGGCAGCAGGACGTGCCGACGGCGTACCGCTACCTCATCCTGAACAAGGACGGATACGTGCTGATGACAGACCTCGAGGGCACGCGACTCGAGGACGCGACGGAAATGGCCCGTGCGGCACTCGCCGCGGATCCGGGCACAGTGGAGATCGAGGGCGGGGGCTCGGGCCTCACCTACGCCGCGTTCCCGCTCAAGGGCGGCGGGGCCTGCGCACTCGTCAGCGAGTACCTGCCGCAGTGGGTCTCGCGCGACCTCGCCGGCCTGCTTCCCAACCCGCAGAACCTCATGCTCGTCGGCGCCGCTGCGGGAAGCGCGCTCGCGCTCGCGCTCGTGGCGCGCCGTGCGAGCCGCGTGATCTCGCGCAAGATGGCGCCGCTCGCGGAGGCGGCGGGGCGCGTCGGCGCGGGGGAGCTCGACTTCGCGGTCGGCAGCACCAACGTGCGCGAGGTGAACGACGTCCTCGCCGCGATGGACGCCATGCGGGCCTCCCTCGCCGAGTCGCTCGAGGCCC
>NZ_QSSH01000062.1 GCF_003438495.1 Collinsella sp. TF05-9AC
GTCCGACCGGGCCGCGCGGCAAGGAGATATATTGCCAGACCGGAGGGGCGCCGTGGGCGGGAATCTGGGCGTACACATTTCCTACACATATAAGTACTCTCGGCTGGCTGGTTAAAAACAGGAGGGGACCTCGCATCCGAGATCCCCTCTTTAGCCCATCTATAGCTATAGACTCTTAAATACCTTATGCCAGCAGCTTGCGACCGGACTCCTCGATCGCGTCAAGTGCTGCATCTGCCTCGGCGGCATCCGCGCCCTTAGCGAAGATGTACAGCTTAATCTTGGGCTCGGTGCCGGAAGGACGAACAATACCCTTGTTGCCACCCTCAAGATCGAACTCAATAACATTAGCCTTCGGCAGGCCGTTCACGCAGGTGTTGTAATCAACGACGGCCTCAATCTTGGAACCGGCGAGCTCCGCGGGCGGGTTCTCGCGCAGACCGGCCATGATGCCGGCCATCTTTGCCGCACCCTCAGCACCCGGATAGCTCAGCGAAATCGTCTTGTTGTGATAGTAGCCATACTTCTCGTACAGCTCGTGCATCGCGTCGGCAAGGTTCTTTCCCTGGAGCTTGTAATACTGCGCCATCTGGCAAATCAAAAGCGAAGTGCTCACGGCGTCCTTGTCGCGCACGTGGTCGCCGGCCAGATAGCCGTAGCTCTCCTCAAAACCGAAGATAAAGCGATCGACCTCGCCAGCATCGGAAAGAGAAGTAATGATGTCGCCGATGTACTTGAAGCCCGTCAGGCAGCGGCGGAGCTCAAAACCGTACTCGTCGGCCAGAGCGTCAACCATGGCGGAAGAAACGATAGTAGTGACAGCAACCTTCTTAGTGAGGTCCTCACCGCGAGCAGCGCGGGTCTTGCAGATATAGTCGAGCAGCAGAACGCCCATCTCATTGCCGGTCAGCAGCAGATAGTCATCGCCATTCTTAACGGCAACGCCAACGCGATCGGCGTCAGGATCGGTTGCAAGCAGCAGATCGGGGTGAACCTGCTCGCACAGGTCAATGCCCTTCTGCATGGCCTGACGAATCTCGGGGTTAGGATACGGGCAGGTCGGGAAATCGCCGTTAGGCTCCTTCTGCTCGGGAACAACCGTGACATCAGTGATGCCAGCGCGCTCGAGCACCGTCGTGACGGGAATGAGGCCAGTGCCGTTGAGCGGAGTGTAGACGAGCTTAAGCGGAGCGCCAGCGATCTCCTCGGCAGAAAGGTTAGTCACGCCGCGGGCGAGAACGGCGTCGTAATAACGCTCGAGGCACGAATCATCGATCCATTTGACCAGACCCTGCTCAAGAGCCTCATCGAAGTCCATGGACTTCACGCCGGTGAACGTATCGGTCTCGGCGATAGCCTTAGAAATTGCATCGGCGGCCTCGCTGGTGATCTGGCAGCCGTCGGGGCCATAGGCCTTATAGCCGTTATAAGGCGCCGGATTATGACTAGCGGTCATGCAAATGCCACCGGAGCACTTAAGGTCGCGGACGGCCCAGGAGAGCGTCGGCACAGGAGAAATCTTGGGATACACGAGGGCAGTCACGCCGTTTGCTGCAAGAATGGCAGCCGTCGTCTTGACGAACAGCTCACCTTTATTGCGGCTATCGCGAGCGATGGCGACCGTCGGATGCTCGAAGGTCGCATTGAGGTAGTCAGCGAATCCCTGGGTCGCACGACCGACCGTATAGATATTCATACGGTTAGTGCCCGCACCGATAGTGCCGCGAAGGCCGGCAGTACCGAAGGCGAGATCCTGGAAGAAAGCGTCGGTGATGGCGTCCTCATCACCCTGCTCCTTCATCGTGTTAAGCTCAGCGAGGAGCTCCTCGTCCTTGACATTGGCAATCCAAGTATCAAGCAGCTCATGAACATCTGCCATATGAGTCCTTCCGTCACAATCAATAAAACGACCCGTGTAAAACAGGACAAGCGCAGCAGTGCGCTAAAGCAAATATTAGTCCATTGAGAACAAAGAACCGACCAAAGAACGGTGAACGTTTATATTCACCGGTGGATGATTGGATTGATTTAATTGCTTAGCGAATGCCGCCTTAAACGCAAAAAAGGGGGAGGCCGCGAGGCCTCCCCCTTCTCAGTTCAAGCGTACGGCTCGGTGCCGTCCACCGGTCAGCGGCGCCCTGGCCTCC
>NZ_QSSH01000063.1 GCF_003438495.1 Collinsella sp. TF05-9AC
CCGCGGCGGCCCGCGCTGCATGAGCATGCCCTTCTGGCGCGAGGACCTCTAAGGTCTTTCAGGACCCGTACAGGTCATAATACATACATCTAGCTGCCATTAGATGTCTCCCATTGGGGCGGTGCGGGTTTTCGCACCGCCCCAATCTTGTATGAGGGACGTCAACACGATTGGATGACTGCTTTTGTAAGGAGCTTGGCCATGGACATCAAGACGATTGGCGTTGAGGAATGGCTCAACGTTTGGGAGAAAAGTGCCACGTGGGACATCGCCCAGTCGACGATCTCGTCGCTCACCATGGGCGAGCTGCGCGCGCTCGATGAGCAGGACGGCGCCACGTTCTACGAGCGCTTGGACCGCGAGAAGATGAACTACGGCTGGATCGAGGGCTCGCCGGAGTTTAAGGCCGTGGTTGCCAAGCTGTATCGTCGGGAGGTCAATCCCGACCACATTCTGCAGACCAATGGCTGCACGGGTGCGAACCTCAACGCCATCATGGCCGTGGTCGAGCCCGGCGACCACGTTATCGCCGAGTGGCCCACCTACGCGCCGCTCTACGAGATTCCGCGCACGCTGGGCGCCGAGGTCGAGTATTGGGAGCTTTGCGAGGAACTCGGCTGGAAGCCCGATATCGAGGAACTCAAGCGCTTGGTGCGCCCCAACACCAAGCTTATCTGCATAAACAACGCATCGAACCCCATCGGTACGGTGCTCGATACCGATATGCTCGGCCAGATTGCCGAGATCGCCCGTTCGGTGGGCGCCTACGTGCTGTGCGACGAGGTGTATCTGCCGCTCGAAAACACTGAGTCCTTTATGTCGATGGTCGACGTGTACGAGAGGGCCATTGTCACCAACTCGTTGTCGAAGACCTATTCGACGCCTGCGGCCCGCGTGGGCTGGGTCGTGGCCGACGAAGAGGTGTCCAACCGCATCCGTACCTATCGCGATTACACCATGATCTGCGGCGGCGTGTTCAACGATGCTCTGGCGACCTATGTGCTTGAGCACAAGGATAAGATTCTCGAGCGCAATCGCAAGATCGTGTTTGGCAACCGCGATATCGCGCAGGCTTGGATCGATACGCAGCATCGCGTTTCCTGGACGGCCCCGCAGGGCGTGTCCACCTCGTTTATCCAGCTGGATATTCCCGAGGATGACGAGGAGTTCTGCAGGCGCCTGCTGTCCGAGAGGGGAGTGCTGCTGGTCCCCGGTAGCCGTTTTGAGCTTCCCTGCGGCGCACGCCTGGGCTACTGCGCGAGCGAGGACGTTCTGCGCGAGGGCCTGAGGCTTTTGGGCGAGGCACTGGCGGAGTTCAATCGCTAGGATTCCGATGGTCTTCGGGGGCCTTATCCAAATTAGCCGAAGATAATCGAAAACGGACCCGTTTCCCTAGGGGAAGCGGGTCCGTTTTTCTATACCGAGAAGTCAAGTTGTTACAAATGGGGCCGTAAAGCGAGGCGGTATCCGCTGGGCCTTATACTGAGTTTCCGGTGAACGGTATCAAGCGTCTGGTAAACGGTAATTTATTTATCAGAAATGAATAGGACAAACTTTTTTCTGAATAAAAATGAAAATGGTTGAGACGCGGTGTGAACCGCTAATTCTATTCATAGCTTTATTGGAAATATGCAATTTGAGGATGGTTTAACAAAGTTTAGTTCCATTTGATTTTAGGATTAAAACGCGTTTAAGCACGTAAATACGCTTTATTAAGATGAAGTGTGCCATGCGTGAAGTATATGTGTATGCCGTTCACCCCCTATAAAAAACCGTTCGGGGGCAAGGTGGAAGTATGAGCTGATTTTGGATATAAATATGTCGTCAGCAATAACGCCTCACACGGAGGGGCGCTAACGAATCGGCCCTGACAAGGGCCCGAAAGAAAGGTAGGAGGCCATGACGAAAGGTCTGCACGTGCCTTCCGA
>NZ_QSSH01000064.1 GCF_003438495.1 Collinsella sp. TF05-9AC
GGCACGAGCTGCTTGGTGAGCACCAGGCGGCCGAGCATGGCGAAGCCCATGGCCGGCAGAATGTTGGCGGCAACGCCGCAACCATCAATGATGAAGGACGGGACGAAGTCGAGCAGGCCCTGGATGGCATCGGAGCCCAGATAGAAGGCGCCGCCGCACAGCAGGAAATACTCAAGGCAGCCCCAAAGACCCATGCCCCAATGAACGGCGTAAATGCCTTTAAGGTTTCCCTTGAGGGCGAACCTGTCTGCCATATCGACAAACACGGTGAACAAGGCACTAGTAATGTTGCCGATCGTCAGCGAAAGGACAGCGATGGGCATGGCGAGCGCGATGGCCGTCTCGGTACCCTGACCGAGCTGAATGGCAAACGCGCAGGCGAGCACGCCGCCGATGGTTTCGTTAGGCGGCACGTAGGCGCCGATGGAAACCGAACCCATGAACAGCAGCTCCAGGCTGGCGCCAACGGCAAGACCAGTCTGCAGGTCCCCCAGCACCAGGCCCACGAGCGGGCACAGGACGATGGGGCGGAACGCGTAGAGGGTGCCGAGCTGGTAGTCGAGACATCCAAACGCTCCGACTAAGCCGACGAGGATTGCTTGGACAAGCATAATTCCTCCCAATAAGGAATATCGAACCGTCGTCACTCCCGTCGCGCGCGTTGTTGATATCAATTCCAGGAGTTCGATCACACGGCTCGAAGCGTACCTGGTGTGCTGCGAACACCCATGCCAGGCACAAATGATTTGATACCAATTATAGATATGCAGGTTCTTACTATTTAATACCACTCGCTCAGCGGGGTGTTTTTTACCGTAAACGGCAGACGTATCCCATCAGGCGCGCTCTCTGTTTCGATGGCGGACAAGCGCCACCAGAAAGCCATCGCCAAAGGCATCGTATGCCAAGTTGCCTACAATCACCAAAACGATTATCGCCGCGCCCAAAAACTCGTTCCAGCGAAAGACCTCGCCAAAGAGGAGCGCCGACCAGCAGGGAGCGAGCACGACCTCGCTCATGCAAACCAAGTTGGCCGCAAACGCGTTAGTGCGCGCAATCCCCTTGGCATACAGCACACTCGCAAGGCCGCTGCAAAAAAGGCCATGCACCAGCATAAGCCCCCACTCAAAGGGTTTTACGGAGCCTAGGTCGCCGGCAAAATAGACGATCGGCAGTATCGAGATGCCGCAGGAGATGAGCGAGGACACCATGGGCGACGCATCGGGGCGAGAGTTCAAAAAGAAACACAGCCCAAAGGTGGCGCCCGAAATGACGGCAAGCAGGTTGCCGAGCATGCCCTCGGCACTCAAATCACCTAAAAAGAAAAGTCCCATACCCGTAAAAGCAACCACCACGGAGGCAATCTTTGCAGGCGAGGGCAACGTACGAGTTGCGAGCGATTGATACACGATAACGAAAATCATCGAGGTGTACTGCAGAACGATCGCGTTGCCGACCGTCGTGAGCTGGTTGGCAAAGTTAAACGTGGTGCCCGTCACGAAGTTGCAGACGGCCACAAGGACAATAAGACGGCTGACGCGGAGGACGGGCCTGCCGACGAGCAGGATAAAGAGCGCCATAAATATTGCCGTAACGGCACCGATCAAAAGAGCTGACTGCGAATTGGCGCGAACGAGGATGCCGATAAAACTCCATAAGAGCGCCGTGCCAAATAGATACATCGCCCCGCTCACGCCATTATCGGGTGGATTGTCAGATCGAATCACGAAGCACCTCCAGCTAGCTTTCGGTAATAAAAAACGGCGACCGCAATGGGTCGCCGTTTCCCTTGGGGGCAGAATAAAACGCAGGAACCTACGCCAGCACGCCGAAGAACGCGCCGATGATGCCCACGACCATGGTGGCCAC
>NZ_QSSH01000065.1 GCF_003438495.1 Collinsella sp. TF05-9AC
GGTTGATTTCCGATCTCAGCCGAACACATTAGGCGGACAGGCCGTTCCCGCAGCTAGCCGAACGCCCCCGAGGCCCCATCCGGGCCCCGGGGGCGCCGTTTTCCCAGTTGAAGGAACGGTGGAGATGTGTTTCGATGGGTCCGGTGGCCATGCTCCGCCCTCCGCCCGGCACCTCTTCCCAGACTCAGCCGGACGGTCGGTCAGTCTATTCCGTTTTGCCTTCAGGCTAGGCCAGCGGGGCATCGCCCCTCTCTGCGCGCGCCCTCTCGATGAGTCCCGGCGTCAGGTCGAGCTCGGCCAGAGGCACATCCTCCACGCCGTAGGCGTCAAGCAGCGCCGCCGCATCGTCCCCGAGCATCGCCCTGAAGGCGCGGGCGGGCGTCGAGAAGCCGAGCGCGCCGCGGGGCTCGGAGTTCACGTGCGACATGGCGAGCGCCATGTCGGCCGGGGATAGCCGGTCGAACCTGATTCCGGCGCCCTTGGGCAGCAGCTTCCTTATCTCGACGTGGTTTCGCTCGCAGGCGCCCTTCTGGTCGCTGCGGCGCGGGTCGCAGTAGAACAGCCTCGTCTCGCCGGGCCCCTCGCCGAGCAGCGCCGCGATCGCCGCCTCGTCGGAGAACTCCGCGCCGTTGTCGGTGAGCACGGCGCGGAAGACCCTCCCCATGCCGTCGGCGCCGAGGACCTCCCTGATATCGCCCAGGGCGTCCGCGACGCACCCGGCGGTCTTCTCCTCCAGCGGCAGCGCGAGCTGCAGCCTGCTGGGGCGGTGCAGCAGCGTGAGCAGGCAGGCGGAGTCCTCCCGGGCGCCCTCGACGGTGTCCATCTCCCAGGCCGCGGCGCACGCGTCCTCCCCGAGGGCGAGGAACGCGGCATGCGACCTGCGGGCGGAGTGGCGCGTGGCCGCCCGGACGGCGGCGCGCCTCCTCGGCCTGTAGCCGACCTTGCGCCTGAGCTCCATGTTGGTCATGCCGTCGTAGCCCGCCGCGACCCAGCGGTAGATGGTCGACGGCGACAGGTCCACCGGCCCTCCGTTGCATGCGGCCATCTGCTCGGGCGAGAGCCCCCGGCGCAGGCAGTCCCTGATGGCCTCCAGCCTGGCCGCCGCGGCCGGCTCGTCGGCGTCGATCCCGCGCCTGGACGAGACGAGCACCGAGTCGGCGCACAGCTGCGCGGCGCGGGCCTCGTAGAAGACGTGCGGGCGGCGCTTGCAGCCCATCGCGCGGTAGCGGCCGCACCCGTTGCAGCAGCGCGGCCACGCCGCCAGGCGCGGGCAGGCCGACGACAGGTCGGTGTCGGCGCCCACGCGCTCGCCGCGCCTGGGCTTCGGCGCCGTCACGAACCTGTGCGACGCCACCTCGGCGCTCACCGTCGAGGGCGACCTGCCCAGCTCCCTCGCGATCTCCCTGCACGAGGCCCCGCGCTCCAGCATCCTCTGGACCGTGTCCCGCTCGTGCCTCGTGAGCCTTCCGTAGGCCCTCGGGGCCGCTTTCGCGGAACCCTTCTTCCTCTTTCCGGACATGCCGTCCTCCGATCTCCCGGGGCCGGCCGGTCCGGCCCTCAGGGTATCGGGTTCCCACATTCATCCGCACATGTACGGATGAATGTGGGAGGTGTTCGGATGAAGTCGATAATCAAGG
>NZ_QSSH01000066.1 GCF_003438495.1 Collinsella sp. TF05-9AC
AAGGCTCTGTTAGACCAGGATTGACATGCCGACCTGCCGGCTATCTCGCCGTCTCCCCGTCGGGCGCCGGCGTCTTGACCCTCATCTCGAACGGCATCCCGCCCTCCCGGACGAGCGCCCTGAGGAACGCGTTGACGGCGGTGGACATGGACAGGCCGAGCTCGTCCAGGATGGCCGTGGCCTCCCTCTTGACCTCCGGGTCGATGCGGATCGTCGTGGCCGGTATGTTCGACGGCATGGCCTCACCCCTCCTCGTGTATCGCGGTGCGACCATTCTACCGCCTCTATGCGGCGGGCGCGGCCCAGTAGTCCATGTAGGGCGGCTCCACGTTGAACATGTCGCGGACGCGGCTCCTGCAGACGCCGTGCGCGAGCTGCCGCGCGACCGTGCGCCCGGCGGCGCCGGAATCGGTCGCCATGAAGGTCCGGCACCACCTGAACCAGGCGAGGTAGGCATCGAGGTGCTTCGTCGACACGCCCTTGAACGGCTCCATGAAGGCGCCGAGGAGCGAGTGGACGGTGTTGATCCGGTTGATGGTTCCCCCGGAGCGGTCCTTGGGGTCGTAGGCCGCGTGCGCGGCGACCTCGAGCTCGGCGAGGACGCCGACGTAGGCGGCCGCCCTGTCGGTCGCGACGACCGAGCCGGCCGCGATGCGGCCCCTCAGCGCGTCCATGGCGCGCTCCCTCGAAAGGGCGCCCCGCCCCGTGACCTCGAGGAACGTCTCGTTCGAGTCGTTCACGCCGGTCATGACGCAGATCCGCTCGCGCGACAGCCCGCGCCTGTGCACCTGCTTGCCGCGGTGCCGGGAGGGGCGCGGCATCGTGAACGACCCCTTCGCGTGGTTGCCCTTGAACGACTCGGGGAAATAGGTCTCGTCGAGCTCGCAGCCGCACCCCCTCTCGACCCTGAACGAGGGGGAGTAGGCCGAGAGGCACTCGATCAGCCTGTGGCGCATGGTGTAGGCGGTCTTGAGGCAGACGCGGCAGCGCCTCGCGCATTCGCGCAGGGGCAGCATGAGCACGAAGCACTCGGCGTAGGCCATCCAGGTCTCCTTCGGGAGCTTGCTCGTCCCCAGGATGCGCTCGCTGCCCATGCCGAAGGTCCTGCCGCAGCCCCGGCAGAGGTAGCGCTGCTCGCCGTTCCCGGCCTTCCCCTTCTTCACGACCGCGGCGGACCCGCAGCGTGGGCAGCGTTCGATTTCGTAGGCGGAGCCGGCCGCGTCGTCGAACGCCGCCGCGCGGATCACGTCCCTGACGGATTCGATCGCGCGGCGGCGCTCGGTCTTGCTGAGGTTCGCCATGTCCTTCTTGAAGTTGAGGACCAGGTCTTCGGCGTTCATGCTGCCCCCATCATCGCGGTCTACAGGGCTAACGATATGGCACCGTGGGGACACATGTATGTCAATCCTGGTCTAACAGAGCC
>NZ_QSSH01000067.1 GCF_003438495.1 Collinsella sp. TF05-9AC
CTTAGAGGTCCTCGCGCCAGAAGGGCATGCTCATGCAGCGCGGGCCGCCGCGGCCGCGGGAGAGCTCGGCGGAGGGCACGACGAGAAGGTCCAGGCCCTCCTTGTACAGCACGTCGTTGGTGACGGTGTTGCGGGCGTAGACGCAGATCTTGCCGGGCTCGACGCACAGGGTGTTGGAGCCGTCGTTCCACTGCTCGCGGGAGGCCGCGATCGGGTCGCCGCCGCCGCAGGGGATCAGCTTGACCTGGTCGACGCCGGTGGCGTCCTCCAGGACGTGCTCGAGGGTGTCCTCGATCAGGCGGATGTTCACGTCGCCCGGGTTCTTGCCGGCGGTCAGCTCGTAGACGCGCAGGGTGCCCATGATGGCGGGGTGGATCGTGAACTTATCGACGTCGATCTGGGTGAAGACCGTGTCGAGGTGCATGAAGGCGCGCGAGACCGGGATGTCGAAGGCCAGGATGCGCTCGACCTTGGAGTCGGAGTTCCAGAAGATGTTCTGGGCCATGACGTCGATCGCGGCGGCCTGGGTGCGCTGGGAGATGCCGACGGCGAGGGTCTTCTCGTTGATGTTCAGCACGTCGCCGCCCTCGGTGTGGAACTGGCAGTCGCGGCGGAAGTACAGGGAGACGTCCTTGTAGTCGGGGTGGTACTTGAAGACGTACTTGCCGTACAGGGTCTCGCGGTTGCGGGTGACCGAGTACATGCGGTTGAGGTTGACGCCCTCGCCGACGACCGCGAACGGGTCGCGGGTGAAGTAGAGGTTGGGCATCGGGTCGATGATCAGGTCGGACTCGGACTCGGAGTTGACCAGGGAGTCGAGGGTCGTGGACGCCGTGAGGGGCATGTCGATCTCGGACTTGGTCATGCCGGCCATGGTCTTCTTGACGAACTCGAGGTTGTCCTCGATGGAGTCCAGCTTCTCGCGGACGATCTGCGGCATGTGCTGGCCGCGGATGCCGGCCTCGGCGATGTACTGGTCGGTGAACTCGGCGCGGGCGCCGGGGACCTGGTCGAACACCTCGGCGACGAGGTTCTCGAGGTAGAGGACCTCCACGCCCTGGTCCCTCAGGATCTGGGCGAAGGTGTCGTGCTCCTGCTGCGCGACCTCCAGGAACGGGACGTCGTCGAACAGGAGTCGCTCGAGCTCGTCGGGCGGCAGGTTGAGGAGCTCGTCGCCGGGACGGTGCAGGCAGACCTTCCTGAGCTTGCCGATCTCGGAAGGCACGTGCAGACCTTTCGTCATGGCCTCCTACCTTTCTTTCGGGCC
>NZ_QSSH01000068.1 GCF_003438495.1 Collinsella sp. TF05-9AC
GGATTGGTCAATCTCGGCCGACTATATTTGGCTAAATTATTCCGGCGCTAACAATGGCATTTAAATTGGAGCCACTTTCAGAAAAGCGGCGCTGCAAACGCATGCCAAAACTGGCAAATTATTATGAAAGGTAATCTTATGGTAAACGCAGAGGAATCAACTAAGGCCGGTCTATCGCGCTTGCAAGACGACGCAAGGCCGACTATTTGCAGCGACTCTCTCGAACTTATTTCGAATATCGCAGAGGTTGGCCTGGACGAAATTCTCCAAAACGAGTTCTTGAAGGACATCCCCGTCATCTCAAGCCTAGTGAGCATCTACAAAATCGGAAACAATATCCACAATGCGCATCTGCTGAAGAAGTATGCGTGTTTCCTCGATGAGTTCAACCGCGACTCTTTTGAAAATGGCTCATGGAACAAGTACAAGCAATACTTTGAAGAGTCAAATAGGAAGCGCGATATTGAGTACCTGCTTATCCTGCTCGAAAGATACATTGAGGAGGACAAAGCGCGGCGACTAGCAAAGATTTATGAGGCCTACCTAGATAAAGAAATTAGCTGGGACGATCTTCGTTTGTTTGCAGAGACTTTGGACAGATTTCTACCTGGAGACTACGAAATGCTTCGAGAAAAGGAAACTTTTCAGACGCTCAGAGGCAGAGATGCAGAAGTTCTTCTTCGATTAACCGGGCTGGGATTGCTGATTGAGGATATCCATCGGCAGCAGTGGGACGTAGTAGATACGACGCTCATCTTCGACGATCCCGACGAAATTGAGAAAGAAGAAAGGGTTTATCGTAGGACCGAATTTGGAAACAGGATGGTATCTATACTTGGCTAGCTACTGCAGACAACAATCTGAGCGCGCTCTTGTCGTCTTGGTTAAACTGCTCGGATCTACCAGTGATTTTTACTGCATTAGGCATTCGGAAAGGGAATCGGTTCTTCACGATTCGCATCCTTTCTAGTGCTGCCTTTATTTAAGGCTCTGTTAGACCAGGATTGACATACATGTGTCCCCACGGTGCC
>NZ_QSSH01000069.1 GCF_003438495.1 Collinsella sp. TF05-9AC
TACGCCAGCACGCCGAAGAACGCGCCGATGATGCCCACGACCATGGTGGCCACGATCAGCACCATGGGGTTGATCTTCTTGGACAGCAGCCAGTAGTACAGCCAGAAGGCGAGCATGCCGAGCATGCCGGGCATGATGCCGTCCAGGATGTCCTGGAGGGTCTGGGCGTCCTCGCCCGAGCCGATGGCCACCGGGATGCTGGCCCAGAACATGTCCTTGCACATGGCGCCCACGACCATGACGCCCACGATGCCCACGCAGGTCATGATCTTCTGCATGAGGCCGGTCCTCTGGGCCTCGTCCAGGAAGCCCACGCCCAGCTCGTAGCCCTTGACGGCGCCCCAGATGCGCAGCGCGAAGCCGGGGACGTTGTAGATGAGCAGGAAGGCGATGGGGCCGAAGGGGTTGCCGGCCTGGCACAGGCTGATGCCCACCGCGGCGGCGACCACGCGCAGCGTCGACAGGAAGATGGAGTCGCCGATGCCGGACAGCGGGCCCATGAGGGCGGCCTTGACGTCGTTGACGCTCTCGGGCTCGATCTCGCCGCGGGCGACCTTCTCCTCCATGGCCATCGCGATGCCGCCGACGAACGGGGCGAACTGGACGGTGATGTTGAAGAACGCGCAGTGGCGGTGCAGGGCCTCGGCGTAGTCGTCGGGGCGGCCGGCGTAGATCTTCTTGAGCATGTTGGCGACCATCAGGCAGAAGGCGATGTTCATCTGCTTGTAGTAGGTCCAGGAGAACTCCATGCCCAGGGCGCCGACGTTGACGGCGCTCTTGACGAGGTCGGAGCGCGTGATCTTGTTCTCGGGACTAGAAGTCATCGTCCTCATCCCCTTCCGCGGAGAGCTGGGGCTGGGCTCCGCCCAGGCCGAGCAGGTCGAACTTGTCGATGCCGATGATGATGGCGATCAGGGCGACGCCCAGGACGGGCACGTTGGCGTAGGAGCACAGCAGGAAGCCCAGGAAGTAGAAGGGCACGAGCTGCTTGGTGAGCACCAGGCGGCCGAGCATGGCGAAGCCCATGGC
>NZ_QSSH01000007.1 GCF_003438495.1 Collinsella sp. TF05-9AC
CGGGTCGGAGAGTCGTGTCATGGCCATCACCTCTCCTCGGAGCGCGCGAACCAGGCCGCGCCCGCCGCCGTGAGCGCGGCGAACGCGAGCGCGCAGACCGCAAGGCCCGCCAGTGTGAGCATGCCGTCCGCCGCGAGCGCCCCGCCGAGCGCCATGTCCGCCGCGAGTGGCTCGCCGCTCGGCAGCACGGGGATGAAGCTCGTGGGGATGACCATGCTCGCCGACGGCGGAAAGAGCTGCGGCAGCGGCATCAGCGACCAGGCGAAACCACCCATGAGCTGCGCAGCGAGCGGGCAGAAGATGCCCGCGAGCATGCCGAGCCGCGCCGTGAGGAAGAGCCCTGCGGGGATCATCCACGCCGCGGTCACCGTGTTGACGAGCGCGCAGAGGAGCATCGTGAGCGTGCCCGCGACCGTGAGGCCCTGCGAGGAGAACGCCGATCCCGCGAGGTAGATGCCGAAGACCACGAGGTTCGAGAGCATGCAGAGCGCGAGGCACCAGAGCGCCTTGGCCCACCAGGCGCGCCTAAGCGGGAAGCCCAGGCCCAGAAGCCCCCGCATCCGCGTGCGCGCGTCCGCCCGCGCGACGCACGCCACCACGAGCGAGAGAGTCACGGGCAGGAAGAGCGCGTACCAGTAGTTCCACGCGCTGAAGATCTGCACGCCCCGGTAGGGCATCGCGCCGAGCAGCGGCATCGGCAGCGCCATGAGCACGGCCAGGCGAACCGGTGCCGCGTGGCGCGACCTCAGGGCCTCGGCGCGCAGGCCCGCGAGCAGGCCGCCTTTCTCGCCCGTCATGCCGCCACCTCCCCGCGTGCTCGTCGCCCTTCCCGGCAGAAGCTCATGAAGAGTTCCTCGAGGTCCTGCCCGGGCCGAAGCGCATCCTCGTAGGCGAGGCGCCCTCCGCAGATGATGCCGATGGTGTCCGCCATCTGCTGCACCTCGGAGAGGATGTGGCTCGAGACGATCACCGTCGTGCCCGCCGCCGCGAAGCCGCGGATCTGGTCGCGCAGCTCCTCGATGCCGATGGGGTCGAGGCCGTTGGTGGGCTCGTCGAGCACGAGCAGGCGTGGCCGGGCGATCAGCGCCAGCGCGAGCCCCAGGCGCTGCCGCATGCCCATCGAGAAGCGCCCGGCGCGCTTCTTCCCAGTGTCCGCGAGGTCCACGGCGGCGAGCACCTCATCTATGCGGCTCTCGGGAAGGCCCAGCAGCGTGGTGCGCACGCGCAGGTTCTCGCGCGCGGTGAGGTTGGGGTAGAGCGGCGCCTCCTCGATGAGGCTGCCGATTGCGTAGAGGTCCTCGCGGCGCCAGGCGTGCCCGGCAAAGAGGATCTCCCCGGCCGTCGGCCGCAGCATCCCGCAGATCATCTTGAGCGTTGTCGACTTGCCGGCGCCGTTGGGGCCGAGCAGCCCGTACACCTCGCCCTCGCGGATATGAAGGCTCACGTCGGCCACGGCGTCCTGCGCCTGGTCGCCGCGGCCGAAGCGCTTGGTGAGCCCGCGCGTCTCGAGCATGTAATCCATGGGCTTATCCTTTCTCTTCCGGGCGCGCGGGCCGAGTCGCCGTGCCCGCGCGCCTTACCTTTCGGGTTCACCATCCATGATGGGGCGCGTTTCTAACGAAGCCGTAACGGCCGTTGGGCTCTTTTGGTGCCAGCCCTTCTCGACCCGTACACCACTCATGGTGTGTTTATCGCGATAACAAGGACGGAGGTGCCCGTGGCACGCAATAAGTACCCGAAGGAGACGGTCGAGAAGATCAGGGGTGACGGCCCGGCGAGTGTTATTTTGCGAGCCATGCGCATTGAAAGCGATCTTTCGTGGTATAAGCTACTTGCCGGAAGCCGCGGCTTTCAGAGTACGGCTTACGTGTACGTTTAACCTCCGTGGGCGACGGGGTGCCGCAAGGCGTAGAATATCGCCCACCTGTAGGGGCCTGCAGCGATGCGGGCCCCGCTTCGTATGAAGGGGGCGTAGCCGGTGAAGATCGTATCCATCCCCCAGGACTTTTTCGACCTCGTCGATGGCGACCGCGAGCTCATGCTTAAGCGCGACCGCCCCTGCATCGTGGTGGTGAGGCTGCGTTTCCACGGAAAGCGCAGGGACTTCGCCGTGCCGCTGCGTTCCAACATCGCCCCTAACGTGCCCAAAGACCAGTACTTTGCGTTGCCACCCCGCCCCACGACGCGCCCCGGCTGCCGCCACGGCATCCACTACATCAAGATGTTCCCCAGAACCAAGGCCTACCAGCGCCGCTTCAGGACCGAGGGCTCGGCCTACTACGAGACGCTCCAGCGCATCATCGACGGCAACACCAAACGCATTGTCTCCGAGTGCCAGGCGTACCTTGACCTCTATGAGCGCGAGGGAAGGCCCCGCTTTGCCGTCGACATCGATCGCATCGTGGGCCTGCTGGAAGGCGAGAAGTAGGGCACCTCGGCTCAGTCTCGAGCCATGCGGAGTCGCTCCGCATTTTTGAACGCCGCGTGTGCGTCCCAAATACTTGAGAAACAAGCTGTGAAGTGCGGTGGCGCGCCCGTGCCCGTGCATAGCCGTCACCGTCAGCGTCTACGCGGCGTCGGCTTCAAGTGGAACTGGCGCCGCTGCTGTATATGGTTTGCCTTGCTGCAAATGGCAATCAATGCCCACGATGCTTCTGCTTGCGCTTCAGCTTTCGCTGCTCGAAGCGCACATCAGCCTCTTCCGCGCGGCGTCGGCTTCTTGCATGAGCTGACTCCTGTTTCATCGCTTCTCTCTGTGCTGCGAGCGCCTGCTGCGCCTTGGTGCTCATCGCGGGCCGCTTAAGGGCTTTCGCCGCCTCACGGGCGCGCCGCTTGGGGTTCTTCGCGGGCTTGTTTGTTTCAATGGCCTTGTCGCCGAAGAACGAGAGCTTCTCCCATTCGCTTGTAACGAATCGCAGGATCTCCTCATCGGACGGCTCCGCGCCGAAGACGATGCGGGCGACGCCGTACTTTCCGCCCTCGACGTGCTCCGCCAGCCCGACCCAGAATTGACCGTCGTGATATACGGTCAGGGTGGACGACACGCTGATCTGCATGGCTGGTTCCTCCTTTATGTAGATGACCATGCAGAGAGGGGACAACCAAGGAGGCAGGTTACTGATGCGGACTCCCGCACGCCCACGACTACCCGACGGGGACTGTGTTTTCATCTCTGATGCCCGCATTGTAGCGCGCGCGGATGCGCCCTTCATCGCTGCCGACATGACGTGGCTGGGATTCGTTCCTCGACACATCCTTTTGTATATTGCCTTCCCGGTTTCGAAACTTTAAATCAATTCGAGTTTCGAAACCGGGAAGGAGAGCGTATGTGAGAGGCGATATGAGCATCAACTTGATGCTTGAGGGGGAGCTCGCGTCGCTTCTGCCCATCGGGGACGTGTTCCCGAAGGTCCTCATCTCCCGCATAGGGCATGAGACCTGTACCCGGGAAGGCGTACTCGTGCTGGACCTCGCGCGGTGCTGCTCGGTGAGCAGGGGTTCTGAACACTGCGTAGGGATATAGCGCGACAGGGGGGTGCAGCACCGTTTGCGCCTTGTCTAGAGAGCACGAACGAGAGATGTGGTCTGCGGACGACTGAATAGCTTCATCTGTTTTGGTTACAACGAAATGTGTGCCGCGCGCCTGCGGCATGAGGGAGGGAGATTTCTATGAATATCGTTGTATTGAGTGGTAGCCCGCGCAGGGGCGCCAATACCGACACCATGGTCGAGGCGTTTGCCGAGACCGCGCGCGAGGGCGGCAATACGGTCGAGGTCGTCCGCGTTGCCGGCAAAAAGATCGCTGGTTGTCTGGGATGCCAGTACTGCTTTACCCATGAGGGCACTTGCGTGCAGAAGGATGACATGGCCGACGTGATCGAGTCGCTGAAAGGCGCCGACATGGTCGTCTTCGCCTCGCCTATCTACTGGTTCGATATCACTGCGCAGGAGAAGGCCGCCATCGACCGCCTGTACGCCTTCGGTGCTACGGGCTTCCCGTTCACCAAGACGGCCCTTTTGCTCGATAGCCACAGCGAGGGCGTCTATGATGCGGCGATCGCCATGTACAAGTCAGCCTGCGCGTACTGCAAGTGGGAGGACCTGGGCATTGTCACCATCAGCGGTATGACCGAGCGCGACAGCATGGCATCCTCGCCCAAGTTGGAAGAGGTGCGAGAGCTCGCCCGCAAGCTCGCCTAAGGGCAAGAAGAACGCATGGCAATCGGTGTTGGTGGAAAATGCTTGCTGCCCTTACCAGGAGGAATGCTGATTGCCATGCAACGATGCTCCCGCGGACAATTCCGGTGTGCTAAAACGCCTTCTCGTTCAAGAATTCTCTGAACGCGGGGATGTCGAAGCCGACGAGGCCACGCCCACGTTCCCCGATAACGCCGTCCTCGAGGAGGCGGCGTTTGTATTGGCTTGCGTAGTTGCTGGCGACGCCCATGCGTTTGGCTATCTCCGAGATCCTGCTGGGGCCAGAATCGGGCAGCATCGCGAGCAAAAACTCAATGTCTTTATCGGAAAGCTCTCGATAGGTCGTTTCGAGAGAAGCCCGATGCCATGCTTCTCGAGTTGCCTGAAGATGCCATTCATGCACGTGCGCCAGTTGCCCTGGGCTTCTTGAACATATGTCCAATCGATGCCCACTGGACCAATTTGAACGCCGTTCATGCGCGCGTGAGACTGTGAAAGGTAGCTATCTGCCGCTTCTTTGGTTCGCTCGATAATATCTTCGAGCATGCCTGGCATGGCGGAGCCATTTGCTGTACTCCATGGTGGCTCCTTTGCAAGTTTTGCTAATTTTTGCAACTTTTGCTAACTTTTGCGAGTTTTGCTAACGGCTTAGGACGGTGCGGGAACCCCCCGTATCGTCGACATTTCCGAGGATGACCTCCGCAACGAGCGGGGTCCGGGGCGCGATATTGCTGCGCTCCGGACCCCGCTGCTTTGTAAAACTATGGCGGTTCTGCCGTCGTCCTAATCAAACAGACTCGGCATGTCGTTTTCTTTCATGAGGGCACCGGCTGAGGGGAGGCTCTGCGCGGTGAACTTCTCGGCCGAGACGCCGGCGCCAAGGATCTCTTCGGTTGTGCCGACGGTGGTGACCGAGCGGCCCTTCTTGGCGGTAAAGGCCTGGACGCCCTGCGTGTTGGTAGTCGTCTTGGTCTTGAGCAACGACGTGTTGAAGTTCATCAAACGATAGTCGCTCGAGACCAGTGCGATGTCGCGGTCTTCCTTGAGCACCTGGGCATACAGCAGCTTGCTGCCGCCGTAGATGGCGTTCTTGAGGCGCTTGCGGTTGGTCTTGGTGACGTATCCAGAAAGTGCGACACGCACCACGCGGCCGTTCTCAAAGACAAACAGCACGTCGGCCTTATAGTCCTCGGGGTCGATGGCCCAGATGACGCTCTCGTCGGGTTCCATCTCAAGATCGGTCGGCAGGTACGAGCCCAGCTGGGCCGACTTGGTGTCCTCAAACGCCGCAATCTTGCATTTGTATACCTGGCTCTTGTTGGTAAAGACCAGCAGCTCGTGGGTGTTGGAGGACGGGAACTCGATAAAGGGTTTGTCGCCGTCCTTGTACTTGAGCGTGGTCGCCTTCTTGAGCACGCGGTCCGTCATCTTCTTAAGGTAGCCATCGCGCGAGAGCATGATGGTAACCGGGTACTCCTCGACCTCGGGCCCCAAGCTTACCTCGATGACCTCGTGGGGCTCGATCCTGCCCGTGCGACGCGGCATCACATATTTCTTGTTGACCGCGGCCAGCTCGTCGCTGATGACCTTCTTGATGTTCTCCTCGCTGGAGAGAATCTCCTCAAGCTCGGCAATCTCGCCCTCAAGCTTGGCAATGTCCTTGGTGCGGTTGAGGATGTACTCCTCGTTGATGTTGCGGAGCTTAAGCTCGGCAACAAACTCGGCCTGGGTCTCGTCGATGTCGAAACCCTTCATAAGATTGGGCACGACCTCGGCCTCGAGCTTGGTGCCGCGGATGATGGCGATGGCCTTGTCGATGTCGAGCAAGATCGCCTCGAGGCCGTGCAGCAGGTGCAGGCGCTCGGACTTTTTGCCCAGGTCAAAGTTAATGCGGCGACGCGTGGACTCAATACGCCACTTGACCCATTCGTGCAGAATCTGGCGCACGCCCATAACACGGGGGTAGCCGTCGACGAGCACGTTGAAGTTGCACGAGAACGAATCCTGCAGCGTGGTCGAGCGATAGAGCTTGGCCATAAGCTTGTCGGGGTCGACGCCGCGCTTAAGGTCGATGGCGATGCGCAAACCTGAGAGGTCGGTCTCGTCGCGAATGTCTGCGATCTCTTTGACCTTGCCCTCCTTGGAGAGCTTGACGATGCGCTCGATGATGACATCGGTCTTGGTGGTGTAGGGGATCTCGTAGACCTCGATAATGCGCTCTTCGGGAATCCAGCGCCAGCGGGAGCGGATCTGGAAGCTGCCAAGGCCGGTCTCGATAATCTTTTCCATCTCCTCGCGGCGGTAGATAATTTCGCCGCCGGTCGAGAAGTCGGGCATGGGCATGTACTCGAGCAGGTCGCAGTCGGGATCCTGCAGGTAGTGCATGGTGGCGGTGCAGACCTCGTTGAGGTTGAAACCGCAGATGTCGGACGCCATGGCGACGCCGATGCCCTTGTTGGCCGAGACGAGGATATTGGGGAACGTGGTGGGCAGCAGGCGCGGTTCCTTCATGGCGCCGTCGTAGCTGTCGACGAAGTCGACCGGGTCCTTGTCGATGTCCTTGAAGATCTCGGCGCTGATAGGGGAGAGCTTGGCCTCGGTGTAACGCGAGGCGGCGTAGCTCAGATCGCCCGAATAGTACTTGCCAAAGTTGCCCTTCGACTCCACGAAGGGCGCAAGCAACGCTTCGTTGCCCGTCGCCAGGCGCACCATCGTCTCGTAGATCGCGGCGTCGCCGTGCGGGTTGAGCTTCATGGTCTGGCCCACGATGTTGGCGCTCTTCTGGCGCTCGCCCTTGAGCAGGCCCATCTTGTACATGGTGTAGAGCAGCTTGCGGTGCGAGGGCTTAAAGCCGTCAATCTCGGGGAACGCACGCGAGACGTTGACGCTCATGGCGTAGGGCATGTAGTTGACCTCGAGCGTCTGCGTGATCGGCTGGTCGGTGACCTCGGAGTGCAGGCCGATGACGTTCTCGGCGTTGACCTGCTTTTTCTTTGGCTGGTTCTTCGTCTTCTTCTTTGCCACGATTTCCTCTTGAACTTCTTATGGGCCGTCGTTATCGATTTACTGCTATTGCAGGTCCAGCTGGTCCAGGTATTCCTTGCCGTGCTCGGAGATATGGCGCTTGCGGCCCGCCTCGTCGTTGCCCAGCAACAGGTTGAACATGGTTTCCATCTTGGTGACGTCCTCGGGCTCAACCTTGATCAGGCGGCGCGTCTCGGGGTTCATGGTGGTGAGCCACATCATGTCCGGGTCGTTCTCACCAAGACCCTTGGAGCGGTTGATCGAGCACTTTTGGTCGCCGACCTCCTTAAGGATGCCGTTCTTCTCGAGCTCGGTGTAGGCAAAGTAGGTCTTCTCTTTGCAGTTGATCTCGTAGAGCGGCGACTCGGCGATATACACGTAGCCCTCGTCGATAAGCGTGGGCACCAGGCGGTAGAGCATGGTGAGTACGAGCGTGCGGATGTGATAACCGTCGACGTCGGCGTCCGTACAGATGATGACCTTGTTCCAGTTGAGGTTGTCCAGGTTGAAGGCGCCAAGGTTCTTGATGCGCTTGTCCTTGATCTCCACGCCGCAGCCCAGCACGCGCATAAGGTCCATGATGATGTCGGACTTAAAGATGCGCGGATAGTCCTCCTTCAGGCAGTTGAGGATTTTGCCGCGGACGGGCATAACACCCTGGAACTCGGCATCGCGCGAGGTGCGAATGGCGCCTGCTGCCGAGTCGCCCTCTACGATGTAGATCTCGCGACGGCTCTTGTCCTTGGAGCGGCAGTCGATGAACTTCTGCACGCGGTTGGCCATGTCGGTCTTCTGCTGCAGGTTGGTCTTGATGCTCTGACGCGTCTTCTCGGCGTTCTCGCGCGAGCGCTTGTTGATGAGCACCTGTTCCATGATCTTATTGGCGGCGTCCTTGTTCTCGATCAGGTAGGTCGAGAGGCGCTCCTTAAAGAAGGCAGTCATAGCCTGCTGGATAAAGCGGTTGTTGATGGCTTTCTTAGTCTGGTTTTCGTAGGACGTCTGGGTAGAGAAGCAGTTGGTCACCAGTACCAGGCAGTCCTGGACATCCTGCCACTTAATGCCGCTCTCGTTTTTGTTGTATTTGCCCTGTTGCTTAATGTAGGCATCGATGGCGCTGGTCAAAGCGCTGCGAGCGGCCTTCTCGGGCGAACCGCCATTCTCGAGCCACGATGAGTTGTGGTAGTACTCCTGCATCATGTAGGTGCGCGAGAAGCACATGCACGCGGTGATCTTTACGTTGTAGTCGGGCAGGTCCTCGCGGTCGCGACCGCGACGGTCGGCCTCGATAAAGAAAGGCTCGGTAAGGTAGTCGGTACCGACCTTCTCGAGCACATAGTCCTCGATGCCCTTGGGATAGCAAAAGTCCTCTTCGGAAAACTCGCCATCGTCGCCCTCAATGCGCAGGCGGAAGGTCACGTTGGCGTTGACCACGGCCTGACGACGCATGGTCTCGCGATACCAATCGTGGGGAATGCTGATGGAGGTAAAGACCTCAAGATCGGGGCGCCACTTGATGGTGGTGCCGGTGCGGTTCTCGTCGCTGGGCTCAATCTCGAGTGCCTTCTTTTTGGTGCCGACGACCTTGCCCTTCTTAAAGTGCAGGGAGTACTTATTGCCGTCGCGCCAAACCGTGACATCCATGTACTCGGAGGCGTACTGGGTCGCGCACGAGCCCAGGCCGTTGGTACCGAGCGAGAAGTCGTAGTCGCCGCCCTGGTTGTTGTTGTACTTGCCGCCGGCATAGAGCTCGCAAAAGACGAGTTCCCAGTTAAAGCGCTTCTCGGAGGGGTTCCAGTCGAGAGGGCAGCCGCGGCCGTTGTCCTCTACCTGAATGGAGCCATCGCGAAAGGCGGTAAGGGTGATGAGCTTGCCGTAGCCCTGGCGCGCCTCGTCAACGGCGTTGGACAGGATCTCGAAGGCGGCGTGTGCGCAGCCGTCGAGCCCGTCCGAGCCGAAGATAACGGCGGGGCGCAGGCGTACGCGCTCCTCGTCCTTGAGCTGGCGGATACTGTCGTTACCATAGTTTGCGGTGTTTTTTGCCATACTCGCTCTCTCGGTGCTCCTTTGCTGCGTTTTAGTCATATAGATAGTCAAGGTAGCATAGCCCAGCCCATGGGCGATTCCAACCAACACGAAATCCATCGAACAATCGTTCGGAGTTCGATGGAGATTTGTTTACTCGGCCAAAACCGAGTCGGTTTGTCCGAGTAAGTTTGAATAGTGAATCGAAGTTGTTGTGTCCGCATGGCGATGACGAACATGATTTTCATAATGACAGATATAGTTGACATCTTCTGATGGATGCAATATATTTCTGTCATGTTGCAACGGATATCTGTCCACATTTACGAAAGGAGCTCCATGCCGGGTAAGAAAAACCTTCGCATGAAGGCGGCGCGCGCGGCGGCTGGCCTTTCGCAAGCCGACTTGGCCGAGGCCGTGGGCGTTACGCGCCAGACTATCGGTCTTATCGAGGCGGGCGGCTACAACCCCACGCTCAATTTGTGCGTGGCAATCTGTAAGGTGCTGCGCGTTACGTTGAACGACTTGTTTTGGGAAGACGAAACCGACGCCGACCCTAATACTCTTTAGGAGTTCACTATGAAATATGAAGATCTGAAAATCGTGCAAAAGTGGCGTGAATATGCCGGCCCAAAGGATGAGCGCCTGGAGGCGGAAAGCGCAAAGATCTACAAGATTGGTTTCGTACTGCTTTCGTTTGGCATGTTGATGATCTTTTTCTACCAGTTTATAGCTCGACAGGTCGCGTGGGTTCACAGCGACGCCAGTGAAATGCCGCATGGCTTTGCAACGCCGTTCGAGGTAGCCATGTATTTGTGGCTCGTTCTCGTGATGTTGATTTGCGCAGGACTGCAAACGCGGAAGGGCTATGTCGACACCAATCGTTTTGGGCAAACCGAGCATCTTCCTGTTGGATATTTCCTGCTTCTCAGCGGTCTTAGCGGCGCCGCGTTCGCGCTTGTTATTGCCGCAATGCGCTGTATTGCTGAGGCGCAGATCGTACCACTCGAAAGCGTCTTTTGGTTGGCGAACCTGGCCACGGGCGTGTTCTGCGGTGCGACGATTTTCGCGGCCACGTTTGCTGGCCTGTGCGCAACGTTTTTCACGGCGAAAAGACGCCGTGCCAAGCTCGAGGCAGAATTCGACTCCACTGACGATATCTAATGCGAAATGGGCTGGCTCTGGGTATCCAGAACCAGCCCATTTGATGTTCGATGAGCCGAGTCGGCGTCTCTCACAAAAGTAACTAGGAGCTAGCGAGGCCTATCCGAATTGACCTCCTTGGCGGTGTCTTTTTCGAGCGCCGTGCGGCGGGCGCTGTAGGCGATGAGGCCGGCGCCTGCCGCGGCGAGTGCTGCAGCGGCTGCCGTAAGGGGAGCGTTGACATCGCCCGTGCCAGCGAGCGCGCCCGCTTTTCCGGAGCGTTTGTTATTGCTGTGGTCCTTGCCACTGCCGGAGCTGCTTCCGCCGGAGCCGCCGCCCTCGTCGGTACCGCCGCCACTCGAGCCGCCATCGTCGTCTGCTGTCATCGGGGCGTCGTGAAGTTCTGTCGTATCCGCGCTGTCGCATACGCCGACCTGAACTTCTGAGCGTTCGCATGCCGCGTCGGGCACATGAAGCTCGTGCAGTACGGCACCCAGCGCCGAGTTTGCGCCCGGTCGAATTTCCTCGAGCGTCACGGGGTCGAGCGCCACCAGATCACGCGCTTTCGCATGCAGCGTTACGCGTTTGCCCACTTCGTCGCTCCAACTCTCGGGGATGGCGAAGCTCATGCGGAACTGTGCCGTGCCACCCGGTGCCAGCACGGCGTTGCCGTTGTCGGCTACCAGCGGGTGCGTTGCAAAACGTGCGCCCAGCGTCTCGAGCGCGTACTTCACGTGTGCCATGTCGTTGGCCGAAGCGTCCTCGGCAAGCTCTGGATCGTAGATCGAAGCCATGCGTGCGTTCACTCCAAATCCGATGGATGCGCTGGAGAACGGCTGGCTGGAGCCCTCTCGGTACAGATCAATCGTGCCGGCGGTCAGCAAGGTGTTGCCGTCGTTTCGCACCGTGACCATGAAGGATTCGCCTGCCGCTCCGGGCACCACCGCGCCCGAGGTAGCGACCGCGCCCGTCGGAGTGGCGCACGCCACCAAGGGCACTTCGATGCCGTGCAGCTCTGCCTCGCTCTTCTCCGCGCTTACAATGTGCGTGGCGAGTGCGGAGAGCATGCCTCCCGACGTCAAAAATGTCGTTATCTGATCGACGGGATGGTCCAGCTCGCACATCACGAACGGCTCCGTGAACAGATCGCCTGCCAAGGTGCTGGCGAAGATGCGGAAGTGCTTGCCCATCACTGCTACCGGGTTGCCTTCTTCGTCGTAGGTTTGTCCCACCTTGCCATCGGTGTTCTCTACATAGAGCACGCACCTGCCGTTGTTGCTTACGCTAAACGATGCCGGGCCACAGCCTGCGGCACCCACGGGCTCCGACGCAAATGCCGCCGCGCCTCGCGTCCAAGTAATATGCTGCAGCTGCTCGTTGACGGTGGCCAAAAAGCCCGTGTGCTGCGGCCACGGCACCGCACGGGGTACCGTGGCGTCTGGTGACATAACGCCCCAGCCCGCAATGGACTGGCCGATCACGGCGTACGATGCGCAGCCGCAACCGTCTGCGGTCTCGTACGCAACGGGCACCACCATTTTGCCGTTGATATCCTCGGGCTCGCCCAGTTCGATACTCGACGGTGCTTGCGGAAAGCGGAGAACTTGGCGGAACGTCAGGCTGTCGCCCGAAACGTCCGACCACAGGGTAAAGCACTCCAGCGCAACCTCAGCCTCGCTGCCGAGTGCCTTTTCTGCGGTGGTTCCGCGGCGGTGGAGGTAGGCACCCGACAAGCGCCCGTCGACGAGCGTCTTGCCCACCGTGATACGCGGGCACTGCAGGCAATGGTAGCCATCCTCTTGCAGGCGGCCGCGCGAGATGCTGCGCCATGACGTATGCGACACCACGCGGATCTCGTCATTACTTATGCGCAGGCGCACAACGGACAGTATGCCGGCTGTGCTTGCCGTATCGAAAAGGGTGTTGTCGCCGTCGGGGCGCTCGCCCGAGACCAGCAACACGTAGGCGTCCTGGTTTTCTCTTCCGTCCGTATATTCCACCACGTCGAAGTCGTAATCGTATATGCCGTCGCGCTCCACGTCGCCCTCGCCAAACCCAAGGGGAAAGTCCACGGGCGTGGGAGCGGACCACGTGCCGTTTGCCTTTGTGTGCACCACCAGACGCGAGCGGCCATTGTCGCCGTAGCGCACCGAGGCGATACGGAACAGGCATTCTACGCCGGCAATCATTGCCAGCTTCATGTGAGCTTCGCTGAGAACGCCGGTAAACAGCACGTTGTCGCTCGAGGGCTTGATTCCGCCACGCTCGTCCTCCGATACACCAGCAGAATTGGCGTTGGGGTCCGCAACGGCGTTCGTCGCCTGCCTGACATAGGTGTACGCATACATCGGCGCGGCGTTTTCGTCGTTCTCTATCAGTGCGTGGACGAAATGCTCGATCTGTCCCGTGTCGTCGCTTTCTGCATCCGCCTCGAGCTCAATGCGCGTGACCGACCGGTCCCAATCGCGTACGGTAGGCGCGACATTCCTTGCAGTGGCCTTAACCTCAGCGCGTGCGAGCAGCTCGGCGTTGGTGACGATGGTGGCCAATGCAATAAATTGCGGCACGCCGTCCGCCTCGATGTTGCCGGGCATGCCGAAGCGGGCATCCAGCGTGTAAGGCGTATCTCCACCCAATGCGAGCTCAGAGCGATGGAGCACATACTGGTCGCCATTGTTCACCGACATATTCCACGAATCGAGGAGTGTGGGCCACGACCCCGACCAAGCCTTGGTGGTCCACTTGAACATTACGAACTGGAGTATCACATCGACATCGACGTCTGCACCCACGCGCAGCCGCGGAAGCTGGTGCCCGTCCGCCTTCTCGTACCCAATGAACAGGGTGAGGGATGCGGCACCACGCACGGCAGACGAGGCGACGCCTGCAACGCCGGCGCCAAAGGTGACGGCAAGCCCGATCTGGATAGTGAATGAGCCCGACGTGTTGGAATAGTCGAGCGAAATGTTCTTGAAAAACGCCGCGCCGCTGCCGTGCGTGTGGGCACCCACGGCGAGCGCCAGCTTCGCCAGCACCCAGGGGTTGACGTTTAGGAAAAACGGCACCGGTCCTAGGGTAAACTGCTCGGTCCAATTGAGGTCGGTTCTTACCTGGAAGAGGGCCTTAATATTGCCGTATGCGGGGTCGTTGTTGTTACCCCAGGTTTTGCCCACCCAATCGTAGGCGAGCGAGCCGTACACCTGTGTTGCGATATCCATCGTGAATAGCAGCGTGCAATGGTGGCGAAGGAGTTTGGTGTTTCTTGGATCGGTGCCCGAACCGGCACTCATGCTCTTGTACTGGTTCCACTTCCCCTCCATTTCGTCGAGGTAGCGGTTTGCCTGCTTGGCGCCCGACTCGCGCGGCGATTTCTTCCAGTATTCCGGATCAGGGTTGCCCGAATCGTTCATGTAACCGACCGGTTTGTATCCTCCGCCAAACAGCACGTACCCGGCAAAAGAGAAATCGAACAAAATGGGGAACGAGGGCATCCAGCACGTGAACTTGTTGCCGCCAATGCCGGGAAACGCCGCGGGGAAATCAAACGGGGTGATCTCTTGGTCCATGGTGGTGGGAATGATGGTGGTCGAGCCCGATTCTGCCTTTGCGGCCGGCGCGGCGACAACGGCCATGGGGGAGGAGAGCGTGTAGGTTTTGCCCTGGTAGCCGAGCACAAAGCGCAGCTTGCATCCTTCCTCCAGAAGGCCCGATGCCGCATCGAGGAACGTGTCTTCAAGCGTGAACGTTGCCAGATTATTCGCACCCGATGCGCTGGCCTTGATCTGGCCAATCTGCGTGACGGTTTCGGGCGAGCTACCCGTGGCGGGCATTACCTTGTTGATGTGCAGCGTTGCCTGTTCACCCTGTGGCAGATGTGCCTGCACGGTAAAGGCGTGCGTGTCGGGTTGCTCGTTTGCCGTGTCGTCCTTCGGCATTGCCATAAACGTGGCATTGGCGTACTGGATGTCCCATTCGTCGAACGTGAGCTGTCGAAAGTACGGCTCGCCATCGGAAAGCGGACGCGTGGGCGCGGTTATGGCGGTGCCGCCCTGGATACGCGCAAGGGGAATCTCGACATCGCGGTAGCCTGCCGTGCTAATGGAGATGCCGCCGTTAAAGTCGTATGCGTCGAGAAGCGTTGCCTCGTCCACGTAGCCTTCCGAAAGCGGCGCGACCTCAAAGATGGCCGTGCCTTCGTCATCGGTCGTGGCGGTGAGCTGCTTGCCTGCGGCATAGCGCGATGTGAGCGTGACCTGGGCACCCGCGATGGGCGTATTTTTGTTGGCGACGTCGACCACGACCACACCAAACATGGTGCGCGAGAGAACGAGCACCCTGAAGGGGTCTTTTTCGTCGGCATAGGCTTCGGTGGGCGCGAACGGCAATATGAAGGCGTTTGCGCTTCCCGGCACGCGCGGCAACATAATGCTCGCCAGCGAGGACGCTCCGGCAACAAGTAGCGAACGGCGATCAAGCATCTTTGGCTCCCATCCCGCAGGTATCGGTGGAAATAATCCTATTTTGCGAGAAGGTGCCCCGTGGCGGTAGTGCCGTTCGATGGCCAAAATGTCCAATTTGAGTGCGCGAAAGCGTCAGGCCCCCGGAGGGCTTTCGATACGCCGGGCAGTCTGGCCGCTAGCGCAACATGTGGGCAATCAGCTCGGCGCGAGTTCCGATACCAAGCTTGGCATACACTCCTGATAGGCGGTTTTTAACGGTGCCCGGCGATACTCCCATGTGGCGTGCGATTTCGGCGTTGGTCCATCCGCGGCAGGCGAGCATGGCCATGGTGAACTCCGTGGTCGTTAAATCGTCGGCCACGTCCTCGCCCGAATCGGGGTTGTGGATGCGCCGCCAGCCGTAGCTGAATCGATACGTAATCTCGATGATGCGAGCGAAATCGTCGGGGTATTGCGATTTTAGGCATGCCTCGATGAGTCCCTGCAAAAGGCCGTGGTGCTCGCCGATGAGTTCGATAAGGCCGTCGGGGCGCGCGATGTTCCAAGCAGCTCCGAAGTGCGTTTTTGCGGCGTCGATGTCCTTGAGGCTCATGCATGCCATGGAAGCCGCCAGGTGCAGGAACAGTTCCGAGATGGGATAGCTTCCCTGTTTCATGATCAGGGCATTTTCCACCATGCCCAGGCTGCGGCCGTATTCGCCGCGCAGATACAAGGCGTGCGCCATCACGTAGCTGGCGAACAGGCGCAGGCCTTCGGGCAGATGCGCCGCAAGCGGATAAAACTCTTCGGCGGA
The DNA here is from genome assembly GCF_003438495.1 of Collinsella sp. TF05-9AC. Classification (GTDB taxonomy): domain Bacteria; phylum Actinomycetota; class Coriobacteriia; order Coriobacteriales; family Coriobacteriaceae; genus Collinsella. The sequence continues at coordinate 15,640 of NZ_QSSH01000007.1, forward strand.
ATACGGGGAAGGCAAGTGCAGCAGGACGCTCGCGGCAGAGGCGAACAGGATATGCATGGCGTGGACGGCAGGCGATTCATCGTCAGGTGGCGTATCGAGGATGCCCGCAAGGCACCGGCGGGCATCGGCGATACGGTTGAGCGACAGACTGGCATATCCGCAGATAAAGCATGCGGAATAGCGCAGTGCGGGGTCGGTGGCGTCAAGATAGGGGCGTGCTGTCTCGGCGGCGAGCGTGGCCTGTCCGCGAAAGTACAGTGCTTCTGCCGTGGCGATGGTGCGTGAATCGGGGTCGGAAATGCCTGCAACCGCAGCGTCAATCTGGCCCGGCACAAAGGCAGTGCACATCAACGGCATGGGAATGCGCGGGTAGCCATCGCAGTCCATCTTCCATCTCCCATCAGGTGGCAACAATGCAGCAATTGTACCCCTGTTGCTCGGGACCCCTTTCGTTTTACTGCTCGGTTAACGCTGCGGATCGTTTTGGAAGGCTTACGAGCATGGTAGTCCCGTTCTCGGAACTTGTTTCGACCTCTACCGTGCCACCGTGAAGTGCTGCAATCTCCCAAACAAGCGCTAGCCCGAGTCCTGCGCCGCCGTATGCCCTGCTGCGGGATTTGTCTAGACGAAAGAACGGCTGGAAGATGCTCTCTCGGTACTGCTTGGGTATTCCCGGGCCCTCATCTTTGACTCGCAGGAGCACGTGGCTGTCGCTGTCGCTGATGGAGACATTGACAGTCGAGCCGGAGCGACTGTAACGGATGGCGTTTTCGGCCAGGTTGAACAGCAACCGATAGAGGAGCGTGTCGCTCCCGATTACTAAAGCGTCTCCAGCACAGTTGAGGGCTATGCTCCTATTTTCGGCAAGTGGCGCAAGGTCAGTGAGGACCTCTTCGGACAAGGGACCGAGTTCAACATCGTCCTCGCAAGGAATGCTGCGGAGCTCACTCATCTCAAGCAATACCTTGGTCATTCGAGACATGCGCTCGGTTTGTTCTTGTAGCAGGCCGAGCAGCTCGGCTGTTTCGGGTTGCAAACCGGAGTGCTCGGAGACAAACAGTTCAATCTGCGCTTGCATAAGGGCGAGCGGGGTGCGCAGCTCGTGTGCGGCGTTGCCGGTAAACTGACGCTGTGCAGAGAACCCTTCGCCAAGACGGGCGATCATGTCGTTGAAAGAGGCGCTGCATCGTTGTAGCTCGGCGGGCACATCTTCGCTGAGTCTGATTTCGCTTAGGTTGTCAGGCTGCACGCGCTCTACCTGAGCGGCAAAAGCCCGCAGGGGTTTGAGCGCACGGCCGCTCACAAAGTATGCCAGTACGCCGCCAAGTAGTGTGATTCCAGCCGTGATGCACCAAGCCGTCGCGCCGAAAGATTCCTGTGCGTCGTTTACAACGATCGTGACCTCGTCATCGAGGGCTGTTTTTGTTGGGTCAAACGCCTGGGGCGAATCCACACCGGCTGCGTTAAAGGCCGAGATGTCGCTGCCGATGGCATCCATGTAGCGCATGCCCGTATAGCCGACCAGGCAGTTCGTTAGCACGCACGCCGCACACGTGAGCAGCGCCGTCATGATCGTTATGCGCCATTGCAGCGAAAGCCTTTTCATTCGCCATCCTCCATAACGTAGCCCTCTCCAATCCGATTGCGAATCGGGTCGTATCCCAAAGCGCTGCGCAACTTTTTTCGGAGCGACGAGATGTGAACGCGGGTTGCGTTGCTAAAGCTGTTCACGGTGCTATCCCAGACGTGTTCGATAAGCTCCTCTTGGCTTACCGGCCGCCCCTGATTAAGCATCAGGTATTCCAGGATTCCCGTTTCCTTGCGTGTAAGAGATAGGGCCTCACTGTTCACGGAGGCGATGCGCGCCTTGGTGTCAAAGCTGAGCTTTCCGCAGTTTAATACTATGTCGCTTTGTGCGAAACGCCTGAGGGTAAGGCTGCGAATCCTTGCCGCAAGCTCGTCCAGATGAAACGGCTTGGTAAGGTAATCGTTGGCGCCGGCATCGAGTCCAGCGACTTTATCGGATACTCCGCCACGCGCGGACAGAATCAGTACCTTGGTCTCGCAGTCGGATTTCCTAAGTTCCCTGAGCACGGTCATGCCGTCGATATGGGGAAGGTTGAGGTCGAGTACCACGAGGTCAAAGACTTCGACGCCCAGCAGGTCGAGCGCCTCCCGTCCATCGTGGCAGCAGTCGACGCTGTATGCCAGGTTTCGCAAGCTGCGTGCGATTGTGTCACACAGTGCTCGCTCGTCTTCGACGATCAAAATACGCATAAAAGTCTCCTTGCACATTCCAAATCGCGCTTAACACGGATTTTATGGTCGATATGGTCCAATGGTCGCGTAACGAAAGGAGTGGTCAGGTTGTTCAAAGCGGTAAAACCCGTGGTACAGGTCGCTTTGTTGATCGTCGGAATTGCCATGGTGTGCTTTGGCGTTATGCGTGGCGAGGCGGATGCCGTGCTGGCCAAAGCGATTAGGCTGTGCTTGGAGTGTATCGGAATTGGATAAAAGAGAAAACACTGCGTCGCATGTTTTAGCCCGATTTCGCGGATTCATTCAAGCGGCGGCGACGCTCGTCACCAACATTCACCTGCCAAACTTTGCCAAAGGCAGCATCTATCAGGGTGCGGGAAAAACAGTCTGCGTACCTGGGCTTAACTGCTATTCATGCCCCGCGGCATCGGGTGCATGTCCCATCGGGTCGTTCCAATCGGTGGTGGGTTCATCTAAGTTCAACTTTTCTTACTATGTCACCGGTACGCTCATTTTGCTCGGCGTGCTGCTGGGACGCTTTGTATGCGGCTTTCTGTGCCCGTTTGGCTGGCTGCAGGAACTGCTTCACAAGATCCCCGGAAAATAGCTTTCGACAAAAAGGCTCAAGGCGCTTACGTATATCAAATACGTTGTGCTGCTGTTTGCTGTGGTATTGCTGCCTGTGCTGGTGGTCAACGATGTGGGGATGGGCGATCCGTTCTTTTGCAAATACGTCTGTCCGCAGGGCGTGCTCGAGGGCGCCATTCCGCTGGCCATTGCCAACGCCGGCATTCGATCTGCGCTGGGGCAGCTCTTTACCTGGAAACTTTTCGTTCTCATTGCCGTGGTGGTGCTGAGCGTTTTGTTTTATCGCCCCTTCTGCAAATGGATTTGCCCGCTCGGCGCATTCTATGCGCTCATGAATAAGGTGTCCTTGCTGGGGATACGGGTCGACGCATGCAAATGCGTCTCGTGCGGCAAGTGTTCAAAGGTTTGTCAGATGGACGTTGACGTGACCCGCGCGCCCAATCATGCCGAATGTATCCGGTGCGGAAAGTGCATTGGGGCCTGTCCCGTCGATGCCATCAGCTATCGCTATGGCCTGGATGTGTCGGCAGAAAAGCTCCCCTTGACCGCCGATAAAAAGTAAACAAGCTTCGACAAAACGGAGGAATGACCATGAAGCTTTCTAAGATTGCGGCTCTGTTTATGGTGCCGGTGCTGGCCTTGTGTCTTGTGGCGTGTTCGGCGCCCGGCAGCAACGCGAGCGAACCTACGGGCTCCGATCCTAAGATCGCGGAGCTCATTGCGCAAGAGCCGGCTAACGCCGACGAGGCCGCCGAGCTGTATGCGAAGCTCATGCAAAAAGAGAACGATATCCTTTCGAGCGATAATGCGCTGTGGGAAAAGGTGTTCAATGCAGCAAATAAAGAGTCGACAATGATTGAGGACGGCAGCAATTACGGCGATTTCCTGCTCAAGACCATCGACGGCGCCAAAGATGAGTTTACGGCGGATGAACTCAAGACGCTCAAGGCGGGCGCGCAGCAGATCAAGGAGATTGAGGACAAGCTCGAGAGCCTGGAAAAGAAGTTTCCCGGCTGTGGAAACACCCCGAGCGCGGGCGAGAGTGTCGACGCTTCGACCGCGGGCATGACGGCTGGCGCCGATGCTTCGAGCGAGGCGACAAAGTTCCCCAGCTTTACAGGCAAGGACCTGGACGGCAACGACGTGAGCAGCGACGAGTTGTTCTCCAAGAACAAGGTCACCGTCATGAACTTCTGGTTTACCACTTGCAAGCCGTGCGTGGGCGAACTGGGCGATCTCGAGAACCTGAATAAGGAGCTTGCCGAGAAGGGCGGCCAGGTCGTGGGTGTCAATTCCTTTACGCTCGATGGCAACAAGGGCGAGATTGCAGATGCCAAGGACGTGCTAAACAAGAAGGGCGTGACATATAAGAACATCTGGTTCAAGTCGGATAGCGAGGCCGGCAAGTTTACGTCAAATCTGTTCTCGTTCCCGACGACCTACGTTATCGACCAGAACGGCAACATCGTAGGGGAGCCCATCGTGGGCGCCATCAACTCCGCCGAGCAGCGCGCGGCGCTCGACAAGCTTATCGACCAGGCGCTGGCGAAGAGCGAACAGTAATGTGACAAAGGGACAGTCCCTTTGTCACATTGTCGATGTTGTGTGCGGGACGGTGCGCTGTGTGGCGTGCCGTCCCGTTCGTTTTTGCCCAGTTCGTGACGTTTCTCACTGGTGTGGACTAAAAAACGGAATATAGTAGGACAAACGCGTCGAATACGAACGGCGGGGGAGAGCGGGCGAGTGCGCCCGCGCAGGAGAGGTTGCCGTCCATGCTGGAGCTCAAAGATATCTGCAAAAGGTACGTTACGCAGTCGTTTACGCAGGTGGCGCTCGATAGCGTGAGCTTGGCCTTTCGCGATAATGAGTTTGTGGCCATTTTGGGCCCTTCGGGCTCAGGCAAAACTACGATGCTCAACGTTATCGGTGGACTCGATCACTTTGATTCTGGCGACCTGCTCATCGATGGCATTTCGACTAAGGACTTCCGCGACCGCGATTGGGACGCCTACCGCAACAACCGCATCGGCTTTGTGTTCCAGAGCTATAACCTTATTCCGCATCAGACTATTTTGGAAAACGTGGAGTTGGCGCTCACGCTTACGGGCGTGGGGCATGCCGAGCGTCGCCAGCGTGCGCGCAGGGCGCTTGAGACAGTCGGTCTGGGCGAGCATGTGAACAAGCGCCCGAGCCAGCTTTCGGGCGGACAGATGCAGCGCGTGGCCATTGCCCGTGCTCTGATCAACGATCCCGAGATCGTGTTGGCAGACGAGCCGACCGGCGCCCTGGACTCAACGACGTCCGTGCAGGTCATGGACTTGCTCAAGGACGTTGCGCGCGACCGTCTGGTCATCATGGTCACGCATAATCCCGAGCTGGCGTACCGTTACGCCACGCGCATCGTCAACCTCGCAGACGGTAAGATCACCGACGATTCCGATCCCTTTGATGTTGCCAAAGCCGCGCGTCGCGAGGCCAAGCCCACGCGTAAAACCTCGATGAGCTTTGTAACGGCGCTGGGCCTTTCTGCCCGAAACCTTATGACCAAGAAGGGCCGTACGGCCATGACTGCATTTGCGGGCTCGATTGGCATTATCGGTATCGCGGCGATTCTGGCGCTGTCCAACGGCGTAAACGGCTACATCAAAAAGGTCGAGGAGGATACGCTTTCGAGCTATCCGCTCACCATTTCCAAGCAGGATTACGACCTGTCGTCCATGATGGGCGGGCAGGGGGCCACGGAGGATGGCGATGATGTGAGCGGCGCTTCCGACAGTGAGGACGATTCGGTCAAGAAGTCCGATAAGATTCCCGTGGTCACGGCCGTGAAGGACATGTTCGCGAGCGTTAAGTCCAACGATATGACGAGCTTCAAGGCATGGCTCGATGCCGGTGGCGACGGCATCGACAAAGAGGTCAACGCTATTCAGTACGGCTATGGCGTAACGCCGGTTGTCTATCGCGCGGGCAAGGGCGACGAGAAGCCCGTGCGTCTGGTGCCCAATGCCATGACCGAGGCCATGAGCGGCGGCGCGAGCTCGGCGGCAACGGTGAGCATGGAGTCCATGGGAACCTCGGTCTTCAACGAAATGATTGACGACCAGAGCCTGCTCGACCGCCAGTACGATGTCGTTGCCGGTCATTGGCCCGCGTCCGCCAACGAGGCCGTGATGGTGCTTTCGAGCCGTGGCACGGTGGGCGACTATACGCTCTATAGCATCGGTGCGTTGGATATCGATGAGCTCAACGACCTGGTCAACAGCGCCATGACGGCCGATGGCGGGGTCGAGACGCCCGAGACCGCTGCCGACTTTACCTACGACGATGCGCTGTCCACCACGTTTAAGGTGCTGTCGCCGGCAGATGCGTATCGCAAAAACGAAGAGACCGGTATGTGGGCCGATATGTCCGGTGACGCCGACTTCATGGCGGCCAAGGTTGCCGATGGCATTGACGTGCGCATTGTGGGCGTGGTACGGCCCAACGAGACGGCCAACGCGAGCGCCCTTTCGCCCGGTATCGCCTACACACATGCGCTGACTCGCCAGCTTATGGAGCGCGCGGCCGATTCGAAGATTGTGCAGGAGCAGCTTGCTCATCCCGAGACGGATGTCTTTACCGGCAAAACGTTCGACGAGTTGCAGGGCGAGGCCAAGCAGGGCGTGGACCTGGGCAGCATGTTCAGCGTTGACGAGGCGGCGCTCAAGAGCGCGTTCTCGTTCGATGCGTCCGCGCTTTCGGGTGTGGCCGGCGGTATGGACCTTTCGGGCATCGATTTGTCAGGCCTGGATATCGACCTTTCGGGCGTTGGCGAGGACATCGACTTCAACGACATCATGGCCAAGGCGCCGGCCCCCGATTTCTCGGGAGTCTTCGATGGCTTGGAACTCACACCCGAGCAGATGCAGCAGGTGGGCGCGCTTGCCAACCAGCTGTTTGAGGGCTTTATGCAGTCCGATCAGTTTAAGGCGCTGACGCCCGAAGATCTTAAGGACGCGACAAAGCTTGCCGCCGCATTCTCGGCATATCTTGAGAACGATGCCGCGGCGCAGCAATGCTTAGCGCAGCTCAAGGCGCTGGGCGGAGATGTGCTGGCTGAGCGGCTACAGCAGGCAATGACCGACTACGTACAAAAACAGCTCGCGCCCTATTTGCAGCAGGCTATGGACCAGGTGATGAAGGCGATCAGCGAGCAGATTGCGACGACCGTATCGTCCCAGCTCAAAGCAGGCGCGGCGGGGCTCATGGGACAAATGGCGACGCAGATGTCGTCGAGTTTTGCCAACCTGGCGAGCGCCATGCACGTGGATGCGAGCGCCTTTGCCCGTGCTATCCACTTCAACATGGATGCCGAGGACCTGAGCTCGCTCATGATGAGCTATGCGAAGGCGTCGCAGCTCACCTACGACAACAACCTGACCACGCTGTGTTATGCGGACGAGGCAGATCCCATCTCGGTCAAGATCTTCCCGCGCGACTTTGAGGCCAAGGAGCGCGTGCTCGACCATATCGATGCGTATAACAAGCAGGTCAAAGCCGCCGGGCATGACGAGCAGGCAATCTCGTACACCGACTACATGGGCATCATCATGGGCTCGGTGACCGATATCGTGAACACCATCAGCTTGGTGCTCATTGCGTTTGTGAGTATTAGCCTGGTGGTGAGCTCTATCATGATCGGCATCATCACCTACATCAGCGTGCTGGAGCGCAAAAAGGAGATCGGCATCTTGCGCGCGATCGGCGCGTCGAAACGCAACGTGGCCAACGTATTCAATGCCGAGACCTTTATCGAGGGCCTCATCGCCGGCGTCTTTGCCATTGTCGTCGTGGTGGCCGTGAGCTTCCCGGTTAATACCTGGGCGCTTGCGGCCAAACAGGTCCCCAACCTGATGAGCCTGCCCGTGCAGGATGCGCTGGTGCTCATTGCAATTTCGGTGTTGCTGACGGTCGTTGCCGGTCTGCTGCCGGCCCGTAGCGCATCCAAAAAGGACCCCGTGGAGGCCCTTCGTTCCGAATAATGTGACAAAGGGACAACCCTTTTGTCACGGCTAAAAGCAAGGAAGTCGCAAGGGTTGGGGCGGGGTTGTCGGCGAGTGCCCTCGGATACAATCGAAGCCGTGCTAGAAAGAGGCTTCGATGATTAGAAAATCGTTCTTTAATCCGTTCTCGTCGCTGCTGCTTGCGCTTGCCGGGCTGGCTTTTTTGGTCGATGTCCTGCCGCAGGTGGAAGGCCAGACGGGCGTGTTCGCGCCAGCTGTGCTCTTTTTGATGTGGCTGGTGGGCGGCCTGGTGCGCCTGTTTTACGAAAATGAGGCCAAGCGCAGCTTTGATCGCCATATGTTTAAAGCGAACCACGCGGCCGTTTGGAAACGCGTCGATGCGTGTTGGATTCAAGTTGATGCCGACCGGCTTGTGCCCGGCGACGTCGTCCGCCTATATGCCGGCATGCTCTGCCCGGTCGACGTGACCCTTGCCAAGGGCGACCAGGTCCTTGTCTCGGAATCGTCGCTTACAGGCGAGAGCGGTCAGACCGCCAAGCGGGAAGGGGAGACCGTTCGCGCGGGAACGACCATTGTCGACGGCAAGGCGTCGGCAACCGTCCTCGCCCGAATTGCCGATGAGCAGCCCGTTTTGCGCCGTCGCGCTCGAATGGGCACACAGTTTGGTGCCGGCGCCAAGAGCATCTGCGCCGCCCTGGTAAGATGCATGCTCATCGTACTGCCGTTTGTCATTATGATTCGAGGCTTTGTGCTGGGCGACTGGGCGCAGGCACTGCTGTTTGCCCTGGGCACGGCCGTGGGCCTGGTTCCCGAAATGCTGCCGGTTGTCACGAGCGTTTGCCTTTCGGGCAGTGCCCATCGACTAAAAAACAAGCAGGTCATCGTTAAGAACGTTGACGCCATGGAGTCACTGGGCTCCATGGACGTGGTGTGCGTTGACAAGACAGGCACGCTCACCGAAGATGCCGCGGTGCTCGAGTACTACACCGATATCCTGGGCAACGAAAGCGAGCAGACGCTCAACCTGGCGTATCTGGAGAGCACGAGCCAGGGGGCCGCTGCCAATCAGCTCAATCGGGCCATTGCCGATGCGTGCGCGGCACCCGAGCTGCACCTTGCCGCGAAAGACCTTGGCCACGCCTTTGCACTGCATGCCTCTGACCCCTTCGACCACGTCACCAAGGCTTCGGGTGTCAAGCTCGACGCCACGCCCGGGGCGCTTGGTTGTTTGGGGCTACAGGTTCGCCCCGGCAATCATCTGACCATCGTAAAGGGCGAGGTTGAAAGCGTGTGCACACGCTGCGCCTGGGCAAACTTTAAGGGCGAGCTGGTGCCCATGGATGCCGATGGCCGTCAGAGCGCCTACGAGGTTGCCGAGGACATGCGCGCCGATGGCATCAAAGTGCTCGCCGTCGCCTATAGCACGACGTCGGCGGACTGGGATGACCTGGTGCTGTGCGGCTTTTTGGGCTTTTTCGATCGGCCCAAGGCGAGCGCTCGTGCCGCCGTGCAGGCGCTGTCTAACCTTTCCGTCGAGGTGCGCGTGCTCACGGGTGATTCGGCTTCGGTCGCTCGCTCAACATGCTCGCGCCTGGGCATTCCCGCCGATAGCGTTATCACCGGCAGCATGCTTCAGGCCATGGAGGAATCCGAAGCGCTGATCCGGGTGGGGAAGGCTCGCGTGTTTGCCGAGCTTACGCCCGCACAGAAGGCGCAGATCGTTAGCCTGATTCGCCTCTCCGGCCACATCGTCGGCTATATCGGAGACGGCGTGAACGACGTGCCGGCGCTCACATCGGCAGACGTCGGCATTGTCGTGGACTCGGCTGCGGCCGAATCCAAAAAGGTGGCCGACCTGGTGCTGCTCGAGCGCGACTTGGGTGTTGTCGCCGAGGGCGTCAGCGAGGGCAGGACTTCGTTCGCCAATGCCTCCAAGTACATCCGTATCGCATCGAGCTCCAACTTTGGCAATATCTGTTCGGTTGCCGCCTCGAGCATTTTCCTGCCCTTTGTGCCGGCAACCGCTACCCAGCTGCTCTTGCTCAATCTGTGCTACGACGCCACCTGCCTGTCGCTTTCGTGGGATAACGTTGACGATGCAGAGATTGCCCGCCCCAGGGCCTGGTCGGGTAAGGGGCTCGGCAGCTTTATGCTTCATTTTGGCTTTGCGAGCTCGGCCTTCGACATCATTACGTTTGCCATTCTGTTCTTGGGCGTATGCCCCGCCGTCTGCGGCGCGCCCTTTGCCGCGCTCGACGCGGCGGGTCGAGCGGCCTTTATCGCGACCTTCCAAGCCGGCTGGCTGCTGGAATGCGCATGGACCGAATCGCTCGTGCTCCTGGTGTTGCGAACGCGCAGTGTCCGCGACGGGGATCGTCCTTGCACACCGCTCGTGGTGATGGTTGCCGTCATGCTCGTTGTCACGGCGCTCCTTGCGCTCAGTCCGGTGGCGCAGCTGTTTGGGCTCGCCACGCTGCCTGTATGGTATCTGGGCATCGTTGCGCTGCTGAGCGTGTTGTATCTTGTTGTTGCTTCGACGATCAAGCGGGTCTATCTGGCCCGCTCGAGCAGCTTGTTCTAGGGCGGTTCTATGCGTACCAACAGAACCAACATCGCGATTACGCCGGCCGAGGCCGCCGAGCTCAGCAGCGCGCTGTTCTCGTCTGGCAGCGCTGCCGCCCTGGAGCTCGCGCCCGTGTTTGCCGATATCGCATCGGGCAAGCTGACTGCTATCGAGCTGGCGGTTGCCGGCTCGCAGGCAAGTGCCGCCACTGGACCCATCGTTATCGGCGAGCTTTCGATCGACCTGGCCTCGCGCACCGTCAAGGTGTCGGACGCGCCGGTCTCGCTCACGCCCAAGGAGTTCGACATCCTTGCCTTTTTGGCGAGCAACCGGGGTACGGTCTTTAGCAAAGAGGAAATCTACCGGGCGGTGTGGCAAAACGAGTATCTGCTCGATGACAGCAACATCATGGCCTTCGTCCGCAAAATTCGAAAGAAGATTGAGCCCGAACCAGACAACCCCCACTACCTGCTGACTGTATGGGGCGTGGGCTACAAAATGGCCGAGTAACGCTTCGGGTATTCGCTCCCATCGATCCAAATAGTCACTTTGACAATCCTTGCCAAATCGCAAGAAAGCCGCAAGAAACCAGCCATGTGCTCGGTCTTGCGGCTTTTCTATTCTGTAGACAGTCGCGGACGCGAAAGAGAGGTGAGGACCGTGAGCGGCAGTGACAGTACCAGTAACGCAGGACGAAGTTGCCGGCGCGGGTCCACTTTGATGGGGGCGCGCGGCTGATTCGCCCTGCGTCCGATCGATAGAACGGAGCGAGGCAATTGAAGAAGATGACTATGCGCCATACGCCGTCTGCGGTTCAGGCGCAAAACGAACTGATGAGGCATCGCGCGGAGGGTCGCATCCAGTATGCGGCGACCATTCCGCTGACGGAGGCCCTATCCTGGGTCGGCTCGAATCTCGGCGGCCTTAATCGCGACGAGGTCGCGCACAGCGAAGCCGACAACGGGCGTAACGTGGTCACGCGTGGCAAGAAGAAGTCGATTGCCCGCAAGCTTGCGGACGCGTTCGTCAATCCCTTCACGGCGATTCTGTTTTTCCTGGCCATCATTTCGGCAGCGACCGACATGGTGTTTCCAGCGTTGTCGATGATGGGCAGCACGCCCGAAGACTTTGACCCGCTGACGGTGATCATCATCACCACGATGGTCGTGCTCTCGGGCACGCTGCGCTATATCCAGGAAGCGCGCAGCGGCAACGCGGCCGAAAAGCTGCTCGATATGATTACGACCACCGTGACAGTCACCCGCGAGGATGTCCCTAGGACCGAGATTCCCATCGACGACGTGGTGGTTGGTGACATCGTGCACCTGTCCGCCGGTGACATGATTCCCGCCGATGTGAGAATCATTGAGGCTAAGGACCTCTTTGTGAGCCAGGCAAGCCTGACGGGCGAGAGCGAGCCGGTCGAGAAGGTTCCCGCGACGTGCACCGAGTCCGATTCGGCAACGTCGTTCGAGAACATCGCCCTCATGGGCAGCAGTGTGATCTCGGGCAGCGCGACGGCGCTCGCCTTTAGCGTGGGCGAGCAGACCTTGTTTGGCTCTATGGCATCGAGCCTGTCCGAGGATGCCGTAGAGACGAGCTTTTCCAAAGGCGTCAATAGCGTCTCGTGGGTGCTCATCCGCTTTATGATGGTGATGGTTCCGTTTGTCTTTATGATTAACGGCGTCACCAAGGGCGATTGGCTTAATGCTGGCCTGTTTGCCATCAGCATCGCCGTGGGCCTGACACCCGAGATGCTGCCCATGATCGTTACCACGTGCCTTGCCAAGGGCGCCGTGGCTATGAGCAAAAAGCAGACCATCGTTAAGAACCTCAACTCGATTCAAAACTTTGGCGCGATGGACGTGCTGTGCACGGACAAGACTGGCACGCTGACGCAGGACCAGGTGGTGCTGGAGTATCACTGGAACATCGATGGCCAGGAGGATTCGCGCGTTCTGCGCCATGCCTACCTCAACAGCTATTTCCAGACGGGCTACAAGAATCTGATGGATCTGGCGATCATCAAATGCACCGAGGAAGAGGAGCAAAACGACCCGAGTCTCACCGACCTTTCCGAGGCCTATGTGAAGGTCGACGAGGTGCCGTTTGACTTTACGCGCCGTCGCCTTACCACCGTGGTGCGCGATCGAAGCGGCAAAACCCAGATGGTCACCAAGGGTGCAGTCGAGGAGATGCTGTCGGTGTGCTCGCATGCCGAGATTGACGGCGGCGTTCACGTGCTGGACGACGAGGTGCGCGAGCGCATTTTGGCAACGGTCGCCGACCTTAACGACGACGGCTTCCGCGTGTTGGCAATCGCTCAAAAGTCCAACCCGTCGCCTGTCGGTGCCTTTAGCGCCGATGATGAGCGCGACATGGTGCTGATCGGCTACCTGGCGTTTTTGGATCCGCCCAAAGAGTCCACGGCCGATGCTATCGAGGCGCTGCGCAACCACGGTGTAGCCACCAAGATCTTGACCGGCGACAATGAGAAGGTCACGCGCACCATCTGCAAGCAGGTGGGACTCGAGGTCAACAACATGCTGCTCGGCAGCGATATCGCCGCAATGGACGACGCCGAGCTCGCTCGTCGCGCCGAGGACGTGCAGGTCTTTGCCAAGCTTACGCCCGATCAAAAAGCGCGCGTCGTGTCCGTGCTGCGTGCAAACGGTCATGTGGTGGGCTACATGGGCGACGGCATCAACGACGCCTCGGCCATGAAGTCGTCCGACATCGGCATCTCGGTCGATACTGCGGTCGACGTGGCCAAGGAGTCGGCCGATATCATCTTGCTCGAGAAGGATTTGATGGTGCTCGAGGAGGGCATCATCGAGGGGCGCAAGACCTACGCCAACATGATCAAGTACATCAAGATGACCGCAAGCTCCAACTTCGGCAATATGTTCAGCGTGCTTGCCGCATCCGCCCTGCTGCCGTTTTTGCCGATGATGAGCATCCAGCTGATCCTGCTCAACCTGATCTATGACTGCAGCTGCCTGGCGATTCCCTGGGACAACGTGGACGAGGAGTTCCTGCGCGTGCCGCGTACCTGGGACGCTTCGAGTGTTGGCAGGTTCATGATCTGGATCGGGCCCACCAGCTCCATCTTCGACTTTATGACCTATATCTTTATGTACTTCGTTTTCTGCCCCCTGTTCGTGAGCCATGGCGTGCTGTTCAACGACCTGGCGAGCGTCTACTCGGGCGCCGCGCTGGAGCAGATGCAGCTGGCCTACATCGCGCTGTTCCAGGCTGGATGGTTCGTCGAGTCTATGTGGAGCCAGACGCTGGTCATCCACATGATCCGTACGCCTAAGTTGCCGTTTATCCAGAGCCGTGCCTCGGCTCCGGTGATGCTGCTCACGATGACGGGCATCGCGCTGCTCACGCTGATCCCGTTTAGCCCGCTTGGCCCCACGCTGGGTCTGGGCGCCCTGCCTGTCGAGTACTTCTTGTTCCTGATTCCGTGCATCTTGCTGTACATGGCGCTGGCGACAAGCCTTAAGAAGGCCTACGTCAAGCGCTACGGCGAGCTGCTGTAGTGGGGGATTGATGCAGAAAGGAGCGTTTGCATGAACTGGACGCAGATTTGGATGGACTTGTTTGGCACCACGGAGTGGCTCGGCCTTAACATGGGCTTTTGGGTGGCCAACGGCGTGGTGTTGGTGGTTGTCGTGATTATGAACGTTGTCTTTTGGAGCATGAAACCGCTGCCGAGGGATGAATAACAAGCGAGGGGGCCGCCTGCCGGGCGACCCCCTCGCTGTTTATAAGCACCAGTAAATCGAAGGTGAATGGTTTCCCGAGAAGTGAACGACCTAATTTGGACCCCTGAAGCACCCACGTTTTTCGACGCTAAAACCGCAGGATTTGAGTGATAAAACCGCAGGAATTGGCCTTCCCAAAGTGTCGATGCATCGAGGGTCCGATTTCACCCGTTCACTTCGCGGAAAAGCATTCACCTTCGTTGCGTAAGGCGACGGATGGAAGGGTGATTATCGTCAAGCAGCTACCTCTGCCTTGTGAATCATCTGAAGCACAAGGCATAATGCATGTAACAAGGGGGCGGTTCCTTTGTCACATCCGTTGATATGAGAGAAGAGTAGATGATTCTTTCGCTTGCCCCTATGGAGGGGATTACCGGGCATGTGTTCCGTCGCGTGCATGCGGAGTGCTTCGGTGCGCTCGATTGCTATTACACGCCGTTTTTGCCGCCGCCGCGGGTGGGAAACCGCTTTGGCGGCAAGGCGTTTAAGGAGATCGATCCTGCCAATAACCAGGGGCTCAACGTGGTGCCTCAGTTGATGTCCAAGAACGCGGACGAGTTTGTGTGGGCGGCACAGGTGCTCGCCGACATGGGCTATCGCGAGGTCAATCTCAACTTGGGTTGTCCCTCGGGGACGGTTGTCGCCAAGGGCAAGGGCTCGGGCTTTTTGCGCCACTTGGACGAGCTCGAAGTGTTCTTGAGCGATGTGTGCGAACGTTCGCCGTTGCCGGTGTCGGTAAAAACCAGGCTGGGGCTGGAGAGTGACGACGAATACGAGCGCGTGCTTGACCTGTACTGTCGCATGCCGCTGGCAGAGCTAATCGTGCATCCGCGCGTGCAAAAGGATCGTTACACGGGCTCGCCGCGCAAAGCGTTTTACGGCGAGACGCTGGAGCGCGCGCCGTTCCCGGTGGCATACAACGGCGACATCTTTGATCTTGAGGACGTGGACGCGCTGGTGGAGGCCTATCCCGGTACACGCCATGTGATGCTGGGGCGTGGCTTGCTTGCGAACCCCGCGCTGGCTCGCATGGTCAAGGGCGGCCCTGCTGCAACGGCTGCTGAGCTGCAGCGCTTCCACGACACGCTGTTTGCGGCATATGCAGAAGAGATTGGCGGCAACGCGGTCTTTCGCATGAAGGAGTGGTGGTTCTACGCCAAATGCGCCTTCGCTGACCCCGCTACCGTTCACAAGCTCGTACGTAAGACCAAAAAGGTTGACGAATACCGCGCCGCCGTCGAGCGCGTCTTTCGCGAGCAGCCACTCGCACCCATAGCCCGCTTCCACGGCTAGTTGGTCGTTGGGGACGTTCTTTAACGACTAGTCATTTAAGAACGTCCCCAATGGCTGTGTTGCACTAGAGCAGGTTCTCCTGTGCCCATGCGATGATGTCGCTCGACTCGTAGAGTGGCTTGCCGTCGATGAATAGGCAGGGAACCTGGCGCTTTCCGCCGGCGGCGATGAGTGTCTGCTCGGCTTCGGTATCGGTCGAGATATTGCGCTCGGGAATGGTCACGCCGTTATCGGCTAAAAAGCGCTTGACCTTTATGCAATACGGGCAGCCGGTCATAACGTAGAGCACGAGCTCGTGATCAGTAGTCATAGGTCTCCAATCGGTTGCGGTTTTGATTGAAATACCCAAAGCCGCCGCGGTCTATGCGCGGACCAGTGACGACTCGATGGCTTGGACCAGAAACGCCGTGGCTCCGGTGCCGCAGGGCTTGTCGTAGTAGTCAACAAAGCGCTGGTCGGCAAGATAACCATTGGCGAGGCCCAGGTACGCTTCGTTCTGGGGTTCGCGTCCCCAGTTGAGACCAATCCAACGACGATGCATCGCGACAAGCTTGCGAGCCTCGCTTCCATTCGCATCGCCATCGCCCATGGCAATCGAGAGTTGGCCCAGAATAGCGCGTTCAAGTTCCTTCATGTCGTTCCATGTCTCGGGGTCCATGTCCAGCAGTGCTTCGTTTGCTGCGTCGATCGCCTCGTCGCCGTAGCGCTTCCGGGCTTCGGCGCCGTAGCGCTTCCGGGCTTCGGCGCCGTAGCGCTCTTCGTTTTCCTGCACGGTGCGCCAGCGCTCCAGTTGCGGCAGGACGGCGCCCATGAGCGAGACGGCTTCGTCGAGCGACATACCGGTGTTTTGTGCCAGGCGCGGGGCACAATCCTCGATCATTGCCTCCATGGTGGTGTCGTAGGTGTACTTGCCGTGGTCGTAGCACCACTTGCAGTAATGGTCGGTCGTGGCGCCCGCGGCATCGGTGCCGCAGTCGTCGGGCGTGAGTATCATGCCGCAGCTCTGGCAATAATGCTCGGGCATTTCGAGCAGGTGGGACAGTGGTTCGCCGGTTACGGCGGCAATGAGCTTCATCATGTCGATGCCCGGGGTGACCTCGTCGCGCTCCCAACGGCTGACGGCTTGGCGCGTGACAAAGAGTTTGGCGGCGAGCTGCTCTTGGGTAAGGTGATGGGCGCGACGGACAGCGATGAGCTTTTCTGCAAAGGCCATAGCGGCTCCTTTCTGCTGGTTGATGGCTTAAGCATACGCGGCGGCAGGCGCCCTTCCAAGCAACCGTTGGTTGCACGACAGGAGTCCGCGGCGAAGAATTGCGCGCAACGCCCCACGCCTCCATGCCGTACAATGACCGGCATGGAACCTATTGCACACATACATACCGACCTGCCGCAGAAGTTCGGCATTCCGCGCAACAGCTTTTTGGCGCCTCATCTGCAGGGACGCATCGTTTTTGAGCCGGAATTTGCCTCCAATGCAGCGGTTGAGGGTCTGGACTCCTTCTCTCACCTGTGGCTGCTGTGGCGCTTCGAAAACGGAACGCCCGGCGGCACGGCTAAGGACATAGCTGCCGATGCCAAGTCGCAGGACAGGTCCGGCACCAACGCAAAATGGTCGAAAACTGTGCGTCCGCCGCGCCTGGGTGGAGCCGAGCGTGTGGGCGTCTTTGCCACGCGCAGCCCGTTTCGCCCTAATCCCATCGGTCTCACCTGCGTCAAGCTCGATCGTGTCGAGTTCACCGACGATGGGCCCATCATCCATGTGCTGGGGGCCGACCTGCGTGACGGCACGCCCATCTACGACATTAAGCCCTACATCCCGTTTGCGGATTGCCACTCGGATGCGACCGGCGGCTGGATTGAGGATGCTCCGTGGCAAGAGCTCGATGTTGAGTTTCCGCAAGCTCTGCAGGATATGGTCCCGCCCGCAAAGCTCCCCGGCTTGGTCGAGGTTCTACGCCAAGATCCGCGCCGCGCGGGCAGCAAACACGAGCCAAACCGCGTCTATCATCTGGCCTACGCCGGGCTCGACATATCGTTTACGGTCGACGAAACCCAGCTAACCGTAGTCGCCGTCAACGACGCTCAAGACTAACCGGCCATCCGTCCGCGCCCGTCAAATTAAGCGCCAAACCCCATGCCAAAACCGCCCACGCTGGTGGACAATAACGCCTACCAAAACAATCACTTTGCACGGGGGCTCAGCATGAAATACGACTTTAGCTCGCTTATCGACCGCCACGGTATGGACTCCATCGCCGTTGACTCCTGGGGCGAGATCCCCGGTATGGCTCCGAACGCACCCGACGAGGGCTTCGACCGCATTCCCATGTGGGTGGCCGACATGAATTATGCCACGGTGCCCACGGTCCAGGAGCACATCATTCAGCGCGCTCAACATCCCATGTTTGGCTACTTTAACCCGTGCGCCGAGTACTTCGACCGCATCATCGAATGGCAGAGCCGCCGTAATGGCGTCGAGGGCCTGGCACCTGAGCACATCGGCTACGAAAACGGCGTGCTGGGCGGTGTCGTGTCGACGCTGCGTGCGTATGTTCAGCCGGGCGATGCGGTGCTGGTCCATAGCCCCACCTACATCGGCTTTACCAAGTCCATCGAAGCCGCGGGCTATCGTATTGTCCACAGCCCGCTTAAGCTCGACGACCAGGGCGTGTGGCGCATGGACTTTGAGGACATGGAGCACAAGCTCGCCCAAAATCACATTCATGCCGCGGTGTTCTGCTCGCCGCACAATCCCTGCGGCCGCGTATGGGAGCGCGACGAGATCGAGCGCGCCATGGACATTTATCGCCAGCACGATTGCGTGGTGATCTCGGACGAGATTTGGTCCGATATCATCCTGCCGGGGCACAAGCATATCCCGACGCAGTCGGTGAGCGAGGATGCCCGCATGCGCACGGTTGCCCTCTACGCGCCCAGCAAGACGTTCAACCTGGCGGGTCTGGTCGGCAGCTATCACATCATCTATAACGAGACGCTGCGCGACCGCGTGTGCGCCGTGTCCAACAAGACCCACTACAACGAGATGAACGTCCTCTCCATGCATGCGCTTATCGGTGCCTACCAGCCGCAGGGCTACGAGTGGGTGGACGAGCTCAACCAGGTGCTTGCCGACAATATCGAGTACTTCTGCGATTACGTGGACGAGCATTTTGAGGGTGTGTCCTATTCACGTCCGCAGGGCACGTACATGGTGTTTCTGGACTGTACCGAGTGGTGCCGCGAGCATGGCCGCGATATTCAGTGGCTGCTCGACGAGGGAGCGCGCGTGGGCGTGGGGTATCAGGACGGCCGCCCGTTCCACGGGCCCTGCCACATTCGCGTGAATCTGGCGCTGCCGCTTTCGCGCGTAAGGGAAGCGTGCGACCGCCTGGACCGCTACGTTTTTAATGCACGGTAAGTGTGCGCTGCATGCGGGCCTTCTGCCAAGTCGGCTGGAAGGCCCCGCATGGTAAAGCATCTGTAACCATTGGGCGCTCGTGTGGTTTTGTTTGCTATTATTTTTTACCATTTCAGTCTGTAAACAGGATCGTCTGGAGCTCGATGAAAAGACCCTGTCGCTCGGTTGCCATTTCGTTGTTTTTTGTGCTTGCAGTGGCGAGCGCCTTTGTCGTAGCGATAGCTGGCTGTTCCGGGTCGAATGACGGAGCCTCGACGTCTGCATTAGAAGGTCTGGACGCCTCGCAAGTCAAAGACGACGACCTTACGACGCTCAACGTCGGCAGCGACCTCTATCCACCGTTTGTGTATACCGACGAGTACGGCGATATCGTTGGCCTGGATGTCGAGATATTGACCGAGGCTTTGGCCCGCATTGGTTACAAGCCAAAATACCAGCTGATCGATTGGGAAAAGAAGAAAGAGCTGCTGGCGAGCGGCGAGCTCGATTGCGTCATGGGCAGCTTTAGCATGACGGGTCGCGAGAACGAGTATCGTTGGGCCGGCCCGTACCTTGCGAGCCGCCAGGTAGTCGCGGTCGATCCCCAGAGCGATATCTACACGCTTGCCGATCTTGAGGACAAGGTTGTGGCGGTCCAGTCCACTACCAAGCCCGAGGACATTTTGCTCAATCGTACAAATGAAAACGTTCCGCAGATCAAGGAGCTCTACAGCTTTTCGGACCGCTCATGCCTGAACCCGGCGCTCGTCGAGGGCCTGGTCGACGCCATCGCCGCGCATGAGTCCTCGCTGCTCACCTACGAAAAAGACTATGGTGTGATGTATCGCATTTTGGATGAGCCGCTGCTGGAGGTTGGTTTGGGCACCGCTTTCGATATCAACGATACGCGCGGCATCGACGTTAAGCTCGCCCATGCCTACCAAGAAATGCTTGCCGATGGCACCATGGAACGTCTGGTGTCAAAGTACTTTGATGACCCTGCACCATTTTTGAATACGGAGGGCCTGTCATGATCGATGCGCCCGACCACGCCGTAGAGGAGCGGGGCGATCGTTCGGCATGGGTATGGCTTATTGCCGCCCTGTTGGGGATAGCACTCTCGGTTGTTGCCGGCATGATGAGCTACGGCTACACGACAGCCCAGGCCGAGCAGCGCTTTGCCGACGTTGTCGATTACGTGGCGACGCAGAGCCTTTCCTACGATGCGTTCAATAGCGCCTATACGACCAAAAACCTGATTCGCGTTATGGAGATCGCCGGAGAGGTGGCGCGCGATATGGAGCGCGACGGCTCGGTGGATAACGTCGCGCTGGAGCAATATGCTGATCAGTTCAACGTGAGCGCGCTGATCGTGACGGACGCATCGGGCAACTTGGTGTCCGAGTCCTCGACGGATGGCGTGGGCTACGAGTCGCTTGCTACGTATCTCAAAGAAGCGCCCGTGTTGGAGGTGGCAACCCATCCGCTTAAGTCCTATACCGATCGTATTACGCTTGCGGATGATTCGGTTGCAGACATTGGTTGCGTGACCCGGCAGGATGGCGAGGGCATCGTTATCGCGGTAAGGCATCAGAGCGCGAAGGCGGTTGCAAGCAATACGCTCAAACTGCAGAGTCTGCTCGAGGGTTATGAAACCATCGATAGCGGCAATATCGTGATCGAAAACGATGGCAAGGTCGTTGCGACCAACGCCGTTGAACCCACCATCTTGGGCGTGTTCGACCTGCCTGCGACGGACGCCATCATTGTCGACGAAATTAAGGATCGATGCCTGCCCGGCAAAGTCCGACTGGTCAACGTCAACGGCGAGTGGTATTTGGGCACATACGGCAAAGCGCAAAAATTCTACGTGTACACCTATGCCTCGGCGCAGCGCTACTTTGAGGTCGTCGCGGCTGTCGCTGCCGGCGTGCTGGTGCTTTACAGCGGTGTTGTAGCCTCTGTTGTGATGGTGCGTCGCCGCGCTGATCGTCGACGCTTGACAGACTTGCTGCAGCAGGAGCGCGACTATGGCGACAAGCTGGCAAAGGCGGCGCGTGAGGCCTCGTCTGCCAACTCGGCAAAGACGGAGTTCCTGCGTCGCATGAGCCACGATCTGCGCACGCCCATCAACGGCATTCGCGGTATGGTTGAGGTCGGCGATGCCAATGCGGACGATCTGCAAAAGCAGACCGAGTGCCGCTCAAAGATCTGGACGGCATCGGGGCTGCTGCTCGACCTTGCCAACGAGGCCCTGGATATGAGTCGTCTGGAGAGCGGGCAGATCGAACTGGAGCTTGTTCCCACAAACTTGGTGACCCTCAACCACGAGGTGCGCGATATTCTGGAGCGCCAGGCCGAGGAGCGTCTGGTGACAATTATCTGCGACCAGCAGACGCTTAATCATCCCTATGCGCGGGTGAGCGTGACGCACCTCAAGCGCTTGTTGCTCAATATTGCCGGCAATGCCGTCAAGTACAACCGCCGGGGCGGCTATGTTCGCCTGGTGTGCCGCGAGGTGGAGCCAGTGGATGGCGCCCCCGTCTATGAATACACGATCGCCGATAACGGTATTGGCATGAGCGAGGAGTTCCAACAGCACCTCTACGAACCGTTTTGTCGCGAGGAGCAACAGGTGGAAGGCGCTTCGTCGGGAACTGGTCTGGGTGCGCCTATTGCCAAACAGTTGGTCGAGCTTATGGGCGGAACCATGAGCTTTACGAGCATCTTGGGGCAGGGGACGACGTTTACCATCCGTCTGCCGTTTGAGAAGTGCGAGCGCTCCGAGATTCCTCAGGCTGTGCGCGTGGACGCGGGGGATGGCGATGCGCTCCAGGGCTTGCGCGTTTTGCTCGTAGAGGATAACGACCTGAATGCCGAGATTGCACAGTTTACGCTCGCCCGCGCCGGTGCCGTCGTGACGCATGCTAAGGATGGTGAGTCTGCCGTTGAGGCGTTTGCCGCGAGCGCACCGCACGAGTACGACGTGGTGTTGATGGACATCATGATGCCCGGTATCGATGGCCTTGAGGCCACGCGTCGAATTCGAGCACTCGATCGCGAGGATGCCGCGACCACGCCGATTATCGCCGTGAGTGCCAACGCCTTTGCCGACGACCGCAGGCTTTCGCGTGAGGCGGGCATGGATGCGCACCTGAGTAAACCCGTGAGCTCGCAGGAGCTCGTTGAGGCGCTTGCGCACATAGCCGCCGACGCTTCATAAGCATATGGCCTGGTTCCAAGGTGGGTTGGAACCAGGCCATAGTGCTATTTGTGAGTTTTGCTTTTGAGGCTTACTTTTCCTGAATCTGCTTGCCGCAAAGATGCTCAATCGTAATCTCGTAGAGCTGGACGCCCTTAATGTCCTTGGCGATTTCCTCTTCGACCTCCTCGGCAGAAGGGTAGTACTTAAGCGCGAGTTGGCGGACTTTATCCTCGATAAACGCGGGGGTGTCATTCGCCAGGCGACAGCGGCCAAAGACCACGGTACTCATAACGTAGGGAGCCCAGTCACCGTCCTTGTACCACTCGTTGCCGTAAACGGTAAAGCAGACCTTGTCATCGCGCTTGAGTGCGTCGACCTTGTGGCCGGCCTTGGCGCCATGGAAATAAATCTTGTCGTGCTCGGCGTCAAAGAAGTAGTTGACGGGAATGGCGTACGGGTAGCCATCGTCGCCGTTGACGGCAAAGACGCCGCGCTTGCAGGTAGCGAGCAGTTCGCGCGCTTCCTCGTCGGTGATGGCGCGTTTCTTTCGACGTAAGGGCCTAAACATCGTTGGCGTCCTTTCTACTGCGTATGGTTGTTGAGCACAAACTATAGCGAAACAGCTCCGTTTTTCTTGATGCGGGCGAGTATGTTTTTGAGCTTGTTAAAGTCGAGCGGTTTGGACAGATGGGCGTTCATGCCGGCTTCGTGTGCCGCCTTGGCGTCCTCGGCAAAGGCATTGGCGGTGAGCGCGATGATGGGGATATCGGCTGCATCGACCTTCTCGCTCAGACGAATCGCGCGGGTCGCCTCGTAACCGTCCATGTCCGGCATCATAATGTCCATCAGGATCGCATCGAAGCTGCCGGCGGGACGGCCAACGTATAGGTCGACCGCTTCGTTGCCATCGGCGGCGCGAGTTACGACAATGCCTTCGCTTTCGAGCAGCGCCTGGGCAATCTCGGCATTGAGCTCGTTATCTTCTGCCAAAAGAACGTTCATGCCGGCAAGCGAGCAGCTGTCTGCTTGCTCGTCCGCGCGTTCTCTTGCCTGAGGGTCTTTGTCGATATCGAGCGGAATCTGGACGTTGAACGTACTCCCCACGCCAACCTCACTCGAAATCTCAATCGTGCCGCCCATCAGTTCAATAAGCGACTTGACGATTGGCATGCCCATGCCGGTTCCTTGGAACTTGCTGCGCGCATCGTCACCTTCTTGGGCAAACGGCTCATAGATATGCTTTAAAAACTTGGGAGTCATACCAATGCCGGTGTCCGAAACGCTAAAGCAAAAGAGAGCGCGCCCGTTATCGAGTGGCTTGGTCTTTGAGCTAAAGGTGACGGAGCCGCCGTGCTTGTTGTACTTAATGCTGTTGTCTAACAGGTTGATCATGATCTGTCGGATATGGGTGGGACTGCCGACCATGTATGGCCCCGTGGCGTACGGCAGACTATTGTCCTGCATTGTGATGCCGTTACTGGACGCGCGGAGCTTGCACAGCACCAGCGTATCGTCACAGAGCTCTTTGAGGTTAAAAGGCGTATGCTCCAGTGTTAGCTTGCGGTCTTCGATTTTGCCCATCTCGAGGATGTCGTTGATCAGCGAGAGCAGGTGATTGGCGGCAACGCGCGCCTTGGCACGGCTCTCGCGGGCGACCTTGATATCGCCTTCCTTCAATTCCTCAATCTCGATAAGGCCCAGGATACCGTTGAGCGGCGTACGGATGTCGTGGCTCATGCGCGTGAGGAATGCCGTCTTAGCGGCGTTGGCAGCGTCGGCTTTTTTGCGCTCGGTTCGAGCGCGCACGAGCGCCCAGATGAGCAGGACGATGCCGACCGACAACATACCGATGAGGGTAGCGGCAATGGCGGTGCGGTTGCGAAAAAGGAATTGAAGCGTGTCTGATTCCTGGGTCGTGTACGACGTGGAGGAGTAATTGCTTGCGGAGAGCGATTCTCCGGCATTGATGATGCCCTTGTTGATGATTCCCAGCAGCTCGGGCTTTCCGTGCGAAATCCAGCACGAGAGCTCACAGGTGTCAGGGAGCTCGACCGTCTCGTAGTCCTTGAGATCATGACGGTCGCCGATGGTTTTTATGCGTGAGCTGGGAGCGACGATGCAGTGCGCCATTCCCTTCCTGAGGGCGTCGAACGCTTCATCGTCGGATTGGTATTCGGTCACGGTCGCTGTGGGGAACAGACTTTCAAGTGCATTTTGTTGACAAACGATGATTTGGTACAGGCGATGTTCTGAAGGTCTTTGTTCAGGTCGCTGCCGGTGTGGATGGCGGTGAGGGATATGGTCCCCAACGATACCGACTGCACAACGCCTGATTGCTCGGCAAACCAGTAATCTCGGTATACCGGCAGCGCAACGTCTATGCTTCCCTTTGACAGGGCCTTTGACATCATCTTGTAGCTATCAAAGGCGACGGTTTTGACCGTAATGCCAAATTTATCGTGCAACGTCGTCGCAAGCGATGCGAGCGAGCCTTCCATTTCGCCGTTTTCGTCTTCGTTGCAGTAGGGGAGTCTGCCCGTAATGTAGCCGAGCGCGATGGTGTTGTCATTTGTTTTGAGCCAGGAACGTTCGGGGCCGTTGAGCGATGATGAACCGCTGTTTTGGGCCGAGTAGTTAGATTTGACTTCGTCGATATAGCGTGGGTTGACGCGGGCGATTGCCGACATGGCGGCATTGATGTCGTCCATCAGGTCGGGGCGGCTTTTGGGGACGGCAAAATAGTAGTCGCTCGAACCAATGTAGAACATGGGGGAGGCGCTGGGTGACGAGGTCGTGTCGTTCATGATGATGGCATCGACCTCGTTGTTTGCGAGCGCGTCAAAGAGGGCACCGCCAGTGTTGATTTCTTTATAGGTGCAGGTAATGCCTTCGTTGGCGAGCCACTGCTGGCCAACGAAGGTTTGCATAACGCCGGGGTTGCAGCCGATGGTAAGGCCTTGGAGCGCTTGGGGGTCACCCTTGGCCAGATCGTCGCGATCGGGCTTGGCGTAGATGAAGTAGCGCTCGGTGCCCTCGGGGTTCGAGGAAAAGAGCAGCTTTTGGGCACGTTCCTCGGAGTAGGAGATGTTGGGCATGAGGTCGATCTCGCCCGCCTCGAGCATGTCCAAAAGCTCGGTGAAGGTGCCGGAGACGTATTCGTACCGCCAGCCGGGCGTGTAGTACGACAGGGTCTGGAGGTACTCGTAACCCCATCCCGAGAGACGCTCGCCGGGGGTGCCGTCCTGGAAGCCCTCGTTGTTGACGAGCCAGCCGACGCGGACCGTCTTGACTGGCTGACTAGAGTCATCGGCAAAAGCCTGAACAGGCGCGATTGAACTCAGCACGGCAAGCGCGGCAAGCACAATGGTCAGGGCGCGACATATAACTGAACGAAGGGCAGTGGCAGCTCTCACATGCAATCCTAACGAATCGAGACATTACCGCATAAGGATACCAGCTCAGCCTGCCCAGTTGGCAGCTGTACCGCTAAACGCTCCCGCCCGGCAGCTGGGGACAGTCCCTTTCTGCCGGCACAAAAGGAACGTCCTTAGCTGCCGGTTGTGGGACAATACCGGGCGAACGTGATTGGGCGTCTGGGAAAAGGGGTCGCGATGAACAAGTTGAGGACGCTTGCCGATGTGCTGCGACAGGCTGGCTTTGCGCGCATCACGGGTCTGTTTCTTATCTTTTACCTGCTGTGCTCGACGGCTGTCTGGCTGTCCGAGCCTACGACCCTCACCTTTGGCGATGGCCTGTGGTTTAGCTTCGAGACGGTCTCGACCATCGGCTTTGGCGACATTCCGGCCGAAACACCGGTTGCCCGCGCTATTACCGTCGTCTTGAGCGTTATTAGCATCTTCTACATCGCCATGCTCACGGGCGTGGCGGTGAACTACTGCAATACGCTCATCAAGATGCGTCAAAAGGACACCATGGCGCGCTTTATGGACGATCTTGAGCATTTGGAAGAGCTCGATCGCGACCAGCTCGCCGACCTGTCGCGCCGCGTGCGCGAATATCGGCGCCGCCAACGCTAGAGCGGGCGCCGCGCGTCACGATGAGGGGGACTGAATATGAATATCACCGTGTATCTGGGTGCCAGTGTCGGTAACGACCCAGCATTTCTGCCTGCGGTACAGGAGCTGGGCAACTGGATTGGCGCCAACGGACACGCGTTGGTATACGGCGGGTCCAAATCGGGCCTGATGGGTGCGCTCGCCGATAGCGTGCTCGATGCTGGCGGACACGTGACGGGTGTTGAGCCGAGCTTTTTTATCGAGGCCGAGTTTCAACATGACGGTATCGACGACCTCATCGTGACGAGTGATATGGCCGAGCGCAAAGCCAAGATGATTGAGCTCGGCGATGCGTTCATCGCCTTTCCCGGTGGGACGGGCACGCTCGAGGAGATTGCCGAGGTCATGTCCGCGGTGTCGTTGGGGCACCTGAGTGCTCCGTGCATCCTGTATAACCTGGACGGTTACTACAACGACCTCAAGGCGCTGCTCGGGCACATGATTGATAAAGGGCTTTCGAGCCCGAGGCGCCAGCACGGCATCTACTTTGCCGACGATTTGCGCGAGATTGTCTCGATTATCAACGGATGAGTCTTGAGCCTGTCCCGCCGTGGTCCCCGGTGGCTCCGTTTGCAGCGCAGACGGTTGGCTTGACTGGGCCACACTCGCTCTACAATAAAACGTATCTATGTCGACTTTGACCGCGGGAGGACCCGATGGATAAGCTCGCTAAACCCACGAACCGAGCGCTGTTTTTGGCCAGCGTTGCTGTGACCGGCGCACTCGCGGGTGCCGCAGTCTGGCTGTTCTTTTTTGCGATGGAGCACGGTATCGACTATCTATGGACAGAGATTCCGCACGCGCTGGGCGTCGCTTCGCCCGAGCTTGCCAGCGGCCCGTTTGGCTTTTTGCCGTATCCGTTTTTTGTCTGCCTGCTGGGCGGCCTGCTAATCGGTCTGTACGAAAAGATGACGGGCACCAGGACCGATGACCTCAACCAGGTGATGGCTAAGGTCAAGCAAGACGGGCACTACCCCTACGACAACCTGGGCAAGCTTTCGCTCGCGGCATTGCTGCCGCTGCTGTTTGGCGGCAGCATTGGACCGGAGGCCGGCCTGACCGGTGTTATCGCGGGTCTGTGCAGCTGGGTCGGCGACCGCATGCGTCGCTTTGGCGCCGAGTTTAGGGAGCTCACGCTGCTGGGCACCCAGGCTGCCCTGACGGCGCTCTTTACGGCGCCCGTCTTTGGCTTCGTGGCACCGCTCGCCGGTAGCGCCGACGGCGACGAGGGCTCTGCGTCCGGCGAGATCACCATCAAGTTGCCCAAGGCGCAAAAGACGATGGTCTAGGGCATTGCGATTGCCGGCGGTCTGGGCACCTACCTGCTGCTTGGCCAGCTTGTGGGCGGCGGCATGGGCATGCCCAGGTTCGAGTCCGCCGAGGTGGGCAACTTGGAACTTGCCTGGCTCATTCCGTTGGCGTTGGTCGGCACCGTTTGCGGCTGGCTGTACTTTGTCTCCGAGCATGCAAGCGAGGCGCTGTCCCATGCAATAGGTGATTGTCCTGTCGTCAAAGCCATGCTGGCCGGTCTGGCGCTCGCCATCTGCGGCACGGTCCTGCCCTACACCATGTTTGCCGGCGAGACCCAGGCCGACGTGCTCATGGAAACCTACCTGACCATTCCCGCCGGCGTGCTTATCGCGACCGGTCTTGTCAAAGCCATGCTGACCCCCGCCCTCATCAACTTGGGTTGGCGCGGAGGCCACTTCTTCCCCGTTATCTTCTCGGGCGTAAGCCTGGGCTATGGTCTTGCCATTCTTACCGGTGCCGATCCGGTCTTTTGCGTCGCCGTCTGCACGGCCTCGACGATGGGCGCTGTCATGCGCCAGCCGGTCATGGTCGTGGGCCTGCTGCTCATGTGCTTCCCACTCAAGGGTATCGTCTGCATGATCATCGCCGCAGCCATCGCCGCCGGCGCTCCACTGCCCAAGCCGCTGCGCAATTAGCGCGCTTTTTCACGAGTCAATTCCAGGGGTGCGAGATGATTCTGTACTTTAGCGCGACGGGGAACAGCGATCATGTGGCGCGTCGCATTGCAGCGGCGACAGACGACAAAGTTATGTCGATTGAGCGCTTTGATGCCGAGATCCTTCACCTTGCTGTGATGGAAGGCCCCCGTCGGCTGGGGTTTGTCGCCCCGGTATACGCCTGGGGCTTGCCGACGCCAATGATCGAGTTTTTGAAGACTGTCGACCTATCGGTTGCTGCCGGCACAAAGGGCGGCGAGCGCCCCTATACGTTCTATGTCTCGACATATGGTTCGACGACTGGGCAATCGGCCAAGTTTGCCCGCGATCTGCTACACGAGCGTGGGCTCGAGTTAGATGCGGCGATGAGCGTCAAGATGCCCGATACCTGGACGCCTGTTTTCGACCTGTCTGACCCTCAAAAGGTTGAGGGTATCAATAGGGCTGCCGAGGCGCAGATTGATGCCGTGATCGAGGCGGTGCGGGCGCGCCGCACGGGCAACATGATGCGCCATCGCGTGCCTCTGTTTGCATCGTGCGCGTATCACGCAATTGGGCTGCCGCGCATGCAACAGACGAGCAAGTTTGCTGTCGATGCCGATCGCTGCATCGGCTGCGGCCTGTGTGCCAAGCGCTGCCCCATGACGGCGATTGAGATGCGAGACGGCCTTCCCGTCTGGACAAAGCCGGAGTGCGCAGCCTGCCTTCGTTGCCTGCACTGTTGTCCCAAATTTGCCATCTCGCACGGTAAGCGCACGGCATCCCACGGTCAGTACAGGCATCCCAGGCCAGGTGTGAGGATGTAGCGGCCGCTGGCCGCGCTACTTCCAAACTGCGAGCGCGGCGGTGCCCAGGACGATGAGGGCGAGACCGATGGCGCTGCGTCGTGAGAGTTTTTCGTTGAATGCCAGGCGCGCAAATAGTACCGATACGACAATCGATAGTTTGTCGATCTGCACCACGACACTCACCTGGCCTGCAGCGATGGCATAGTAATAGAGCAGCCACGATGCTCCGGTCGCGATGCCCGATGTTGCGAGAAATGTGAGTTCGCG
Source organism: Collinsella sp. TF05-9AC (assembly GCF_003438495.1). Taxonomy (GTDB): domain Bacteria; phylum Actinomycetota; class Coriobacteriia; order Coriobacteriales; family Coriobacteriaceae; genus Collinsella. Next base: position 44,816 of record NZ_QSSH01000007.1, read on the forward strand.
CCGGTCAGCGTGCGCGACCTGCTCCAGTTTTCCCTTGGCTGCCACGATTGCCCATGCCATAACCAGTACCACACAGGTACGGATTGCCGTGGCCAGGTTGGACTCGACGCCTTCGATGCCAACCTTGGCAAGGATGGACGTGAGCGCCGCGAACGCGGCGGCACCGAGGGCGTAAGCGAGCCAGGTCCGGTCTTGCTGCTGCTCGGGTCCGGCGGACTGCTTCTTCTCGATCATTAAAAATGCGCCGAGGGTGATGACAGCGGTTCCCACGAGCTTAACCGCAAGGTTGCTCGTCTCGCCAAAAAGCACGATGGCGATCAGTGCAGCGAGTACGGTGCTCATCTTGTCGACTGGTACGACCTTATTGACGTCTCCGATGCCCAACGCCTTAAAGTAACAGATCCACGAAGCACCGGTGGCGAGTCCCGAGAGGACGAGAAAGAGCCAGGATCTGGATTCGATGCTGCCAATGGTTCCAATGGATCCAGAAATGCCCGCCATTGCCCAGGCGAAAACGAGCACCACGCAGGTGCGAATGGCCGTCGCGACATCGGAGTCGGTCTGCTTGATGCCGCATTTGGCCAGGATAGATGTGATGCCGGCAAAGAAAGCCGACACAAATGCTGCTGCGACCCACGACACGGGTGAAATGCCTCCCCAAAGAACGACCGCGCCAGATTACGGCGCTCGTCCGATGATATCGTCCCGCCATGAAGCTTTGATATCGCTGTGGTGAGACAGGGGCCATAGTTCGAGAGGGCATTTGGTTAAGGCTCGAATCGAAGATATGCTGTCGGCTTCTCTTTGGTTGCCGAGATCTAAACGGCATGTCGTAAAGGGTGGTAGCGACGTTGTTGCTGCTTCTTCTTATCTAGTAAATGAGGTGGGGTGCCGCCCAAGCCCTTTAGCTGTCGATTACAGGTCGCGTGCTCGATAGACCTTGATGCTGATGGTGCAGCTGATTGCACATAGCGCGAGGGCCAGTACGGCAATTCCTGCGCACAGACAGCCAAGGACGGCGGGATCGGGATTCGCTCCGGCAATCGACATGAGCCAGTTGCTGATGGGGTTGGAGGAACTCAACGTTGCCATGGTAAGGCACCCGAGCATGGCAAACAGGCCGACGGATAGGCGCAGCGCCTCCATGTGTCCAAATCGAAAGAACAGCGGCTGCGCCAAAAACACCATCATGAGGGAAATGAGCATCGAGGCTGCCGAGGCGATTGCGATTTCAAAGACCGTCTGTCCCGTCGAAGGAATGCCCGCGCTGTTGAAGAGCGGGATGGCGACGATACGCAAAAGCGTAGCTGCACATGCCATGACGGCGGAGAAGACAATAACGCTCAGGTAGCGTGCACAAATAATGTCTTTGCGCGAGAAGGGCAGCGTTGCCCGATAACGCTCCCAGCTATTTTGATTGTCGAAGCCGGCCAGCGAGCTCATGACCATGATGGGCGACATGGCACTGACCGCGCAGGCGCCGGCACTTGTGCCAGAGTCGCCGACCGACGTGTTGGCGAGGGACAGCACGACGAATAAAAACAGGCCGACGCCCGCGATGCTCGGGATGAGCGTGCGAACGATGGCGAGTTCGGACATAAAGGCGCGTTTCATTTCGAAGCCCCTTTCAGCATGAGGCGCAGATAGTCATCAATGGTTGCCCGATCGCAGGGAATCTCGGGGAAGGCCTCGAGTGTTTCGCGACGGTTGGGTACGAGTCCGTCCACGCTGTAGGCATGGCGGGCGGCGCGGGCACCTTCGACGCAAGCCATAAGCTCGGCGGCCTGTGCTTGGGTGCAGTGGACGATGCCGGCTCGGTCGGTAATGTCCTCGCGCGGCAGGTCAAACACAATCGAGCCGTTATCGATGCAGATGACGCGGTCGGCAGCGCGATCGAGGTCGGACGTAATGTGGCTCGAGAGCAGCACGCTGTGCAGGCCGTCGGAAACAAAGGCGAGCAGCTCATCAAGCAGCTCCTCGCGTGCCATGGGATCGAGGCCCGCGGTGGCTTCGTCCAAAACGAGCAGCTTGGCCTTGTGGCTGAGTGCGCAGGCAAGCTGCAGTTTCATGCCCATGCCGCGGGAGAGGTCCTTGACCTTTGTCTTGGGATCGAGGCCAAATCGGTTGATGAATCGGGCGAACGTTTCGCGGTCCCACGTGGGGTACGCTGGGCCTACGAGCGACTCGATCTGGCCCACCTTGAGCGTGGAGGGGAAGGGGCACGTGTCCAGGACAAGACCGATGTGGGAACGCAGGCAGCGCTGCGCCTCACCGGGTGCGTCGGCGCCACAGTGCTGCCCAAACAGGTGTACCTCGCCGGCATCGAGTTTGATAAGCCCAAGCGCGGCTCGAATCGTCGTTGTTTTGCCGGCACCGTTGGCACCCACAAAGCCGACGATCTGGCCAGGTTCCACGGCAAGCGTGACGTCGCGCAGCGAAAAACGGTCACTCACATGGCGTGAGATGCCTTTGAGTTCTAAAAGGTTTTGCATGGTATAGCCTTTCTTGCAGATGGCTACTGCATGGTTTCGGGGGCTACCAGGTCGAGCATCTCGTGCAGCTTGTCGCGCGTGACGCCCAGGGCCTCGGCTTGGCTTGCCGCTTTCGCGAGCAGCTCTTCGATATGGCAGAGCTGGTTTTCACGCAAGAGCTCTTGGTTGCCTTCGGCGACAAAACAGCCCTTGCCCTGCACGGTGCAGATAAAGCCGAGCTGCTCCAGGTCGGCGTAGGCGCGCTTGGTGGTGATGACGCTCACGCCAAGATCGCTCGCGAGTGCACGGATGCTGGGGAGTTTGGCTCCCGCAGCGAGTGCGCCCGAGAGTATCTGTGCTTTAACCTGCGAAGATATCTGCTCGTAGATGGGCTTGTCGCTCGAATTGGATAGGATGATGTCCACAGCGGCTCCTTAGCTGATGGGCTACACGTGTATATAACCGGTAAGCACAGTATATATACACTATATACAGTTATGCAAGAGACAAATACGGAATAGCCCACCGGCGCCGCGCTTGCTCCAAAACAATCTCAATTTGTAACACCTGGGTCCGTTTTGGGTCGCCTTCTGTTACAGATTGAGATGTTATTTGCCCGCCTGCCTATTTGTCTCAATCTGTAACAGTAAGAGTCGATTTGCGCGGCTAGATGTTACAGAACGAGACATTGGCCACCCGTCTATCCTTATATCTCAATCTGTAACATCTGGAACCGATTTGGACGGCTACCTGTTACAGATCGAGATCTTTCTGGGACGCCCACCTGTTTGTCTAAATCTGTAACAGGTAGAGGTTCAAAAACCGTCTAGATGTTACAGATCGAGACAAACTGCTGCGGAGTGCCGCCATCGACTGCTACCCTAGGCCCCAACTGATGAATTTGTCCTGATAGGCGCTCTAAAACGGGATTTCGCGGCTACAATAGTGCGGTTACAACGACGTAATGCACTCAATGCAAGAAAGGATCCGCATGGCAAGCCTGTCGGATGAAATCTCGTCGCGCCGCACATTCGCGATCATCAGCCACCCGGACGCCGGTAAGACCACGCTTACCGAGAAGCTGCTGCTCTATACCGGCAGTATCCAGACCGCCGGCTCGGTCAAGGGCAAGAGCTCGGCCAAGCATGCCGTCTCGGACTGGATGGACATCGAGAAGGAGCGCGGCATCTCCGTCACCTCCTCGGTGCTGCAGTTCACCTATAACGGCGCCTGCGTCAACATCCTCGATACCCCCGGCCACCAGGACTTCTCGGAGGATACCTACCGTACCCTTATGGCCGCCGACGCCGCAGTCATGGTCATCGACGGCGCCAAGGGCGTCGAGGCCCAGACCAAAAAGCTCTTTAAGGTTTGTACGCTGCGTCACATTCCCATCTTCACCTTTGTGAACAAGCTCGACCACGAGGCTCGCGATCCGTTTGAGCTCATGGAAGAGATCGAGAATGTCCTGGGCATCAATACGTATCCTATGAATTGGCCGATCGGCAGCGGCCGCAACTTCCGCGGCGTGTTCGATCGTCAGACCCGTCGCGTTATCGCCTTTGAGGGCGACGGCCACGCCAACGCCACCAAGAAGGTCGCCGAGATCGAGGCCGAGTTGGGCGATCCTTCCATGGATGAGCTTATTGGCGAGGAAAACCATAAGAACCTGATGGACGACATCGAGCTGCTCGATGGCGCTGGCGACGAGCTCGACTTGGATGCCGTGGCCTGCGGCAAGCTGAGCCCGGCGTTCTTTGGCTCGGCGCTCACCAACTTTGGCGTGGAGCCCTTCCTCAAGGAGTTCCTGCGTCTGGCCCCGACGCCGCGCGCCTATACCGATACGCTCACCGGCGAGCCGGTCGATCCCTGCCGCGACGACTTTAGCGGCTTTGTGTTTAAGATCCAGGCCAATATGGACAAGAACCACCGAGACCGCATCGCCTTTGTGCGCATTTGCTCGGGCAAGTTCGAGCGTGGCATGGATGCCTTCCACATGCAGGGCAACCGTAAACTCAAGCTGGCCACGGGCACCTCGATGATGGCCGATGACCGCGCGATTGTTGACGAGGCGTACGCGGGCGATATCGTGGGCCTGTTCGATCCGGGTATCTTTAGCATCGGCGACACCGTGTGCTCTGGCAAGCGCCACGTGCAGTATCCGCAGATCCCGACGTTTGCCCCCGAGATGTTCGCTCGCATTACGCAGGTCGATACGCTCAAGCGCAAGCAGTTCGTCAAGGGTATGGAGGAGCTTGCCCAGGAGGGCGCCATCCAGATCTTCCGCGAGCTGGGCGCCGGCATGGAGAGCGTCATCGTGGGCGTGGTCGGCGTGCTGCAGTTTGAGGTGCTCGAGCGCCGCCTCAAGGCTGAGTACCGTGTTGAGGTTCGTCGCCAGCCGCTGCCCTATACGGACATCCGCTGGATCCAGAACGACCCCGACACTATTGATATCCCGGGCCTTTCGCTCACGCGCGACACGCTGCGCGTCGAGGACATGCGCGGCGGTAAGCTGCTGCTGTTCACGAGCCCGTGGAACGTGGATTGGGCAACCGACCACAACCCCGACCTGATCCTGTCGGAGTTTGGCAACGTGGCCTTTTAACGCATCGGCGCGGTGGCCCTGCGGAGCTGCCGCGCCGTTCGCTTGCCTGATGCCGCGCGAGCGGCTATCATACCCACCGTCGTCTCAAGACCGAGACGTCCGAGCAGTTCGGGTCCGATATCCTGCTCGTTAAACCTAAAACCAAAGGAGTACATAATGATCAAGAAGGTCATGGAGGACTACAAGGTCCTGTTGCGGAGCATTCCCGCGGCAACGGTTTCGCTGTTTTTCGTGAGCGTCATCATGATGAACCTGCTGGCCAACAAAGAACTCATCAGCCTACCGTATCTGGCACTCGATTGCGGCTTTGTGGTGAGCTGGGTCTCGTTTTTGTGCCAGGACATGATCTGCAAGCGCTTTGGCGCCAAGGCATCCATCAAAATCTCTATCCTCGCGCTGCTGGTCAATCTGGCTGTGAGCCTGTGCTTTTGGGCATGTTCGCTCACGCCCGGCATGTGGGGCGCCTACTACGACACGGGCATGATCGAGGTCAACACCGCCCTTAACGCCACCATCGGCGGCACCTGGTACGTGGTGCTGGGCTCTTCGCTTGCCATGCTCGTTTCTGCCGTGGTTAACTCCACGCTCAACCAGTCGCTCGGCCGTATGCTCAAGAAGAATAACTTTGCGAGCTTTGCCTTCCGTTCCTATGTGTCCACGGGTGTTGGCCAGTTTATTGACAACCTGGTCTTTGCCATCGTGGTGAGCCACACGTTCTTTGGTTGGACCTGGGTGCAGGTCCTCATGTGCTCGCTGACCGGCGCTGTTGCCGAGCTGCTGTGCGAGGTCTTCCTGAGCCCCGTGGGCTACAAGGTCGTGCGCGGCTGGGAGCGCGAGAATGTGGGTTCCGAGTACCTCGAGCGCCACGCAACCGCCTAAGGAGCAAGTATGCGGGTTTTGATCACGGGCGCTTCGGGCGGTATCGGAGCCGCATGCGTGCAGCGCTTTTTGGACGAGGGCCACGAGGTCGTGGGCTTTGACCTGCTGCCGGCGGCGATCGAACACGAGCGCTACCGCCATCTGATCGTTGATGTCTGCAAGCCGGACGCGTTTCCGGACGACCTTGAACCCCAGGTGATCGTGAACGTTGCCGGTACGCAGGATTCGGCCGACGACATCGCCGCCAACCTGTGTGGCACCATCAACGTGACCGAGCGCTACGCCTTTGTGGGGGAGGGGCTTGCCGCCAAGCCTGCGCCGGCTATTAGATCCGTGGTCAATGTGGGGTCGGCGAGCGGGCATACTGGATCGGAGTTTCCCGCCTATGCCGCCAGCAAGGGCGGCGTTATCGCCTACACCAAGAGCCTTGCAAACCGCCTGGCACCGCAGGCCATCTCCAACAGTGTGGACCCGGGCGGCGTTATCACGCCGCTCAACCGTTGCGTGATGGAAGACGAGCACCTGTGGAACCAGATTATGGAGCTCACGCCGCTTAAACGCTGGGCTACCGCCCAAGAGATCGCCGAGTGGATCTACTTTGTGGGCGTGACCAACCGGTTTATGACCGGACAGAGTCTGTTGATCGATGGCGGCGAGGCCGGCCGCACACAATTTATTTGGCCCGAATAGGAAACGCGCCCGATGGAAAGCCGTCGGGCGCGTTTTTGATGTATCGATTTTTAGCCGAGGCAAGTCCAGTTGACGGGGGTCGAGCCGTGCTGTTCGAGTAGCCGATTGGCTGCCGAGAAGGGACGCGATCCCATAAAGGCGGGGAGTTCTGCCGTGGCACGGTTGGCCGAAAGCGGCGAGGGGTGCGTAGAGGCCAGGCAGAACTTGCCGGTTGTCTTGCCCGCACCAGTTGCGACGATCTTGCCTTCGACCATCTGCTGGGCAAAGCGACCCCATGTCAAAAAGACTACCGGCTGGGGCAGCTGGCAGCAGCGTTCGATAACGTAGTCGGTGAGCGTGCTCCAGCCAAGCTTGGCGTGCGAGTTAGCGGCATGCTCGCGCACGGTGAGCGTAGTGTTGAGGAGCAGGACGCCCTGTTGTGCCCATGGTGTTAGATCTCCCGTGGCGGGAATGGGACAACCCAGATCGGCTTTGAGTTCCTTATAGATGTTGCGCAGGCTCGGCGGCAACTTGGTTTGCGTCACGGGGACCGAGAACGACAGCCCCATTGCCTGGTTGGGTCCGTGATAGGGGTCCTGACCCAAAATGACAACTTTGACCTGGTCGGCCGGCGTGTAGGCGAGGGCATTGAGGATGTCGTCTTGTGCCGGGTAGATGGTCTGCTCGGCACGCAAAAGGGCGATACGCTCGAGCAGCTGGTTCGTAGTGTCACGTACCGGCTGCGGCGCATCGCCCAACCAAGTTGCTATGTTGCGGTCGCGGGTCGCGGCGTCCATGGGGCTCCTTTACGTCAGATGCTCTGCTGGCATCTATTGTAAAGGCGCACCGGTTGCCTTTATGCCGCGGCTGTATGAAGAGTGGGGTCTACGAGACGTGCTCGGGCGCTCCTGCCATGCGAGCCTGTCCATGTGCGCGGAGGCGCGGAAGCTCGACGGTTGCTACCATGACGCCGGTGAGGATGAGGGCGGCACCAAAGAAGGCGATGGGGCTCAGGACCTCGCCGACCAGGAAGAACGAAAAGACGGCGGAGCATACCGGCTCGAGCGAGAAGGCGAAACCGGTGGTCTCGGCAGGCACGTGGGGCTGCACGAGCGTCTGGGTGATAAAGCCGTAGGCAGAGCAGATGAGTGCGAGCGCGACGACGACCACGATTTCGCCCGGCGTGCTGGGAAGCGTGAAGCCGCCAAAGGTGAATGCCGCGACGCCCGAGAACAAACCGCCAAAGCCTAGCTGCCAAACGCCCAGAGCCAGCGGATCGACTTCTTCGACAAAGCGCTTGGCGACAATGATGTGTCCGGCGTAGACAAAGGCGGAGAGCAGCATGATGAGTGCGCCCGGGTTCAGGCTGGTGAAGTCAGCGCCCGAGAGCAGCAACATACCGCAGGTGACGATGGCGGTGCCGACGAGCACTTTGCGCTCGGGGGCGCGGCGCAGCAGAGCTGCGTTGGCAAACGGCACGATCACGACCGTCAGGCTCTGCAAAAAGCCGGCAGTGGAGGCAGAGGTGAGGCTGGAGCCCAGGCACATGCAGGTGAGCTCGGTTGCCATAATGGCGCCGATGATGGCGGCACGGACCATAAGGTCGCGGTTAATGCGCAACGCGTGCTTGTGGAAGAGCAACAGGCAGACCACAAAGGCGATGATGCAGCGTAGCGCGACGATGCTCGTGGCGTTCATGCTGTCCATGCCGATCTTCATGAGGGGATACGAAAAGCCCCATGCGACGGGAACGGAAAATGAGAGCGCGATTGCTTTTTTGCGATCCATGGGACTCCTTTTGTTACAGAACGGTTTCGCAAAAAGGATTCTGCTCCCAGATTTGGATGTAGTAAAGCGAATGTATCTTCAGTATGATTAAGAAATGCTAATGTAGGCAGAAAAAGCGCTGGCAAAACGTTTTACGGCTGCATTGATGTGGAGGCACGATGGCATCGCGGTATCAGATTGTATGTATGGTGGTCGATTGCGGCAGCCTGAAACGTGCGGCCGACGAGCTGGGCTATACGCAAAGTGCGGTGAGCCAGGCCGTCAGGGCGCTCGAGCGTGAGCTGGGTACCACGCTTATCGAGCGCGGTAAGCGGGGTGTGTCGCTTACGCGCGATGGCAAGCAGTATCTGCCGTATCTGCGACAGATCGTAACTGCCGAGGCTGAGCTTGAGGGCAAGCGCCAGGAGCTGCTGGGGCTTTCGTCGACCGATATTCGCATTGCGACGTTTACCAACGTGAGCCGAACCGTGTTGCCGCGCGTGATTCGCGACTTTGGAGCCCTGCACCCGGGCGTGCACTTTACCCTCAAGCAGGGCGATTACACGCGCAACGCCCAGTGGGTGCACGATGGCGTGGTCGATTTTTGCTTTACGGCACGCGGGTTTACCGCGGGGCTCGAGAAGCGCGTGGTCTATCACGACGAGTTGGTGGCATTGCTGCCGGTCGCGCATCCGCTGGCGGCAAAGGAAAAGGTGACGCTCGCCGACCTGGCTTCCGATCCGTTTGTGCTTCTGGATGAGGGCGAACAGAGCCTGGTGCTCGATGCATTCGCGGCGCATGGCCTGTCGCCGCACGTGACGAGCGAGGTCACCGACGACTACACCATCATGGCGATGGTGGAGGAGGGCCTAGGCGTGAGTATGCTCTACCGTCGTACTGTGGAGGGCATGCGTGCCGATATTCGTGTACGTCCCATCATGCATGCCCCCTCGCGCGACGTGGTGGCCGCTTGGCGCAGCTGGGACACCATGCCCATCGCCACGAGGCGCTTTATCGACTATATGAGCTCGCATATTGTCAATTAATGACTGGCGTGGCTTTGAGTGCGGTGTTTAGCGGGCTGTCGCTTTGGCTTGGGTGGCGCGATAGGTGCGTGCCGGGTGGCAAAGTAGTACCGCCACGACCATAAAGAACGCCGTGGTGCCCAGGCTGATGGGGTAGACCATCATGATGTTCGCAAAGGTGCGGAAGTGCGGGAACACGCAGAACACCCAATAGAAGCGGATGCCGCAGACGCAGATCATGGTGATGAGGGCGGGCGTGAGCGAGATACCAAAGCCGCGCAGGTAGCCTGACATGTTTTCGTAGAACATGCTAAAGGCGTACGCCGGGAAGATCGAACACACGCGGATATAGCCGATCGAGACGATGTTGGGGTCGCTGTTAAAGAGCGACAAGATCTCGCGTCCCAGGCCGACAATAACGATGATCGTGGTGAGCGCGACGATACCGCCTTCGACCAGGCAGACCTTAAGCGTTTTGGTGCAGCGATCGATCTGGCGGGCACCGTGGTTTTGTCCCACAAAGGTGGTGCACGCCTGGCTAAAGCTGTTGAGCAGGTTGTAGCACACGTACTCCAGACTCATGGCGGCGCTCGATGCCGCCATGACTTCGGTGCCAAGGCTGTTGATGGCAGACTGGATGATGATGTTGGCGACGGCAAAGACAGCGCTTTGGATGCCGGCGGGCAGGCCAATCTTGACGATGCGCTTGAGGGCGACGGGGTCGATAGCCAGGTCGCGTGGGGTGACGCGGACGACGGAGTCGGTTTTGAGCAGGTGGATAAAGAGCGTAGCGGCGCTGACGGTGTAAGCGATGGCGGTGGCGATGGCGACGCCCGCGACGCCCCAGTGGAGTACAGGGACAAAGATGAGGTCCAGGCCAATGTTGAGGACGGTGGACACGGCAAGCGCCTGCAGCGGCATGCGGGTGATGCCGACGGAGCGGAAGATCGCGGCCTCAAAGTTGTAGAGCAAAATCGAGGGCATGCTCAGCAAAAAGACGCGTAGATAGAGTGAGGCGAGCGGCATGGTCTCGGCGGGAACGTTGAGCGCGGCGAGCATGGGCTCGGCAAAGATCTCGCCCAGAGCGATGACGACAAAGCCCACGAGTGCCATTAAAATCGAGGTATGGACGGCGCGTTTGACCATGTTCTGATCGTTGCGGCCGATAGCGTTGGCGATGACCACGTTGGAGCCAAGCGACATGCCAATAAACAGGTTGAGCATAAGACTGGTAAGCGGAACATTGGAGCCGACCGCCGCCATGGCGAGGGTTCCCTGGTCGCCCGAGAAGTTACCGATAATGACCGTGGCGATGAGGTTCGACAGCTGCTCCAAGATGCTCGTGGCGGCCACGGGGAAGGCGAACAGGGGAATATTGCGCCACAGCGAGCCGGTGGTCATGTCAATGTGCTTAGATACGGTGTCAGCCATACGCTCTCAATCTCTAACATGCTCTTTCGTGCTTATTTGCGCAGATGATGATACTCCTAATGCAACCAGTCGGCACTTAGGGACGTTCCTTTTCTGTCGGCAGCTGGGGACACTCCTTGTAGTCATTGGGGACGTCCTTAAACGACTAGTCATTCAAGAACGTCCCCAATGACTAGGTGGGAAAGGCGTGCGACAATGGTGGGCGTTGTGTTGTTCGCGCTAAGGAGTTGCCATGTTGTTGTGTCCCGTTTGCCATGAGCCGTTGGTGGACAATGAGCGCGGTGCTGCATGTGCGGGCGGACACCGGTTTGACCGTGCGCGCGAGGGCTATCTATATCTACTGCGCTCGTCCAAGAGCGGCGACTCCATGGGCGATCCCAAGTCGCAGGCACGCAGCCGTCGTGACTTTCTGAACCGTGGATACTATGCGCCGTTGCGCGATGCGATGGTTGAGCTGGTGCGCAAGCAGGTGTCTGGGCGCGCCGCGTCTACGAACGGCCCCATGACGTTGCTCGATATTTGCTGTGGCGAGGGCTACTACACCAGCGCCATGGGCGCGGTGCCGGGCGTGGATGCTTACGGTTTCGACTTGGGCAAAGAGATGGTTCGCCTGGCCGCCAAGCGCGGCGATGCAGCCTATTTCGTAGCCAACATGAAGGATATCCCCGTGGCCGATGGCGCCTTCGATATGGTGACCGAGCTCTTTGCTCCCTTTAACGAGCGCGAATTTGCCCGCGTGCTGGCGCCAGAGGGCTCGCTCTACACCGTGGTGCCGGGCGCCCGTCATCTCTTTGGGCTTAAGGAGGTGCTCTACGACACGCCGTACCTTAACGATGAGAAGCTGCCGAAGACCACCGAGCTCGAGTTAGTCGGAATGCAGCGGGTGTCTGCGAATATTACGCTTCAGACCCAGGCCGACATCGAGGCAGTGTTCCAGATGACGCCGTACTACTACCGTACGCGCCCTTCCGACAAAGAACGCCTGGCAAATTTGGACACCCTTCAAACCGACATCGACTTCATCATCGCCGAGTACCGCCACTAACCTACCAAAAAGGGACAGATTTATTTTGGCAGGTTTTATCTGGGAAAACGTAAAGGGTCGACCGCGGAGATGCGCGATCGGCCCTTTTTAGTTGCTTGGCTGAAACAGAGGTTATGAGAAGCGGGCGCTTACAGGCGGTCCTTGTTCTCGGCCTTAACGGCGTGTGCCTGCTGAACAAAGAACAGGTCGTACACCACGATGACAAAGGCGCCAAAGTTGATGGCGTCGCCGCCAAACGCGGGAAGCGTGAGCACCGCTTGGGCAAGCGTGGCGACCGCGGCAACAATACCGAGCTTAAACGCGCCGTCCACCTGCGAAGGCTTGTTGGCGCCCTTGATACCGGCGACGCCTGCGGCAAGGTCGACGAGACCCTTGGCGATAAGCACGACCGCTGCGAGCGTGGCGTACGAACCGTACGTGGAATCGAGACCGCCCGTGGCGATACCGACGCCGGCGGTGACGAGGCTGGCGATGCCCAAAACAAAGTAGATGAGAGCAAGGATTTTGAGAGTCTTGCGAGTGAAGCTCATGGCTGGTCCTTTCGATACGAGTACGCCAACTTGGCGCACCCAATGTACTGCACATATGGTGAAGCACATTGTAGTTCAACGCGGCGATGCATGCGTTTGAAAGCGTCTCTTGCCCGCACGGTCCAACCTTTCAAAAAAGAAAGCTGGGCGTAAGTCAAATCGATGGCAGCGTATGCGCGGCGCTGCGATGATGGGGCCATGGTAAGAGCTGGACCGAAGGAGAAGCCATGATGTACGGAGCAGGGCAAGTGCGTGAGCCGCGGTCGTTGGGAAGGCGCATGAGTGATTCCGTGATCGCTGCCGTGTGCACGGGATTGATGGCGGTGCTTTGCATTGGGATGCTGTGGACCATGTCGCATGTGGGACAATAGCGGACGGTTGGGTGCTGGCATAAACGGCGCTCACGTATTCGTTTTGCTTGTTAAGGAGTGTCCATGGGCGTCTTCGATCCCTTTTCTGCTGCTCGGGCCGCGGGGCTTGAGCTGACCGGGAAGCCCGAGGGCCTCACGCTTGCCGACGGCACGATGGAGCTGCGCGCCGATTTCGGCCGCATGCTTCCGCGGCTCAAGCAGGGCCGTCTGCAGCAAGAGCTGTTGGTAAAGGCTGCGCGCGCAAAAGGCATCGAGTGTCCATGGGCGATTGATGCCACGGCAGGCTTTGGCGAGGATTCGCTGCTGTTGGCGGCCGCGGGCTTTACCGTCGATCTGTATGAGCAGGATTGCGTGATCGCGGCGCTCCTCAAGGATGCCCTGGATCGCGCGGCAGATGATCCGGCGCTTGTGGCTGCCGTGTCGCGCATGCGCTTACATGCGGGCGAGGACAGCATTGCCGGCCTTCGCCATACGGCTGAGCTGATCGGGCGGGGCGAGCTTGCCGCCCCCGACGTGGTGTATCTGGACCCCATGTTTCCCGAGCGCACCAAGAGCGCGGCGGTAAAAAAGAAGTTCCAACTTTTGCATCATCTGGAACAGCCGTGTGCCGATGAGGAGACGCTGGTCGAAGCTGCGCTTGCGGTGCACCCGCGCAAGGTCGTTATCAAGCGGCCGGTGAAGGGGCCACTGCTTGCCGGCGTTAAGCCGAGCTATCAGCTTGCGGGCAAGGCCGTTCGCTACGATGTTTTGGTGCCGCCGCGCCCGTAGCTTGCGTGCGATGGTTGGCGCTCCGTCAGTGCCGTGCCGATGCGGGGCCTATTTCCAAGGGTGCGATGTCAGGTGCCAGCCACCGCAGTATTCGCATCTGTAGCAGGCCAGCCCGCGGCGTCCGCGGTTTTCGCAGTCAGCCATAACTGCCTCGGCCTCGGCGCGCGTGTCGTAACGGTTTTTGCGCTCACACGATTTGTAGCGCCAGGCCTCATCGCGCTCGGCGTCCAAGGCGTCGCGACGCTCGTCCTCGCGCGCAAACAGGTCGCTCATATCGCCGCCGGTGGCAGCGCCCAAAAACTCGCTTTTGGCCTTTGACCAGGCGGCTCGCTTTTTGCTTCCCATCTGCTTCGCGCCCCTCTTCAAACGCTGGTATCATTGCTCAATCAAAGTGATACCAATAAACGTGAGGCCGCCGCGTGATGATCAGAAAAACCCTCGATACCGACATTCCCGCCGTCATGGCTATCTACGACGCTGCCCGCGCCTTTATGCGCGCGCATGGCAACGCCACGCAATGGTCCGAGGGCACGCCTTCTGCCGAGCAGCTGGCTGCCGATATCGCCGCCGGTGGCAGCTATGTGTGCGAAGTCGACGGTCGCGTGGTAGCGACGTTTGCCTTTTTACCGGGCCCGGACGGGTGCTATGACGTAATTGAGGATGGTCAATGGCGCAGTGACACTCCGTACGCCGTGCTGCACCGTGTGGCGTCCGATGGCGCCGTACACGGTATCGCGGCTGCGATGTTTGCCTTTGCCAAAGAGCGTGCCGATCACCTGCGCATCGACACACATCAGGACAACCTGCCCATGCAGGGGGCGAGCATCAAGGCGGGGTTTGAGCGCGCCGGCATCGTGTATGTGTCGGACGGCACACCGCGTGTTGCGTTTGACTGGCTGCGCGAGGCATAAGAGCGACGCCTCATATCAATAATTCGCGCGAACGAAAATGGCTTCGGGTGGGGCCATTTTCGTTCGCTGCGCTGTTTTGAAAGCCGGCTTTCGCAAGGCGCGAACCTACGAAAATCGCCGCGCGGCAACGCGGGGCGATAAGCTCGGTCGGGGGATAGGGCCCGCTTCGCCCGCCGGCCCGTAAATTGTATCATCCAGTGTGGAACGAGGGTGCCCGTTGCCGCGTGCGATGGGCTTGCAATAAGAGGAGAGCCATGTCGAAGCAAGCGGTCGCTGGAATCTTGGCGCATGTCGATGCCGGCAAGACCACGCTGGCCGAGGCCATGCTGTTTAACGCGGGCCGCATTCGCAAGCGCGGCCGCGTTGACGATGGCGACTCGCATCTGGATACGAACGAGATTGAGCGTGAGCGCGGTATCACGATCTTCTCGTCGCAGGCTGTGCTCGACCATGGTGACACCCACGTTATGCTCGTGGACGCTCCCGGCCATGTCGATTTTTCTACCGAGGCGGAGCGCACGCTGCGTGCCCTGGACTACGCGATTCTGGTGGTAGGCGCCAACGATGGCGTACAGGGGCACACCGAAACCCTGTGGCGCCTGCTTGCGCGCTATGACATCCCGACGTTCATCTTCATCAACAAGATCGATTTGGAGAATCCCGGCCGCGATGTTTTGCTGGCACAGCTTGGGCAGCGTCTTTCCGAGGGCTGCCTGGATGCCAACGAACTGCTGGCGGGCGGTGCCGTTCAGGAAGACGCCGCTGCGTTAGACGAGGTGGCGCTCGACGAGTTTCTCGAGACGGGTGAGCTTTCCGTCGCGACGCTGTCGCGCATGGTTGCCGAGCGCAAGCTCTTTCCCTGTTTTGCCGGCTCGGCGCTCAAGGACCAAGGCGTGGACGAGCTGCTGGACGGCATATGCGCGCTGATGCGTGAACAGGCATGGCTTCCTGAGTTTGCCGCGCGCGTCTATCGTGTCAGCCGCGGGGATCGTGGCGAGCGCTTGGCTTGGGTTAAAGTGACCGGCGGCACGCTGCATGCCAAGCAGATGATTGACGGACGTTCCGGCGCCGAGGCATGGGAGCAAAAGATCGACCAGGTGCGCATCTATAACGGCGAGAAATACGAGCTTGCCCGGGAAGTTGCCGCTGGTGGCATCTGCGCCGTGACGGGTCTTGCGCACGTTCGCCCAGGGGACGCCCTGGGCGCGGAGCCCGCGGGCGATGCGCCCGTCATTGCG
Organism: Collinsella sp. TF05-9AC; assembly: GCF_003438495.1. Taxonomy (GTDB): domain Bacteria; phylum Actinomycetota; class Coriobacteriia; order Coriobacteriales; family Coriobacteriaceae; genus Collinsella. The sequence goes on from NZ_QSSH01000007.1 coordinate 60,526, forward strand.
CCGGTCCTCACCTATACGGTGCTGCCGAACGAGCACGATGTCCATACGGTGTTCAAAGCACTGACTGAGCTGGCGGACGAGGATCCCATGCTCGGCGTAAACTGGAATACGCATCTTGAACAAATACATCTGCAGCTCATGGGGGCGGTGCAGCTCGAGGTCGTGCAGCGGGTGCTGGCCGATCGCTTCGGTCTTTCGATTGCGTTTGAGCCCGGCGGCATTCTCTATAAGGAGACTATTTCGCAGCCGGTTGAGGGCATGGGCCACTTTGAGCCACTGCGCCACTATGCCGAGGTGCACCTGCGTCTGGAGCCGTTGCCAGCGGGTTCGGGCGTGCAGTTTGGCACCGTGACCTCGACCGATGAGCTCGATCTTAACTGGCAGCGTTTGGCACTCACCAACGCCATGGAGCGCGATCACTTGGGCGTGCTGACCGGCTCGCCCATCACCGATATTCGCATTACGCTCACGGGTGGCCGCGCTCATGCCAAGCACACCGAGGGCGGCGACTTTCGCCAGGCCACGTACCGCGCGATTCGTCAGGGTTTGATGCAGGCGCGTGAGGCCGGCGCGGCCGTGTTGCTGGAGCCGTGGTACCACTTTGAGCTCGAGGTGCCGGGGGAGTGCGTGGGCCGGGCGCTCTCGGATGCCACGCGCATGGGTGCCGAGTACGAGCCGCCGACGATGGCGGGAGACCGGGCGAAGCTTGTGGGTCGCGTGCCGGCATCCGAAGTGCAGAATTACGCGCTAGAGGTGGCTGCCTACACGAGTGGTCGCGGACATCTGTACCTAGAGTTTGCCGGCTATGCGGCTTGCCATGATGCCGAGCGCGTCATCGAGACGGCCGCCTATGGGCCCGAGGCCGATCTGCCCAACACGCCCGACTCGGTCTTTTGCTCTCACGGCGCCGGTTACACGGTCAAATGGTACGACGTACCCGCCGCGGCGCACGTAAAGATCGATCCCGCCACCTTCCGCCCCTGGCGAGCAGCAGACGCCGAGTTTTTCGGCCACATGTGACAAAGGGACAGTTCCTTTGTCACATGCTATTGGTATAACTCGGTATAAGTTGGTATAACTATTACCAGGGTTTGCCAATCCGAGGAGGCCGACATGAATCCAAATCCCTTTAAGCCCACGGCTGGCAAGCAGCCTCCGATACTCATCGGCCGCGAGTCGGTCATCGAAGATTTCGAGGAAGGGCTCGATAACGGCGCCGGAGCGCCGGGTAGACTCATGCTCATTACGGGAAACCGCGGCTGTGGCAAGACGGTTCTCCTACGGGAGCTGCAACGTCTAGCCAATGAGCGTGGATGGGCGGTTGTCTCCGATTCCGCTTCGCTTGGCTTATGCGACCGCTTGGCCGACGCGCTTCGTTCGAATAAACCCGTTGTGACGTCAATGGAGTTCGGTCCGTCGTTTGGCCGGATGTCGGTCGAGGCGGCGCGAGCAAAGGGCGAGACGTTGCGAGGGCTGGTTAACGAGCGCCTCAAGAGGCTCGGTCCAGGCAAGGGCATACTGTTTGCGATTGACGAGGCGCAATCGGCGTCTATCGAGGAACTGGCGGCTCTTGCCGTTCTCTATCAGCAGGTGCTCGGAGATCAAGATGCCACGGGCTTGCCCGATAGCGACCAGCGCGGTCTTGCGCTGGCGTTCGCCGGCTTGCCCAGTATGGTTGATGACTTGCTCGAAGAGCCGAGCGTGACGTTTTTGCGGCGTGCCCAGCAGCGTACGTTGGGGGCGATATCTTTGCCCAAGGTGCGCGATTCGTATATCCAGACGGTCAAAGACGCTGGTCTTTACGTTGACGCGGAGACGGCGGACCTTGCGGCGCGCAAGAGCATGGGGCATCCCTACATGGTTCAGCTGGTGGGATATTACATGTGGCGGTCTGCTGTCCGGCGTGGCTCGCAGGTCATCGAAAGGCGCGATGTCGAGGATGGCCATGCGGATGCCGTCTCCGAGTTCTACGAAGCGGTTGACGCGCCCCTGTATTACGGGCTGCGCAGTCCACAGCGCCTTTTTATCGAGGCTATGGCGGTTGACGAGAACAAACCGACGCGCATGGCGGATATCATTGAGCGTTGTGATCGTACCCAGAGCTGGGCGAGTAAATATCGCGCAAGCCTGATTCGCGAGCGCGTCATCGAGGCTGCCGGATACGGCCTCGTCCGGTTTACCGTGCCCATGCTGGGCGCGTACGTTCGCGATCGAGTTTTATGGCATGAGTAGGGTGATAAAGGTGACGGAACAGAAGATGAGCCCGCAGGCTATCGAGGTGCGTGGCGCGCGCGTTCATAACCTTAAAGACATCGATATCGATATTCCGCTGGGAAAGCTCGTGGGCATTGCCGGCGTGTCGGGTTCGGGCAAGAGTTCGCTGGCGCTGGGGGTTCTTTATGCCGAGGGCTCGCGTCGCTACTTGGAAGCACTCAGCACCTATACTCGACGTCGCCTAACGCAGGCCGAGCACGCTCAGGTGGATGAGGTATTGCACGTGCCGGCGGCACTCGCATTGCATCAGCGCCCCGGCGTGCCGGGCGTGCGGTCCACTTTTGGCACCATGACCGAGCTCAACAACAGCCTGCGCCTACTCTTTAGCCGCTGTGCCCATCACGTGTGCCCGCATTGCGGGGCGCGTGTGGAGCCGAGCCTTAATGTGGCTGCGGGCCTGTCGCTCACGTGCCCCGCATGCGGCCGCGAGTTCTACGCGCCGGGTGCCGAGGACCTTGCGTTTAACAGCGGCGGCGCGTGCTCTACCTGCGGCGGCACTGGTGTCATGCGCGAGGTGGACGAGGCGAGCCTGGTGCCCGACGAGTCAAAGACCATCAACGAAGGCGCGGTGCTTCCCTGGGGTACGCTCATGTGGGATCTGATGAAGCAGGTAGCCGGCGAGATGGGCGTGCGCACCGACGTGCCGTTTAACCAGCTCACGCCTCAAGAGCGCGACATCGTGTTTCACGGCCCCGCGGTTAAGAAGCACATTCTTTACGTTCCCAAAAACGGCGAGGGCGCCACGCCGCTCGACTTTACCTATTACAACGCCGTCTATACCGTCGAGAACGCACTCGCAAAGGTCAAAGACGATAAGGGTCTCAAACGCGTTGCACGCTTTTTGCGCGAGGGGCCATGCCGTGACTGTGGCGGCACGCGTCTCTCCGAGGCCGCACGCCAGCCCCAGGTACGCGGTATCAATCTGGCACAGGCCGCGGCCATGACGCTTGGTGATGCGGTTGAGTGGATGCGCGAGGTGCCCACATCCTTGCCGACCGAGATGCAGCCCATGGCGACGGATATCTGCGATTCGTTTTTGGGTGCGGCCCGTCGCCTGGTCGATTTGGGCCTCGATTATCTTTCGCTCGACCGCGCCGGCGCCACGCTCTCCACGGGCGAGCGTCAGCGCGTCCAGCTCGCCCGTGTGGTGCGTAACCGATCGACGGGCGTGCTCTATGTACTGGACGAGCCTTCGATCGGCTTGCACCCTGCCAATGTCGACGGCTTGGTGGGCGTAATGCGCGATCTGGTGGATGATGGCAACACCGTGGTTGTTGTCGACCACGATACGCGCGTACTGGCGGAAGCCGACTATCTGGTCGAGATGGGCCCCGTTGCCGGAGCAGGCGGCGGCAATGTGATCGCTGCAGGTACGGTGGGTGAGGTCGAACAATCGCAGGGCAGCCGCATCGCCCCGTTTTTGTGCGTAGGGTCCAAGCGCTTGCGTCCGCAGGTGAATGACGACGAAATGTTCGACCAGGGGCATATCCGCATGGCAACCGATGCCATCCATACCGTCAAGCCGCTCGAAGTCGATATTCCGCGCGGTCGTCTTGTCGCGGTGACGGGCGTTTCGGGTTCGGGCAAGACGACGTTGGTGCTCGAGACGCTCATCCCGGCACTCAAGGCGCAGGCAGCCAGTGAGCGCCTGCCAAAACATGTGCGTTGGGTCGACGCCGAGGGTATCGCCCGCGCCAACCTGATTGACGCCACGCCCATCGGCGCCAACGTGCGCTCGACGGTAGCGACCTATGCCGACATTCATGACGAGCTGCGCCGCGCCTTCGCCCGTACGCCCGAGGCCAAGGCGGCCGGCTACAAGGCGGGTGCCTTTAGCTACAACACCGGTGCCTTGCGCTGCCCTACGTGCGATGGCACGGGCTCGATATCGCTCGATGTGCAGTTTTTGCCCGATGTCGAGATCGTCTGCCCGGCATGTCGCGGTTCGCGTTATGCGGACGCGGCTTCGCGTATCCATCGTGAGGGCAAGGACGGGAGCTTGCTGACGTTGCCGCAGCTCATGGATATGAGTGTGGATGAGGCGCTCGACGCCACGGTGGGACTCAAGAAGGTTCAGGCGCGCTTGCAGACCTTACACGACCTGGGCTTGGGTTATCTCACGCTCGGTGAGCCCACGCCGGCGCTTTCGGGCGGCGAGGCGCAGCGTCTAAAGCTTGCGAGCGAGATGGGCCGCGTGCAGGATGATGCTGTATTCGTGTTCGATGAACCCACGATCGGCCTGCATCCGCTCGATGTTCAGGTGTTGCTGAGCGTGTTCGACGGCCTCGTTGCCAAGGGCGCCACAGTCATCGTGATCGAACACGATCTCGACCTTATCCGTAACGCCGATTACGTGATCGACATGGGCCCGGGCGGTGGCGACGCGGGCGGGCAAATCGTCAGCGCCGGCACGCCGGACGACATCGTGGCCTGCTCCAAGAGCATTACCGGCCGCTACCTATAGACAATGAGGCAAAGGGACTGTCCCTTTGTCACATGTTGGCGAAGCCTGTTTGGCGTAGGGCCTCGTAGAGGACGATGGCGGCGCTGTTGGAGAGGTTGAGTGCACTGATGCGGTAGTCGTCCGGATTGACGAAGTTGCCGCAGATATCCTGCTGAAGGATGGCCTCGTGGCTGTCCTCGGTATGTCCCAGCGATTCCTCGTGGGCTTCCCAGGCCTCGGCGTTGTCGAGTGAGTCACAATCGCGCAGCATCGGGATGCGCTCGCAGCGCTCGGGCGCCGCGGCAAGCAGTGGCTCGGGAATGCCCGAGCTCTCGCTGCCAAAGACCAAGTAGTCGCCATCGCGGTAGGTACTCTGCGCATAGGTGCGGCGTGCCTTTTTGGTCAGCAGATGCAGACGTTCGTCGGCAGGGGAGAGGCCGTTGCGCGCAAGGAAATCCTCCCAGCCGGCATAGGTCGTCACGTCCAAGTTTTGCCAGTAGCCCAGTCCGGCGCGACGCACCGTCTTGTCATCGAGCGAAAACCCCAGCGGCTCTACCAGATGCAGGCGGGCGCCGGCAACCACGCAGGTGCGGCCGATATTGCCCGTATTGGCCGGAATCTCGGGCGCATACAGCACGATGTTGAACATGAATCTCCTTGGCTCAGAACGAAAAACCACCACGAAGGGTACCTTCGTGGTGGTTTGGCGGTTATGTAGGCGGAAAAATGCCCGCTTGGATAAACCTAGGCACGGTGCCAGTCGGTCAGGCAGGCATCGAGGGAGGCGATGAGCGCATCCTTGTCCATGTGACGGCCGATGATGCACAGGCTCGTCATACGGTCGCCCGTCTCGTCGTCCCAAATCTGCATGATCTCGGGATTCTCGTCGATGATCTTCTGCTTCTCGCCCTCGGGCGCGGAGTCAACGAACAGACCGTTCTCCATTAGGCGCATCTGGTGGCCGGCCTGCTCAAACATGTAGCACATGTCCGGATTGCCGGTCTGCCACAGCGGGCCCTTGACGCGAATGACCTCGTCGGGCCACTCCTGCTCAACAAAATTGGTGAACTTCTGCAGGTCAAATGGCTTGCGGCGCGAGTACACAAAGGTCTCGATGTCGTACTCGAGCACTTCGGGGTCGTCGTGCTCCTCGGGATGCTCCATGGCCTCGATCCAGGCGGCGGAGTTGTAGGCGCGCATAAAGTCGAAGCGGTCGGTATCGAGCAGCTCCTCCATGGGGACCTCGCCGTTTTGAGCCTCGACAATCACAGCGTCCTTCTGCAGGCTGCGCACGATGGCCTTGAGCTCGGCGATCTGCTCAGGGCTCACGGTATCGGTCTTGTTGAGAATCAGCGTGGAACAGAACTCGATCTGCTGGATGAGCAGGCTTTCGATGTCGTCCTCGTCGATATCCTCGGCCAGCAGGTCGCGACCGCCGTTGAACTCGTCGTACATGCGGGCGCAGTCGACCACAGCCACGATGTTGTCGAGCGCAAGCTTGGGCTGACCGCCCACCTTGGCCTCGTCGCAGAAGCTCGAGATGGTGTAGGCGATGGGGATGGGCTCGCAAATGCCCGAGGCCTCGATGATGATGTAGTCGAAGTCGCCCGAATCGGCGATGCCCTGCAGCTGGTTGGCCAGGTCGTCCGAAAGCGTGCAGCAGATGCAGCCGTTGGTGAGCGGGATGAGGTCGTCGGTCTCGGAAAGACCGCCGTCGGCGATAAGGCTGGCGTCGACGTTGATCTCGCCGATGTCGTTGACGATCACGGCGGCGCGGATGCCGCCGTCGTTAGCGAGGATGTGGTTGAGCAGCGTGGTCTTGCCGGCACCGAGGTATCCGGTAAGCATGATGATCTTCACGGGTTTGTTGGGCATGTGCCCTCCTTTGTTAGACATGGCTTACAGTTAAATCTTATGCCAAACGTTCGCTCTTATACCCACGCGCCGGCAAATAACACAGGCTACTCCCAGGCTCCCCATACATCAGGGCAATAGCCGACGGTGGCCTTTTTGCCGTTGCGCACGATGGGCTCGGCCAAGACCTGCTGATTCTCGAGCAGTTTATCGAAGCGCTGACTGGGGGTGAGGTGCTGGATGAGCGCGAGCGTCTCCTCGTCCTTGGCCTTGGGGTTGAGCAGCTTGTCGATGCCGCCGACCGCTTGCATTACGCTCGTAAGCTCGCCCTTGCTCATCTCCTTTTCCTTAAGGTCGATAAACTGCACCTTAATGCGGCGCTCTTTGAAGAAGCGCTGCGCTTTCTTGGTATCGAACGACTTCTTAGTCCCGAAGATTTGAATATTCATGGCCCCGCCGCTCTATCGAATGAAGTTGGTCGTTGCGCGATCGGCTTCGGGCGCGTTGATACCGGCGGCCTGACCTGCCTCGATGCAGCGCAGGAGCCAGGCCATGTTCTTGCCGATGTTTCGCATGGTGGCAAGGCCCTCGGCGTCCCCATCGGCGTCGCCGGGCACGCGGCCAAACACGTTGTTCCAGTAGGTGGAAGCAACCACGGGCATTTGCTTAATGGTGAAGTACTTGTTGAGCACATCGAAGGTGGTCGACGTACCGCCGCGACGGGCGACGGCGACTGCGGCGCCGGGTTTGTGCTCAAAGGCATGCCCGCCTGCATAGAAGGCGCGATCGAGGGCCGAAAGGATGCGGCCGCTGGGGTGCGCGTAGTAGACGGGCGAGCCAAAGACAAAGCCGTCGGCCTGTTCGGCGGCAGCGATCAGCTCGTTGACCACGTCGTCGTCAAAGGTGCAGCGTCCGCCAAGCTTGCCGCACTGACCGCAGCCGATGCAGTCGCGAATGGGCTTGGCGCCCAGCTGAAACACCTCGGTATCAATGCCTTCGGCATTGAGCTGCTCGGCGACTTCGGCGAGTGCGCGGGCGGTGTTGCCGTTTGCCTTGGGGCTGCCATTGACCAAAAGAACCTTCATCACAAACTCCCTCTGCTGTCGGTGACTTCTGCGGAGGATTATCGCACGAGAGGGTAGATGGCGTGGGGCGCGAAGTGAAACGGCTCGTGTTTCACATCGCGCCCCACAACGCTAGTCCAGCTTGGTGCCCGGTACTTGCGGCGCCTCTTTAAGCAACGCTTTGAGCTCGTTCAAAATGGAAACGGGCTGTCGATCAACGCTGTCCAGATGAAGCGTCGCCACACGAATGGGTGGCTGATATTCAAGCGAGCCGATGAGCACGGGAGAACCCAGGAACCGCTCGATTTCTTCTGCGATCGCGTCGGTCTCTTCGGGATCAAAGTCGTCGAAAAGCGCCGCGAATGCCGGCCCCGTCGAGCGGAACAGACGACCCTTGCCGCGCGAGCATTCCATGAGGCAGGCGGCGCTTTCTGCCAAAACGCGGTCGCCCGCATCAAAGCCAAAGCGGGCATTGACCTGAGCGATATCGTCGATTTTAATGGCGATCAAACCAGCCCTGCGCGCCACGCGACGCATTTCGCCAATGGCGTTGACCAGGGCGTGAATATCGCCCAGGCCGGTCACAGAATCAGTCGTATCTGCCAAGCTTCGGTTGACGATAATGCCTACATACATGCTGGGCTCGGTATCGGTGCCGTCCAAGCGGTAGCCCGTGCAGTCGCAAAGCACGTACGCTCCGGTGGCATTCATTACGCGATACTGCATGTAGTGGAAGTGCCACGTGCTGTTTATCACCATGTCGAGCTCGGCGCGTACGTTGTCGCGGTCCTCGGGATGAACGCGGGCGAGCCACATGTCGAGTGAGTTAAAAGGGTGCTGGGAGGGCAGGTCAAAATCGCGCACGGCGTTAACCGACCATTGCGATTCTCCCGTATCGAGGTTAAGGATAAAGGGATAGCGCGTCTCGGAGCTCATGGAGATCGCTTGGAACACTCGGTCGTTACAGGGAAGCTGGTCGGCGATTGGGCGTTGCGGCGCGTCGCTGTCTTTCGGTTGCTGCACACGATGCATAAGCTTGTAGCGATACATCTTGCGATCGGCATCCATCGTCATCTGGCGACGCGTGTCGCCGGCAAGTGGATCGACGCGCGAGCAGCCAAAGCTAAAGCTGCCGATCATGGGCGCCTTGCCACCTGAGCTCGCCTCGATCAGTCCGGTACGTACCTGCTCCAAGCGCTGCTCGAGTTCAGTCTCGTTTGCGGAGAGCGAGATGAGCACAAACTCGTCGCCACCGATACGGAACAGCATCTCATCGTGCTCCATGGTTTCGGAGAGCGTGCGGCAGATGCCCAGAATATAGCGATTGCCTTCGGCGTGGCCAAACCTATCATTGCAATGTTTGAGATGGTCGATGTCAATATAGGCGCAGGTGAAGGGGTCGCCTTTGTGCCAGAGTTGCTCGACGTGACGGTCGAATCCGTTGCGGTTGCCCAAGTTGGTGAGCGGGTCGATATAGGCGTTGCTCTCAAGCAGCCGGCGCTCTTGCTGCAGGATGGCGTGCGTCTTTTGCAGTTGCTCGCCAACGGCGCGTAGCCCAGCAGGCAGCGCGGCAACATCGAGTTCGGCGGTCGAGATGCCATTCGCAAGTCGCTGAAGATAGGCAATAATCGATTGCTCGCCCAGGCGATATGATTCGTTCATGATGGATAACCTCCCTGGGCGGAACAGCGGTTTGTATCATATCCCCAATTCGGTTTGAATTGGGGATATAAGTTAACTAATGGAGGCAAATTCCCCCTTCGGCGGTGGTGTTTTGCGCGCGAGCGTATCAGTTGTTATTGCCACCATCGAGCAATGCCTCAAAATCCTTCGCTGGCATGGGGCGGTAGTAGAGGAAGCCTTGAGCGTCGCGGGCGCCCATTTGCCGTAGCACGTTCGCCTGCTCATTTGTCTCGACGCCTTCGACCACGACGGGCAGATGGAGCGAATGCGCCATCTCGAGCATTGATGAAATGATTTGCGTGCTGCGGCCATGATCGCCGTCGATGGGTGCAATCTGCCAAATGTGCTTGTCGAGCGTCACCATAAAGCCGCTTTCCTCGAGTGCGGGGATATGGGTGCACATGCTGTGGGCGGCTATCATTCGACAAGCGGTAGCGCGATGATGCGATGTTCGATAAAAATGCGACTGGGACGATATATGTTGACGGGTATACTTGTCCCGTTTTAAAACGCAGGAACGGAGATGGTCGCATGGCACAGCCAAATATGACGCGCACGGTGGGGCTGGCGCTCGAGGGGGGCGGCTACCGCGGTATGTATACGGCGGGCGTGCTCGACGTTTGGATGGAGCACGGTTTGACCTGCGACCATATGGTGGGTGTCTCGGCGGGCGCGGCGTTTGGCTACAACTTTAAATCGCGCCAGATCGGCCGCGCCATTCGCTATAACAAGGCCTATTGTGCCGATAAGCGCTATGCGGGTGTAGTAAGCTGGCTGCGAACCGGCGATATGTTCAATGCCGACTTTGCTTATCACGAGGTGCCTATCGAGCGCGATCCCATCGACTTGGAGGCGTATCGCGCCTGCCCCATGCGATTTACGTGCGTGTGTACCGATATCGAGACGGGCAAGGCCGTCTACCACGACCTGCCCTATGGCGACGAGAGGGATATCGAGTGGATCCGGGCATCGTCGGCGATTCCTGTGGCGACGCGTCCTGTTGCCATTGAGGGCCGTAAGTACCTGGATGGCGGCGTGGCTGATTCCATTCCCAGCGCTTGGTTGTTTGCGCAGGGGTATGACCGCAATATCGTGGTGCTCACACAGCCGGCGGGCTTTGTGAAGCAGCCCAACAGTGTGATGCCCATGCTGCGGCGCGTGTTCCGTCACTACCCGGAGTTTGTCGCAGCGCTTGAGCATCGGCATGAGGTCTACAACGCCACGCTCGATGACCTGGCGCGTTGCGAGGCTGCCGGCGAAATCTTTGTGGTACGGCCGAGCGAATCGGTGAAGGTGCCGTCGCTGTGCCGCGAACCGGATGAGCTCGAGCGCATCTACCAGGTCGGCCGCCACGATGCGGAGGCGACTTTGCCGGCGTTGGAAGCGTATCTGGCGGGGTAGGGCAAACTGCCGTGGACTCGGCGGAAAGCGCATCCCGGAATGGAGGTCCAAACTGGGATGCGCTTTCCATTGCTGAAGATATGAGGCTGCGGATCAGCTGCTCGGCTTATGTCTATGCCTGCTGCCAGGTGTCGACAAGCTCCTTGGCCGCGGCGTAGGGGTCGTCGGCACTGCAGACGGCGCTCACCACAAAGAAGCCGTCGACGCCGGTGGCCTTAAGCTGTGGCAGGTCGGCCGTCTTGACGCCGCCGCCCACCACGATGGGCACGGGGCTTGCCGCGTGGAGTGCGGCCAGATCCTCAAAACTTTTGGTGATGATGGAGCCATCGGCTGCGCGTCCGCAGTCGCGCTTGGTCTCGGTTTCGTGGAGCGGGCCGATGCCCAGGTAGTCGACCAGGCTCATGTCGGCGGTCTTGACGTACTCGAGCATCTCCTCGCAGCGGGCCGAAAGGCCCACGATGGCATCGGGGCCCAAAAGTTTGCGGCAGACCTCGACGGGAATATCGCTCTGGCCGACGTGCACGCCGTCGACAGCAATGCCCTGCTCACGCGCGGCGAGTACGCAGTCCAGGCGGTCGTCGATCAGCAGGGCGACCTGACCGGTCTTGCCGGCCTGTGCGATTGCCTGCGCGGCGTCGCCGGTCAGTGCGATGATCTCGCGGGCGCTTGCCACCTTGGAGCGCACCTGGATGCAGGTAAAGCCTGCGTCGAGCGCCTGGGCCACCACATCGCCCACGGGACGCCCCAGCGTGTTTTCGGGGCCGAGTACCAGATAGGCCGAGATATCAAGGTTGTCGCGGATGCTCATCGTGCTTCCTCCTGCTTTTTGATTTGTGCTTCCATGCGCTCGAGCTTGCCGGTCATAGTGTCAGTAAATCCAGGTCGAATATCGGCTTTGAGCACGACTTCGGTGCGGATGCCCTTGCTCGCCAACACGAAGGTTGCGTCGCGCACGACCTGCATGACCTCGTCCCAGTCGCCCTCGATTTCGGTGAACATCGAGGTGGTGCGGTTGGGAAGGCCGCTCTCGCGAATAACACGCACGACCTCGGCGACCTCGGCGGACAGCTCATCGCCGGTGCCGCATGGGGCGATGGCCACGGCGACGAGTGTGTTCATGCCGGTATTGGTTGCGGGCTCGGACATGGTTTATGCCTCCTCGAGCTCGAGTTGGTTATCGGCGATGTCTTGGGCGGTCGCGCGGTAGAGCTCGTCGATAAAGGCGACCTTAAAGCTTGCCGGGGCATCGGCGACAGCGGCGGCACGCGTGCCGGCAACGTTGTAGACGGCGGTGCCGCAGATGGCTGCCGTAAACGGATCGGTAGCGCAGGCGTACACGGCCAGCACACCGCCCTGCGAGCAGCCGCAGCCGGTAATCTTGGACATGAGCGGGCTGCCGCCGTGGGACTTGGCCACCGTCGTGCCGTCGGTAATCAGGTCGACTTTGCCCGAGACCACTACGGCACCGCCGGTGTAGCGAGCGAGCGCCACGGCGGCATCGCGGGCGGCGTCGACCGTGTCGGTGGTATCGACACCGCGTACGCGGCTCAGATCAGCCGCCTCGCCCTCAAGACCCCACAGACCGGCGAGCGCGATGATCTCGGAGGCGTTGCCACGCACGATGGCGGGCTTGCACTGCTTGAGCTCGTTTACCAACTGGGTGCGCAGGCTACCGATGCCCAGACCCACCGGATCGAGCACCCAGGGCTTGCCGGCGTCGTGTGCCGCCTTGGCCGCGCGGGGAATCGTCTGTTCGTAGATGGGGAAGAGCGTGCCCATGTTGAGATAGATGGCACCGCCGCCGGCAACGAGCGCCTCGCCCTCGTCGGGCAGATAGACCATGGCGGCCGAACCGCCCACGGCGAGCTGCGCGTTGGCGACAAAGTCGATCGTCACCGTGTTGGTGATGGAGCCGGCCATCGGATTGGTGGCGCGAATCTCATCCACGGCCTTGACCACATTTTGCTTAAGCTGTTCCGAATCAATCACTGCACATGCCTCCTTGGCATAGAAAAGGGGCGCTGTGCATAGACAGCGCCCCTGTAAAGGCGGCATGCTCCCTACGCCAGCATTAACTGACAGGTTCAAAGGATTGGGCCCCATGCCCTCTCAGCCTTGTGGCTTGCACCGCCGGCACTCCCGCATCGAATCTGTTGTTCCCTATACTAGCGCACCTGCCAATAAGGGACAGGTTTATTTTGGCAGGTCGTTACAATAGGTAGGAACGATACGAATGGGGGTCTTATGATTAAACTTGTACTGACCGATATGGACGATACGCTGATTCCGGCCGGGCATGACGGCGCCAGCGACTACGCCATCGAGGGTATTCATGCCATGCAGGCGGCGGGTCTGCACTTTGGCCCGGTTTCGGGTCGTCAGCCGTCCGCGATGGGCTGGATGTTCCGCAATCGCGCCGAGTGCTTCTCGACCGGCGCGTTCTGTAACGGCCAGGTCATGTTTGTGGACGGCGAGGCGGTAGCCTCGCATGCGACCGACAACGCCGCCCTTATGCGCTTGGCTGACTACTTAGAGCAGGAGACCGACGATACGTATCTGAAGCTCTACGGCCTGGGTGATGACTTTTGGGGTAACGATGCCTACTGCGTGACGAGCGATCCCGAGCGCGTGCGTCGCGCCATGGAGTCGGGCGGCAACGCGTGGCTCAAAGGCGAAGAGGCCCCGTGCCGTCCCGTCGTCGATGATGCGCCGGTGTTTAAGGCGAATATTTGGAGTGCCCGTTCACGTGAGGAGCTCGTGGAGCTACGCGAGCGCGTTGCCGCCGAGGTGCCGGAGCTCTCGCTTGTGTTTCCCAACAACCGTGTGCGCCTATTCGATATTCTCCCGGCCGGTTGGGACAAGGGCTGCGCCGCCTTGGAGCTGGCGCGTGCCCTGGGTCTGACGCCTGATGAGGTGGCCGTATTTGGCGATTCCGATAACGATCTGCCCATGATCGGTGCCGTTCCCAACTCCGTTGCAGTCGCCAATGCCAACGAGGCCGTCACGGCTGCCGCGCGCTGGCATATCGGCGCTGCGGCAGACGATGCGGTTGCCGGGGCTCTGCATCAGATTGCCGCCTGCGCCGCGACGGGGGAGATGCCGCCGTTTATGCGTCAGATGGATGCGACGGGTTTCGACGTCACGAACGTCTAGGGAGAAAGCTATGAAGCTTCAGCAGCTCAGGTATGTCGTCAAAGTTGCCGAATGCGGCAGCATCACCGAGGCCTCGCGCCGGCTCTTTGTGTCGCAGCCTTCGATTACCGCATCGATCCGCGATCTCGAAAACGAGATGGGTGTGCATATCTTTGAGCGCACCAACAAGGGCGTCATTGTGTCCGAGGAAGGCGAGACCTTCTTGGGCTACGCGCGCCAGGTGCTCGACCAGGCCGACCTGCTCGAGGGCAAGTACAAGGGCGCGTCCGAGCAGGTGCCGCACTTTAGTGTGAGCTGCCAGCATTATTCCTTTGCCGTTAATGCGTTTGTCGATGTGATCCGTGAGTTCGATGCCGCGCGCTACGACTTTACCCTGCGCGAGGAACAGACTCACGAGATTATCGAGGACGTCGCGCATATGAAAAGCGAGCTCGGCATCCTGTATCTATCGGAGCACAATCGCGAGGTCATCGAGCGCATGCTCGCCGCCAACGAGCTCGTATTCGAGGGACTCTTCTGCGCCGCGCCGCATGTCTTTGTATGCGCCGACCATCCACTGGCGGACCGCGCCAGCGTGACGCTCGAAGATCTCGAGGACTATCCGTTTTTGTCCTACGAGCAGGGCGGCTACAACTCGTTTTACTATTCCGAGGAACTGACCTCGACCTTTGAGCGCCGCAAGAATATCCGCGTGCGCGACCGTGCGACGTTGTTCAATCTGGCCATGGGCCTTAACGGCTACACGGTGTGTTCGGGCGTGATCAGCCATGAACTTAACGGCCCCGGTATTATCTCGATTCCGCTCGATGTAGACGAGTACATGGAGATTGGCATTATCACGCGCAAGAACACGACGCTCACGCGCTACGGTCGGGCCTATATCGACGCGATTCGTCAGCATATCTAGGGTGCTGTGCTCCGCACGGTTCAAGTCTCTTTATGGCAGTCCAGACTGATATAGGAAACATCTATATCAAACTGTTATAAACATATATTTTACGATGGCCATATGAGCGCTCATACTCTGTCTCGGTAAAGCAACCAATGCAAAGGGAGATATCTATGAGCACTTTGATTCAACCGAACGCGCCGTTTCGCGCCGATATCGTCGGCAGCTTTCTTCGTCCACAGGCTGTTAAGGATGCACGTGCCGCCTATGCCGCGGGCACACTCGACGCCGCCGGCCTTAAGGCCGTCGAGGACGATGCCATTCGCGATTTGGTGGCCAAGCAGAAGGCCGCCGGCCTGCAGGTTATCACCGATGGCGAGTTTCGCCGCAGCTACTGGCACCTCGATTTTATGTGGGGCCTTAACGGCATTGAGCGCCGCGCCTCACGCACGGGCTATATGTTCCATGACGAGGAGACGACGGCCGACACCGCCGTGGTAACCGGTCCTATCAGCGGCGAGAATCACCCCTTCGTCGAGCACTTCAAGTTTGTTAAGGCGCTCGAGGGCGAGGGTCAGGTCGCGCGCCAAACCATTCCAGCACCGATCCAGACGTTCTCTGAGGTCACGCTCGATCGCTGCGACGGCCAGCAGGAGAGCCTGCGCGCTGTCTATAAGACCGATGAGGAGCTTGCCGATGCCATTGCAGCCGCTTATCGCACGGTGATCGCCGACCTGTACGCAGCAGGCTGCCGCAACATCCAGTTTGATGACTGCACCTGGGGCATCTACTGCGATACCGATTTTGTCGCCAAAACCGGCATGAGCCCGGTCGATCTGCAAAAGGTAAGCGAGCTGGGCGTGGCGCTCAACAACGCCGCCATCGAGGGCAAGCCCGACGATCTGGTCATTAACACGCATGTGTGCCGCGGCAACTACCACTCCACCTATGCCTTTGAGGGCGGCTACGACCCCATCGCGCCGTACCTGTTCGCAAACGAGGATGTCGACGCATTTTACCTGGAGTTCGATACGCCGCGCGCCGGTGGTTTTGAGCCTCTCAAGTACGTTGCCCCGGGTAAGAAGGTCGTGCTGGGCTTGGTAACCACCAAGGTCGCTGAGCTTGAGGACGAGGATGTTATCGTCGAGCGCATCCGCGAAGCCGCAAAGTACGTGCCGATCGAGAACCTGTACCTGTCGCCTCAGTGCGGCTTTGCCAGCTGCGAGATTGGCAACAAGCTGACCGAGGACGAGCAATGGGCAAAGATCGCGCTGGTCAAGCGCATTGCCGAGCGTGTTTGGAAGTAACACTGCCGTTTGCAGGTGACGGCGTGTGCGAGACATAGCATATCGCGTACAATGGTTCGGATCGTATCGTTTGGGCAGGTTATCCGATATGCCCGATCGCCCTTCCATTCGAAAGGACATCCATGTCCCAGTCCTCGACGCCCGCCGTCAGCGATGCCATCTACGACGCATCGTCGCTCGGCCGCCCGCGCATGTATTTGCTCGGTCTGCAGCACCTGTTTGCCATGTTTGGTGCCACCGTGCTGGTGCCCGTGCTCACCGGCCTTTCGGTCTCGGCAACGCTTTTGTTTGCCGGCTTGGGCACTCTGCTGTTCCACTTCCTGTCGCGCGGTAAGGTCCCCGCATTCTTGGGCTCATCGTTTGCCTTTATTGCCGGTTATGCCGCAATCGCGCCCAACGGCGAGGCCGAGCTTTTGCCCTACGCCTGCCTGGGCGTAGCTTGTGCCGGCCTGCTCTATCCGGTGCTTGCGGCACTCTTCCGCGCGTTTGGCGCCAAGCGCGTCATGCGCTTCTTCCCACCGGTGGTGACTGGCCCCATCGTCATTTCCGTCGGCTTGATTCTGGCGAGCTCCGCCATTGCCAGCTGCCAGACCAACTGGTTTGTTGCCGTTGTTGCCGTGGCTGTGATCGTCATCTGCAATATTTGGGGCCGCGGCATGGTCAAGATTGTGCCGATCTTGCTGGGCGTTGTGGTGAGCTATGCCGTTGCGGCTGCGCTGGGCGAGGTCGACTTTTCTGGCGTCGCAGCCGCTCCCTGGGTTGGTTTGCCCATCGTGTGGGATGACACCGTGTTTGCGCTCTTTGGGCCGCAGTTCGATAGCGGCCTTGCCACGACGGCCATCATCACCATCATGCCGCTGGCCTTTGCAACCATGATCGAGCATATCGGTGATATCTCCGCTATTGGCTCCACCTGCGAGCGCAACTACATTGCCGATCCCGGCCTGCATCGCACGCTGCTCGGCGATGGTCTCGCCACGATTCCGGCTTCGCTCTTTGGCGCTCCGGCCAACACCACGTATGGCGAGAACACCGGCGTGCTCGCCCTGACGCGTGTGTTCGACCCGCGCGTGATTCGCATTGCCGCGTGCTGTGCCATCGTGCTTTCGTTCTGCCCCAAGTTCGCTGCCGTGATCGCCGCCATGCCGGCATGCGTTATCGGCGGCGTTTCGCTCGTGCTTTACGGCATGATCAGCGCCGTGGGCGTTCGCAACCTCATCGAGAACCAGGTCGATTTCCAAAACAACCGCAACGTGCTGGTGACCGCTCTGGTGCTCGTGCTTTCGCTCGGCATCGCGTACAGCACCGCCGGCGCCATCGTGCTGGAGCTGGGCGGCGTGACGATTTTGCTTTCCGGTCTTGCCGTGGGCTCGCTGGTGGGCATCGTACTCAATGCCATCCTACCGGGTAACGACTTTGAGTTTGATGTCTCCGAGCTTGAGGAAGCTGTTGAGTAGTAGCTGCGTTCAGCTAAAACAAGATATGGTGCCCATGCGTATATGCGCGTGGGCACCATTTTTAATGCGTCAGTATCCAGTGGATGCCGCGGGCCATGCGCAAGTCGGTTTGGGCAAAGTGATTGCCGGGGTTGAGCTCCAGCGTTGTTGGAATGCCGCGCCCGACGAGCAACGCTTCCATCGTGCGTGTGTCGTCGAGTACATGCCGCATCATGCGGTTGGGCGTCTTGGCCTCCTTTTTGCCGAGTGACAGGTAGACGGCGTCGGGCGTAACTGCCATCGCGTGCTCGTGCGCATAGTCGATAAAGCCAGGAAACCACAGGGACCCCGATGCGCTCGCGGCGCGGTCAAAGGCGTCGGTTTGCCAGAGGGACCAGAGCGCGAAGAGGCCCGCGAGCGAGTAGCCGGCAATGCAGCGCCAGGTGGGCGGCAGTGGGAGCGATAATTCGACCTTTGGGATTATCCGGTTCAGCAGTTCATCGAGAAATCCGGACGCCTGCCCACCAAAGGGTTCGGCATCGCGCACGGTCCCGTCGCATGCCCAGGGGCTCAGCTCGCGATTCCAATCGAGCCCGCCAATGGCGACGAGGGTGAATGGCGGGCAGTCGAGCTCAAGACAACGGTTGTAGACCTCGCTGCCGTCGCCCATGACCACGGGGAGGTAGATGACAGGTGCGCTTTCCGCATGATTCGAATAGACGGTTATCTGCTTTTGGTGCGCTTCCATGGCCCGCTTCTCTCAGCGTTGTGATATCGACGGTCTCAATTGTCGCACGCTGGCACATACAGGTTGGGCTGCATTAAGAACAATCGCATACGCACCGCGTGAGCACAAACAGGAAGACGCTACCGCCGGAGGGGAGCTCGACGGTGGCGTTGCTAAACGGTGTGCAGGCTAGCACTTCTGTGGGTGCCGTCCCGTGCGTTAAAGGCCAAAGGCGTCTATGAGCGCTTGCGGCTCACCACGGCGCCTGCGGCGATGGCGGCTGTTCCCGCAAGGGCGGCTGCCACGATGGCTGCGCTCGAGGCGTCGCCGGTTGCCACAAGCTTGCCGGTGGTCTTGGCTCCCGTGGCTGCAACTGCAACAGTCTTGATCGTCTTTGTACCCTCGGACTTGGAACCCTTGGGCTTGGTCTCGCCGGGCTTCTCCTCGGGCTTGGTCTCCTCGGACGGTGCGATGACCGTGCTCTTGGCAACAGCTTCGTTATAGGGGGAGTCGACTACGGCATCGCCCGTGCCGATGGTTTGGCCTGCCTCGTACATGATGCCTTCACTGAGCTCTTCTTTGTTGCGATAGTCAATGACCTTGCCGCCTTCAGGCGTCAGGATGCTGGCGCCTTCGATTTCGATGGTGCCGATCGCCTTGCCGTCCGCACTCATGGCAAGGGCGAAGATCGCTGCCGTGTCTCCCTCGGCCGTGACCTTGCTGCGGACGATGGAGATGGTCGCGGGCATAATACCCTCGCTGGTCTGAGCAAAGATGCCGATGTTCACGCCCCTGTGCTCAGGGGTGATCTCGCCATCCTGGTCTGTACTGTAGCAATCGGGGCCATCGCCACCGGTCTCGACATAGCGGGCTATAGCCTTAACAACGGAGTCGCTGATGTAGATGTGACCGCCAGCGACGTTTGGCTGGTGGTTTCTGGTAGAGATTGCAACCGAGAATTTGCCTTCCGCGAACGCGTCCACGATGGAACCATTCTTGATGACGATGTCGTCCCCGTCAGTGATGAGGGCGATGGCCTGGCCGCCGCTCGCGCTTGTGCGGACCGTCACGGTCGCGTGATCGAGCGTAACGCCCTTGTAGGCATAGACACCATATTCAACACCGCTTGCGTCAAGGGAGGCGTTCGTGACCGCGAGACTGCCCTCAGCGTCGACGGCAAGATCTCCCTGGGAGCTTGCCTCGACCTGGCTGCCGCCCGAGATGTCGATGTTGCCGTCAGCCCAAATCGCCGCTTCTTCTATCGAGCTTGCTTCTACCTTGCCACCGCCTTTGATGATGATGTCACTGCCCGCGGCGACGCCGTAACCTTCGCCTCCTTTAGCGATCACTGTGCCAGAGGAATCGATGGTGGTCTTGCCCTTGGATTGGATACCTTCGGTACCGCCCGTTGCATTCACGGTGCCCGAGCCCGTGATAGAGAGGTCGCCCTTTGCCTCAATTCCGTCGGAAGTAGTGCTTGTGGTGTTCACGGTGCCTGGGCCAGAAATGGAGAGGTCGCCTGTGGATTTAATTGCATCGGCCTCGGCTGTCACATTGAGCTCATCCGTGCTATTCGAGCTCGTTATGTTCAACTCCGCTTTTTGGTTAGTGCCATCCTGCGCTTTGATGGCGGCTCCGGTGTAATCGGGCTCGGTTTTCACGGTGTTCTTGCCCTCGTACGCAATGTTGAGCTTGCCCGCGGCCTTGATCTCGCCGCCGTTATAGCCGTTGAGCTTCATGTCGTCGGCGCCGTCCCAGGCCCAGGTGCCCGCCTCGTCGCCTACCGCGGCGCCAGCTTCATACCAGGTGTCGCCGACGTTGACCCGCTCGGCCGCGAGCGAGACGCTCGGCATGAGCAGCGAGCTCACCGTGAGCGCGCAAACGGCGCCTACAACGATGCGGCGTGTCACGCGGCGCCAGCTGCCGTGTGCGAGCAGCGTGCGGCGGCGCACGTCGGGCTCGACAAAATGGGCTCCAGAGGTTTTGTCATTGCGCTTGGGGGTCGTGAACAAGGCGGCCATGGTTACTCCCATCCTCATAGGGCCTATGCGATTAAGCCCAGCATATCTGCAGGATGTAGCCGGCGGTAGTGCCGTTTTGAGGGCAAAATGTCCAAAACTTGGGAAGCAATATATCGCGCGTCCGTGCGTTGCCTGGCTTTAAAAGAAAAGCGCGGAGCCGCTCGATGCGACTCCGCGCTTTGGTGTTCTGCTTTGGCAGCTTTGCCGCTACGCTACAAAGAAGTAGACGAGGAAGGCGAGGGCTGCGATCCACATGAGCGGCTTGATCTTGGAGGCCTCGCCCTTAAAGAGTGCGACGATCACGTAGGCGATAAAGCCCAGACCGATGCCGGCAGAGATGGAGTAGGTGAAGGGCACGCCGGCGACAATCATGAACGCCGGGAAACCCTGCGACACGTCGGACCAGTCGATCTCGGAGGCCTCGCTCATCATGAGGTAGCCGACGTAGACCAGGGCACCGCAGGTGGCGGCGCTGGAAACGATGGTGACGATGGGGGAGAAGAACGCGGCGAGAATGAACAGCACGCCGGTGGTGACGGAGGTGAGGCCCGTGCGGCCACCGTCGGCAGCGCCGGAAGTGGACTCGACGAAGGTGGTGATGGAGGAGACGCCCATAAAGCCGCCGGCAGCAGCGGCCACGGAGTCGACGACCAGGATGGGACGGATGTCCTCGACATTGCCGTCCTCGGTCAAGAACTCGCCCTGCTTGGCGACGGCCATCGCGGTGCCCATGGTGTCGAAGAAGTCGCTCATGAGCAGCGAGAAGGCAACGACGAGCAGCATCGGGTCGGTCAGAACCTTCACGATGGCCATGTTGCCATCAGCGGTGCTGGCAAACGGGGCGCCAAAGGTCGAGAAGTCGAGCGGTGCGATGAGGCCCTCGGGCGCATGGGTGACGCCCAGCGGGATACCGGCGATAACGGCGACGATGATGCCGATGAGCAGCGAGCCCGGCACGTTGCGGGAAGCCAGGGCAACCGTCACGATGATGGAGATGATGCCGACGATAAAGGTGGGGGAGGCGATGTCGCCCAGGCCGACGAGCGTACCGGCGCCAGCGGTGATGATGCCGGCGTCGCACAGGCCGATCATGGCGATAAACAGGCCCAGACCCACCGAGATGGCGTGGCGCAGGACCACGGGGATGGCGTCCATGATGGCCTCGCGCAGGCCGCAAAGGACGAGCAGCAAGATGACGATACCCTCGAGGAAGATAACGCTCATGGCCACGTGCCAGTCGCCGCCGCACATGGTGGTGGCGATGCCCGCGATCATGGCGTTGATGCCCAGACCCGACGCGCAGGCGAGCGGGCGGTTTGCGAAGATGCCCATGCAGATGGTCATGATGCCGGCGCCCAGGCAGGTGGCGCAGGCGAGCGCTCCCGCATCGATGCCAGCGCCCGAGAGCACTGCGGGGTTGACGGCGATGATGTAGGCCATCGCCAGGAATGTTGTCAGTCCAGCGCGGAGTTCGGTCCCGATTGTGGACTTGCGCTCGCTGACGTGAAATAGTTCGTCCATGCATACCCTTTCCTTGTTCGGCCCCGAGTTTAGGCCGATTGACACGAACGCTCCCACTATAGTCCCTTTACGACGCTGTTGTTCCTCGCATGTTGATGTTCGGCGCTTTGCAGCAGACGGACGGTATTTTTCGCATGAAAATGTGTGGGTACCGTATACTTAAGCGGTTACAACGACCCCTATGGAGGAACGTATGATTAAAGAGCTTTGCCACGACGAGGCTATCCTGTCCCAGCGTTGCGAGGTTGCGACCGTCGAGGACGAGTCGGTTGCTCAGGACCTGATCGATACCATCAAGTCGCTCGACGATGCCGGCTGCCTTGCCGCCAACCAGATCGGCGTCACCAAGAAGGTCTGCGTCTACCTGGACGATGCCGGCGAGCCCCATGTGCTCTACAACCCCCGTCTGGTGTTTGGCCTGGGTGCCAGCAAGATGGAGGAGAGCTGCCTGACGCACGAGGAGGTCACCAAGTCCACGCGCTACATCAAGTGCAAGGTTGCTTATGACGTGATCGTCGACGGCAAGATGCGCGAGCGCAAGCAGGACTTTGTGGGCTTCGAGGCACAAATGATCCAGCATATGATCGACCACTGCTTAGGCAAACTCGTCTAGAGTGGTTCAATTGGGGACCGATTTTGCGGTCTTTGCCCCGGGCGTGACATTGTTGTCATGTCCGGGCTTTTTTGTTTAGCGCCTCTTTGATTGGTGACAATAACCTTAGCAAGAACGTAAAGCTAGGAGGCGCTATGTGCACGAGCATTCGATTTACCGATAATTCTGGCCACATGTATCTGGGCCGCAACCTCGACTGGAGCTTTGACTACGGCCAACAGGTTCGCGTGATGCCGCGCGGGTTTCACATCCCGTATTCGTTTATCGACGACGCGACGGCGACACACGCGGTGATCGGTATGTGCATCGATTACAAGAACTACCCCATGTTTTTCGATTGCGGCAACGATGCGGGCCTCGCCGTGGCGGGTCTCAATTTCCCGGGTTATGCCGAGTATGCCGAGGACCCTGTCGACGGCAAGACCAATATCGCGGCCTATGAGTTTCCCCTGTGGGTGGCAGCAACGTTCTCGACGGTCGATGAGGTCGAGGCCGCGCTGCGCGACACGGTGATTGTCGCCAAATCTGCCGGAGAGGGGCTGGGCGTGTCGCTGCTCCATTGGATTATCGGCGACAGCCAGCGTAGCATCGTGGTCGAGATGATGGCTGACGGCCTGCATGTATACGACGATCCGGTCGACACCCTTGCCAACCAGCCGACCTTCCCGTGGCACATGGAAAACCTCCGCACCTATATCACCGCCACAAGCGATTTTCCGCAGACGGCGACATGGCGTGGCGCCGAGCTCAAGCCCTATGGAGCCGGTGCCGGCATGCGCGGCATTCCGGGCGATTGCTATTCGCCGAGCCGTTTTGTAAAGGCGGCGTACCTCAATGCCAATTACCCGCAAAAGGAGAGCGAGACCGAAAACGTCGTTCGCATGTTCCGCTCGCTCGAGGGCGTGGTGATGATCGAGGGAGCGTCCAGGATGGGCGATGGCAAGTTCGAGAAGACTATCTACACCGGATGCTTTAGCGCGCGCACGGGCAATTATTACTACGCGATGTATGATGATCCGTCGATTCGCTACGTGAGCCTGATGGATGCCGAGGGCGCAAGCCCCGATAGGCTCGTGGTTCCCGAGCCGCGTCGTTCGTAGCCGTTAGCTTTACTGCAATGCAAAGCGTCCCTGCGTCTCTCGTGAGGTGCAGGGCCGCTGTCGTTGATTTATGACGTCGCTAGAAGTTGGCGTCGTTGAGCTGTTCGTTCTCGAGGCCGTCGAGCTGTTGCTGTTCGGGCATATCGGCGATGCTCTCGAGCAGCTCGGTGGGATCGACGTTCATGTCCCTACCGGCCTCGTTGCCGTTGACCAAGTCGTCCGAGAAGATGTCGACTTCCATTTCCTCGGCCTCTTCGATCTGAACCTCGAGCGGCACCTGGGTGCGCACGAGCTTAACGGCTGGGCGCATGCGGGCAAACAGCGGCACGTACTCGATGATGATGGCCGAGTTCTCGAGACCGTACCAGCGTGCCGGGCTTCCGCAGGCGCGGCGGACGGCGTACTTGATGGCCATGACGCGGTGGTCGTTGCGGTTGATGTCCGTTTCGGGGGCGAGCATCTTGCGCAGCATGCAAAAACGGAAGTCGCCCACGTTGCCGCGTGTCTCGTAGATGGAGTAGGTGTGGTGCTGCGGCGGTAGCTCGCCCGATGCCATCAGGTCTCCAACAATCTGGCGCAGGTAGGCATTAACGCGCTGGTTGACCTTAAAGCCCAGGTCCAGGCGCACGCGGAACAAAAAGTCCGTGCCAAAGGTCTCGACGGAATATTCGTGCGTATAGGGCTCGTCGGTAACGTGCACGTTGATAAACCAGTATGCCTTGGCGCGCTTGGGATGCTTGTCCAGGATGGAATAGAGCACGTCGCGGTCGAGCGTGAGCGGATCGGGGCTGTTGGTGAGGAACACCAGATTGTCGGCGAGTACGGGGTAGGTTTCGTCGTTGCGCAGGCGGTCGAGCTGATCGATGTACTTGGAGACGGGCAGCAGAATCGTCTGCGTGCGCTCGATGGCGGTGCCGCGACGCCACACGTACATAAGGCCAAACAGCAGCGCGGCCAGGAAGATCATGACATAGCCGCCGTCAAAGAACATGGTGAGGCACGAAGCGAAGAAGCACAGCTCAATGGCGCCAAAAAGCAGGGCAAAGACGCAGGCACCCAGCTTGTGCTTGAGAATGCCGGCAATATAGCTCGTCAAAAGCGTCGTGGTCATGAGCATGGTCACGGTGATGGCGAGGCCATAGGCGCTCTCCATGCGCTCGGAGTTCTGGAACAGCAGCACGATGAAGATGCAGCCGACCCACATGATGTTGTTGACGAGCGGAATATAGAGCTGGCCCTTGGTGTCGCTGGGGTAGTGGATGCGCAGGTGCGGCATGAGGTTGAGGCGCGTTGCCTCGGATACCAGCGAGAACGAGCCGGTGATGAGCGCCTGCGAGGCGATGATGGCCGCCACGGCCGAAAGCACGATGGCAAAGGGGCGCAGGGGCTCGGGAAGCATCATATAGAACGGGTTGACGATATCCATCGTGAGCATCTGGGGGTTGGAGTTATTGGCGAGCAGCCAAGCTCCCTGACCCAGATAGTTGAGGATAAGGGCCGCCTTAACAAACGGCCAGGATGCATAGATGTTTGCCTTGCCCACGTGCCCCATGTCCGAGTAGAGGGCCTCGGCGCCGGTCGTCGACAGAAAGACGAAGCCGAGCACCATAATGCCCGAGTGGTTGATGGGCGAGAACAGGAACATGATGCCGCGGATGGGGTTGAGCGCGCGCAAGATGGACAGGTTGCCGAGCATGTTGAACAGGCCGGCGCCTGCCAGGAACAGGAACCACAGTGTCATGAGCGGGCCGAACAGCTTGCCGATCGACGAGGTACCGGCGCGCTGCATGGCAAACAGGCCGCAGATAATGATGATGGTGATGATGATTACGTTGGTCTGGCCGTCACCCAAAAGCGCATGGCCCCACTCGATAGTGCGCAAGCCCTCGATGGCCGTGGTAACCGTGACGGCGGGGGTGAGGATGCCGTCGGCGAGCAGCGCCGCGCCGCCGATCATGGCAGGTAGGATCAGCCATGGTGTTACTTTTCGCACCAGGCTAAACAGGGCGAAGATGCCGCCTTCGTTGTGGTTATCGGCCTTCATGGCGATTACCACGTACTTGACCGTGGTCACGAGCGTCATAGTCCAGATGACGAGCGAAAGCGCGCCCAGAATCATGTCCTCGCTGACGGTGCCGATGCCGCCGTTGTTGGCGACGATTGATTTCATGGTGTACATAGGGCTCGTGCCGATGTCGCCGTATACGACGCCGAGCGTTACGAGCAGCATGCCAGCGGAGAGGGGAATGACGCCATGCCCGCCTTGACCACGCTGGTCTTGGGGGCTTGCCTCCAGTTTGTTGTGTGCCACGTGGACTCCCTTGGACATCTGGCCTCTGCAAGGAGCAGTAGACCTTTATGCCATCTTTATACATATAAGAGCAGTTTGGCACATCGGGGTGTTTTAGACAATAATCCCCAGCTGGGGATTATTTATATACGTAGGTAACATTTCAAAACAGGGGCTTTTAAGCACGTACTGTTTGGACGATGCCGGCCTTGGCGCTTGCGCGTTTGCCGGCGAGTTCGCAAAAAATCGCGCCGCCGATGATAAGCACGGCGCCCATCAGACGGATCGGTGTTATGGCTTCGCCCAAAAGGACGGCCGAGAACACGACCGCTGAAAGCGGCTCGAGGTAGCCGACGACGGCGACGGTCTGGACGGGCAGTTTGGCGACAGCACTAAAGTAGAGCAGGCAGCCGATGCCGGTGTTGACGACGCCGAGCATGACGACGGCGCGCCAATCAATACTGGCGGCGACGCCGGCGGACAGGAATGAGGGGACGCCCTGCGTGATGAGCGTGAGGACCAGCGCGGTCACAAAGGCGGCGCTCACCTGGAGCGTGGAGTTTTCGAGGCCTTCGATGTGTGGCGCACCCTTGCTGGCGATGACCATCAGCGCATAGCAAAATGCCGAGGCGATGCCGCAGGCGATACCCGCAATGGGCATATTGCCGCCTAGACCTTGCGCTGCAATGAGAAAAGCGCCGCAGGCGACGGCGATAAACCCGGCGATTTTGCCGCCGGTCAGTTTTTCGCCAAAGATGAGCGGGGAGAGGGCCATGACGATGATGGGGCCGCAGTAGTACAGCAGCGAGGAAACGCCGACGCCGATCGTCTGGTAGGCTCGGAACAGAAAAATCCAGCTGGCGCCCAGCGCGGCTCCCGAGAGGAGGAGGGCTGCGGCTTCGCGGGGGCGAGATGGCGCCTGCAACTTATGGCGTTGGGTGATGGCGAGGATGGTGACAAGCGAGAGTGCGCCCAAAAACGTGCGCAGGAGCACGATATCGGAGCTCGGGAGCGCGATGGCGGCGGCGATGATGCCGTTGGAGCCAAACAACAGCAATGCTGCTAAGTACGTAAACAGTCCGTTGTTCATACGCCGACATCCCCTCTATATCCGAGCATGTTCACTATGGGTGAACTGGCTTTAGAAGAAAAGCGAATATAATGCATGGATAGCATGAGAAAAACTCATGCAAAGGTGGAGGGGTGCCGTGGAAACGAATATTCAAAAGATGCAGGTGCTGCTTGAGACCGTGCGCGCCGGAAGTTTTACGCGCGCCGCCGAGCGGCTGAGCTATTCGCAGTCGGGCGTGAGCCGTATGGTGGCCGATCTCGAGGCCGACTGGGGCTTTAAAGTGCTCGATAGAAGCCGCGAGGGCATAGTACTTTCTGCCGATGGGCGGCAAGTTATGCCGGCGGTCGAGGCGTTGTGCGAGGAATTTGTTCGTTTGCAGCGACGGGTGGATGAGATGCGTGGGCTCATGCGCGGCAAAATCTGCATCGGTACGTTTTCGAGTGTGGCGACCCACGTGCTGCCGCCGGTGATCGCGCGCTTTCGCGCCGATCACCCGGACGTCGATTATGAGTTGCTGATGGGCGATTACTCAGAGATTGAACAATGGGTGGCTGATGGTCGTTGTGACCTGGGCTTTATCCCGCGTGAGCCACGAGAAAACGGCATGGCATCGCGGCCGTTGGTGCAAGACGAGCTGATGGCCGTGGTGCCAGCGGACTCCTCGCTTGCCACCGCGGAGGTCGTTTCCCTTGCCGATTTGGCCAACGAGCAGTTTATTCTGCTGGAACGGGGTAGCGACGACGAGATTACGCCGCTGTTTCGCCGCGCGGGGCTGACAGTGCGCTCAAAACTGTCGACCTGGGATGACTATGCGATTATGGCTATGGTCGAGGACGGCCTGGGCGTGAGCATTCTTCCGGCGCTCATCTTGCGCCGCTGCCAGTTCGATGTTGCCGTGCGCCCACTCGAGGGACATCCTCATCGGCAGATCAATGCGATATATCGCACGGCTGACGTTTCGCTTGCGGCGGCTCGTCTCCTTGAATATCTCTAAAGGCGCGTACCTGTTATCCACTTTGGGACAATCCTCGGGGTTCGGTACATTTTCTTATGAAATTGAACTTTCGAATGAGGTGCCGCGTTATACTGCTGCCTAAATTGAACTCTGGTTCAATTCGTGTTCTATAAATTGAACTTTGCCAGCAAGGAGGTTCTAGTGGCCCAAGAGACGTTTAGCGATCGCCTGCGACAGACTATGTCCGATCGCGACGTTCGCCAGTCGGACGTAATCCGCGCATCGGAGATGCTCGGCAAAAAACTCGGCAAGAGTCAGATGAGCCAATATGTGAGCGGCAAGACGATTCCGCGGCGCGATGTGGCAGAGCTGCTCGCCCGCATTTTGGAGGTCGATGTTACCTGGCTGCTTGCCGGTGACGCCGATCAAGGCGAGGCATCATCGCCCCGTAACGTTTCCAAGCCCGAACCCCATCCCTCAGCTCAAATTCCAAGGAGCACCACCATGCGTACTTTTTCTAAATCCACCAAGCTTGATAACGTCCTGTATGATGTGCGCGGTCCCGTCGTCGACGAGGCCGCCCGTATGGAGGACGAGGGCGAGCGCATTCTCAAGCTCAATATCGGCAACCCGGCGCCCTTCGGTTTCCGCACGCCCGACGAGGTCATCAAGGACATGCGCCAGCAGCTGCCCGACTGCGAAGGCTATTCCAACTCGCGCGGTCTGTTCTCTGCGCGCAAGGCGATTATGCAGTACTCGCAGATCAAGGGCCTGCCCAACGTTCAGATGGAGCACATCTACACGGGCAACGGCGTGTCCGAGCTCATTCAGCTTTCGATGAACGCGCTGCTCGACAATGGCGACGAGATTCTGATCCCCAGCCCCGACTATCCGCTTTGGACGGCGTGCGCAACCCTTGCCGGCGGCCATCCCGTGCACTATCTGTGCGATGAGCAGGCGGATTGGTATCCCGACCTGGAGGATATGGAGTCCAAGATCACGAGCGCGACCAAGGCCCTCGTCATCATCAACCCCAACAACCCCACGGGCTCGGTCTACCCGCGCGAGGTGCTCGAGGGCATCGTCGAGGTTGCGCGCAGGCACCAGCTCATGATCTTTGCCGATGAGATCTACGACCGTCTGTGCATGGACGGCTACGAGCACGTCTCGATTGCCTCGCTCGCTCCCGATCTGCCCTGCGTCACCTTTAGCGGCCTTTCCAAGTCGCACATGATTGCGGGCTATCGTATTGGCTGGATGGTGCTTTCGGGCAACCAGCGCTGTATGAGCGATTTCATCATGGGCATCAACATGCTCTCTAACATGCGCCTGTGCTCCAACGTGCCGGCCCAGTCGATCGTCCAGACGGCACTCGGCGGCCATCAGTCCGTTAACGACTACATCCGTCCCGGCGGTCGTGTCTACGAGCAGCGCAACTTTGTGTATGAGGCGCTCAACAAGATTGACGGCATCTCGGTGGTTAAGCCGCGTGCGGCGTTCTACATCTTCCCCAAGATGGATGTGAAGAAGTTCAACATCACCGATGACGAGCAGTTCGCTCTCGACCTGCTGCACGAGAAGAAGATCCTGATCACGCGCGGCGGCGGCTTTAACTGGGCCGAGCCTGATCACTTCCGCATCGTGTACCTGCCGCGCATGGAAGTGCTTAAAGAGTCGCTCGAAGACCTCGCCGACTTCTTCGATCATTACCGCCAGGCGTAGGGGATTAGGTATCTGCCGCCGCAAGAATCGAGGCGTCGCAGGATAGACATACGACAGACACTATGACCCAATCCGAGGGCACGGAAACGACAGGAGCCCCCGC
>NZ_QSSH01000070.1 GCF_003438495.1 Collinsella sp. TF05-9AC
AACCTCGTGGCCAACGCCGCCGAGCACGCGCGCTCGCGCGTGGCGGTCTCCTGCGACGTCGCGGGCGGGCACCTCGTCATCGAGGTCGCTGACGACGGACCGGGCTTCTCTCCTGCCGCCCTCGAACGCGGCTGCGAGCGCCTCTTCACAGACGACTCATCCCGCTCCTCGCGCGACGGAGGCCGCCACTACGGGCTCGGCCTCCACGCCGCCTCCGAGGCCGCGAGCGCCCACGGGGGCTCCGTCTCGCTCGCCAACAGCCCCTCGGGCGGCGCGGTGGCCACCATCGCGGTCCCCCTGTGCGGGGCCTGACGACTCAGACCCTCACACCGGCGTGGCTCGCAACCAAACGCTTCCCGGATAATAATGCCCGTTGCAGGGATCGCCCTGGCTAGTCGCCGCCCATGTGCATGAGCATGTCGGCGACGCGAGTCGCCATCTCGTCCGCCGCTACACGGATGTTGGCGACCCAGGACGCAAGGCCGACCTGATCGGATGCCTCCGCCTCAAGCACGTCGCAAATGACGGCGGCGACCGCCCCGGGAGCCGCCCGCGGCCGGGCACGCGAGGGAGCCTCGAGACGAGAGGAGCTCGAGGACGACCATGACCAAGAGCATTAGCAGGAGCCAGGTGAGGCTCATCGCATCGACCAACGCGATATTCGGCGCCGACGAGGCGTGCGCGATGCTGCGCATAAGCCGCGACGCAATGTACCGGCTCGCCCCCCTTTGCACTCACCGCCAGCACATGCTATAAGGTTGTTGGTGGCCCATTGAGCTACCTCCAAGTGCCGGGGGAGTCCCCCGGCTATTTTTTTAGGCTCTGTTAGACCAGGATTGACATACATGTGTCCCCACGGTGCCATATCGT
>NZ_QSSH01000071.1 GCF_003438495.1 Collinsella sp. TF05-9AC
CGGCGGCCCCGCCGAACTCGGCCAGCATCGACACCTGCCAGCGGCTCGACGGGTCGACCGCGCCCTCGAGCGCGGGGTCGGCCTCGAGCAGGGTCGCGCGCAGCCTGTTCTTCGCGCGGGTCCTGGCGGACGACGCGAACTCGCGCTGCGACGACAGGATCCGCAGCGAGGCGGTCCCCTCGGGCTCCTCGGGCGCCGGCCTGAGGGCGCGGGGCACGCCGAGCGCGGTGCGCGCGATCACCTCGGCGTCGATGGCGTCGGTCTTCGCGATGCCGGGGAACATCCCGCGGGCCTGCTTCTCGGCATATCCGGGCAGGTAGGCGCAGGGGTTCCCGTGCGCATGGGCGCGCGCGAGGACCAGCGCGCCGATGTTTCGCTTCTGGTCGACGACGACCAGCGCGCCGGAGCCGGCCCGCTCGAGCACCCGGTCGATGTCGTCGGGCCTGTTTGCCAGCTCGGCCCTGAAGGCGACGCCCCCTCCCGCATCGAGCGCGCACGCGCTGTGCGAGCTCTTCCCGACGTCGATCCCCAGGTAGGCCACGGGCGTCTCTGCTGCAGGCATGGTGTATCCTCTCCCTTGAGCCGGCCGTAAGCCGCGGAAGCGACACCCGCATTACCCGGCCGTGGCCCGGTCCGGGCCCGGCACATCTCTATCAGTCGTTCCCCGCGGCCCCTCCCGCCCCGGCGGCAACACGTCCCGGGCCCTCTACGGGGCAGGGGCTGACGGCCGTCCGGGGCGGTCGGCCAGCGACCACCGGTACGGCTCAATCGTATAACCATGCAACGGAAAAGAGCCGCCCTTTCGGACGACTCAAACTGTAATGGGG
>NZ_QSSH01000072.1 GCF_003438495.1 Collinsella sp. TF05-9AC
AAGAACGACCGCAACGACGCGGCCAGGATGGCCAAGGCGATACTGTCGCACGACGTCACCCCGGTATGGGTGCCGTCCCCCGAGATCGAGGGGCTCAGGGACCTCGCCGCCGCCCACGACGCCGCGACCGCCAGGCTCGCGGCGGCGAAGCAGCGGCTCCTGGCGTTCCTGGCCCGCCGCGGCTACGCCTACGGCGGCACGACGCCGGCCGGCAACCCCCGGAAGTACTGGACGTACGGCTTCCTCAGGTGGCTCGACGGCATACGCCCCGCCGACGACGGCGGCATCCGGGCGCTCGCGGCGCTGAGGAACGAGGTCGAGGCGGCCGACGAGACGAGGGAGGCCGTCCTCGCCGAATACAGGGCCGCCGTCGCGGCGGGCCCCCTCTCGGCCGAGGTCGAGGCGCTCCAGTCCATCAAGGGGTGCGGGTTCGTGCTCGCCGCCGCCTTCGCGTCCGAGGTCGGCGACTTCTCGAGGTTCCGCTCCGGCAGGCAGGTGACGGCCTACTTCGGCCTCGCCCCGAAGCAGAGGTCGAGCGCCGACTCCGTGCGACTCGGCGGAATCAGCGGGGCCGGCAACGCGCTCGTCAGGAGGCTGGCGGTCGAGGGGTCCTGGCGCTACGCCCAGGCCGGGCACCAGCCCAAGCTGATGCCCAAGGGCTCCGGAGTCCCGCTCGAGATAAGGATGCACGGGAGGAAGGGGTCCGAGCGCCTGCTCCGGCGACGCGAGGAGATGCTCGAGAGGGGCATGCCCCAGGCGAAGGCGAACGCCGCCACCGCCGCCGAGCTCGTGAG
>NZ_QSSH01000073.1 GCF_003438495.1 Collinsella sp. TF05-9AC
GGTGCTCGGCCGCCGGCTGGCGCAGGTTCTCGAGCGCCGCCAGGCGCGCGGGCGCCCCCGCCGCGGGGGCCAGGAGGCTCTGGGAGGCGCTGCTGGCCTCGTCGCGCTCGGGAAGGCGGCTCCCGGCCGGCGAGGACGTCGCGGTCCGGATACTCGCCCGGGAGATAGCCTCCCTCGACGCCGACATCGAGGAGCTCGACTCGCTCGTGGCCGACTCGCTGGCGGGCGACGAGGTCTACGAGTGCCTCCTCACGGTGCCCGGGATCGGCCCCAAGACCGCCGCGGCGCTGGTGACGTCGATCGACATATCCGCGTTCAGGGGGCACGACGAGCTCGCGAGCTATTGCGGCGTGGCGCCGTCCGATAGGCGCTCCGGGAGCAGCATCAGGTCGACATCGCCGCAGCACGGCGGGAACAGGCAGCTCAAGAACCTGCTCATATTCAGCTGCAACTCCCTCATCGGCACGGACAACAGGTTCGGGAGGTACTACGGGGAGTGCAGGGCGAGGGGGATGAGGCACAGCAAGGCGCTGAAGGCGGTCGCGAGGAAGAGGCTCAAGGTCATCTACGCGATCATGCGCGACGCCGTCCCGTACGCGGCCTAGCGGGCGGCGGGAT
Source organism: Collinsella sp. TF05-9AC (assembly GCF_003438495.1). Classification (GTDB taxonomy): domain Bacteria; phylum Actinomycetota; class Coriobacteriia; order Coriobacteriales; family Coriobacteriaceae; genus Collinsella. The sequence continues at coordinate 619 of NZ_QSSH01000073.1, forward strand.
CAACCGAAGGGGAAGCGGGGGCGCCGGGCGCCCGGATGCGTCATGCCGAAATGGCGCGAAGCACGCGGTTGACAAAACTATAGAGACACGTCCC
>NZ_QSSH01000074.1:0-250 GCF_003438495.1 Collinsella sp. TF05-9AC
TCGCACCCGCGTACCTTGAGAGCCGCATAGCGATAGGAGAGAGATGGAAGAGTTTCTCTTCCAGACTCGATTCTTTTCTGCGATTAAAACAGAGAATGATAGCAATCATTCATCCGATCCAAACAAGAAGAATTCACTTATATATGAGTGAGGAGCATCTGATCGCGAGCACAGTCAACTACTGTGCCGCGGTATGAGATACCCGAATTGCGACATACGAGCGCTATTCATGATATCGATTAATTAACTT
>NZ_QSSH01000074.1:284-548 GCF_003438495.1 Collinsella sp. TF05-9AC
TTAGCGACACGTGGATATCCCGCGGGCCCGATGCGGTCCCGCAAGATACCACGGGCGCACGGCGGATGCCTTGGCACAGGGAGCCGATGAAGGACGCGGCAAGCTGCGATAATCCCCGGCGAGGAGCACACATCCTTCGACCCGGGGGTCTCCGAATGGGCGAACCCATCCGTAGCAGTACGGATATCCCGACCCTGAACACATAGGGGCCGGGAGGACAACCCGGGGAACTGAAACATCTAAGTACCCGGAGGAGAGGAAATC
>NZ_QSSH01000075.1 GCF_003438495.1 Collinsella sp. TF05-9AC
CACCCGAGCATTGAATGAGGCTCCAACGCAAGTTGGGGCCTTTTTTCATATAGTAAAACAAGGTCAAAGGCGGCACCATGATCCTCCTGGTCGACAAGATCGTGCGTTGAACGGGTGCCGTGCGCATGGTAGTATTTCACATCGTGGTTCAAACTGTTGGAGGCTGTTCTGCCACCCCAACTGCAAGTGCCACTTTATAAGGGCTCTTGGCGCAACGGTTAGCGCAGGGGACTCATAATCCCTGGGTTCTGGGTTCGAATCCCGGAGGGCCCACCAGGTTTTTCAACAGGTCAGGCAATATGTCTGGCCTGTTTTCTTTTTCATGGCAGTAGTTTCCACTTGCAAATAGCCTGCTTGCTCACTTCCGGGCACCCTCGGTCGGCTGCCTGCGATGCCCCCGCCATGAAACCGGCCTATCTACTACGTTTAAGCCCGACCCCTCGACCATACCCCGTTTTTCCGAAAACCGCAGGCCGTCTACCTGCACTGATAATTGTTCTCGGGGGAAGCGGGCA
>NZ_QSSH01000008.1:0-41555 GCF_003438495.1 Collinsella sp. TF05-9AC
TGTTTTCATCTGAACGACTTTGCGAAGCAACCGGAGTGAAGATGAAAACACCAGACCGCCGCGGGGCACCCGCAGACCGCAGGGACGGGAGAAGCTATACTACTCTCAGTAGTTAAGGGTCGCGGATCCGCCGCGTCGCCGCTCTCAACAGGAGGTCTTTGTTTATGGCAGATCAAAAGCCGGTCGTCGGGATCATCATGGGTTCCAAGTCCGATCTGGGCGTTATGGAAGGTTGCACCGCCGAGCTCGAGGCGCTGGGTGTGCCCTATGAGCTCGTCATTGCGAGCGCACACCGCACGCCGGCGAAGGTCCACGAGTGGGCCTCGACTGCCGCCGATCGCGGTATCAAAGTGATTATCGCCGCCGCCGGCAAGGCTGCTCACCTGGGTGGTGTCGTGGCTGCCTTTACGCCGCTGCCGGTTATCGGCGTGCCTATGAAGACAAGTGACCTGGGCGGTATGGATTCGCTGCTGTCGATGGTGCAGATGCCTTCGGGTGTGCCCGTGGCCTGCGTTGCCATCAACGGCGCCAAGAACGCCGCTATCTATGCTACGCAGATCCTGGGCGCCTGCGACCCCGAGTATCGCAAGGTTATCGAGAAGATGAAGCAGGAGATGGCCGACGCCTAGGCGTTCCGCCGTTTCACCGCAGTATAAGGAGAGCCATGTCCGACTATCAGGGAAAACGATTCAAGGCTTCTCAGATTCCCGATCCGTCGAAGCCAGGTGCTGCCCGTGCGGCACAGCAGGGTCGGACATCCTCTCCTCAGCAGCCGCGCGCGCCGCGTTCTGTAACGCCGACGTCCCATCGCCGTCAGGATACGCCGGCTGCGTATCGCCCTTCGTCTTATAGCACCGCTAAGAAGCCGCCCCGGTCTTCATCGCATGCCGCGCCGTCGGATTATACCGAGCCGCCGCGCAAAAAGCGCCGCTCCATCATTCCCATTCTGCTCATCATCATCGGTATCGGTCTGATTGTTGCCGCCGCTGCCATCTTTATCAATGCGCAGATCGGTTACAAGCAGGCGAGCGAGTCGTACCAAAAGATCGAAGAGCAATATGCGCCCGCTAAGGACGCCAGCGGCGTGCCGGTTATCGACTTTAATGCCCTTGCCCAGACAAATCCCGAGGTCGTCGGTTGGATTTACGCACCGGGCACCAACATTAACTATCCAGTAGTGCAGGCTACTGATAACTCCAAGTACCTCAACACGTTGTTCGATGGCACGTCCAACGCATCGGGTGCTATCTTCTTGGATTACGAGGACAATGCGCCCGGCATGGTGGATCAGCAGACTACGATCTATGGTCACCACATGAACGACGGATCGATGTTCAATGTGATCTCGGACACGACCGATCAGGCGACGTTCGACAGCATAGAGTACGTGTATTACATCACGCGCGACGCCACCTATAAGCTGCGTCCGCTGGCGACCAAAGTTGTCGAGGACACGTATGCCAAGGCGCGCATACCCAATTTTGAGGGCGACGACGGGCTCAAGAACTACCTGTCCGAGATGCTCGACGGTGCCTCTGCCGTGGCGAGCGATGCCACCGATCGTGCTGCTTCGGCAACCAAGGTCGTAACGCTTGTGACCTGTCGTTCGTTATCGCTGAGCAACACGCGTGCTGTCATGGTGCTCACGCCGGTCGAGGAATAAGTTGTTCGAGAGTAGCTAAAAAAGCCCCGTTCCAAATTGGCTACTCGACGACGGTAAGGGAGAAATGATGCTCGAGAACGGCAAATCGATGCCTTCGGTTGATGCTTGGCTGCGCGAAGCCAAGGCCGATGTTTCGGCGGCTGATTGTGGGATGTACCTGACACACAACGGTGTGGTGCGCGCGACGCCCAAGGCCGAAGTGCGCGGAGTCGAGACCGATGGCGTGGCGCCAGGCCACAAGGTGGGCGGCATGGTGTTTGGCTTCGATGCCGAAAAGGTGCAGGCCGCTATCGAGGCGACGCGCACGATGCCGGGTATCGGCTATGTGCGCGTGTGGCTGGCGAGCGGCGAGCTTACCGTGGGCGACGACATCATGCTCGTGCTCATTGGCGGAGACATTCGCCCGCATGTGGTCGATGCGCTGCAGTCGCTCGTCGGCACCATCAAGAACGAGTGCGTGAGCGAGGTCGAGCGCGAGGCGTAAGGCCTCGTCGGCAATCCGAGTCTGTCTATAGCGAAAGCCCGCCGGCAGTTCATGTAGATCTGCCAGCGGGCTTTGATGTGTTGGAGCTATTTTGCTCTGGCGTTTGCTACACGCGTGTGGCGTCCTTGGGGCTCATGGTCATACTCTGAAAACGGTTCTCCATATATTCGTTATCGAAATGCTTGTCATAGAACTGTGCGACGGGAATATTTCGAACGGTTCCGTTGACGCGCTGATACCAATAGTCGAGCGATTGCAACGTCATGACGCCGTCGATCAACATGACGGCGGTCAGGATGACGGTAGCAGAGTAGCGGCGTTTCCATGGAATCATATTGATGAGCTTAAGCAGGTGCGGCAGCAAGACCTTGATCCAGATGAGGCCACCCAGGCCCCACATGCAGGCAAACGGCGTGCATGTGCGTCCCCCGGTCAATACCGCGATGGGATCGGGCATGCCGAATAGCCTAATGTGTGAATAGCTCCACGACACCACGCCAAATGAGGTCTGCATAAACCAGCCTACAAACACCTCGAAAGCGCCGCCGATCAGGGCACTTACCAGGAAAATGATCAGAGGATTCTTTTTATAGAAGCGGTTGAGCGCCATGGTCATGAGCACCGCGCCAAATCCGTAGATGGGGCTAAAGGGGCCAAATAGCATACCGGCACGGTCCTGATAGACGCCGGGATCGACGACGACCATATGCCAGACTTCCTCGAGAATGAGACCTAACACGCTGCAGACGAAGAATACCCAGAACAGGTTGAAGTAGTTGAGCTTGATGTAGCCCTCGCCGGTTTCGTCGCGGCCGAGCATCCCCTCGGCGGCGGCATCGCGGTCGAGCATCTCTTGCAGACGGCGCTGCAGTTCGCGCTCCTGGCGTAGCGTGGGGTCGACGGTGGCCGACAGCGCAATGAGGATGACAAGCTGGACGGCGGGGCGCAGCAGGAAGGGTCCGATGCCCTGGAGCATCACGTCAACTAAAAGCTCGACGACGGTAAACGCGATAAGGATGTAGGAAAGACGGGCGGCGTTGCGGCGCTGGTTCTTGATGAGGTCCAGGCCAAAGATGATCAAGATGACGGCACTGGCAGCCGAGAGCATGATGCCGGCGACGGTAAGGCCGACTGCGACGAGCGTGTTGTCGCCGAGGTTGGCGGCGGCGTTGCCGTTGATGAGCGCGGTGATGACCTGCCACATAAAGGCGCCGACCGACGGGAGCGTACCAACACCGGACAGGATGCACAGGACGGCATACACCTTAATGATGAGGGGGATCTTCTTGACCTCCGTGACGCTGGGGACGCTGGGGTCGAGTTCGTTTCGATCCATACATAACCTTTCTCGTTTTGCTGTAGGTACAAGGATACGCCGCCGACCTGCTAAAAGACAGGACAAACGACCCAATTGCAGCAATGTAAGCCCTAGCGGTGGACGAGACGCGTCGCGACGGAAGCATGCGGGATCGTCGGCCCCGAGGCGGTTGCCCAATAAAATGTTTGGCTGCAAAACGGATTATAAGCTCGGTGGGCTTTTAAAAAGCGCTGTTCATGCGCGGGAGTGCTTGTCTTGCCGTGCGTATAATAGGGCAGGTAACGCCAAATAACGAGGCTCTGAGGGGATGCCATGTCTCAAGAAACCATCCGCGCGGCCGAGCGTGCCGCGGGACAGGTGAAGACCATGTCGACGTATGATCCGGACTCCGACCAGCTGCATGAGGAATGCGGCATTTTTGGTGTGTGGGCACCCGATCGCGATGTGGCTCGACTGACGTACTTTGGTCTGCGCGCGCTACAGCATCGCGGCCAGGAATCGGCGGGAATCGCCGTGGGTGATGGCGGCACGGTTATGGTTCGCAAGGACCTGGGCCTGCTCGACCGCGTGTTCTCCAACGCCGACCTGTCGACACTCTCCGGCCAGCTGGCCGTGGGCCACGTGCGCTATGGCACTGCCGGTGCCAAGAGCTGGGAGGCCTCTCAGCCGCACCTCTCTACCATCAATAGCGTCATTATCGCGCTCGCGCACAACGGTACCCTCGTCAACACCGACGAGCTGCGCCGCCAGCTGATCGAGCTGGGCGTGCCGTTCCTTTCCAATTCGGATTCCGAGGTCGCGACTAAGCTTATCGGTTACTTTACTCAGCGTACAGGCCATCTACGCGAGGGCATTCGCAAGACCATGGAGCTCGTGCGCGGCGGCTATGCCATGACGCTCATCAACGAGCAGGCGCTCTACGCATTCCGCGATCCGCACGGCATTCGCCCGCTCGTGCTGGGCAAGCTGGTGGACGAGGGTCTGGACCAAGCCGATGCCGCATCCGTTTCGCAGCTGCCGTCGCAGGACGGCGCCGCGACGGTCGACGCCACCACCCATGTCACCCGCGCCGGCGGCTGGGTCGTTGCTTCCGAGACGTGCGCGCTCGACATTGTGGGCGCCGAGTTTGTTCGTGACGTCCGTCCCGGCGAGATCTTGCGCATCAGCGCCGAGGGCCTTGTGTCCGAGCAGGGCGTGCCTGCCGCCGAAGAGCCTGCTAACTGCATCTTTGAGCAGGTCTACTTCGCTCGCCCCGACTCCATCATGAACGGCAAGAGCGTCTACGCCTGCCGTTATGACATGGGTCGTCAGCTGGCACACGAGGAGCCCGTCGAGGCCGACCTGGTCATCGGCGTGCCCGATTCCGGCCTGCCGCCCGCGGAGGGTTATTCGCACGAGAGCGGTATTCCCTTTGGCGAGGGCCTTATCAAGAACCGCTACGTGGGCCGTACGTTTATCGAACCCACGCAGGAGCTGCGCGCCATGGGCGTGCGTATGAAACTCAACCCGCTGCGCGACAACATCGAGGGCAAGCGCCTGGTCGTCATCGACGACTCCATCGTGCGCGGCACCACCATGGTGCAGCTCGTCAAGATGCTACGCAACGCCGGCGCCAAGGAGATTCATATCCGCATCAACTCACCCGAGGTTATCTGGCCGTGCTTCTACGGTATCGATACCGACGTGCAGTCGCAGCTTATCAGCGCCAACAAGACGGTCGACGAGATTTGCGAGTATATCGGCGCCGATTCGCTGGCCTTCCTTTCGGTCGAGGGCCTGCTTAAGGTCATGCCCAAGGGCGGTTACTGCGATGCGTGCTTTACCGGCCGCTACCCCGTGGCGATTCCCGAGAGTTTTGGCCGCGACAAGTTCATGGAGGGCTTTAAGCCCCGCAACCTGGACAAGCCGCTGCACTTTGATGACGACGCCGTGGTCGAGAAATACGACGACCGCAGCTGGGAAGAGGAGCACGGCGAGGCCTAAAGCCTGCCATGTAGGGACAGGTTTATTTTGGTAGGTTTTACCTGCTGTTTTGTTGATATGACGGCGCGCGTTGTTATGGCGCGCGCCGAAATGAACGCAACTATGAGCACCGTTTGGCGCCCGCGCGGCGCCACGGTAGTGGGAGAGGAAAGCTCAGATGAGCGACAGCAAGCATGTGACGTATGAGGATGCCGGCGTCGATACCGCCGAGGGCGGCCGCGCCGTCGACGCGATTAAGCAGATGGTCAAGGACACCAATCGCCCCGAGGTTATCGGCGGCATCGGCGGCTTCGGTGGCCTGTTCTCGGCTGCCGCGCTTAAGGATATGGAAGACCCGATTCTGATTAGCGGTACCGACGGCGTGGGCACCAAGCTCGTGCTCGCCCAGATCATGGATCGCCACGAGACGGTGGGCCAGGACCTGGTCGCTATGTGCGTCAACGACATTCTGGCTTCGGGCGCCGAGCCGCTGTTCTTCCTGGACTACGTTGCCATCGGCCACATCGAGGCCGAGCACATGGCAAAGATCATCAAGGGCGTGGCCGATGGCTGTAAGCTCGCGGGCTGCGCGCTCGTGGGCGGTGAGATGGCCGAGCACCCCGGCGTCATGGCTCCGGCCGACTACGACCTTGCCGGCTTTACCGTGGGCGTCGTCGACCGTCCCAAGATGCTCGACCCCGCAAACGTCCGCCCGGGCGATGTGATCCTGGGCCTGCCTTCCACCGGCGTGCACTCCAACGGCTACTCGCTCGTGCGCAAGGTCATCGGCGTCGACGGCATTAAGCCGGGCACGCCCGAGGCCGCCGCTAAGGCGGAGGAGCTGAGCCGTCCGCTCGAGGAGCTCGGCGGTGCTTCGCTGGCAGACGCCCTGCTGGCTCCCACGCGCATCTACGTCAAGCCGATTCTGGAGCTGCTGCGCGGCGGCGCTCCGGTGCACGCCATTGCCCACATCACTGGCGGCGGTATTACCGAGAACCTCAACCGCGCGCTCGCCGACGACGTCGACGCCGTGGTCACCCGCAACGGTGCCGAGATGGGCTGGGACGTTCCTCCCGTCATCACCTACGTGTCGCGCCAGGCCGAGCTCGCGCCCAACGAGGCATGCAAGACCTTCAACATGGGCGTCGGCCTGTGCCTGATCGTCGCTCCCGAGGACGAGGCCGCGGTGACCGAGGCCCTGGTCGCGCTGGGCGAGAAGCCGTTCCGCGTGGGCGAGTGCGTCGAGGGCTCCGGTAAGGTCGTGTACTCCGATGAGCGCTAACGAGCAGATGGCTGCTGCCGAGGGCCTGGGCTTTGTGCCCTACACCCGTCCGACCGGCACCGATACGGCCGAGCCGCTCAAGATCGGTGTGCTCATCAGCGGTTCGGGTACCAACCTGCAGGCGCTGATCGATCTGATCGCCGCCGGCAAGCTCAACGCTTCGATTGAGCTTGTGGTGTCGAGCCGTCCTTCGGCTAAGGGTTTGCAGCGCGCTGAGCGCGCGGGCATCCAGACGCTCACGCTGTCCAAGGATGTCTATGCCGACCCCATCGCCGCCGACGAGATCATCGCGCACGAGCTGCTCGAGCGCGGCTGCGAATATGTGGTCATGGCCGGTTACATGCGCATGGTGCACACGCCGCTGCTGGCGGCGTTTCCCAACCGCGTGGTCAACTTGCATCCGGCACTGCTGCCGAGCTTTACCGGCGCGCATGCGATCGACGATGCCTTTGCGCGCGGCGTCAAGGTAACCGGTGTGACCGTGCACTTTGCCAACGAGATCTACGACAACGGCCCCATCATCGCCCAGCGCGCGCTGGCTGTCGAGGAAGGTTGGGATGTCGACACGCTCGAGGAGCACATCCACGCGATTGAGCACGTGCTGTATCCCGAGGTTGTTCAGATGCTCGCCGACGGCCGCGTCCACGTGCTGGAGAGCGGCAAGGTCGCAATTGACGCGCCTCGCGGCTAGCGGCGCACAGTACAATTTAGCCGAGTAGTCAGGGTGGTCATTGGCGCCAAGGCGCGCGTGGCCACCTTTTGTTTTGGGTAGTCATCGGGAACGGGCTTTAACGACTGGTCATTCAAGAACGTCGCAGGTGACTAGGTGAGAGAGGTGAGCGCATGGCGGATAACGAAGCGCTGTTTACGCCTGAGCTGGTGTTTTTTGATTGGGAGTGTGCGACGCCGGATGAGGTGTTCGCGCGGCTCGAGGGCGAGCTTGCACCACGTGGCTACATTGCATCCGGTTGGCTCGACGCCGTTCGCACGCGCGAGGATGCCTATCCCACGGGTCTTGCCATGCCGGCGGCAAACATTGCCATTCCGCATACCGATCCGGGGTTTGTGGCCAAGCCCTATATCGCGGTGGTGAAGCCCGCCGCGCCCGTGACATTTAACGCTATGGCTGGCATGGGCGCTCCGGTGTCGGCGCAGATCGTCATTAATCTGGGCATCGCCGAGCCGGGAGGCCAGGTCGAAGCCCTGCAGGCGCTCATGAACATCTTTATGGACGCCGATGCCGCAGCCGACGTGCTCGGCCAGACCACGTCCCAGGGCATGGTCGACGCCATCCGCCGCCACTTCTAAGGTGGGGCTGAGTCGGCACTTGGGGACTGTCCCTAACTGCCGGCTGCCAGAGCTGTCCCCTTTGCACCAAAATGGTGCAGATTAATCTGTCCCCAATGCACCAAGCGTGCCGCGGGGGCTGCGTTGTGACACAATGGCGTTTGTTCGATTCGTTATGCGAAAGGCCAACTATGGCAAATAAGAAAAAGAACTCCGAGGCCGCGCCGACGCCCGAGCAGCAGGCCCGCGCTGCCTCCAGCTCTCGCAAGAAGCAGCGCAAGACGTACGTGTCTAAGACCGTCAAGATCGTTCTGGTGGTCATCGGCGTGCTGGCGATGCTGCTTTCCGTCTCGGCGATGGCGTGCTCCGGCCTTATGTCGCAGGCTGAGGACACCTCGGGCTACAAGCTGACCGGCGGTGTTGCTGCCACTATCAACGGCACCAACCTTACCGAGGACACCGTGACCAAGCAGATCATGAGCATGCGCACGTCCTACGGCTACACCAAGGATGAGGATTGGGCGCAGTATCTGGTTGACAACGACCTCACGCCCAAGAAGTACCGCAAGCAACTCATCGACTCCTACACGCAGCAGATTCTGCTTCAACAGGCACAGAAGGAGAACGGCGTGACGGTGTCGGACGAGGAGGTCGAGAAGGCTTGGAAGGACGCGTGCAAGAGCGCGGGCGGTGCCAAGGCCTTTAAGAAGACCCTCAAGACCTACGGCTATACCGAGGACACCTACAAGGACTCGCTCAAGGAGAGTCTGGCACAGCAAAAGCTCAAGGACGCCGTGGCGCCCACCAGCAAGCCCAAGGACAGCGAGATTGTCGATTACATCAACGAAAACCTGTCCAGCTACAACGACGCCCGCCGCTCGTCGAACATCCTGATCAAGGTTGATTCCGACGCTTCCGACGAGGACAAGGCTGCCGCCAAGGCCAAGGCGCAGGAGTGCCTGGACAAGATCAACTCCGGTGAGCTGAGCTTTGAGGACGCCGTTGAGCAGTACTCCGAGGACACCGGTTCCAAGGAGAAGAAGGGCGATGTGGGCTGGGATAAGCTTACCACCTTCGTCGACAGCTACCAGACGGCGCTCGAGGGGCTCAACAAGGGCGACGTGAGCGACGTGGTCGAGTCGACGTACGGTTACCATGTCATCAAGTGCACCGACTACTTCCATGTCGATAATCAGGTTGATGATATCAACCAGGTGCCCAAGGCCATCAAGAAGTATGTCTCCAACGTGGTGAAGACGCAGGCGGCCAGCACCGCGTACAGCGAGTGGCTAGAGCAGTACAAGAAGGATGCCGACATCACCGTTAATCCCATGCCCAAGGACGCACCCTATAACGTGAGTCTGAAGGGCGTCACCAAGAGCTCGACCGACGATTCGTCGACGACTGAGTAATCATGGGGCGGTGCTCGCACGAGTGCCGCCCACGCTATTAGAGAGGATTTGCAGATGACCAACGAAGAGCTGCAGAAAGAAATGATCGCGGCCATGAAGGCCAAGGACAAGGTTCGCCTGTCCATCATTCGCCAGGTCAAGGCCGAGGTGAAGAATATCGAGGTTAACGAGCGCCGCGATGTGACCGAGGAAGACGTCAACAGCATGATCAAGCGCCTGATCAAGCAGACGAGCGAGACGCTGGAGATGTCCATCAAGGCCGGCACCGACCAGGAGCGTACCGACAACCTGACCGAGCAGGTCAAGATCCTGGAGAGCCTGCTGCCCGCGCAGGTTTCGGGCGAGGAGCTCGAGGCCCTGATCGAGCAGGTTATCGCCGAGCTGGGCGCCACGTCCAAGAAGCAGATGGGCCAGGTCATGGGTGCCCTGGGCAAGGCCACCGGCGGCAACTTCGATAAGCCGGCCGCAGCAAAGATCGTCGGAGCCCGCCTCGCGTAGGGGCCGAGTGGCACACAGTTGAGGCGGAGGGGGCGTGGCCGTCATGGTCGCGCCCCTTTTTGCTGGGCTGGGCACTCATTGGGGACAGGCTTAAATGAGTGCCCAATGAGCAGGTACTCATTTAAGTCTGTCCCCAATGAGTGGGTGGAAGGTTGCGGGTTCTTTACGGGAATGTAGTGTGGGCTGCGGAAACGTGGTTCTTTCCGTACAATAGTTCAACTCATGTAAACGCAGGGAAGGGACATTCATGGCAGACATGATCGAGATCAAGCATCTCAACAAGTACTTTGGCGACCTGCATGTGCTCAAAGATATCAACCTCACCGTCAAACGTGGCGAGAAGCTCGTAATGATCGGGCCTTCCGGCTCGGGTAAATCGACGCTCATCCGTTGCGTCGATTATCTGGAGGAGCCCACGTCGGGCGAGGTTGTCATCGACGGTACGCCGCTCACCAAAAAGAATCACCTGGAGATGGCTCGCAAGTATAGTTCCATGGTGTTTCAGCAGTTCAACCTGTATCCCAACATGACGGTGCTGGGCAACCTGACGCTCGCGCCCATCAAACTGCAAAAGAAGAGCAAGGAGGAGGCGACCGAGATCGCCATCGCTGCGCTCAAGCGCGTCGGCATGGCACATAAGGCCGGCGAGTATCCGCAGAATCTCTCGGGTGGTCAGCAGCAGCGCATCGCCATCGCCCGTGCCCTGTGCACCAAGCAGCCCATCATCCTGTTTGACGAGCCGACCTCGGCGCTCGACCCCGAGATGGTCCAGGAGGTTCTGGACGTTATGATTGAGCTCGCGCAGGAGGACATCACCATGATCTGCGTGACGCACGAGATGGGTTTTGCGCGTCAGGTGGCCGACCGCGTCATCTTTATGGAGGACGGCCGCATTCTGGAGGAGGGCACGCCCGAGCACTTCTTCGATAACCCCGAGAACCCGCGCTGCCGCGAGTTCCTGTCCAAGATTCTGCACTAGGCGCGGTGATGGACATGACGGATATGACGAGGGCGGCCGTGTCGCGCCGTCACTTTTTGCGGCTGGCGGGCGCCGGCATGCTTGCGCTGACGGGGACCGCGCTTACCGGTTGCGGCAACTCCACCAGCGGCGAGGGCTCCGACAAGGGCTCTAAGCTTGCGGCCATCAAGTCGCGTGGACATCTGAATGCCGGCGTTAAGAAGGATGTTCCCGGCTACGGCTATTACGACACCGCCAAGGGTCGCTTTGAGGGCATGGAAGTCGATTTGTGCTACCAGATCGCCGCTGCCGTCTTTGGCGTGAGCTACAAGGAGGCCCGTGCCCAGGAGCTTGTCGAGTTTAACGACGTAACACCCAAGACGCGCGGCCCGCTGATCGATAACGGCCAGCTTGACGTGGTCGCGGCGACCTACACCATCACCGACGAGCGCAAGAAGAGCTGGGATTTCTCGACGCCGTACCGCACCGACTACGTGGGGCTCATGGTCAAGAAGCGTTCGGGCTTTACCTCGATTGAGGATCTGGACGGCAAGGTCATCGGCGTGAGCCAGGGTGCTACCACGCAGGGCCTGATCGAGCAGATGATCAAGGACAACGGCTTTAGCTGCAAGCCAGAGTTTAGGGCCTTTAGCGGCTATCCCATCATCAAGAGCTCGCTCGACGCCGGCAATATCGACGTCTTTGCCATGGACCGCTCCACGCTGGCCGGTTACATGAACGAGACCGTTGAGCTGCTGCAGCCCGAGGTCAAGTTTGGCGAGCAGGGCTACGGCGTGGCGACCAAGAAGGGCTGCGACCTTTCGGCCGTGGTCGATCAGGTGATTTGCGATCGCCTGGCCGACGGCTGGCTCGACCAAGAGGTCAAGACCTGGGGTCTTGTATAGGCGCATCGTCCAAGGAAGGAATCAAATGCTCGAAGGATTATTTGACGCCGACCGTTGGTCGACGACATTTCAAAATATGGGGCCCTTCTGGGAGGGCTTTGGCGTGACGCTGCAAGTGGTCGTTGCCGGCCTGCTGTTGTCGCTGGTGCTGGGCACGCTGCTGGGCGTGTTCTCTACCACTCGCTCGCGCGTGCTGCGCGCCATAAGCCGCGTGTACGTGGAGTTTTACCAGAACACCCCGTTGCCCGTGCAGGTGCTCTTTATGTACATGGCCGGTCCGCAGTTTTTGCAGGCCATAACCGGTGCCGACCAGCCGGTGCGCATCGCGCCGTTCGTGCTGGGCTTCTTGGGCGTGGGTCTGTATCACGCGGCCTACATTTCGGAGGTCATCCGCACTGGTATCGAGGCGGTTCCGCGCGGTCAGATGGAGGCGGCCCAGAGCCAGGGCTTCACCCGTGCGCAGGCGTACTGGTACATCGTACTGCCCCAGACATTCAAGATCATTCTGCCGCCGCTGTGCAACCAGGCGCTCAACCTGGTCAAGAATACGTCGGTGCTGGCGCTTGTGGCCGGCGGCGACCTTATGTACCGTTCCGACAACTTTGTGAGTCTGTACGGTTACCTGCAGGGATACATCGTCTGCTGCCTTATGTACTTCATCATCTGCTTTCCGCTCGCCATACTGGTGCAGTGGCTCGAGCGCCGCTCCAAGGAGCGTCCGCGCGGTGTGAGCCTGGCCGAGCTGGGGCTCGACAACGTAGAGGAGGCCTAGCGCATGGAAATCTTCAACGCGACCAACCTGCTCTACATTTGGGGCGGCTTTGTTAAGACGATCGAGATCTCGGCGCTGTCGATCTTTTTCTCGCTCATCTTTGGCACGGTGCTGGCGCTCGTTAAAAGTTATGCGCCCCGTCCATTCCGTATTTTGGTGAGCGCCTATATCGAGCTGTTCCGTTGCACGCCAAACCTGCTGTGGATCCTGTTTATCTACTTTACGGTGCAGGGTTTGGACATTGTGATTTCGACCATCGCCTTTACGCTGTTTACCAGCGCTGTTATGGCCGAGATTGTGCGCGGAGGCCTCAACTCGATTCCGCGCGGCCAGTTTGAGGCAGCGCAGAGCCAGGGTTTTGGCTTCTTTGCCACCATGCGCTACATCATTCTGCCCCAGACGTTTAAGACGATCATTCCGGCGCTGTTTAGCCAGTGCACGACCGTCATCAAGGACAGCTCGTATCTTTCGGGCATTAACGTGGCCGAGCTCATGTACACGGCCAACGTCGTGATGGCCCACGCGATCGATCTGTCGCAGGTGCTTATGCTCTACGGCCTGGTGTTTGCGATGTACTTTGTGCTCAACTTTGGTATCTCGCTGCTGGTCCGAGCGTATCAACGTCGTATTGTGGCAGCGTAGAATGTGACAAAGGGACTGTCCCTTTGTCACATAGAGAAAGGAATCGCGATGAGCGATCTGGAGAATAAGAAGAATCCTGTGGTCATTACCATCGCGCGCGACTTTGGCGCCGAGGGCCACGAGATTGGTCGTATCCTCGCCGATGAGCTGGGGATTCCGCTGTACGATAACGAGCTGCTGGTGCGTGCTTCGCTGCGCGCGGGCGAGTCGCTCGACAAGATGGCCGCCTACGACGAGCGCCTGGCCGTGGAGAACATGGCGTTTCTGCCCGACCGCTACGATGCGCGTTCGTACTCGGACAAGTTGTTCCAAAAGATGAGCCAGGTGATTTTGGATCTGGGTGAGACCGAGAGCTGCATTATCGAAGGCCGTCTGTCCGATTATCTGCTGCGCAACAACCCCAACCACATCGCCGTGCTGGTGACTGCGCCCTTTGAGGACCGCGTCGAGATCGTGCGCAAGAAGCGCGGTCTCAACAAAAAGAAGGGCGCCAAGCTGGTCAAGCAGCAGCAGAAGGCGCGCGAGGCGTTCTATAAGCGCTACAGTGCCGGAAAGTGGAAGATGACGAGCGGTAAAGACATCGTCGTCAACCGCGCCAAGCTGGGCCGCGAGGGTTGCAAAGACGTTATTGCCGCAGCCTACCGCTACAAAGTAGCGCAGCTCGAAGACTAACCGACCAAAACCATCACAAAGGTGCCTGTCCCCATCGTGGTGGTTGGGTGGTCGGCATAGAAAAAGTCCCCGCCGGGCGTGTGCTCGACGGGGACTTTGCCGTTTGGTGGTTAGCGCTGTAGGTGATTACTCGCCCAGCAGGCTCTTGGTGATGGAGGCAGCGGCCTTCTTGCCGGCGCCCATCGCCAGAATGACCGTAGCGGCACCGGTGACGATGTCGCCGCCGGCCCAGATGCGGGGATCGGTGGTCTGGCCGGTCTCCTCGTCGGCGACGATGTAGCCCCACTTGTTGAGCTCCATCTTGCCGCCGATCTTCTTTGCGAAGGGGTTGGCGTTGGTGCCGATAGCCGAGATTGCGACGTCGCAGGGAATCTCCTCGATGGCGCCCTCGATGGGCACCGGGCGACGACGGCCGGACTCGTCGGGCTCTCCGAGCTCCATCTTCTGGACCTTGACGGCGCACACGGAGCCGTCCTCGCCAGCGACAAACTCGAGCGGGGAGACGAGCGGCAGAACCTCGACGCCCTCGGCCTTAGCGTGGTGCAGCTCGGCGCGACGGCAGGGCATCTCGTCCTCGGTACGACGGTAGGCGATGATGGCGTGCTCGGCGCCCAGACGCTTGGCGGTACGGACGGCGTCCATAGCCACGTTGCCGCCACCAAAGACGACGACGTTCTTGCCGTGCTTGGTGGGGGTGTCGTACTCGGGGAACTTGTTGGCCTTCATCAGGTTCACGCGGGTGAGGTACTCGTTCGCGAAGAAGACGTTGGGCAGGTTCTCGCCGGGGACGTTGAGGAACTTGGGCAGGCCAGCGCCGGTCGCCACGTAGATGGCGTCGAAGCCCTGCTCGAACAGCTCCTCGGCCGTGGCCATGTTGCCCACGACGGAGTTGTACTCAAACTTGACGCCCATGTCCTCCAGGCCGTCAATCTCGCGCTTGACGACTGCCTTGGGCAGACGGAACTCGGGGATGCCGTAGACCAGCACGCCGCCGCCGGTGAAGAAGGCCTCAAAGACGGTGACGTCAAAGCCGTTGCGGGCGAGCTCGCCGGCGCAGGTGATGCCGGACGGGCCGGAGCCAACGACGGCGACCTTCTTGCCGTTCTTGGGGGCCATCTTGGGCGTGGAGGCGAGCTCGGGGCGGTCACCCAGGAAGCGCTCGAGCTGGCCGATGGCCACGGGCTCGGACTTCTTACCACGGATGCACTTGCCCTCGCACTGGTTCTCCTGCGGGCAGACGCGGCCGCAGATGGCGGGAAGCATGGAGTCCTCGCGGATGGTATCGAGAGCGCCGCCGAAGTCCTTCGCGCGGATCTGCTCGATAAAGCGGGGAATGTTGATGTTGACAGGGCAGCCCTCAACACAGAACGGCTTCTTGCAGTTGAGGCAGCGCTCAGCCTCGGCCAGCGCCATCTCCTCGGTGAAGCCCTTGTCGACGGGGCGGAAGTCGCAGGCGCGCTCGGCAGCCGGCTCCTCGTTATCGGGGGTGCGGGGCGACTTCATATCGGCAACGAAACGACCGTTAACTAGTGGCATGCGCAGCTCTTTTCCTCATAGGCCTTGAGGGACTCGCCCTCTTCGGAACGGTAAGCGGCCTGGCGGGCACGAAGGTCATCCCAGTCGACCAGGGTGGCATCGAAGTCGGGGCCGTCGACGCAAGCGAACTTGGTCACGCCGCCCACCTCGACGCGGCAGCAGCCGCACATACCGGTGCCGTCAACCATGATGGGGTTGAGGGACGCGGTGATGGGGGTGTCGTATTTCTGGGCGGTGAGGGTCGAGAACTTCATCATCGGAACGGGGCCGACGCAGAAGACCTGGCTCACGGCCTTGTCCTGCAGCAGGCGCTCCAGCGGAGCGGTGACAACGCCCTGCTCGCCGTAGGAGCCGTCGTCAGTGGTGATGTGGATGTGGTCCTCGTCGAGGAGCTCGCGGAACTGGTCCTCCATAAGCAGGAGGTCCTTGGTGCGGGCGCCCATGATGGCGTGCACCTCGTGGCCGGTCTCGACCAGGTGCTTGGCGACCGGGAAGGCAATTGCCAGGCCGACGCCGCCGCCAATGACGGCGCAGGGGCCCTCGGCCATCTCGGTGGGAACGCCCAGCGGGCCCACGACGTCGCGCAGCGACTCGCCGGCCTCGTAGGTGGAAAGCATCTCGGTGGTCTTGCCGATCACCATGAAGATGAACTCGACCCAGCCCTCGTCACCGTTCCAGCCGGCCAGGGTAAACGGGACACGCTCGCCCGTCTCGTTGGCGCGAACCATGAGGAACTGTCCAGCGTGCGCATGCTTGGCGATTGCAGGCGCCTCGATGCGGAACTTGAACACCTTCTCCGAGAACTGCGTCTTCTCCAGGATCTTATACATAGAACCCCTCTCTTGTTAGGGCCGCCGAACCGTGCCTCCACGGAAATGGACGGTAGCCCGAATAAAACCGTACGCGCACAGGCGTTGTGCAGACATACGGTGCAAATTATACCCTCATGGCAATGTCGCTTACGTGTTTCTTTGGCAGGTGGGAAAAGGGTTTATCCACTTCGGCCTACCAAAAAGGGACAGGTTTATTTTGGTCGGTTTTATCAGGCAAAACGGCAAAGGGGGCCGGCCTCGGGTTGTGATGAGGCCGGCCCCATTTGGGGTGCTATGCATGTATGTCGGCGCGCGGTTGATTGCGATGCCGCAACTGGGGCGTTTCCGCAGGTAAAACCTGCCAAAATAAACCTGTTCCTAAATGATAGGTTTTAGTGCTTGCCGTTGGCGGAGGCGGCGCCGTTGACATGGTCGCGGGCATAGACCACGCCGCGCACGATCGCCAGGCCGGCGGCGTCGGCCGCGCGGGCGCAGGTGTCCTGGAAATCCTCGGCCTCGCGGGCGCGCAGCTGCTTAAGAACGTAGTCGGCGACGGCCATCTTGCCGGGAGGGTTGCCGATGCCGGTGCGGATGCGGTTGAAGTCGCGGCTGCCCATCTTGTCGATGATGGAACGCAGGCCGTTGTGACCGGCATGGCCGCCGCCCACCTTAACACGCACGTCGCCGGCGGGAATGTCGAGCTCGTCGTGGATTACGAGCAGCTCCTCGGCCTTGATTTTGTACTCGCGGCAAAGCTTGGAGATGGGGCCGCCTGAGGTGTTCATGTACGACTGCGGCTTGACCAGCACAATCTGGCGCTTGCCACCCTCTTCCTCGGGATCGTTGATGTTGATGAGCGCGACCTCGGCGCCTGCCTGGTTTTTCCAGTACGTGACACCGGCCTGACGGGCCAACTCGTCGATCGCTTTGAAGCCAGCGTTGTGGCGGGTCTCGGCATACTCATCACCAGGGTTGCCAAGTCCGGCAACCATGCGAATCTTAAGCGGCTGTGCAGCTGCCATGTTCATCCTTTCGTTGATTTGTCGCCTGCTATGGTGAGCGACCCTGTTGCCGCTGTCAAATGGAGGGTAATTGAGGGCGTTTGGGGGCGTTTGGACGGACGTCGAAATCCAAGGTGGACAGTTAGTTCAGATACGTATAAGTTCTGAGGACTCGAATTACTCAATTCAATGCCGATACGTTGTTTTGGAGCTTTAGTTAGTCCATATGGCGCTGTTTTGAAGTCTACCCTGCCTTCAAATAGGGCGAATGGTATAGAGATAGCTGCAAAACAGTCTAATTCAATGCGTCCATTTATACGTATTTGAACTAACTGCCCAGCCCTGCTCGACGGCGCACGGGTGATTCGCCGTTTAGACCGGCGCGAGGCCGGTTCCGGCCCGCAGAGCGTTGAGCCAAGCGGCCTGACGCTTGCGATAGCCCTTGATACGGTACCGGAATCGGACTCCTGCGAGTCGATGCATCGTTTGGGCGAAGGCTTCGAGTGCAACAAGGTCTTTCATTTGGTCGCGATTGATAACCAGGACGTGGATGCCCATGGCCTTGAGGCCATTATTTCGATTGCCATCGTGGATGCGAGCGTTTTGAAGCTCATGCCCAATTCCGTTGTATTCGTTGTCGACTCCGGCTGCCGGGCAATATAGGTCGCAGATGGCATAGGGGATGCCCGAGGACATGTTGACCGCAAGAGTATCGAAGTCGATTCGATGGTTGAGTAGCAGGCCTCCCATGGGCAGGCTGCAACATCCGAATCCGCCAAAGCGCATGGGCGCTCCGAGAACGGCAAACATTAGGGATTCGGCTGGGGATGCGGATCCAGCCCGGGCGAGTTTGACTGCCGTGCGAAACGAGGCGTATGAGCTACTTTTGGCGAACCGTGCGACCGCCTCGAGCTCTTCGATGGTCGTGGCGGGCTCGCATTTGTAGTGCGCCTGTTCATAGCGGGTTTCGTTCTGTTGTTCGGCCGCTGACTGGTTGCCCAGGCAATCAAGATCGCCCGTCGCTTCGTAGCCATCGCCCTTGGGCCAGATGTCGTCATGGGCAATGGGGTATGTTGCCCCGGGAGGAAGGGAGTAAGTTCCGACCAGTTCCATGAGAAGCATCAAGGTTTTGGCGACTGATTCATTTTTAGAACAAAGCATGGCTGTCATGGCAGGAGACGTTGCGTAGATGTCGGCCTCGACGTGCATAATTGCACCTTCAGGAAGCGGAGCGGAGAGAATATGCTGAAGAAGTCGCTTGTCGGGGCGTCGGTTGCCTTCGTTTGAAACGAGAAGATCGAGCAGCTCGGAATCATCTTCATTCCAGGCGTCGAGTATCGAAAGTGCGCCAAAGTCTATCGCGTCATTATTGGGAATGCAGCTAGCCAAGGCCTGTGCTTGCTGTTCACTATCAATGGAGCTCCAGGGTAGGGCAGAGTACGCCCGTCGTGCGCGACGAATTGCGCGGAGGGCGGAGAAATGTGAAATCACGGTCGTCATAGCTATAACGTACTAAGTTGGCGGCAGAATGCGACCGCCATACCGTTCTTTTCGCTCAGCGGGGTGCTGGGCGCCATGAACGGCCGGGTGTTAGGAAATCGGTGGAATCGGTTGAGGGGATTGCAGGAAATTGAGCTCTGCCGAGAAGGTTGACGATGGCTACTGGACAGTTAGTTCAGATACGTATAAGGCGGCGGGCGTTCGAGGTGTTTCTAAGGGCCTTCGAGGGCGATTTGAAGATAATATATGCGGCGGTTGTACTCGAAAACGATGAGCTTCGGGCGGCATGGCATCCGCCGGGGAGCTCAGAAGGCTCCGAACGGACCTTTGGAGCTTTAAAAAATACGTATCTGAACTAACTTTCCAGGGCGGATTGGCGAGGAATAGAAAAAGGGTCGGAAGCGAGCTTCCGACCCTTTAAAAACATCAAAGATGATGCGATACGCGTTGGACTACAGCGCGAAGTCGCCGCCGACGAGCGTGGAGACGGGCTCCTCGTGGTAAACGGCGGAGATGGCCTGAGCGAACTCCTCGGCGACCGAGATGGTCTTGATCTTGCCGCCGACCTCGACGGGAATGGCGTCGGTGACGACGCACTCGACGATCGGGGCGTCGTTCAGACGCTCGATAGCCGGACCGGAGAAGATGCCGTGGGTGGCGCAGACGTAGATGTCGCCGGCGCCCATAGCCTTGAGCTCCTTGACGTTGGCGCACAGGGTGCCAGCGGTGTCGATCATGTCGTCGTTGATGATGCAGGTCTTGCCCTTGATGTCACCGATGATGCCCATGACCTCGGCGGCGTTGTGGCGCGGACGGCCCTTGTGGGCGATGGCCAGGTCGCAGCCGAGCATGTCGGACAGCTTCTTGGCGGCCTTGGCGCGACCCACGTCGGGGGAGACGACAACCAGGTTGTCGGTGTCGAAGTGCATGTCGTTGTAGTACTGGCCAAACAGCGGCAGTGCGGACAGGTGGTTAACCGGGATATCGAAGAAGCCCTGGATCTGGCCCTGGTGCAGGTCGAGGGTGATGATGCGGTTGACGCCGGCGCGCTCGAGCAGGTTGGCGACGAGGCGGGCGGTGATGGGCTCGCGCGGGCCGGCCTTGCGGTCCTGGCGGGCATAGCCGTAGTGGGTGATAACGGCGGTGATGGAGCGGGCGGATGCGCGCTTGGCAGCGTCGGTGGCGATGAGCAGCTCCATGAGCATGTCGTTGACGTTGCCGCCGGCCACGGACTGAATCAGGAAGACGTCGGCGCCGCGGACGGTCTCGTCGTAGCGGGCGTAAATCTCACCGTTGGCGAACTGCTTTAGCGTAAGGCCCGAAAGCTCGACCCCAAGGTACTCAGCAATCTTCTGAGCGAGGGGACGGTTGGAGGAACCGGAATACACGCGGATGGACTTGCGCATATTCTCCGACTTCTCGGGATCATTAATCGGCATTACCCTTCTCCTTTATACATCGAATGCCATATAGATGCCTTGTTGCATTGTAACCGCGCGACGGGGTTTATCGGGTCCTGATAACGTCTTTACCGCCAACGGACACGAACCGACCACTCATCCGGTTGCGCAGGTCACGATAGAAAAAGGAGCCGCCCCCATGGAGCAGCTCCTTTTGTGCTTGGTAAAACGTTATACCTCGTCGTCCTCGTGCAGGCGGCGGCGGTAATCGGCGGCCCAGCCCTCAATATTTACCTGACGGGCGCGGCCCAGACCAAGTGCGTCGGCCGGGACCGGCTCGGTGATGACGGAGCCGGCGGCCACGAGTGCGCCGTCGCCAATCTGGGCGGGCGCGACCATCATGGTGTCGGAGCCAATGAAGGCGTCCTTGCCGATGACGGTCTTGTGCTTGTGCACGCCATCGTAGTTGCAGGTGATGGAGCCCGCGCCCACGTTGACGCCGGAGCCCATGGTGGTGTCGCCGATGTAGGACAGGTGCGGCACCTTGGAGCCCTCGCCGATCGTGGACTTCTTGATCTCCACGTGCGTGCCGGCCTTGGAGCCGTCGAGCATGTGGGTGCCCGGGCGCAGGTAGGCGCGCGGGCCGCAGTCGACACCGTTCTCGATGACGGCCTCAATGGCGATGGTCTCATCGATGGTGCAGCCGCTACCGACGGTGGTGTCGGTGAGGCGGCTGTTGGGACCGAGCTGGCACTCCTCGCCCACGGTGACGTGGCCGATCAGGTGCGTCTGCGGCCACACGACGGTATCGCGGCCGATGGTGGCATCGGGGCCGATCCAGGCCTGCGTGGGGTCGATGAAGGTAACGCCCTCGGCCATCCAGTGCTCGTTGATGCGGTCGCGCGCGATGGCGGTGAGCTGTGCGAGCTGGATGCGGCTGTTGACGCCCAGGCCGTCGCGGTAGTCGTCGCAGTGGAAGATGGAGACAGCCTGGCCGTGGCCTTTGAGGATCTCGAGCATGTCGGGCAGGTAGTACTCGGACTGCGCGTTGTCGTTGCCGATCTCGTCAATGTGCGCGGCGAGCTGCGCGCCGTCGAAGGCGTAGCAGCCGGCGTTGCACTCGAGCAGCGTGGCGGCCTGCTCGGGTGTGCAGTCCTTCTGCTCGATGATGCGTTCGATCTGGCCGTCGGCACCCAGCTTGATGCGGCCGTAGCCGAAGGGGTCGGGCGGGGTCATGGTCATGACGGTGCAGGCGAGCTCGCCGGTGGCGACGGTCTGCGCGAACTTGGCGACGGTGTCGGCGGTGATGAGCGGCAGGTCGCCGTTGAGCACGACGACGGGGCCTTGCGTGATGCCGCAGGCCTCGAGCGCGACCTTCACGGCGTGACCGGTGCCCAGGCGCTCGGTCTGCTCAACGCACTCGACCTTGGTGGCGCTGTTGGCATAGGCGCCGTCGATGAGGGCGCGCATCTCGTCGGCGTGGCTGCCGATGACGACCACGACGCGGCTGCAGCCGGCCTTGATGGTGGCGTCGACGATCCACTGGACCATGGGCTTGCCCAGGATCTTGTGCGAAACCTTGCAGTGGTTCGACTTCATGCGGGTGCCCTCGCCGGCAGCGAGGATAATTGCGGTTGCGTCCATGTGATCTCCTGTTACGTTATAGAGACGTGTGTTTGGAAACGATACACGGCGCAATATGATACCGCAGGCATATGTTGAGCGCGTAGCGATTGGCTCATGGCGGCCGATGTCGGTGCCGCCGGCGTGGCGTTTGCGCTGCTTGCGTGCGGCGTTGGCGGTGCTGCGGAGCTGTCGTTTGAGCGAGGGGACGGGGGTGCCCGTGGACAACATACAAGAGGAGTTTGGCGGCGAGCCCGTCGCGGCATTCTCGATGTCGCATCCGGCTGTGCCGGCCCTCTACATGGTGCTGACGCTGGGGCTCACCATGTTCTCGATGCAGCCGGTGCTGATTGCGCTGTCACTTGCGGGCGGGCTGGCGTATGGATTTGCGACGCGCGGGGCTGCCCGCACGCTGGGCGCACTCCGCTGGCAGCTGCCGGTGATTTTGATTATCGCGCTGGTCAATCCGCTGTTTAGCGCCTCGGGCTCGACGGAGCTGTTCCGTATTGGCATGCGCGCGGTGTATCTGGAAAGCATGGTATACGGCCTGTGCATGGGCGGGCTGTTTGTGGCGAGCGTGCTGTGGTTTGAGGCCGCGGCGTCGATGCTCGAATACGACAAGGTGCTCGCGCTGCTGGGCAATGCCGCACCGGTGATTGCGCTCATGATCTCGATGTGCATGAGGCTTATCCCGCAGTTTTTACGCCGCGGTCGTACGGTGCTGGCGGTGCAGGATGCGATTGATGTGCCGGGCCGCGTGCCCACCGATCCCGTGCGATCGCGCCTGCGGGCGTCGAGCGTGTTGATGGGCTGGGGCATGGAAGATTCGCTGGAGCGCGCGGACGCCATGCGCTCCCGTGGGTGGGGCGCCGCGACGCGTCGAACGACGTATGCGCGGTATCGGCTGGGGCGCGGCGATGTTGCCGCGCTGGTTGGACTTGCGCTGTTTGGCATGGCCACGACGGCAGTGGCGTGGACTGCGACGATGCAGTATTCGTTTTACCCGCAACTATCGGTGCCGGCGCCGTGGCTGGGCTATGTCGTGTACGCTGCCTGGATGATGCTGCCTTGCGCGTCGCACGCGATTGATGAGAAGAGGTTTGGCTGATGGCTCGGTTGGATAGGAGCTCGGCGGCGGGTGTGGCATATGGCTCGGCCGCGCCGGCGATTGAGGTGCGAGGCCTTAGTTTTGCCTATCCCGGGGCCGAGGCACCGGTGCTCGAGGGGCTTGATTGGCGTGTTTCCCAAGGTGCGTTTGCACTGCTTGTTGGCGGTACCGGTTCGGGCAAGTCGACGCTGCTGTCGCTGCTCAAGCCCGAGATCGCGCCGGCGGGTACGCGCTCCGGCGAGCTGCGCGTGCTGGGCGAGCCCGTCGCCGACATGGATGTGCGGGCATCGGCGGAGCGCGTGGGCTATGTGTTCCAGGATCCCGAGAACCAGATCGTGTGCGAAACCGTGTGGCACGAGATGGCGTTTGGCCTGGAAAACTTGGGGCTAGCACGTGATGAGATGCGCCGTCGCGTAGCTGAGACCAGCTATTTCTTTGGGCTGGAAGATTGGCTTCACCGCGATACTGACACGCTTTCGGGTGGTCGCAAACAGTTGCTGTCGTTGGCGGCCGTTCTGGCGTTGCGCCCGCGCGTGCTGCTGCTCGACGAGCCCACGTCTCAGCTTGATCCGGTTGCGGAGAAGAATTTCCTGCACGCGCTGTTTCGTGTGAATCGCGAGCTGGGCTGCACAGTTGTTGTGGCGACGCATCAGCCGCGGCCGATGCTCGAGTATGCGACGTGTACGTACCGGATTGAGGGCGGTCGCGTGCGCGAGGTGGCGGATATGTCTTCTTTGGGACGCCGAGAATCGCTGTTTTCCGATGACATGTTGGGGTGGGGTGCCATCCGATGTGCAAAAAACGGAGTATTCAGCAGGCGTGAGGACAATTTGGGCTCTCTGGAGCCGCCCGGGGACGTATCGAGCGCGAAAAAAAGTTCAGAATTGGACAAATCGTCCGAATTTGTGGCGCAAACGTCGCTCGAGAATGGCTCGGAAGCCTTCCCGCGCACGGATGGAAGCAGAATACTCCAAAAAATGCACGGCGGGTCGGCTACCACCCTGTCGGAAGGCTGGTTTCGCTACGATCGCGCGGGCGGTTGGGTGCTGCGCGGGCTCGACGTGACGTTTTCGGCCGGTGCGGTGCATGCGATCGTGGGCGGCAACGGATGCGGTAAGTCGACGATACTCTCGGTGCTGGCGAAGACCGCCAAGCTGCAGCGCGGCCGCATGGTGCGCGGAGCGGCCTCGGCGGCGCTGCTGCCTCAGAATCCCAAAGCATTGCTGGTTGCCGATACGGTTCGCGACGAGCTGATGGAATGGGCTTCGACCTGCGGATATGACGAGAACTTGGCGCGGGAGCGTGCGGCGAGCTTGGGGTTGTCGGGTCTGGATGGACGCCATCCGTACGATCTTTCGGGCGGGCAGCGTCAACTGCTTGCATTGGCAAAACTGCTGCTAATCGGCCCCGAACTGCTATTGCTCGATGAGCCCACCAAGGGTCTAGACCTGTTCAGCCGCCGCATCATTGCCCGCGCCCTGCGTGACCATGCGAAGGCTGGCGGCACCGTCATCATGGCTACGCACGATTTGGACTTTGCCGAGCAGGTAGCCGACGACGTCGTCATGATGTTTGACGGCGAGATTGCCTGCATGGAGCCGCCGGCCGACTTCTTTGCCGATAACGTGTTTTATAGGGCGTGATGGGATGACGGATTATCGCGTCGCGCGCTTGCTTGCAAAACTGGAGGTCCCGCTGTTGTTGGCGGTGCCGGCGGTGATGGCTGCCGCGTTGCTGTCGGGTGTTGAGCAGGCAGCATTGGCCATGCTGGTTGTGGTGGCGCTGGTGCTCGCGCTGTTCTTTGCGGGTTACGAGGCATCTCGTCCGGGATTGCGCCAGATTATGCCCACGCTGGTGCTGGCGGCGCTGGCGGCGGCGGGGCGCATCCTGTTTGGGCCCATTCCCGACTTTAAGCCGGTGAGCGCCATCGCCATTATCGCGGGGGCGACGCTTGGTCGCCGCAACGGTTTTATGGTTGGCGCGCTGGCGGCGCTGACCAGCAATTTCTTTTTTGGACAGGGCATGTGGACGCCGTGGCAGATGTATGCCTGGGGGCTCGTGGGATACGTTGGCGGTGCGCTGGCGTATGCGGGTGCGTTCGACCGCGCCGACGGCACCGTGCGCATGCCAGCGCTGCTGGCGTACGGCTTTGCGTCGGGCCTGCTCTATGGCGTCGTGATCAACGCGTATGACATCATTGGATTTGTACGGCCGCTTACTTGGGCGGGTGCCGTGGCACGTCTTGCCACGGCGGTGCCGTTCGATATCACGCACGGCCTTGCGACCTGCGTGTTTTTGGCCGCCTTGTACAAGCCTTGGTGCCGTCGCATTAACCGTGTCGTCGTGAAATACGGACTGTAGGGCATTTCGCGTTCCCACACGAACTTGCGGTGGAATAGTTCTCGTTTTTGGCTATTTGCTGCCCAAACAGGAACTACTCCACCGCAACTTATAGGGGGAGAGGGGTCACATGATCTGTTTTCCTCTGTCCCCCAGGAATTGCTTGGCGCTAGAGCTCTAGCGTGAGGGTGACGGGGCAGTGGTCGCTGCCGAAGATATCGCCGCGGATGCCGGCGTCGCGCACGTTGCCGGCGATTGCGTCGCTCACCAGGAAGTAATCGATGCGCCAGCCGGCGTTGTTCTTGCGGGCATTAAAGCGATAGCTCCACCAGCTGTAGACACCCTCGACGTCGGGGTTTGCCGCGCGCCAGGTATCGGTAAAACCGGCGTCGAGCAGCTCGGTAAACTTACCACGCTCTTCGTCCGAAAAGCCTGCGTTGCCGCGGTTGGACTTGGGGTTCTTAAGGTCGATCTCTTCGTGCGCTACGTTAAAGTCGCCGCAGGTCACCACGGGCTTGCCGGTCTCGCGCTCAAGCGCGCTCAAAAAGCCGCGATAGGCATCGTCCCAGGCCATGCGCACATCGATGCGCGCGAGCTCGTTTTGGGCGTTGGGCGTATAGACATCCACAAACCAGAACTTGTCGAACTCCAACGCGCAGACGCGGCCCTCGGTTGCGGCTTGGGCGACGAGCTCGGCCGCCTCGCCCTCGCCGGCGTAGGGTAACAGCGCGTCGGCGTGCAGCACGCGCAGCGGTTCCTGGCGGCTAAAGACCGCAGTGCCCGAATAGCCTTTACGCTCGGCGTAGCTCCAGGTTTGGCGATAGCCGGGCAGGTCAATATCAACCTGGCCTTCTTGCAACTTGGTCTCTTGCAACGCCAGGATATCGACGTCGAGTTCTTGCGCGATCTGGATAAAGCTCGGGTCCTTTTTGAGCACGGCGCGCAGGCCGTTGACGTTCCACGAGGCGAAAGTGTAAGTCTGAGGCATGGTGTCCTTTCGACGGGGTTGGCAGGCTTAAGATTAGCGCAACAGGGGCGGTGGTGGGCACCGCGCGTGCTGACCCAAAGGCCGCATGCTGGGACATCGCCCGACGCTGCCCGACCAACAAGGACGGAGGACTCATATGACGCAGGCGATAACGGACTCCAAACAGGCCTCCGCCGCGCTGGCGGAGCTGTTCGGCACCCACAAGCGCGTGGTCTTCTTTGGCGGCGCGGGCGTTTCCACGGCAAGTGGCATTCCCGATTTCCGCAGCGTGGACGGCCTGTATCACCAGCAGTTTGCCTATCCGCCCGAGACCATGCTGTCGCATAGCTTTTACGAGGCGCATCCTGCGGAGTTCTTCGACTTTTACCGCACCAAGATGATCGCGCTTAACGCTAAACCCAACCGCTGCCACACCAAGCTGGTCGAGCTGGAGCGCGCCGGCAAGCTCGACGCCGTGGTGACGCAAAATATCGACGGCCTGCATCAGATGGCCGGCTCACAGCGAGTGTTTGAGCTGCACGGATCGGTCCATCGCAACATTTGCCAGTCGTGCGGCGCGGTCTATAGCGCCGAGTGGATTTGCTCGCGCGAGCACGAGGATGCCGCGGGCGTGCCTGCGTGCCCCGCGTGCGGTGGCCGCATCAAGCCCGATGTAGTGCTCTACGAAGAGCCGCTCGACGAGCATGTGTTGACCGGTGCCGTTGCCGCCATCGCCGCGGCCGATGCCCTCATTGTGGGCGGGACCTCGCTCGTGGTGTATCCGGCGGCGGGCCTTACGCGTTACTTTACCGGCGATACGCTGGCCATTTGCAATCTTGCTCCCACCGATCAGGATGCAAATGCCGACCTGCTGATTTCTTGCGACATCGCGGCCGCGTTTGCGTTCTAGCCCGCGCGCGCGGATACAATAGAAAGACTGAGTGCAAAGCGACCCCGCCGCCAGCTCCCCAAGCTCGGCGGCGTGGGCATTTTAGGAGGATGTTCATGGCGAACGACAGCAAGACATGGCGGTGCGGAAAGTACGAGCTCAGCTTTGACCGTCCGCGCATCATGGGCGTCCTCAACGTGACGCCCGATTCGTTTAGCGACGGCGGGGAGCACTTCGACCCGGATGCCGCCATCGAGTATGGCCTGGCGATGCTCGACGCCGGCGCCGACATCATCGACGTGGGCGGCGAGTCCACGCGCCCCGGCTTTACCCCGGTCAACCCCGACGAGGAGGCGCGCCGCGTGCTGCCCGTGGTGCGCGCGCTGGCCAAGGAGGGCGCCATCGTCTCGATCGACACGCGTCATGTGGCGGTTGCCAAGGCGGCCGTGCGCTGCGGCGCCTCGATCGTCAACGACGTGACCGGCTTCACCGACCCCAAGATGGTCGAGTTTGTTAAGACGAGCACCTGCGGCGTCATCGTGATGCATGCCGGCGAGGTCGCCGCGCCCGCACGCACGCACGCAACGGTGCAGCTCGATACCTCGGCTGCGGCGTTTGTTGCCGAGAAGGCGCGCGAGGCGGCTGCCGAGGCCGCGCGTGAGGCTGAGAAGCCGGCTCGCCGCCGTCGCGGCAAGTTGCTGGGCGAGCCTAAGCCGGAGGCCAAGCTTCCGGGCGGCGTGGTGCAGCCCTCGTTGCCGTTTGGTGAACCGGAGCCCACGTCTGAGCCCGCAAGCGAGCAGGAGGCGCCCGCCGCCGAGCAGGCTACTGCCGCCGAGACCGTCGCACCCGCGCCCGAGGCCGCGCCCGCAGCCACCGAGGCCGCATCGGAGCCCAATGACCACCTGGCCGCCATGATGCGCCGCAGCGCCCGCCGCGAGGAAGCCTACGTGCCCACCTCGCAGCTCCGCCGCTTCACCCTGCCCGATTCGGCACCCATCATGCGCCGCGTCATGGGCTTTCTGTCCGACCAGGCCCGCGCGCTCATCCACGCCGGCGTGTCGCGCGACCGCATCTGCATCGATCCCGGTCCGGGCTTTGGCAAGACGGCCAACGAGGACATCGTCATCCAGCGCGAGACTGCCAAGATGGCGTCACTGGGCTATCCGCTCATGTGCGCCGTATCGCGCAAGCGCTTTGTGGGCGCTGTCTCGGGCGTGACCGAGGCCGCCGAGCGCGATGCCGCTACGTTTGGCGTGTGCCTGGGCGCCATCCAGGCCGGTGCCAACATCGTGCGCGTGCACGAAGCCGCGGGTTTTTCGCAGTTCCTGAACGGCTACTGGGCGGTTGCCAAGCTGCAGCCGCGCCGCGCGTTTGTGGCCGTGGGCTCCAACCTGGGGCACCGCTGTGACAACATCCGCGCCGCACGCGACATGATCGCCGAGATTCCACTCACCTGCGTGTCCAACTCCTCCAAGATCTACGAGAGCGAGCCGGCCTACGAGATGCGCCAGGACGCGTTTGCCAACGCCGTCATCGAGATTAAGACCGAGCTGGCGCCGTTGGTGCTGCTCGACGAGCTCATGAAGATCGAGGCCGAGCTGGGCCGCGACCGTTCCAAAAAGGCCAAGGCCAACGGTCCGCGCACCATCGACCTGGATCTGCTGTGGATGGACGGCGAGACCCACGGCGGCAAAAAGCTGCGCCTGCCGCATCCGCTGATCGGCGAGCGCGACTTTGTGCTGGTGCCGCTCGAGGATCTGATGCACGATCCGGCGCGGTTCTTCCGCTACAACGGCGTCGAGGTCAAGGAGCCCGAGGACCGCGTGGGCCATATTGTGGGCGAATTGGGGCGCATGTAGATGATCGAGATGAATGCTGTTGCCGCTGGCACCGAGCTTGACGCCGCGCGCGACGCGGGTCGCGAGGGTGCGTCCGCGGGTTGGTGCGCTTGGAGCGTGGGCGAGGCTTCGCTGACGTTTTCGCTGGTTGTGCGCCCCGATGTGAATATGCACGCCTTCCACGGCCTGCCGTTTGTGGCGGCGATGGGCATGATGGACGCGCTCGTGGGCACGGCTTCGGCGCCGGGCCTGGGCCTTGCCGGTAAGGTGGGTATCCAGTGGCCGAGCGATATCGTGTGCGGTGCGCCTGCGTTTGAGACGTCGCTCGCGCGTGTTGCCGTGAACGGCGGTGCCGGTGCTGCGGGCATGTTCGGTGCCGTGACGGTGGATATTGAGCATTCGGCGTTGAGCGAGCTTGGTGTGGACGTAGCTGACGAAGCGCTGGTCGAGGCGTTGGCCGTCGCCGTGCTGACCCGTGTGGACACCTGGGCGGTTGTTGCCAACACGCCGCAAGGCGCCGCAGGGCCGCTGGCTCCCGTGCTGGGCGAGTATTTCGACATGGTACCGCTGCTGGGCCGCCAAGTTGCGGCGGTGTCGCCCAACGGCTTGCCGCTTGCGGTCGGTGTGTTTGCGGGCCTGGACATCTGGGGCCGCGCGACCATTAAGACCGATGCCGGCGAGCAGGAGTTTCCGCCCGAGGCCGTGCGCATTCGCGGGCTGTAGCGCGGGGCGTTCGCGCCCAAAGATAGACATGACAACAAGACCCTCCTCGGCCTTGCCGGGGAGGGTTTCGCCTATCTGGGGAATGGGTTGCCAGCGCCCTATTCCTCAAAACTGAAAAATTTTCGTTTTTGAGGAATAGGATTAAGGCAGCTCGGTCTTTCGCGAGGTATATTCGCTATAGAGCCTATTCCTCAAAACTGAAAATTTTTCAATTTTGAGGAATAGCGATAAAAGACCGCGAGGAGGCCCCAATGAAACTCATCAATAGAACGTCATATATGGACACGTTGACGAGCCTTATTGGCGTGCCGGACATCAAGGTCATCACGGGCATCCGTCGTAGCGGTAAATCAAAATTGCTCGAGGCCCTCCGCGATTACGTGGAGGCAAATCTGTCCAATTCGAATGTCATCCATATCAATTACAACCTCGACGAGTTCGAGGGCCTGCTCGAATATCATGCCCTGCTCGCCTATGTGAAAGAGCATCGAGTGTCCGACAAGCAAAACTTCCTGCTTATCGACGAGGTTCAGATGTGCGACGGCTTTGAACGCGCGATCAACAGCCTCCATGCATCCGAGCAGTACGACATCTTCATCACCGGATCGAACGCCTTTTTGCTGTCGAGCGATCTGTCGACGCTCTTTACGGGGCGCACGTTCGAGATCGAGGTTTTCCCATTCTCGTTTGAGGAGTATCGCTTCTATAGTGACGAGGGCGAGGTCGATCGCGACTTCGATGAGTACGCGAGAACCGGCGGTATGTCCGGCTCTTACCCTTATCCACTGCAGGAGCAGCGCTACCAATATCTCTCCAATGTCTTCAAAACGCTCATCGTGAGGGATATCGTGCAGCGGCATAACGTGAGAAACGAATCGGCACTGCTGCGCATTGCCGATTACATGATGGACAACGTCTCCAACATAACGTCGGCACGCAACATTACAGATGTTTTGAATGCGGATGGGCTAAAGATTACGAACAAGACGGTCGGCACGTACATGGGGTACCTGTGCGATGCGTTTGCCTTCTATAAAGTTCGTCGGTACGACATTCGCGGCAAAAAATACCTTAAGAGCGGCGAGAAATATTACCTGGCAGACCACGCGTTCAAATACGCACTGCTCGGTACACGTGATATGGATTGGGGACGCGTATACGAGAACATGGTGGCCATCGAGCTGCTGCGCCGCGGATACGAGGTATACGTCGGTGTGCTCTATAAAAAGGAAATTGACTTTATAGCAATCAAGCGAAGCGAGAAGCTCTACATTCAGGTGAGCGACGACATCAGCTCGGATAAGACATTTGAACGCGAGATTTCGCCACTGCTGAGCATTGGCGACGCGTACCCCAAGATGATTCTCGCCCGAACGCATCACGAGGCCACGGACCGCAATGGGGTGCAGATCGTGGACCTGGCGAGGTGGCTATGCGGCGAGGCGTAGCAGAAAGCCTATTCCTCAAAACTGATAAATTTTCGATTTTGAGGAATAGGACCGATGCGTTGCCTAGTTCGCCGCTCGCGTTCGTGCTCGACTTAAGCCCCTGTTCTATCCCAGCTCCTGCATACGGCGGTAGATTTCGCAGATACCCTTGATGGTGAGCTGTCCGTCGACCACGTCGAAGGCATCGGTCGAATCGGCGACGATGCTGGCGAGACCGCCCGTGGCGATAACGGTGGCATCCTCGCGGCCCAGCTCGCGCTTCATGCGCGCGACCAGGCCCTCGGCCATGGCGGCGGCGCCCGTTACGGCGCCCACCTTGATGCACTCCTCGGTATCGCGGCCGATGGCGTGCTCGGGCGCCTCGAGCGGAACGCTGGCGAGCTTGGCGGCTCGGGCGGCGAGCGCGTCCATCGAAATGCGGATGCCCGGCGCAATAGCTCCACCAATGTAATAACCGTCCTCATCGATGACGTCGATATTGGTCGCGGTGCCAAAGTCCACCACGATTGCCGGCGCGCCGTAGAAAGTCTCGGCCGCAACGGCGTTGGCGACGCGATCGGCACCTACGGCCTGGGGGCGCGCCGCGCGCAGCTTGGTCACCGCGGCCGTCTGCGGCCCGATGACGATGGCGTCCGCGGCAATGCGGTCGGCCACGGCGTGCCACTCGCGCGAGAGCTGCGGCACCACGCCCGCAAAGGCGATTGCGTCGACCGCATCGAGCGAAAGGCCGTACATCTTAAAGAAACCCATCAGGCGCACGTGGATCTCGTCGGCGGTATAGGAGCGGTCGGTGGGCATACGCCACGACTGCACCAGCTCGTCTCCGTCAAACAGGCCCATGGCCGTCTGCGTGTTTCCCATATCGATAGCGAGCAGCATGTCTACTCCCAGTGTTGGCATAAAAGGACGCGCACCATTGTATACGCGCCGTCGACGGCGCTCGGCTGCGATTCGTTTACGGTGATAGGGGCTGAGAGGTTTAAATATGAAGGAATTATGCTCTACGAGATTTTCCTTGCCGTTTACCGAACTCCCGCGTAATATTCTTTCTTGCGCACATGAGGCGCCCAGACATTGCGGGGTGGAGCAGTCTGGTAGCTCGCCGGGCTCATAACCCGGAGGTCGTAGGTTCAAATCCTGCCCCCGCGACCAAGAACTTGCAGCTCGTCGGCCTAGCCGGCGAGTTTTTTTGTTATTTCGGGACCGTGTTTTCGGTCCAATTCTCGGCCTCTCAAACAAAATCTCGATCTGTAACATCTAGACCCGATTTGGGCGGCTAGGTGTTACAGACCGAGATATACCGGTGGGTTGGGTCGTGTTTGTCTAAATCTGTAACACGAGGGACGGATTTTGCCGAGTTGTTGTTATAGATTGAGATTTTCTAGCAGGCGGGTTTGGTTTGTCTCGATCTGTAACAGTAAGACCCGGTTTTGCCGCGTAACTGTTACAGATTGAGACAAACCGGCAGGCGGTTCATCATCCATCCACCTGCCGCTACCTGCTGTCCGCCGATTTCCGTTGTGCCGCCGTGCCTCCATGCCATATCCTCTAGACAACTACGCGGCATCATCGCCGCCGCGCCTACAAGAGAGGAATGTCCATGACCGCACCTGCATCCAAGCTGCTTCAGCCCATTACGGTTGGCCCCCTTGAGCTCAAAAACCGCATTATGTTCCCGCCGCTGACCACCGGCTACGAGGAGCGCGATGGTTCCATTGGCGAGCGCAGCCTGGCTTTTTACGAGCGCTTGGCCCGTGGCGGCGTGAGCTACATCGTCATCGGCGACGTTGCTCCCGTCATGACCGCAAGCCCCACGCCCAAGCTGGCGACCGACGCCCAGATCCCCACGTTTAAGGCCCTGGCCGATGCCGTCCACAAGCACGGCGCCAAGGTCGCGCTGCAGCTGTTCCACCCCGAGTACGACGTGCCCGGTGTCGGCCGCATGGTCATGGGATCCATGGCCGCCGCCAAGGCCGCGCAGGAGGCCAAGGCCGCCGGCGACGAGGAGACCTTTGCCGCCAAGATGGTCGAGTCCAACGAGATCCGCAACCAGGCCTACGCCAAGCTGCATCACGACATGCAGCACTTTGTGAACGAGGCGAGCGTGGAGCAGCTCACCCAGATCAAGGAGGCCATCGCTGCCTCGGCCGCTCGCGCGCAGCAGGCCGGCATCGACGCCATCGAGGTCCACGGCGACCGCTTGGTGGGTTCGCTGTGCTCGGCCATCCTCAACCAGCGCACCGACGAGTACGGCGGTTCGTTCGAGAGCCGCGTCCGCTACGCGCTGGAGGTCGTCGCTGCCATTAAGGAAGCCGCGCCGCAGCTGATGGTGGAGTACAAGCTTCCCGTGATCATGGAGAACCCCGACGGCACGCCGCGCGGCAAGGGCGGCCTGCAGCCCGACGAGGCCTGCGAGTTCGCCAAGCTGCTCGAGGGCGCCGGCATCGACATGATCCAGGTCGCGCAGGCCAACCACACCGGCAACATGGGCGATACCATTCCGCCCATGGGCGCCATGCCCTACAACTGGACGCTGCCCGTGGCCGAGCGCGTCAAGGCCCTGGTCTCCGTGCCGGTGGCAACCGTCGGCCGTGTTGTCTCGGTCGAGGCCGGCGAGAAGATTCTGGAAGACGGCGCGGCCGACATCATCGCCTATGGCCGCTCGCTCATGTGCGACCCCGACATTGCGCTGAAGGCCGCTACGGGTGAGCCCATCCGCGAGTGCCTCAACTGCAACAAGGGCTGCGTCGACGCGATTCAAAATCGCAAGTACATCTCGTGCGTGCTCAACGCCGAGAACGGCGACGAGGCGACCATCGCCATCAAGCCGGGCGAGGGCGACAAGAAGATCGCCGTGGTGGGCGGCGGTATTGCCGGCCTGGAGGCCGCACGCGTGGCGGCCAAGCGCGGCTACGGTGTGACCGTCTACGAGGCGAGCGATCATCTGGGCGGCCAGATTGTGCTGGCGGCCGCGCCTCCGCGCAAGGACGAGATCATGCGCTCGGTTGAGTACTACGAGAAGATTCTGCCCGGCCTGGGCGTGAAGGTTGAGCTCAACCATGCCGCTACAGCTGAGGACCTCAACGCCGCCGACGCCGCGATTGTGGCTGTGGGCGCACACGACGTGGTCATCCCCGTTCCGGGCGCCGATTCGGAGAAGGTCGTCTCGAGCTGGGACGTGCTGGCCGGCAAGGTGGAGCTCAGCGGGCGCGTCGCCGTCATTGGCGGTGGCCTGGTGGGCACCGAGACTGCCGAGTACCTGCTGCAGCACGGCTGCGAGGTGGCGATCGTGGAGATGCTCGACAAGATTGCCGCGGGCGAGTCCGAGACCATTCTGCCGCTGATCATGAGCGACTTTGCCGAGCACAACGTGGAGCAGCACGTGAAGACCCGTCTGACCGCCATTACCGACGAGGGCGTGGAGGCCATTCGCACTACCGAGGACGGCGCCGAGGAGCCGGTGAAGATCGCCTGCGATTACGTGGTGATGGCCGTGGGCTCCAAGGCCAACGCGTTTGACCTGGATGGCGTGACGGTGCCCGTGACCTGCGTGGGCGACTGCTCGGGCGAGCGCACCGCCGACATTGCGAGCGCCATTCGCACGGCATATCACGCGGCCAACGAGCTGTAGTTGAACATCGCGGCCGGGCGGGACGGTAGCACGGATCCGTCTCGCCCGGCTGTGTCCCGTCGGGTGTCAATCGGTGCGGGGTCTGCAAGCGCAGCAGGTCCCGCCCTTTTTGTTTTGCTCCGGTGGATGGCAATGCGCGGTAATCATGAGGAGTGAGGACGTCTACTGCCTTGCAGATCACTCAAAATTATTGGGGGAGGGGTTAATAACTATATCCTCTATACCAAAGGATGTAAAGAGATGCCAATTTTGTTGACAAGCGAATGACGATTAGCTGCGAGTCAGCTACCAGCGTAAATAATCGATAAAGAAATGTCGTAATTTGGTGCCAAATGCCCAGATAACGCCGCGTCTACTTTAATTAACTGCTTTGAGCAAACAGTAAAATGCTACTATCTAACTTTCACGTAAGAAAGCAGATTAACGGTTAAGGCTAAGAAGTGGCAGGTATGTCGGAAGCAACTAGGACTCGCACGCATGCGCCCGAGGTTAGACAGCGCGCCGTCGAGATCCTCCAAGAGGGGGTCGGTCATCGCGCCCTCGCCGCGGAGCTTGGCATTCCCCAGGCCACGGCTCGTCAGTGGGCCCGCGCGTATGCTGTGGGCGGTGCCGACGCCGTTCTCAACGCCGGTTCGCATCATCACACCTATTCGTACGACGTAAAGCTCGCTGTGGTTAAGGACCGTCTGGAAAACGGCTTGACGGTTCGCGAGGCCATGATCAAACACAAGATTCCCAGCGAGTCTTCGGTCAAGGCTTGGTGCCGTCAGTACCGCGAGAGCGGTGAGTCCGCACTGGTCGATAAGCCGCGCGTTAAAAAGGCGGAATAGCAAACGGGATGGTGCGCCCACAGGGGCGCATTTTTCTTGCCGCGCCAACTTTTTGGACCGCCGCGAGCCTATCGGGACATCCTCCAAAATGGCCAATAAACCGCGCGCAGTGGCCCGTGCGCCCACCGCTGCGATAGGGGGAGCGTCGCCCCTTTGCTCCAATGCGGACAGACTCCTTGCCCCGTACGCCTAAAACTCCCCAGTTGACCGAAAACCCGCTGCCGCTACTCATCAATTGAGCTATAACGTTAAACAATTGCAGCGTTTTTGCATGGGGGAGTGATGGTATGACGCTACTGTATTTCCTTACCCTGTTTCCGCTGGTACCGGCGCTGGGCATGCTGTTCGCGCGCGGCGACCGCGCCCGCGATGCGGTGGGGCTCATAGGTTCCGGCATTATTATGGCGGTGACAGTTGTAGTCGCCGTCATGTTTTTTGGCATGGGTCCGCAGAGCTTTGAGGTTGCCTCCGGCACCTCGCATGTGCTCTCGATCATCAGCTCCGTCATCGACGTCATCCTGTGCGCCGTAATCCTGTACAACGCGTACAAATATAGGAACGCGCTCGCCACGGTGCTCGGCATAGTCCAGCTGGTGGGCTCGTTCGCCTTTGCAGCCATGACGCTGCCCGCGGTCGAAGCCGTCACGGCGACGCCGCTCTACCTGGACTACATGAGTGTGATCATGGTCCTCGCCGTCGGCATCGTCGGTAGCCTAATCTGCGTGTATGCCCTGGGCTACATGAAGGACTTCCAGGC
Organism: Collinsella sp. TF05-9AC; assembly: GCF_003438495.1. Lineage (GTDB taxonomy): Bacteria > Actinomycetota > Coriobacteriia > Coriobacteriales > Coriobacteriaceae > Collinsella. The sequence continues at coordinate 36,259 of NZ_QSSH01000008.1, forward strand.
CCATGACGAGCACGAGGCTGCGCTGCGCGGGCAGACCGCGCCCGACCGTCGCCCGCAGTTCCTGGCGCTTATGTTTCTATTCCTCTCGGCCATGTTCGTCATCGTGACGAGTGACAACCTTGAGTGGCTGTTCTGCGGCTGGGAAATCACCACCGTGTGCTCGTTCCTTATGATTGGCTACACGCGCACGCCCGAGGCCATCAAAAACGCCTTCACCCAGATCATCCTCAACATGCTGGGCGGCATCGCGTTTTTGGCGGGCCTTATGTTTCTGCACGTCAATGGCATGCCGCTGACCATCTCGGGCATGATCGAGCTTTCCGGCGCCGGAACCGCGCAGTCCGCGCTGCTGGTGATGCCGGTCGTTCTGCTGTCGCTCGCCGCGCTCACCAAGGCCGCACAGATGCCGTTCCACACTTGGCTGCTGGGTGCCATGGTTGCCCCCACGCCCACGAGCGCCCTGCTGCACTCGTCAACCATGGTCAAAGCCGGCGTATTCCTGATGGTCAAGCTGAGCCCGCTCTATGCCATCTATCCTGTGACCGGCTTTATGGTCACGAGTGTGGGTGCCATCACGTTTTTGCTCGCTGCCCTCATGGCCATCTCGCAGAGCAACGCCAAACGCGTGCTTGCGTACTCCACCATCTCCAACCTGGGCCTCATCAGCGCCTGCCTGGGCGTCGGCGCGCCCGAGGCCGTGTGGGCCGCCATCTTCCTGATCCTGTTCCACACGGTTGCCAAGTCGCTGCTGTTCCTGTGCGTGGGCACGGCCGAGCATCATATCGGCAGCCGCAATATCGAGGACATGGACGGTATGTTCAGCCGTATGCCGCACCTGACGCGCCTGATGATGCTGGGCATCATGGGCATGTTTGTTGCGCCGTTTGGCATGCTCGTGTCCAAGTGGGGCGCCCTGGTGGCGTTTGCGCAGACCGGCAACGTGCTCATGATCATGGTGCTTGCCTTTGGCTCGGCCGCGACGTTCTTCTTCTGGGGCAAGTGGCTTGCCAAGCTTTCGGGCGTCGACCCCACGGCTCAAAACGTTGAGGTCAATGTCCATAAGACCGAATGGATGGCCCTCAGCACCATCGCCGCGCTGCTTATTCTGTGCTGCGTGGCGTTCCCGGTTATCTCGAGCGGTCTGGTGTCGCCTTACTTGGCCATGGTGTTTGGCCGCGTGCCGTACGTTATTGGCAAGGACGCCATGTATCTGATGGTGGTTATCGTGGCTTTTATTGCCGTGGTGTTGCTGACTTCATTCCGCGTGAGCAACAAACCGCACGTCAACGTGTACCTTTCGGGCGTTGGAACCGAGAGCTATCGTCATTTCCGCGGCTCGATGGGACACGAGGTAAAGGCCGAAAAGCGCAATTGGTACTCGGAGGACGCCCTTGGCGAGAAGCGTATTGGCCCCGCGGGTAGCGTCGTGTGCTGCAGCATTATCTTGTTTGCGCTGCTGTGTTGCGCATGGATTGGGCCCGAGAGACTTGCCATGAGTGCGCCCTCGGTGCTGCGCGGCAAGTATTTTGAAGGTTCGGGTGTCGTGGGCATTTTTATTGGCACCGTGGCGTTTGCCCTGCTGGCGCCGCTTGTGGGTGGCATGATCGACGGCATCGACCGCAAGCTGTCCGCCCGCATGCAGGGCCGCGTGGGCCCGCGCCTGCTGCAGCCCTTCTACGACGTTGCCAAGCTGCTGCGCAAGGCCCCCGCCAGCGTAAACACCATGGACGATACCTATATGGCGTGCGCGCTCATCTTTACCGTGGTGGGCGGCGGCATCTTTGTGTCGGGCTCTAACACGCTACTGTGCGCTTTTATGGTGACGCTCGCCGCGATCTTTGTGGTGCTGGCGTCCGCCTCGACGCAAAGCCCGTTTGCCCAGGTTGGCGCCGATCGTGAGTTACTGCAGGTTATGAGTTACGAGCCCGCCGTTTTGCTGATGAGCGTGGGCCTGTACCTTGCCACCGACAGCTTTGATTCCATCGCCGTGACGGGGCAGTCGGTCCCCATCATCGTGCACAGCGCGCCCATTTTCCTCGCGTTGCTCGCGGTGCTTACCATCAAGCTGCGCAAGTCGCCGTTTGACCTTTCGTACTCGCATCATGCGCATCAGGAGATCGTCCAGGGCGTCGCCACCGAGATGAGCGGCGGCACGCTGGCCAAGATGACCCTTATGCACTGGTGCGAGACCGTGCTGTTTTTGATGTGGGTGGGCATGTTCTTTGTTTGGGACAACCCCGTGAGCTGGGTTGTAGCCCTGGTCGTGATGGCCGCGACGTATTTTGTCGAGGTCCTGATCGACAACACCTTCGCACGCAGCACCTGGCGCAGCTGCTTTAGGCTCGGATGGGGCGTGGCGCTGGTGTTTGGCCTGCTCAACCTTATGCCCATCCTCGTCGACGTGTTTATTTAGGAGGCGGCATCCATGGATCATAAAATGTCGCGCTCGCCGTGGGTTATTCATTACGACGGTTCGAGCTGCAACGGATGCGATATCGAGGTGCTGGCCTCGCTCACGCCGCTGTTCGATGCGGAGCGCTTTGGCGTGGTCAACACCGGCAACCCCAAGCATGCGGATATCTTTTTGGTGACGGGGTCGGTCAATGCCCAGAACCTGCCCGTCGTGCGCCAGATCTACAACCAGATGCTCGAGCCCAAGTGCGTGGTGGCCTGCGGCATCTGCGCGTGTTCGGGCGGCGTGTTCCGCGATGCCTACAACGTGATCGGCGGCGTGGACCGCGCGATTCCCGTGGATGTGTACGCGCCCGGGTGCGCCATTCGCCCCGAGACCGTGATCGATGCCATCGTGGAGGCGTGCGGCATCCTGGACCAGAAAGAGGCCGTGATGCGCGCTGGCGGCGATCCGCTTACCGTGGGCGGCGCCGCTACCTGGGATGGTGGCGTTGAGCTGGGCGAGGGCGGGTTTGTGGCCGCTGCGGGGGCCGGGGCTGACGATACGCCCACGGCTGGCGACGCTGCCGACGAGCCCGCCGCTGCTGGCGGCGCCGCCGGGAAGCCCGCCGCTGCAAAGGAGGCCGAGTAATGCAAAAGGCAATCTATACCACCGTCGGGATCGATGGGCTGCTGCCGCATGTGCAGGCACTCAAGGGCGCCGGCGCGCGCTTTGTGCAGATGCACGCCGAGCGCTGCGTGGACGACGGCTCGTATCGCCTGGTCTATACGTTTATCAACGTCCGCGCCGCGCAGGAACAGATCGCGCGGGACGGAAACTATGCGATTGAGAACCTGGTGGTCGAGGGTATCGACCAGTACCAGGAGATCCCGTCCATCAGCTCGTACTATCCGGCGGTGTTCCCGTTTGAGAACGAGGCGCACGACCTGTTTGGCCTTGCCATCACCGATATGCAAATCGACTTTAAGGGCTTTTTCTACCAGGTCTCGACGGCCGAGCCCATGAGCGTGATCACGCCCGAGGTGAAGGCTGCGCGCGAGAAGGCCATGAAGGTCCGCGCCGCTGCCGAGGCCAAGGCGCGCAAGGCAGCTGCCGAGAAGGCCGCCGCTGCGGGGGAGGGCACCGGCGATGCTGCGGGCGCTGCCGCCGTCCAGCCCGCCGCGGCTGCCGGCTCCGATGCTCAGCATGACGATGCCGCCGCCAAGGCCGCGCTCAAAGCCGCCGAGCTGGAGGCAAAGCTCGCCGCCATGGATCCCGAGAAAGCGGCCAAGGTCCGCGCGGCGCTTGCCGCCAAGGCCGCCCGCGACAAGCAGAAAAAGGAGGCGTAAGGTCCATGGCACATCGCTCCGTTATTCCGTTTGGCCCGCAGCATCCAGTGCTGCCCGAGCCGCTCCATCTGGATCTGGTGCTCGAGGACGACCGCGTGATCGAGGCAATTCCTCAGATTGGCTTTGTGCATCGCGGACTCGAGAAGCTTACCGAAAAACGTGACATGCATCAGTTTGGCTACATTGCCGAGCGCATCTGCGGCATCTGCGCCGTGGGCCACAGCTACGGCTATGCCAGCGCCTGCGAGCGTATGCTCGACATCGAGGTACCCGGCCGCGTGCAGTATATCCGCACCATTTTGCATGAGCTTTCGCGTATCCACTCGCACCTGCTATGGTTGGGCCTGCTCGCCGACGCCTTTGGCTTTGAGGCCCTGTTCTATCGTTCGTGGACCCTGCGCGAGCAGATCCTTAAGATTTTTGAGAGCACCTGCGGCGGCCGCGTGATTCTGTCGATCAACGAGATCGGCGGCCTTAAGCACGACATCGAGGCCTCCGAGCTGGCGGGCATTGTCCAGACGCTCGATGCCATGCGCCCCGACTACGAGGCTCTGGTGCATACGTTTTTGGACGATGCCAGTTGCGGCGAGCGTCTGCATGGCGTGGGCGTGATCAGCAAGAAAGACGCGCTGGAGCTTTCGATGGTCGGCCCGTTCGGTCGCGCCTCGGGTGTGGATTACGACGTGCGCATGTTCGGCGACGGTGCTTATGCGGATCTGGCTGCGTTTGAGCCGATTGTTGCCACCGACGGCGATTGCTATGCCCGCTGCCAGGTGCGTTGCGCCGAGGTCACGCAGGCCATGGACATTATCAAGGAACTTGTGGACAAGATTCCGCACGACGGTATCGGCGGGCGTACCAAGCTCACGCCGGCCGACGGTGCGCGCGGCGAAGTCGTGATTGAGCAGCCGCGCGGCGAGGCGTATTACTATGTGCGCGGCAACGGCACCAAGAATCTGGACCGCTTCCGTGTGCGCACGCCGACGTCGCAAAACCTGGCCGGTCTGACGCACGCGCTGCAGGGCGTGCTCATCGCCAACGTGCCCATGATTATCCTGACCATCGATCCCTGCATTAGCTGCACGGAAAGGTAGGCGCGGCATGAGTTTACTGACATTTGCCAAGACGGCCTTGGGTTCTATGGTCAAGCAGCCGGTCACGGTGTGCTATCCGCAGGAAAAGCTTGTAGCGCCCGAGCGCTTGCGCGGACATATCGTTAACGACATGGATGTGTGCATCTGCTGCGGCATGTGCGCACGTCGCTGCCCGGCGGGTGCGCTGGCGGTTGACCGCAAGGGCGGCACCTGGTCAATCGACCCGTACGCCTGCGTGGTGTGCGGCGAATGCATCGAAAGCTGCCCCAAGCACTGCCTGAGTATGGACACCGCGCGCACCCCGGTCGCGGCGGACAAGACTCCCACGGTAGAAACCAAACCGGAATTGCGCTGAAATTGAGCTGGAACAGGGGCCGGCGGGGCAAAAATGCCCCGCCGGCCCCGCGCTATAGCGCGCGGCGGAGCCGTCGCAAACAAAACTATGCCGGTTTACGGGGCTGG
>NZ_QSSH01000008.1:41565-80377 GCF_003438495.1 Collinsella sp. TF05-9AC
AAACAAAACTATGCCGGTTTACGGGGCTGGAGAGTGAACCCCCGACCAAGCCGAAAATCGCGAAACCAAAACCGACGGCTTGCGGTTTTTCAAAAATAGCGGGTATGGATGAGGGCTCTGACTTCAGCCCCGTAATCCGGCATACTTTTGAAATGGCACCATATCCGTAGCAGCCCCTGATTCCCCGGGGACGGAGGAAAGTGGGTCATTTTTGCCTGATGGCTCCGAGTCGCACCCGTTTTCCTGCGAAAACGCCGTGTCTCAACTTTGGTGAGACATTTGTCTCACGCCCAAAACCGAATCTGGAACATGTGTCACCTGCCCTAATTGTGTCTCATTCCGTAACTTTAGGCTGATGCAAGGTCTGAGACCGCGAGAAGGGAGACACGATGAGCAGGTACACGAGGGGTCTCTTGGCGGTGATACTGGCCGTAGTGCTGGTATTGCCAGCCGCAGCATTCGCCATGCTGCCCGAGGCCAACGCCAGGTCCAGCACAGGAATGGATGGACCGACGGCGAGTGAAAAGATCGTCGACTACGACACCAGCGACCACTGGAAGTACTGGGCCGGCGGCATTGACGGCAAGGAAACTACAACTCAAAACGTCGGCCGAATTTGGACCGACAAAACGGTCAAGAAAACCGGAGAAGGCGAAAAGTCGGATTTCCTGACCACGCTGTCTGCCATCTCTTCGACATCCGATACAACGATTTCCGGCAAGCCGCTCGACATCGTGATGGTGCTGGATGCTTCTGGGTCGATGGATGACCCCATGGGTAAGAGCGACAACACAAAGCGTATCAAAGCGCTAAAGAAGGCCGCCAATGGCTTTATTGACACCATTGCGGAGCAGAATGCAAAGATTTCGGACGAGTCCAAGCAGCACAAGGTCGCCATCGTATAGTTTTCGGGCGATATGACTAATCAGGTCGGCAACGGCACTTATCGCAAAGGCGGCTACACCTACAACTACTCGCAGACCATGAAGGATCTGACGCTCTGCAGCAAGGGCAAAGGTAAAGGTGCGGAGAACCTAAAGAGTACGGTCAACTCCATCAGTCCTGCCGGTTCCACGCGCGCCGACTATGGCTTGGAGCTGGCTGATGAGCAATTTTCGTCTGATCGTGCTCGTGCCGACGCCAAGAAGGTCGTCGTCTTCTTCACCGATGGTTCACCTACGAGTTCAAGTGGATTCCAGGCAAGTGTTGCCAATAGCGCCATCAAAAGTGCCAAGAGTCTCAAGAATAAAGGCTCCGACATTTATACGATCGGCATCTTTGACGGCGCAGATCCCAATGCCGTCCCCACGGCTAGAGACACAAGCAATGAGAACAAGTTCATGCATGCCGTGTCGAGCAATTATCCCGACGCAGAATCGTATACGAGCGATATGCTTGGCACACGTGCGGAAAACGCCAATTACTACAAGTCGGCAACCAACGCCGCTGAGCTCGAGAAGATCTTCGAAGAGATCTCGGGAAGCATTATCAAAGCCGGTTACCCGACCGAAGTTCATGACGGCTATGGCGAGCATGAGTCCGGCTACATTACGTTCACCGATAGGCTGGGCGACTTTATGCAGGTCGACGACTTTACGTCCATCGTGTACAACGGCGAGACGTTTGACAAGCCGACAAAGAAGCCCGAAGGCAATGTCGACACTTACAAATTTGCGGGTGCCGCTGCGAACCTGGTCATCACCGTTCAACATGCCGAAGAGGGTAAGCCTCAGGCCGGCGACATCGTAACGGTCAAGATCCCCGCGTCTCTGATTCCGCTGCGCCACTTTAAGATCACCGATGGTGTGCTTACGGTCGACGAGACTGGGCCCATCCAGGTGAACTACACCTCGAGCGTTAAGAAAGACGCGCTCAATAACCTGTTTACGCCCGAGAGTGTACCGGGGCTCGAGGACTACATCAAGAGCAATGTGACCACCACGGAGAACGACTCAAAGACCGTTAGCTTCTACGCGAACAAGTGGAACCGCGGCCAGCTGGGCGATACGATCGCGAACTTTGAGCCCGCCGATTCCAACCGCTACTACTATTTCCAGAAGAATACCCCCATTTACACGGATAAGGACTGCAAGACGCCAGCGAAGGACCAGCTCCCGCTGGCTGCCAAGGGCTCCTATTACTACAAGGATGAGTTTGAGGTAGCGGGCGAAGGCGGCAAGGTTGAATCCAGTACTGCCGTTATCGAGTTTACCGGCGAAGACGCCGCGAGCTCTGAGGGCGCCTTCGTGCGCGACACGAGCGGAAACCTGTCGTTCAAGAAGGGAACCGCACGCCTTGCCTTTATTGACGAGCTCCACACCACCAAGGAGCGCGTGGGTGGTAACCCCACCGGCACCGCGACCGACGTGCTCAACCCCAAGTGGAACAACAACGCCACGGAGGTTGACGTTCACCTGGGCAACAACGGCAAGATTAGCTATAAGTTGACGCCGGCAACGGTGGATACCAAGGCCGACTTTGGCTTGACCAAGGTGCTCGAGGGCCGCGACTGGACGGATACCGATGAGTTTAAGTTTGAGCTCTCCGCGACGTCCGAGAACGACGCTCCGATGCCTGCGCGCACTGACGCGACCGTGCGCAATGGCGATACGACCATCGATTTCGGTAAGATTACCTACAACAAGCCGGGCGAGTACACCTATGAGGTCCGCGAGGTCGCAGGCAAGCTGGGTGGCATCACCTACAGCGATTACGTCGCGAAGATTACCGTAAAGGTAACCGTCGATACTGCCGGAAAGCTGACGGCTGAGGTCACAAAGCCCGAGGACAAGGTGTTCACCAATACCTATAGCGCCAAGACGGAAACCCCGCTGACTCTTGAGGCCACCAAGACGCTCTCAGGGCGTCCGATGGCCGATGACGAATTCAAGTTTGCATTGAGCTATGCGGGGCACGACGAGGCTCTGCTAGAGACCACCAACAAGGGTGGCAAGGTTGAGTTCGGTCCGCTGACGTACACGACCAAGTCGCTCGCCAAGCTGGTCAAGGAAGACAAGGCATCGTTTGATGTTAGCTCAGGCAAACCCACGTGGACCATTCATTACATCGCTGCCGAGCAGATCGGCGAGCTGCCCGCGGGCGTGAGCGCTACCGTGTCGGCAATTGACGCGTATGTGACCGTTGTCGACAACGGCGATGGTACCCTGACGGCGACGGCTGTCTACGGCGACGCCGGCAACAAGTTTGTGAACGCCTACACTGCCGCACCCGTCAAGGCATCGCTTGTGGGCAAGAAGAATCTGCAGGTTTCCGACGGCCTGACCCCGGCCGACATTACCGGCAAGTTCACCTTTACCGTGACCGGCGAAGAGGACGCGCCTATGCCTGCGAGCACGAGCGTGCACAACGACGCCGACGGCAAGGTCGACTTTGGCGAGATCACCTTTAAGCTCGACGACCTTAACAATGCTCTGGGCGAGAAGCCCGAGAAGCGCGAGCACACCTTTACCTACACCGTGACCGAGTCCGGCGAGGTCGCTGGCGTGACCAACGACGCCAAGCTGTCGCGCGAGGTTTCCTTCACCGTGACTGATAACGGCAAAGGTAAACTGAGCGTATCCCGTAACGCGGACGGCGATGCGGCATTTACGTTCACCAATGCCTATAACGTGAAGCATATCGAGAAAAGCGTTACCGACCAGGTCATCGCGACCAAGGTCCTGACCGGACGCGACCTCAAGGACGGCGAGTTCTCCTTCGAGCTCGTCGAGGGCGGCAAGGTCGTTGCCAAGGGCACCAACGCCGCCGACGGCAAGATTGCAATGGACAAGATCACCTACGACAAGCCCGGCAAGCACACCTACACGCTGCGCGAGGCCAAGGGTAATGTCGCCGGCATTACCTACAGCACCGCCGAGTACACCATCGTGACCACCATCACCGACAACGGTGACGGCACGCTCAACGCTACGCATGAGCTGAAGGGAGCCGGCGAGGCGAAGTTCAACAACAGCTATAAGCCGAACCCCAACGAGTTCAGTGTCACCGACCAGATCACCGCGACCAAGGTTCTGACCGGTCGCACGCTCAAGGACGGCGAGTTTAGCTTCAAGCTCGTCGAGGGCGACAAGGTCGTTGCCAAGGGCACCAACACTGCCGATGGCAAGATTGCAATGGACAAGATCACCTACGACAAGCCCGGCAAGCACATCTACACGCTGCGCGAGGTCAACGGCGGAACCACCAGCAAGGGCATTACCTACAGCGATGCCAAGTTCACCATCGAGACCACCATCACGGACAACGGCGATGGCACCCTCAAGGCCGAGCATGTCCTGAAGGGCGCCACGCCTGCGACCTTCGAGAACACTTACAGCGTGACCCCGACCGATGCAGACCTCGACTTTGGCCTGAGCAAGGCCATCGACGGTCGCGAGTGGACGGATGGGGACGAGTTCAGCTTTACCATCACCGCCCCCGACGGCACCCCGCTGCCCAATCCTGCAACCGTAACCGTGAACAAGCGCGACGCGAAGGACGGCATCGCCGCCATCAAGTTCGGCAAGATTCGCTACACGGCTGCCGGAACCTACAAGTACGAGATCCGCGAGAACGCGGGCAGCACGGTCGGCATGACGTATGACGAGCATGTCGCGACCGCCGAAGTGACCGTGACTGAGAACGGCGAGGGCAAGCTGATCGCCAACGTCGCCAAGAAGGAAAACGGACGCTTTACCAACACGTACCGCACTGAGCTCAACTACACCGCGGCCGGCGGCCTCAAGCTCAGCAAGACCCTCTCCGGACGTCCCATGACCGAGGGCCAGTTCACCTTTACCGTGACGCCTGCCGACGAGGCTTCGGCCAACGCACTTGGCCTGCTGCCCGGAGCCAACGAATTCAAGTCCCCCGCGACGGCAGAGGGAACGGTCGGCCTGATTGACATCCTGGCCGGTCATGAGGTCAAGTTTACGCAGGCTGACGCCGGTAAGACCTTCAAATACACCGTGGCCGAGAAGAACGACGACCAGCCCGGCTACACCTACGACGACGCTGTCCGCACCGTGACAATCGCCATCGCCGACGACACCGCCGGTACGCTCACCGCCACGACGACCGTTTCTGGCGGCCCCGAGGGCACGCTGGTGACCGAGTACAAGACTGGTGCCGCTGCGGTCGGCAGCGCCGTGGTCCCGTTCGTCAACAGCTATAGCGCTACGACTAACACGACTGGTGGTGAAGCCGCTCAGGTCGTTGCCACCAAGACCCTGACCGGTCGCCCGATGGCCGACGGCGAGTTCTACTTTGGCATCGCCTACGCAGGCGAGAAGGAAGCCATTGAGGGCACGTGCACTACCAACGTTAATGGGCAGGTAAGCTTCGGTTTCCTGCATTACACCACCGAGATGCTCGCCGACCTGGTGAATGCCAAGCGCGCTATCCGCACCGATAAGGATGCCAGGCTTGCATGGACTATCGGTTACACCGCCTTCGAGTTCACGCCGCAGCTCGCGGCCAAGGGCATCACGGCCGAAACGCCGAGCTTTAGCTTTAAGGTCATCGTCGTCGATAACGGCAACGGTACCCTGACGGCGAAGCCTGTCTACGACGGCATCAAGCCCGAGTTCAAGAACGTCTACGGCGCCGATGCCGTTGATGCCGCGCTCGCCGGCACCAAGAAGCTCCAGGCCGCCGAGGGCCTGACCCCGGCCGACATCGCGGGTAAGTTCACCTTCACCGTGACCGCCGACGAGGCGGGCGCCCCGATGCCCGAGTACGCGACCGCAACCAACGACGCGGCCGGCAACGTGGACTTTGGCAAGATCCACTTTACGCTCGATGATCTCAACCGCGCCCTGGGCGTGACGACCGATGCGACCGATAAGGCCGAGGCAGACGAAGCTGACGAAGCCGAGGCCGACGAGGCAGAGGCTGAAGAGGCCGACGTCGACGCTGATGCCAACGCCGACGAGTCCAGCGACGAGTCCGAGTCCGCAGCCCCCACCGCTCCGCGCTCGCACACCTTTACCTACACGGTGACCGAGTCCGGTAGCGCCCCTGGCGTGACCAACGACGCCAACGCCACGCGTAAGGTTTCCTACACCGTGACTGACGACGGTGCCGGACATCTGAGCGTCAAGCGCGAAGGCGTTGACCCTGCGGCTTTCACGTTCACCAACACCTACAGCGTGACGCCCGTCGATTCGTACGTGACCGATCAGGTCAAGACGGTCAAGCGTCTGACCGGACGCGACCTTGCAGCTGGCGAGTTCACGTTTGATCTGCTTGAGAACGGCGTGGTTGTCGCGAGCGGCACCAACGACGTCAACGGCAACGTTACGCTGAGTCCGATCCACTATGAGGCGCCCGGCACGCACACGTACACGCTGCGCGAGGCTTGCCCCAACGCGCTCGGCCTGTACAAGGGCGTCACCTATGACGGCGCGACCTACACCGTCGTGACCACCGTCTCCGACAACGGCGACGGCACGCTGACCGCGACGCACAAGCTCGAGGGAACCACCGAGTCGGCTGGCTTTACCAACAAGTATCACGCCATGCCCACGCAGGTCTCCATCGGCGCGATCAAGGTGCTCGAGGGACGCGAGCTCAAGAAGGACGAGTTTAGCTTTAAGCTCGTTGGCGAGGACATCGAGTCCACCGTCACCAACGATGCCGACGGCAAGATCAACTTCGACAAGTTCGAGTACGACGAGCCCGGTACGTACGTCTACACCATCAGCGAGGTCAAGGGCGACGAGACCGGTATGACCTATGACAAGTCCGTCTTTACCGCGACCGTCAACGTGGTCGACGGCGGCGAGGGCAACCTCAAGGCGAGCGTCGCCTATACCAAGGGCGACAAGAGCGTCGAGGGCATCGTGTTTAACAACACGTACAAGAAGCCCGAAACGCCCGTGCCGACGCCCGACCCCGGCACGCCCAAGACCGTGACGAATATCGTCAAGACGGTCAAGGGTTTCCTGCCTACTACGGGTGACCAGCAGGCAGCCGCGCTGCTCATGGCGTTTGTCGTCGCCATGTCCGGCGTCGGTGCCCTGATCTGGGGCATCCGTAAGCGCTAGGCGCACTGACAGCGCCCGGGGCCAAGGGCCCCGGGCCGCTGGCGGGGAGCCAAAACATAGCCCCCACCCCACCCCCAGCCGCCACGGAGGCGTCTCCCTTCTCCGTGGCGGCACTTTTGTGCGCGGGGGAGGAGAGCGCGCCACAAAACCGGCCCATCTACTACGTTTAACTGCCTATCCCCGACCATGCCGAAAAGCTCGGAAACAAAACCGCAGGTAGAACGCCTGCGGTTTTGTTCAAAACGAGGGTGTGGTCGGGGGTATCGAACCAAACGTAGTAGATGGGTCGATTTCGTGGCGAGCGCTGCCAAATGATCCCCCGGGGACGGAGGAAAACGGATCAATTTTGGTCCCGCGGGGCTTGCGGAGGCCCCCGCGCGGGGCTGCCCGAACAAAACTATGCCGGTTTACGGGGCTGAGTCGCGAACTCCCAACCATGCCGACATTCGGGAAAATAAACCCGCAGGTAGACGAGTTGCCATTTTGCGGAAAACGAGAGCATGGACGGGGTTTCCAGGTTTAGCCCCGTAAACCGGCATAGTTTTGAAATGGCATTAAATCGGTAGCAGCCATTTAGCTATGCTGGGGCGGTCGGCCGTTGGTTGATTACCCTCGCAGGTAGGCGATGGCGATTTGGGTGCGGTTGCGCAGGCCCATTTTGGCCAGGATCGAGCTGATGTGGTTTCGCACCGTGCCTTCGCCCATATAGGCGGTGGCGGCAATCTCCTTGTTGTCGAGGCCGCGGGCAATGAGCTCGGCGACCTCGAACTCGCGGTCGGTCAGGGCCGCAAAGGCTGCGGGGCGGCGGGGCGTGCCGGCCTCGGCGCCCGTCCCATCAAAATCGACATCCTCGATTGCCTTGCCCTCCAGCACGCGCTTGCCATCCATGACCTGCGCCAGCGCTGGCGGAATGGCGGCGACATCGGTCTTGATCAGATAGCCGCGGGCGCCCAGCTTGAGCGCCGACACAATGTACTCGTCATCAGAAAACGTGGTCAGGAACACCACGCGTGCTGCGGGGTCGCGCTCAAGGATCTCGCGTGCCGCCGAAAGTCCGTCGCGCCCCGGCATCTGAATGTCGAGCAGTGCGATATCGGGCGCGTGCTCAGCGTAGAGCGCCACCGCGTCGTTGCCGTTGGCGCCGGTACCCACCACCTCGATCTGCGGCTGGGCACCCAGGATGATCTTGAGCGAATCGACCACCAGGCGGTCGTCGTCGACAACGATGAGCCTCATCGGTCCTCATCTCCTTGCGGTTTGGGAACGGTGGCAAACACGCGCCAGCCGCCGGCGCCGACACGCGGGCCGGCGGTGAAGGTGCCGCCAAGCGCCTCGACGCGCTCGCGCATGGAGGCGAGCCCCATGCCTTCTGCGACGTTGCTGCTGCTCGCCGGGGTCGCGTCCGCGCCATCGTCGGTAACGATGAGCTGGTAAAACGACGGATGCTCCATGCACCGTACGGTAATGGTTTTGGCATGGGCGTGGCGCATGGCGTTGGAAAGCGCCTCGCGCAGGACCGCCGCAAAGCAGTTGGCGACATTTGCGGGCGCATGCTCGGCCAAAGCTTCAAGCTCAACCTGCGGGCCGCCGTCCGAGCGTGCGCCTTCAACGATGCAATCGAGCTGTACGGAGAGGTCGACGGCGTTGTCGTTGAGGGCGTGGACGCTGGCGCGTACGAGCTGGAGCGCCTCGTCAACCGTGCGTTTGACGTCGGCAAAGTCGGCGGCAATCCTGGGCTCGTTGGCGTGGACCACGCGCAGGGCCTCGGTCTGCAACGAAGCACGCGTGAGCTGGTGGCCGACGTTGTCGTGAATTTCGCGCGCGATGCGGGCGCGCTCGGCCAGGGTCGCAAGTTCGACCTCATAGTCCTGGCGATCGGCGAGGTCGCGGTTGCGCGCTTCGAGCGCGAGGGCTCGTTCCTGCAGTTCGTCGCGGGTACGGCGCATGCGCTGCTGCTCGCGTTCCAACTGGGCGGTGCGTAGCGATAGCAAGGTGGCGGCAACCGAAAGGATGGCGGTCAGCAGGAGCGTTCGGGCGGTAAGCGCGTCGGTGCGAAGGTCCGCGATGAGCGCAAAGGCAAAGACGGAGCCAATGCCCAGCGCGACCCAGGCGTGCTCACGGCGCACGCGCCGCGCGATGTCATAGAAGGCGAGAGGCGCAAGCGGCACAAACGGCGGTACGAAAACTGCCGCGATGATGTAAACGTAGCTCGCGGTCTCGCTCGCACGGCGGGCGCGGTTTCCCTGTGCGACCTCGGCCAGCGAGGTGGCAATAACGCCAAGGCAAAACGCCGCGACCAGGCGAGCGTCCACAGCAAGACCCACGGCGGCCGCAATACAGCACGCCAGCACGATCGATTTGTCGAAAAGCCTGTTCATACGGGTATTGTACGCGAAGCCGCGCGTGGTGGAGGGGCTGCCTGCGCAACCGTGACATTCCTCCCGTGCGGCAAAGCGGCGTCGATCGCTCGCGCGAGCGGGGGTTTCGCCTCCGCCCCCTCGCACTCGTGACAAAGCTCACTGGCGCGCGTCGGCGGCTCCTGCGATGATGCAATCGTACCGGGCCGCAATCAACGGAAGGGCCACCTCATGACAGACATCATTCACGTCGAAAACCTCGTCAAGCGCTACGACGATCTTATCGCGCTCGACCACTTTAACCTGAGCATCGCCCCCGGCGAGATCTTTGGCCTGCTGGGCCCCAACGGCTCGGGCAAGACCACGTCCATCAACTGTATTCTGCAGCTGCTCGCCTACGACAAGGGCACCATCGAGCTGTTCGGCGAGCCCATGACGCCCGCCCGCTACGACCTCAAGCGCCGCATCGGCGTGGTGCCGCAACAGGTGGCGGTGTTCGACGAGCTCACCGTGCGCGAGAACATCGACTATTTCTGCAGTCTCTACGTCAACGACCGCAAACGCCGCCGCGCGCTGGTGGACGAGGCGATTGACTTTGTCGGCCTGGGCGACTTTACCAAGTTTCGCCCCGGCAAGCTCTCGGGCGGCCTGGCGCGTCGTCTCAACATTGCCTGCGGCATCGCGCACAAGCCCGAGCTCATCTTTTTTGACGAACCCACGGTGGCGGTCGACCCGCAAAGCCGCAACGCCATCCTGGAGGGCATCTGCCGCCTGCGCGACGAGGGCGCCACGGTGGTGTATACCAGCCATTACATGGAGGAAGTCGAGCAGATCTGCAGCCGCATCATGATCATGGACGGTGGGCGCGTGCTGGCGCAGGGCACTAACGACGAGCTCAAGCGCATGATTCAGATGGGCGAGAAGATTGTAATCGAGGTCGGCGAGGTTCCGAGTGCGGCGCTCGGTGCCGTCGCAAGCCTGCCGCACGTTCTGGACCTTTCGGCAACGGCGGGACAGCTCACGTTTTCGTGCGAAGCGAGCCCGCACAACCTGACGGACATTCTCGATGCGCTGCGCTCGCATGACGTGCCGCTCGGCCGCATCTATTCCGAACCGCCGACCCTCAACGACGTGTTCCTCGAGATCACCGGCCGCGAGCTGCGCGACTAGGGGGCGGCCATGTTCAACACCATCATCACCACGGTCAAGACGCTGCTGCGCCGGCCGAGCACGTGGGTCTGGGGCGCTCTCTTTCCTATCGCGCTTTCCACGATGTTCATGTTTATGTTTGCGAACCTCAGCTCCGACGGCACGGTCGACCCGGTGCCGGTTGCCGTCGTGGCGGACGAGGCCTGGGATGCCTCGACCTTTAAGGATGTGGCAGCTTCGCTTGCCAAGGCAGGCGACGACCAGCTGCTCGATGTGAGCGAGTACGAAGACTTGGCTGTCGCGCGCAAAGCGCTCAAGGCCGGCGAGGTCGCGGGCATCTATACGGTTGATGCCGCGGGCACGCCCAGGCTCACGCTGCTGTCGAGTTACGACAGCTCGCGCGCCTCGTCGGTGCTCACCGACCGCAGCATCCTTGAAACGGTGGCAAGCTCGTATACGCAAAATGCCGAGCTCATGGCCCAGATTGCTCAAGATGACCCGGCGGCGCTCGCCGACCCGGAGGCGGTTGCGCGCGCTCTGTCACTCGAGGGCGGAACCCGCCGCGTGAGCCTGACTCGTGCCACGCCCGATGGCACGGTTATCTACTACTACGCGCTCTTTGGCCTGGTCGCGATGATGTCTGCCGAGTTTGCCGCCTTGAGCGTCGTCGATTTGCAGCCTAATCTGTCGGGCCTTGGCGCGCGCCGCTGCGTGGGCGGTCTTTCCAAGACGGCATCGCTGGCCGGTATCTTTGTGGGCTCGTGGCTGGTTTCCTTTGTCTCGATGACGATCGCGATCGGCTACGTGCGACTGGTCGTGGGCGTCGACTTTGGCGGTCGTGAAGGGCTGTGTCTGGTGGGCGGCGCCGCTTCCGCGCTAGCCGCCACGGGCTTGGGGCTCTTTGTGGGCACGCTTCCCGTTAAAGGCGGCAAGGCGTCCAAGTCGGGCATCCTCACGGGCTTTGCCACCACGTGCGCCCTGTTCGCCGGCCTCTACGGCGAGCCGGCGATGGCGCTTGCCGGCGACGTCGCCCGCGCCTGCCCGGCCGAGTGCTGGCTCAATCCCGTCAAGCTTATCTGCGACATGTTCAACCGCCTGTATTTCTTTGAGGACCTGGGCCCCTTTGCCGTTCGCGCCGGCGCGCTGGTCCTTATGGCGCTGCTGTTCGTTGTCGCCGACACGCTGATCTTTGGAAGGAGCCGCTATGAGCACCTTTAAGACCGCGCTTCGCATGGCGCTGGCGCACCCGTTCTACCTGCTCATCTACACGGTGTTCATCTCGCTCATGGGCGTATTCATCGCGGCCTCGGTGAGCTGGAACTCGTCGCAGCTTACCGAGTACAAGCCCTACGACGCCAACGTGATCGTGGTCGACCGCGACAATAGCGACCTTTCGCGGGCGCTCACCAAGCACCTGGGCTCACGCTTTGAGCTGGTCACGGGCGTTGGCGACGATACGTACGATCTTGCGGACGCGCTTTCTAAGAGCAACAGCGCCAAGGGTAGCGCCGACTGCGTGTTCTTTATCCCGGAGGGGTTTGAGGACGATCTCGTTGCAGCCGCCCGCGCGGGGGAGTCCCTGCCCAAGCTCGATGTGACCTACGGTGCCGGCACCATGGCGGCGGCGCTTTCGTCTGCCGAGGCCTCGCGCTGGATCTCGCTCGCGGGCGCTGCGGCGGCGCTTGAGCCCACTGCCTCTGACGGCGACGTGGCCAAGGCCGCCGAGTACGCCGCCGCCAAACGCGCCGAGGTCCAGATCGAGCAGGTCAAGGTCGACTCGACCGCCGCCGCGACGCTCGAGTCGTACTTCAACTTTGGCGCGTACGCGATTATCTCGTCGGTCATCGTGTCGGTGGGTCTGGTGTTCTCGGGCATGAACAAGCCCGAGCGCGTTCGCCGCATGGACGCCGGCCCGGTCTCCGAGCGCCAGCGCTCGCTTGCCGTGTTTGCGGCCGCCGCCGTGCTCACCGTCTGTATTTGGTTTGTGTCGAGCATGATGGGCGTTGTGGGCTTTGCCAGCGAGGTCGCCGAGGTTGGCGTGGGCCGCGTGTGCCTGGCGCTGGCGGCGACGTTTGCCTTGGCGTGCACGCCCCTGGCCGTTGGCTTTACGCTGTCGAGCCTGGGTGCGCGCGAGGAGTTGCTCAACGGTGTGGGTAACCTGCTCGGTATGCTCATGACGTTTTTGGGCGGTGCCTGGATGCCACTGTCGCTCATGGGGTCGGCCGTGCAGACCGTGGCGCACTTTGTGCCGACGTATTGGGTGAACGATGCGATCGGCAAGGCGCTTGCGTCGGACCTGACGTCTGCCGTGCTGGGCGACATTGCCTGCGACCTGGGCGTCACCGTGCTCTTCGCCGCCGCCATCGCCGCCGTAGGCCTAGCCCTCACGCACACCAAATCCCACGCCTAGCCACCTAGCCATCGGGTACTCATTGGGGACAGACTTAAACGACCAAGAGTAGTCATTGGGGACAGACTTAAACGACTAGTCATTGGGACAGTCTTTGCCGATCTACCGCTTCGCCGGCTGGGTTGGCAAGGACTGTCCCCATTTGCCGGCAGGAAAGGAACGTCCCTAACTGCCGGGTGACTAGTTTGAAATAAATGCCATATGTCGCGCAAAAATAGTTCGCCTGGGTTTACTATAGCCCTAGAAAAGTAGCAGAAGGCTAACAATGGGGGATAGTATGGCGACGAAGCAAGCCTACGTCCAGGTTAAGGACCTCAAAAAACACTACGGCGACGGCGATGCGCGCCTGACGGTACTCGATGGCATCGACGCGTCCATCAACCGCGGCGAGATCTGCGTCATGCTGGGTCCCTCGGGCTCGGGCAAGTCGACCTTTCTCAACCTGATCGGCGGCCTGGAGGATGCCGACGCCGGCTCTATTCTGGTGGACGGCTGCGACCTCACCACGCTCAACGCCGCCGACCTGGGTGAGTATCGCCGCCGTGAGCTGGGCTTTGTCTTCCAGTTCTACAACCTGGTGCCCGATCTCACCATCAAGGAAAACATCGAGGTCACGGCGCACCTGTCCAAAAACCCGCTCAACATTGACGAGCTGCTGCGCTCGCTGGGCCTCTATGAACATCGCAACAAGTTCCCGCGCCAGGTCTCGGGCGGCCAGCAGCAGCGTTGCGCCATCGGTCGCGCGCTCGTCAAAAACCCGGGCCTGCTGCTGTGCGACGAGCCCACGGGTGCGCTTGACTATAAGACGTCCAAGGAAATCTTGCAGCTCATGGAAGATGTCAACCGCACCTACGGCTGCACCATCATCATTGTCACCCACAATGCCGCCATCGCCCGCATGGCCAATCGCGTGCTGCGCCTGCGCGACGGGCGCATCGTCGAGGACGAGCTCAACGAGTCGCCCGTTGCGGCTGCCGAGCTCGATTGGTAGGCGGCGCCATGACACCTCTCGCAAAACGTCTCCCGCGCGAGCTGCGCCGCAATATCGGCAAGTACCTGGGCATCTTTTTGCTTATGTGCGGAAGCATCGCTCTCACCTCGGGCTTTTTGCTCGCAGCGCATTCCATCGGCTGCCTTATCGACGACATGCGCGATGCGTACACGATTGAGGACGGCCGCGTGACCACCTCCTTCGAGGCTACCGACGACCAGCTCAAGGCCGCCGAGGATGCCGCCAGTGACGTCGGCGGCGTCACGCTCTATAAGAATTTCTCCATTGACGCCGTCATCAAAAAGACCGCCGGCGACGATGGCACCAAGCGCACGCTGCGCACCTATGCGCACCGCACCAAGGTCGATATCGCGTCCTACTGTGAGGGCAAGGAGCCCAAGACGGACGATGAGGTGGCCATCGACCGTGTCTTTGCCACCAACAACGACCTTGCCGTGGGCGATGAGGTTGAGCTCGAGGGCCGCACCTATACCATTTGCGGCATCATGACCCAGCCCGATAGCCAGGCGCTGTTCCTCAACAATTCGGACTTTACGGTGAACACCATCACGTACGGCGTGGCCGAGGTCACCGATGGCGGCTTTGCCGCGCTCGAGGATGCCGGTGGCGCACCCGCCTACACCTACTCCTTCACCTTTACCGATCGCGACCTCCCCACCGCGGACCGCATTGACGCCGAGCAAGATATGGTCGAGGCGCTGACCGACGCCGATGCGCGCGTGGACGATCTGATCGACGCCGATTCCAACCAGGGCATTGGCTATGCGCGCGACGACGTGGACGGCGACTCTATGATGTGGATGACGCTGCTCGACATCATCATCGTGATCATGGCGTTTGTCTTTGTGGTCCTTACCGACGCCACCATCGAGGAGGAGAGCGCCATCATCGGCACGTTGCTCGCCAGCGGCTATCGTCGACGCGAGATCGTGCTGCACTACCTTGCGCTTCCCGCTATCGTGGGCGTGGTCGCGGCGCTTTTGGGCACTGCGCTCGGAGTTGTGTTCTTTACCGAGCCCATGCGCAGCCTCTATTACGGTTCGTACAGCCTGCCACCTTTCCAGGTGTACTGGAGCTGGGAGATCTTTGTGAAGTGTGCCGTGGTTCCCGCCGCCGCGCTCATTCTCATCACGCTGGTGGGCCTGCTTCGCAAGATGGGCAAGACGCCGCTGCAGTTTCTTCGCCACGAGGCGAGCGGCAAATCGGGCACCAAGCGCGGCTTGCAGCTGCCGGAGCGCATGGGTTTTGTTTCCCGCTTCCGCCTGCGTATCTTCCTGCGTAACCTGGGTAACTTCGCCACGCTCTTTGTGGGCATTGCGTTTGCCTCGCTGCTGATGCTCTTTGGCCTGGCGATCCTGCCCACGATGACGCACTATGCGGACAACCTCGAGACAAGCCTGGTCGCCGAACACCAGTACACGCTCAAGGCGCCGCTGGAGCTCGAGGGCACTGCCGAGGAGCGCGAGCAGTGGTCGGCACTCGAGCGCCTGCAGTCGGTGGACGGTGCGCTCCTCACCGCCGCCCAAGATGCCGATGACGAGCTTGACGACGTGGCCGATGCGGCGCAGACGGCAGCTGATGCCGTGACCGCATCTCCGTCTGCCGAGAGCCTGGCCGCAGTGCAGGACGCGCTCGCCAAGGTCCAGGACAAGAAGGATGCGCTTTACGCGCGCCTTGACGATCTTGCCGATGCCCTCGGCTGCAACCGCGACGAGGCTATCGACCTGATCGACAAGGCCTCTAAGATCGACACTGACAACGACGACATTCACCCGGTTAACACGACCGATAACGGTGCAGACAAGATTGCGCAGACCGAGAAATATGCCGTTTACCAGCTGCAATACGACCGCGGCGATGGTAATGGCGAGGAGACGATTTCCGTCTACGGCATCTCGCCCGATTCGCGCTATTGGAAAGACCTCAACGTTGGCGATGGGCGCGTCGTCTTTGGCGGCGGCCTGCTCGACAAGTTTGGCTGGAGCGAGGGCCAGAAGGTCACGCTCATCGACAAGTACGAGGGGGAGCATTATTCCCTTGAGTACGCGGGCAAGGACTGTGCCTGGGGCTCCAAGTCGGACATGAATATCTATATGAGTATCGACGACTTTAACGAGCTGTTCGGCAACGACGCCGCCTACTTTAACGGCTATGTGAGCGACGAGAAGCTCGACCTCGATGCTCGTTACTTTGCCGGCGACACCACGCCCGACGACATGCGCGCCGTGGGCGACCAGTTCATCGGCATGATGAGCAAAATGATCGGCATGATGGTCGGGCTCGCGGTGTTTATCTTCCTGCTGTTTATGTACCTGCTGACCAAGGCGGTGATCGACCACAGCGCCCGTTCGATCAGCTACATGAAAGTCTTTGGCTATCGCGATAGAGAGATCTCGCATCTGTACATCCGCTCGATCACGCTGTGCGTGGCGGTGTCGCTCGTGCTGAGCCTGCCGGTGATCATCGGCTCGCTCACGGCCATCTTCCGCTCGATGCTGCTCGCCTACAACGGCAATATCGAGATCTACGTGCCCGCTTGGTCTATGGCTGCATGCGTCGGCATTGGCTTTGCGACCTACCTGGTCGTGGCACTGCTGCACACGCGCTCCATCAAGCGCGTCAGCCTGGCCGAAGCCCTCAAGGTGCAGGAGTAGTCATTTAAGAACGTCCCCAATGACTAGGTGCCGTACTTGACTTTAACTCTGCTTTAACTGGTACCATCCTCTTATGTCTGTAACGCCATATAGACCGAGGGGATAGATCTATGACCGCAACTGCACCCGCAGCACCCGCTAAGGTGTACTTCACCAACCTGCGCACGCATGCTCGCGAGAGCCAGCTCGACAAGCTCAAGCGCCTCATTCGTCACGCCGGTATTGAGCAGATCGACTTCGAGAACAAGTTCGTCGCCATCAAGATTCACTTTGGCGAGCTGGGCAACCTGAGCTTTTTGCGCCCCAACTACGCCCGCGCCGTCGCGGACGTGGTGAAGGAGCTGGGCGGCAAGCCCTTCCTCACCGACTGCAATACGCTCTACGTCGGTAGCCGCAAAAACGCGCTCGAGCACATTGACACCGCCTACCAGAACGGCTTTACCCCGTATGCCACGGGCTGCCAGGTCATCATCGCCGATGGCCTCAAGGGCACCGACGAGGCGCTCGTCCCGGTCGAGGGCGGCGAGTACGTGCACGAGGCCAAGATCGGTCAGGCGCTCATGGATGCCGATATCGTGATCAGCCTCACCCACTTTAAGGGTCATGAGCAGGCCGGTTTTGGCGGCGCCATGAAGAACCTGGGCATGGGAGGCGGCAGCCGTGCCGGCAAGATGGAGCAGCATGCCGCCGGCAAGCCGAACGTCGCGGCCGAGCACTGCGTTGGCTGCCGCGCCTGCGAAAAGATCTGCGCGCACAACGCTGTCTCGTTCGACGACACCCGCGAGCGCGAGCTTGCCAACGGCAACACCCGCACGGTTCACGTCGCTGCCATCGACCACGATCGCTGCGTGGGCTGCGGACGCTGCATTGCGGCATGCAACCAGGACTGCATCAAGCCCGGCTATGACGCCGCGGCCGACGTGCTCAACTGCAAGATCGCCGAGTATACAAAGGCCGTTGTCGACGGCCGCCCGAGCTTCCACATCTCGCTTGCCATGGACATCAGCCCCAATTGCGATTGCCATCCCGAAAACGACACGCCTATCGTCAACGATATCGGCATGTTTGCGAGCTTCGACCCGGTCGCCATCGATCAGGCCTGCGCCGATGCCGTCATGGCATCCGAGCCGCTGCCCAACACCGAGCTCACCGATAGCGCGGCCAAGATGGAGCACAACCACGAGCATCTGGAGGGCGAGCAGGCCAAGGATCCCTTCTGCATCACGCATCCCGACACCGACTGGCGAGTGTGCATCGCGCATGCCGAGAAGATCGGCCTGGGCACGAGCAAGTACGAGCTTATCGAGGTCAAGTAGCGCCTAGCTATTGGACAAAATAAGCGCCTTTGTAGCGTAAGTTGAGCAAAAGCCGCCCGTGAGCACAGCGCCCACGGGCGGCTTTTTGGAAGTGCGAGGAAAATCGAATAGCGCCGACCACAAACCGATTTTTGGCAACAAAACCCCAGACGTTGCTTTTTGCCTAAAAGTGCTCGTCGAGGAAGTTATTGACTGTGTTCCAGTAGAGCTCGGGGTCAACTTGCGCACTCTTGGCGTGGGTGGCGCCATGGATAGTGAGCTTTTGCTTGACCTTGCTGGCGCACGTGTCGTAGTTTTGGTCGAGCATGCTGTACGGTACAAAGGTGTCCTGGTCGCCGTGGATAAACAGCATGGGAACTGTCGCGTGTTCGAGTTGCTCCACACTGCTCGCCTTATGAAAGTCGTAGCCTGCGCGCACGTTGCACACTAAGTTTGCTACATCGAGCAAGGGAAAGCTGGGCAGGCCGAACACGTCCTTGAGCTGCAGAGAAAACTCGTCCCAAACACTCGTATAACCGCAGTCCTCGATAATGCATTTCACGTTTGCGGGCAGAGATTCCCCCGCGACGTTCATGGCGGTTGCCGCACCCATCGACTCGCCAAAGACCAGGATGCGCGCCTCGGGGTCAGCCTGAACGATTCGCTCGATCCATGCGACGATGTCGAGGCGCTCGGGCCAGCCCATGCCGATATAGTCGCCGCCGGAGCGCTCGTGGGCGCGGGCGGCGGGTGCGAGTACGTTCATGCCGCGGTCGTGGAATCGCTTGACGTATCGGGCCATACCGATGGGCTCGTTGGTATATCCATGCAGGCAGACTGCGTAGTCGTGCGTGCTCTCCGACGCAGCAAAATACCAGGCGGCGAGCTCAGTCCCGTCGTCCGCGGTGAGGCTGCTGCTCTCGCGGTTCTCTTTAAACCACGCCCGCGCCTCGCCCTCCTCGGCGTCCATCTGCTCGCCCTTTTCGGCGTCCTTGCTGTCCTGCATCATCTTCATGGTGTAGGGCGCTTGGGGATTCAGGGCAAAGTCGAACAAGAAGTTGCCGGCAAACCCCAACAGCGCGACAACGAGCACCAGCGCAACGACGCCGGCTATCTTGAGCTTTCGATGGGAACGTGCGTTTTGAGACATAGGAAGCTTTCCTATAAGATGTTAATACATCAACATTTAATGCAAGCGCATTATGGACGTTCGCCGTTGATGCGTCAACAGGCAAAGAATGGGTAAACAAAGGGTCACGTATGGTGCAAATTTCGCACGTACCTAGACGCTTTGATATAGTGTTGAGAACTCTTTACGTTGGAGGATGTAACCGGCATGTCCGATTCGAGCGACAGTTCTAAGCCGCGACCCAAGACCGCGGCCGTTCCACACTACACGGTGGGCGAGGAGATCATGAACTCCGTCACCCATGGTGTCGGCTGCCTGCTGGGTATCGCGGGCCTGGTGCTCCTGATCGTATTCGCTGCCCTGCGCGGCGGAGGCCCGGCCCACATGGCCGCGGCGATTGTCTATGGTGTCAGCATTATTCTCGAATACCTAGCCTCCACGCTCTACCACGCGATTCAGCCCGCGCGCGCCAAGCGCGTGTTTCGCATCATCGACCACAGCTGCATCTACCTGCTCATAGCCGGCAGCTATACGCCGTTTTGCCTCATCACGCTCGCAAACGACGGCGGCGCTGTGCTGTTCTTTGCCGTATGGGCCATCGCCATCATCGGCATTGCCCTCGAGTGCTTCCTGCGCGAGCGCCAGCCACATTGGGTAAGCGGCGTGGTCTATCTGCTGATGGGCTGGCTCGTCGTCTTTAAGCTGCCCGAGCTCGTGTCGCTGCTCAACCCCGTGGCACTTGCCCTGCTCGCTGTCGGCGGCGTGTGCTACACCGTGGGCGTGCCGTTCTACATCGCCAAAAACGTGCGCTACCTGCACAGTGTGTTTCACCTGTGGGTGCTCGCCGGCAGTATCTTCCAGTTCATGGCGGTGATCCTCTTCGTAATCTAGCGACCACGCCTGCGCGCCCGCGTCCTTGTTTGGGCGCCGGTGCAATTGCCGTATCCGCCGTCAACGTTTTAATCCGACGTCCCGAATCTTGGAGGTTCGAGAAACTCCCGATGGACATAACCATCTCCCTTATCACCACCCTCGTTTTGACCCTCATCAACGGCTACTTCTCTATGTCCGAGATGGCGCTCACCACGGCCAAGCGCGCCGTGCTGGAGCACGAGGCCGAGGAAGGCGACAAGCGCGCCGAGCATGCCATTAAGCTAGCTGCCGACTCCGACCAGCTGCTCGCCACCATCCAGGTTGCCATTACGCTCGTGGGCTTCGCCTCGTCCGCCGTCGCCTCGACGAGTCTGTCCGACCCGCTCGCCACGTGGCTCATGAGCTTTGGCATCGCGCCGCTCTCCGCCATCGCGCGCGGCCTGGCGCCGGTCATCATTACCGTCGCGGTCGCCTTCGTATCCATCGTGATCGGCGAGCTCGTCCCCAAGCGCATCGGCCTGGCCAATGCCGAGGGCGTGTCCAAGCAGGTCGTGGGCCCGCTTTCCGTGTTCCAGAAGATCGCCCGTCCGCTCGTGTGGCTGACTGGCGCTTGCTCCGATGGCCTGGCCCGCATCCTGCGCATCAAGAGTGCCGACGACCGCCAGAACGTCTCGGAAGAAGAGATCAAGTACATGGTCTCGGAGCAGGACGACCTGCTCGACGAGGAAAAGCGCATGATCCACGAGATCTTCGACCTGGGCGACACCGTTGCCCGCGAGGTCATGGTGCCGCGCGTGGACACCACCATGTGCGAGGACGACGAGACGGTCGCCGACGTGCTGTCCACCATGCGTCAGACCGGCTTTAGCCGCATCCCCGTCTATCACGAGGATCCCGACAACGTTGCCGGCATCGCGCACATCAAGGACCTGATCCAGCCTGCGCTCGATGGCAAGGGCGACCAGCCTATCGCCGGGTTCTTGCGCGACGCGGCCTTTGTGCCCGATACCAAGGATATCCTGCCGCTGCTGTCCGAGATGCAGACCTCGCACGACCAAATCGTGGTCGTCGTGGACGAGTACGGCGGTACGGCCGGCATCATCACCATCGAGGACATCGTCGAGGAGATCGTGGGCGAGATCGAGGACGAGTTCGACCCCGACAACAAGTACCTCACGCGCCTTTCGCGCCGCGAGTGGCTCGTCGATGGGCGTTTTTCGTGCGATGACGCGATTGAGCTTGGTTGGCCGCTCGAGGAAAGCGATGATTATGAGACCATCGCCGGCTGGATTTTGGAGCTTTGCGACTCGGTGCCCGACATCGGAGAGGTGTTTGAGGTTGCAGGGTACAAGTTCAAGGTGCAGTCGATGCGTGGCCAGCGCATCTCGCTCATCCGCGTGATCGCTCCGGCCGAAACCGATAAGAAGGATTCCGAGTCTTCGGCAGAGAAGCCGGCGACGTCGGGTGCGGGCTCTGTGGATCCGCATGATGGCGACGAGTAGGGCAAGGAAGAGTAGGGGAGAGTTATGGCAGGCCTGTTCAACATCCTTAAGGTCACCGTCAGCGAGGACAAGATCTGCGCGCATGTGCTGGTGAACCCCGGCATGCCGCTCATGACCTCGGAGGATATCGAGGCCACGGCGCGCGTGTATTACCTGGTGCCGGCGATTGCCAAGCACCTGTGCCTGGGTGATTCCGGTCGCGAGTTCCAGGACTGCATGGGCCAGACCGAGCTTTGCCATCTGCTTGAGCATGTGACGGTCGAGCTCATGAACGAGACCGGTCTTGCCGGCAGCATTTCGTGCGGCCGCACGCGCGTAAGCGAGCACGACGAGCGCGTCTTTGAGGTTGAGCTTTCGTGCCCCGACGACGCGCTGGCCATCGGTGCGCTGTCGTCGGCAACCTTTATGATGGACTGGGCGTACCTGCACGCCGACCAGCCTGCCCCCGACGTGGAGGGCACGGTCGCGGGCCTGCGCAACCTGGTACTGGGCATGCGCGCCGAGGCCGAGGGCAAGGATCCTCACGAGGCCGTCGCCGCTGCGAACGGCGAAGATGCTGCCGAGGACGAGGGCGCTGACGAGGGCGATGTGCCGGTCGACGCCGAGCCCGTTGCCGATGCGACCGCCGAGCCCGTTCCCGCCGAGCCCCAGGGCGTCCCCAACTTTGACGACGAGCCCCAGGTGGCGATTGATACCGAGGGCGCGGTTGCCGAGAACCACGAGGCCTCCGCTGCCGTCTTTGGCGGTGCTGCGACGGTTCCGGCAGGACCTGCGCATGAGGGCGGCCTGCCGCTCGTGGACGGCGCCGGCGAGGACCCGGGTGCCACGGTGGCCATGCCGGCTATGCCCCAAGAGTAGGCCTACGCGTTTATCACCATCACGTACCTGCGCCTTTGCCGTACGCAGATGAGCGGAGCGGCAAGTGATGCGCTGCGGGTATAATGGACAGCATTCAAACGGTGGGCACCGACGTGCCTGCAGGAGAGGAATGATCATGGGTAAGACTTTCAGCTTTGTCTCCGGCGCACTTTTTGGTGCCGCTGCCGGCGCTATTGTCGGCGTTGCTCTGGCCCCGCGCTCGGGCGCCGAGACCCGCGCCATGGCTGCCGATATCGCCAACGACGCCTGGGACAATATGCGCGACACCTACGAGCACAGCGCCGAGGAGGCCCGTGCTGCGGTGAATGACTTTGGCCCGATGGTCGACGCCAAGACCGATGACCTGCGCGCCAAGGTCGACCTGGCCCGCGAGCGCATGGACCAGCTGCGCGAGCAGCTCAACGACGCCATTTCGGGCGGCAACGTGACGCCTGCCGCCGACGTCGTGGTCGAGAACGCCGTCGAGGCTGATACCGAGGCTGCGGAGCCCTCGACCGAGGCATAATGCGCGCCGGGGATTTTGTCGGCGCCAAGATCTATCGCAAGCCTACCGAGGACAAGCGCACCAAAAAGGACGGCACGCCGCGCAGCCCTAAAAAGCTCGGAAAGATTCACTTTCCGGTCTTTACTCCGGGCGGTACGCGCGTGGTCGGCTTTATGGTCCGCCAGTCCGATATCGCGGGCATGATCGAGCGCCCCGACCGATTCGTAGCGCTCGACGCCATTGGTGTCTACGAGGGCGCCATCGCGGTCGATGACGTCAAGGGCACCTACGATGCCGCCGCCGCCAAGCGCCTCGACATCAACCTGGACGATTGCATCATCTGGGTCGGTATGGACGTGCGCACGGAATCGGGCGACGTCGTGGGCTATTGCTCGGACGTGGAGTTCAAGCCACGCTCGGGCATCGTGCAGGCATTCTATGTGACCGCCGGTGCTGCTTCGAGTGTTTTGGTTGGTGACACGCAGGTGCCGCCGACGATGCTGCGCGGCTATGCGGACGGCGCGATGATTGTTTCGGACGAGGTCAAGTCGCTCGGGTATTCGGGCGGCGCCGCCGCAAAGGCTGCCGAGGCAAGCGTCGTGGTGGGCGATAAGGTCAAGAAGGGCGCCAAGGTGCTCGATGACAAGGGATCGGTTGCCGTGGACAAAGGCAGTCGCGCACTGGGCAAGCAGCTCGGCAAGACGCGCGGCATGTTCAAGGCCTTTAAGGACGAATACCAAAAGGCGAGCGGAGGCTCGTCAAAAGCTACAAAATAGCGACGTACCAAATGATGGGAGGCAAGCCGGAGACCTGTTGCTCCGGCTTGCTGTGTTTATGGGGGAGGGCACATGCGCCAAAACGGATCCAACTTAAACGGGCGTTCGGGTGCGCGTCCGACGGCGCGCCGCGACCTGGGGCAGCTGCCCAGCGGTCAGCGCAAGCGTCACCGTAAGCCCGGCGCGATGTATCTCAACCATAGCCGCGGCTTTAGCGGCCGCAGCGCTCGCATCGGCAACAGCCGTACGCCCCGTCGTTCGTCTCGCTTGCCCTATGCGCTCATTGCCGTGGGTTGCGCACTCGTGCTGTTTATCGCTGCCGTCGTGGGCTACGTCAACCGCAGTGTGGACGTGGAGCTCAACGGCCAGAAGACCGCGGTGCGTGTGGGCTCTACGCTGCAGAATCTCATCGACGACCAGGAGTTGACTGACACCTACGACGCAGGCGACCTGCTGGCCGTCGATGACAGCGTGCTCAAGCGCCATGGGGGCGAAAAGCTGTCGGTGAAGGTCGACGGCAAGCGCGTGAAGCAGGGCAAATGGGATAGCCGCGAACTTGAGGGCGGCGAGAAGGTGACGGTCAAGGATGGCCGTAACATCTACGAGAAGCACGAGGTTCAGGCTACGGTTATCGAGCCCAAGCTCAAGGTCGAGGGTACGGGCGCTATCGAGTATGTGCAGACGTGGGGTGTCCAGGGCCGCTCCGAGGTGTGGGTTGGTGAGCAGTCGGGCAAGACGCAAGACCGCGGCGAGGTTGTGCCCGCCACCGATTGCGTCGTTGCGTGCGCCAGCGTGGCGCCCAAGGGCAACAAAAAGTACGTGGCGCTGACGTTTGACGAGGGTCCGAGCGGCGCCACCAAGCAGATCCTGCAGGTGCTCAAGGAAAAGGGCGTCACCGCGACGTTCTTCCTTTCGGGCGATGCGGCCGAGGCCTCGCCTGCCACGGCCAAGGCGATTGTCGATGCCGGGTGCGAGATCGGATCCAACAGCTACAGCGACGATTCGCTCAAGGGTCGGGACCGTGAGGCGGTACGCGAACAGATCACGAAAGGCACCGATGCGATTAAGTCGGCGACCGGCGTGAAGACGATGCTGCTGCGTGCTCCCTACGCTGCCTTTGACGAGCAAAACTGGATTGATGCGATGGACCTGGTCTCCGCCGTGGTCTCGTGGAATATTGACTCGGGCGACTGGCTGCTCAACGGTGCCGACGAGCAAGTCTCGACGGTGCTCGATTCGGTGACGCCGGGCAATATCGTGCTGCTCACCGATAGAGACGAATGCGCCGAGCAGACACTCGAGGCGCTGCCGCAGATTATCGACGGCCTTGTCGCCGACGGCTACAAGATCGTGACGCTCAGCGACCTGGTCAAGACAGACACGTCGCTGAGCAAAAAGCTCACCTCGTTGACGAAGGTCGCCATGCCCAAGGACGCCGTGTTCCCCCAACTTGCCGAGGACGACGACACCACAGAGTAGTCATTGGGTAGTCGTTTAAGAACGTCCCCAACAGCTATGTCACGGATGCGTCAGCGTTTGGTATGCCTGCAATGTGCAGCGCATAAATTCGATGCCGCAGGGCGATGCTGATGCTATAGTTACTGCGGTTAATGAGGGTCAAGAGAAAGGTTACAGGTGAAATCCAAACCTCGACCATACAGTCGATGACCCCATGCAGGTGCTATTTGCGCATGCACGGGGTGTAAGCGTCGAGCGGCGTGCCGCCCGCGCATGCGTATACATATCAAACAATCCACGGATAGCGTACCCGTCTGGCCGCGGTCCGCAGGAATAATGATGGGGAGCACCATTGAATTATCTGAGTGAGATGCTCAAATTGCCGGTCTTGGACGTCGACGGCGAAAAGCTCGGCGTGGTCAACGATTTTGGCATTGCTACCGGCGAAGTTTTTCCGCACGTGACGTCGCTCGCGTTCCGCGGTCCCGGCAAGACGCCGTTTATGATCAGCTGGCGCAAGTGGGTCGACCGTATCGACGAGACGGGCGTGTACCTCAAGACGTCGGCCACCGAAATCCGCTTTTCGTACCTGCAGCCGACCGAGCTGCTGCTCGCGCGCGATGTTCTCAACAAGCAGATCGTCGACACGCAGGGCATGAAGGTCGTGCGCGTAAACGACATCAAGTTCTCCATGTCGGGCGAAAACCAGCTGCGCCTGCTGGGTGCCGAGGTCGGTGCCCGCGGCCTGCTGCGCGCGATTAGCCCCGCGCTCGAGCATGTCGTCGAGGGCTTTATGAAGCATCTGGGCAAGCCGCTCAGCGAGGACATCATCGCCTGGTCCTACATGGACCTGCTCGACCGCTCGACCAAGAACATCCAGCTCTCGGTGTCGCACAAGACGCTCGGCGAGCTGCACCCTGCCGACATCGCCGACATTATCGAGCAGCTCGACCCGCGCCTACGTGCGCAGGTGTTTGCGCAGCTCGATACTGCCCAGGCCGCCGAGGCCATCTCGGAGTTCGATGACGATGAGCTTATGACCGAGATGCTCGAGGGTCTGTCCGACACCGACGCATCGTCGATGCTGGCCATGATGGACCCGGACGACGCCGCCGATCTGATCGACGAGCTCGATTACGAGAAGGCCGAGAAGCTCTTGCGCCTGATGGGCGTCAAGGAGGAGAAGGCGATTCGTAATCTGCTGGGCTACGAGGACAACACCGCCGGCCGCATCATGACCTCGGAGTTTGTCTCCCTGCCTGCTACGGCAACGGTCGGTGACGCCATCGAGGCGATTCGCGAGCTCGACGAGGACTTCGAGAGCGTCTACTACGTCTATACCGAGGATCCGAGCGGCATGCTGACCGGCGTGCTTTCGCTGCGCACGCTGATCGTAGCCGACCGCGACGCCACGCTGGGTCAGCTGGCCTATCGCGACCTGGTCTATGTGTCGCCCGACGAGGACCAGGAAGACGTGACGGACGAGATGACCAAGTACGACCTGGTTGCCATCCCTGTCTGCGACGAGAACCGTCATATCCTGGGTATCGTGACCTTTGATGACGCCATGGACGTTATCGCCGAGGAGCACCAGGAGGACCTGCAGATCGCAGGCGTCGGCTCGGGCGATAGCGCGTCCGACGACTCGACGAATGTGCTCAGCTGGTTCGTGCATCGCCAGTACTGGGTTGTCGTGTGGGGCATTGCCTCGTGCATCATGGCAACGGTGCTGGGGACGGCGCTCGGCTCCGCGCATCTGGTGGTGTTCCCCATGTGCGCCATGCCGCTCGTGCTGCTGGCGGCCTCGCGCATGGTGTCGTTCGTCAAGAACTACTTCCTGGAGTATGACGGTCACGATGACGAGCCCAAGCCGTATCTGGGGTTCTTCTTCCAGAGCACGGGCATGGGCCTGATCCTGTCGCTCGTGACCTACCTGTGCGCCCAGCTGGTGCGCACCGCCGCGTTCCCCGACGCGCCCATGTTTGAGGAACAGCTCTTTACCGGCTGCTTTAACATTGCGGCCATCGTCTGCCTGATTGGCAACATGAGCGCCGTGATTTACCTGATGGTGCTGTTCTGGCGTGACGAGCATGACCTCAACACGTCGGGCACCGCCATGAACGTTATTGCCGTCATGATCTCGTGCGTAGCGTACTGCGCCGCTGCGGTGCTGCTCACCATGTCGGTCATGGGTTAGGTGGTCGCGTGCAAAATACCAAGCAAAAGTCGGGCACCAAGCAAAAGTTGACCATCGCGGCCATCTTTGGCGCTATGGGTCCCGGTCTGCTGGCGGCGCTTTCGGGCAATGACGCTGGCGGCATTGCAACGTATTCCAGCGCGGGCGCCAGCTATGGCTACAAGATGCTCTGGATGCTTCCCGTCATGACTGTGCTGCTCATCGTGACGCAGGAGACCGCGGCGCGCTGCGGCTGCGTCACGGGCAAGGGCTTGGCATCGCTCATTCGCGAGCGCTTTGGCGTGCGCAAGAGTGTACTTGCTATGGCGGCGCTGTTGATCGCCAACACGGCTGTGACCATTTCGGAGTTTGCGGGCATCGCGAGTGGCCTTGCTCTGTTTGGCGTTCCGGCGAGCATCTCGGTGCCGTTGGTGGCGCTGCTGGTGTGGATGCTTACCATGTCGGGTAGTTTCCAGCGCATCGAGAAGATTCTGCTGCTGGTGAGCTGCGTGTTCGTGACCTATATTGTCGCCGCGTTTATGGCTGGCCCCAACTGGGGTGAGGTCGCGGTCGACCTGGTCGTGCCTAACATTCAAAATGACCCCAGCTACGTGTCGCTCGTGGTCGCGACGATCGGTACCACCATCGCGCCGTGGATGATTTTCTTGGCGCAGAACAACGTGGTCGATAAGAACGCGGGCGAGGACGATATCGTGCTGCAGCGCATCGATACCGTGAGCGGCTCGCTTGCTGCCGATGTCATTGCCGGCTTTATTATCATCACGACTGGTACGGTGTTGTTCCCGGCGGGTATTCAGATTAGCGACGCTGCCGACGCCGCCCGTGCGCTGGAACCTATCGCGGGTCAGTGGTCCACGGTGCTGTTCGCCTCGGGCCTGGTCGCCGCGAGCTTCTTGGCTGCCTGCGTGCTGCCGGGCGTTACGTCCAGCGCCATCTGCGAGGCATTTGGCTGGGAGCGCGGCGCCGATCGCAGTTGGGACGAGGCTCCGGTCTATCGCGGCATCATTACAGCCATTATCGGTATCTCGGCCGTGCTGGTGCTCATGCCCGGCGTCGATCTGTTCCAGATCATGATGACCTCGCAGGTCATCAACGGCGTGCTGTTGCCTGTGGTTCTGGTGTTCCAGGTGGTTATCGCCGCCGACCGTCACATTATGGGCGCCAACCGCAACGGCCGCGTGTGGAACGTGCTCACGTGGGCGACCATCGGCGTGATCACGGTGCTGACGATCGTCATGTTTGTGCTGCAGGCGATGGGTTACAGCGCTTAACGCTCTTTTTAGCTTCCGGACAGGCCGCAGCAATGAGCAGCGGCCTGTTTTTTACTTGTTATAGGGGGTTAGTTATATGGCAGTGGGCAAAATATGCCAAAAATGAGTACTGTTGCTAAGGCGATGGCATTTATGTGCAAGAAGATAATGTACACAATCTTGAGTGTGTTCATTAATGTTTGCCACAACAGGCTCTAATCCAGCTAGGTTGGCCGCTTTAGTGGTTTGCATGGGTCGCTCGGACGCCATTTTGGGCGGTTTTGCCTGCTACTAAAATGGTAGCAGTACTCATATTTGCCCTTTTTTGCCCACGACCCCTTGGCATGTTGTTGCGAAGCCGCCCCCGGACTGGAATTGACAGCCCGGGGGCGGCTTTCACTTGTCGCGGGAGTGTCCCAAGGGGCCGGCATAGAAGGAGTGTCCCTAACTGCCAGATTACTTGTCGGTGTCTAGCTTGTGCGGCTTGAAGGCGAGTGCGTTGACGAGTGCGTCGGTGGCGGACTTGACGGCTGCCGGCTGCGGGTCGTTGACGTGGTCCTCGGGGTGCACGGGCAGGTCCTTCTTGACCGCGTCGTGGATCAAGTTGAGATGCTCGGTCACGCCGGTGGTCGATAGATGCGTGCCATCGCCGTCGAACAGGTCATTTCGGTTAGCGCTGTATCCGTACCAGTCGACAACGCGCACGTTCTTGTAGCGCGTGGCAGCGTTGGCAATGGCCTGGTTGGTCGAACCAACCCACGGCTGCGGGCTGCGCGTGTTTACAAACACCACGATGCGCTTGTCTCCGGCATGGGACATGATGGCATCGATCTGGTCGTCGGTCACCAAGCCGTTGGTGCCCAGGGCAAAGACCACGATTTTGCCGGCAAGGTTCTGCTGGATATAGCCCTCAAATGTCGCACGGCCTGCATCGAATTGGCGGCCCTTTTCGGCATCGATGTGGCTGTGCGGGAACACGCCATCAAAGGAGTCCACGGCGCGCAGTGACACGGAGTCACCGATCATCAGCAGGTCGTAGGAGCCGTCCGCGAAGCCGTCGTTGTCCTTGTCAGTGTCGTCTGCCGCTTGCTGGTCCTTAGGCGTGGCGTTTTTGGCTTCTTTGTTGAGGACTTCGGCACCTTCGCCGCTGAGTGCAGACGTCTCGGGCACAAAGATCAAGCCGCCCAGTGCAACGACCAGTACGACAGCGCAGGCGGCGCAAACGGGAATATGCGCGCGCACCCAATTGGCAGGCGTGGTGGTGCCATCGCGGAACTCGGAGACGGTGCGTCCGAAGACGCCCTTCCTAAACGGCGTCTCGATAAAGCGGTAGGAGCACTCGGCCACGGCGACCACCAGCAGTACCTGCAAAATGTACTGCCACCAGGGCGTATCGTTGATGTTGGCGACCGGGTTCATGAGCAGCAACAGCGGATAGTGCCACAGGTAGATGCTGTAGGAGCGCTTGCCAACCCATACGAGCGGCTCGGCGGATAGCGCGCGGGCCACCATTCCCTGGGGCTGCACGCAGGCCGCGATGACCATGAGCGTAAGGATGGAGCACAGCAGCGTGCCTCCGCGATACTGGAATGCCGTGTAGCCGTTGGTGAGCGCGACCATGGCGGCAAGGCCAACCAGGCCCACGACGCCCAACACATCGATGGATGCGGGTGAGGACCAAAAGCGTACGAGCGCGCTCGGCTGGGCTGGGGCAGTCTCGGCTGCGTTGTCGGCCTTCGTACCCTGTTTGTTCTCGGCATTCTTTCCGTGCCTGGCGGCGCCAACCAGGCGGTCGAGCCCCAGACGATGCGCGAGGCGCACGGGCGCCAGGTCGCGATCGGGGATAAAGGCCATCCAGGCGCCCAGCAGCAGCGAGAACACGCGGGTGTCGGTGCCGTAGTACACGCGGCTGGGGTCGGCGGCGGGGTTGTAAAGCACCATCATGGCAAGGGCGGATACCGCGGCGAGGCCCAGAACCACGCGGCGCGTGTTGGGCTTGCTCACATGCATGGATACCATGGCAAACAACAGTGGCGGCCAAATCAGGTAGAACTGTTCCTCGATGGCAAGCGACCAAAAGTGCGTGAGCGGCGAGGGGTCGCCCAGAGCATTGAAGTACGAGACGTTTTGGGTAATCTGCCACCAGTTGTTGAAGAACAGCAGCGACGGCAGGATGTCGGGGCGCATCTTGGTGAGCATCACGTGGTTAAAGATAGTGCACAGCGCGCAGGTTACAAACACTACCGTTACCACGGCGGGGACCAGGCGACGGATGCGGCGAATCCAGAAGCTCTTGAGGTCGATGCGTCCGGTCTTAGCGACTTCGTTGAGCAGCAAGCGCGTGATCAGATAGCCCGAAAGCACAAAGAAGATCGTGACGCCAAGCAGGCCGCCCTGAGCCCACGTGAGGTTAAGGTGATAGAGCACCACCGCGACGACGGCGAGCGTACGCAGACCGTCGAGTGCAGGGATGTAGCGGGACTTGGGGCGAGCAGACGTTTGCTCCGCGGCGGGAGTGTTGGCGCGGCCCGCGTTGTTGGCAGAAGCGCGACGGGGGCTCGCGGTGCGTCGCGGTTCGTTGGCACGGCGTTCGCCCTTCACGCGTTCGTGCGGCGCCGGCTCGTTGCCCGTGCGGCGTCGACCGCGCGAGCCCGATTGCGAGAGTTGTTCCATAAAACATCATCCAATGACGAGAATAATCAGCACGCCTTCATTGTAGCTGCCTGCCCCTGTGAATGCTTGCTGCTGGCGCAAGCTCAAGCGCGCGTCCACATCAAAGTGAACTAAAGTTATAGGGGGTGCGAGAGTGCACGATCGACGGCCGGCGGTGGGCATAAGGCCCGCAGATGAGGAGGTTTCCATGGCAGATTGCGGCATCGTTGCGGTGTTCGGCAGCATGAACATGGATCTTTCGGTGGCGTGCGAGCGCATGCCGCGTGCGGGCGAGACCGTCGGCGGCAGCGGGTTTATCACCAACGCCGGCGGCAAGGGCGCTAACCAGGCCGTCACCGCCGCGCGCATGGGTGCGCGCACGTGCATGATCGGCGCTGTTGGGCGTGATGCCTTTGGCGATGCGCTTGTGGCGGGGCTCCAGGATGCCGGCGTGGACTGTGACTTTGTAGTGCATCGCGATGACGTGGAGACGGGAACGGCGACCATCATTCGCTGCGAGGGCGACAACCGCATCATACTGTCACCGGGCGCCAACCATGCGTTTGCGGGCGCGGACGTTGCCTGCGCGTTGAGGCGTCTGGTGGCCCATGAGCTCGACGGCGACGCCAGCGAGATTGCCTCGGCTGTCGGAAGCGTCTTTATCGCCCAGGGCGAATGTGACCTTGCAGCGACGGCCGAGGCGCTCGTTTGCGCTCACGAGCTGGGGTTCTATACGGTCTTTAATCCAGCTCCTGCCTGCGAGTTGCCTGCGGAGGCCTGGCCTGCGGTCGACCTGGTCTGTCCCAACGAGACTGAGTGCCAGGTGCTGACGGGCATCTTGCCCGCGGATGATGCGAGCTGCGTCGCGGCGCTCAATGCCCTGCTCGCCAAGGGTGCCGGAGCTGCGGTCATCACGTTGGGCGGCGCCGGGTCGGTTACGCTCGGCGATGACGGCGAGCCGCTGCGCATGCCGGCGCTCTCGAGCACGTTGGTCGATACGACGGCCGCGGGCGATACATTTATCGGTGCGCTTGCCGCGGCTCGTCTGGAGGGCCTGCCGCTCTTTGAGTGCATGGCGGCGGGTGCACGCGCCTCGGCGGTGACGGTGTCGCGCCTGGGCGCACAGCAGTCGATTCCCACGCGCGCCGAAGTTGATCGCGTGTTTGATTTAGACGATTTGGTACAAGACGGAGAAGCGGAGTAGAGCAATGGCAATCAAGAAGCTGATCCTTGATCTGGATATGGGTGTGGACGATGCGATGGCGCTTGCCTATGCCATCGCGAGCCCCGAGGTGGAACTCGTGGGCATTACCACATGTTTCGGTAACGTGCGTGTCGACCAGTCGGCACATAACTGCCTGGCGGTGCTCGATCTGTTGGGTCGTCCCGAGGTGCCGGTGTACCTGGGCGCCGATCGTCCCATCAAGGCGACCGAACCCTATACGCCGCCGGCGTCCACGACGCTCATCCACGGCAAGAACGGCATTGGCGGCGCAAGCGTGCCCGCGTCGCCCTACGAGCCGGTGGGGGCGACGTCGGCCGATGGTAACGCCGCGGTCGATTACCTGATCGATGCCGCGCGCACCTATGGCCCCGACTTGGTCTATGTGGCGACCGGTCCGCTCTCCAACCTGGCGCTCGCCCTTGAGCGCGACGCGGCGGCGATGATGTCCATCGGCCGCGTGGTCGTGATGGGCGGTGCCCTGACCGTGCCCGGCAACGTGAGCGCCGGTGCCGAGGCCAACATGGCGAGCGACCCCGAGGCCGCTGACGCCGTGCTGCGCTCGGGCCGCAAACTCACCATGGTTGGTCTTGACGTGACGCATCGCGTGGTGCTGACGCGCCGCGACATTGCCGGTTGGACGGGCTCGGGCACCATGGCCGGTTGCGCGTTTGCGAGTATGGTCGAGCACTACATTGGCTCGTACGAGATGAACGCCCCCTACCTGGGCGGCTGCGCGCTGCACGATCCGCTTGCCGTTGCCGTGGCGATTGATCCCACGCTCGTGGGCGCACTTGGTTGCAACTTGCGCGTCGACCTGCTCGGCGAGTATCGCGGCCGCACTATCTGCGACGAACACCGACTGTCCGACCCGGATAAGAGCGCGCTCGTGGCGCTCACCGTGGATGCCCCGCGCTTTCTGTCCGAGTTCAAGGCGCGCATGGCCCGCATCCTAGGCTAGGCTCGGGATCGAAGCACGCCCATCTGCTCGATGTGGCCGCTGGCGGGCCGACATCTACCGTTCGCCAGCCCGATGGTCCCCGGGGCGGGGAGAGCGCTATAATGAATTCTGCATCTTGGATTGTTACTCCTGTGTGGAGGCATGCCCAAGAGCAATACAACACGGATTGTTACGTAAGGCATGACCGCAATAGCACTGCTATTGGCTATCATGCCTTTTTCTGTGAGTGTTCTTGAAAGGAGGTTCACCATGCTTGCAATTAAAAAGCTTAACAACAACGCGGTTCTTTGCCGTGACGGACAGGGGCGAGATGTCATCGCCATGGGCAGGGGCGTCGGTTTCGGCGGAGATTTTCCTCGAGAGCTCCCTCTTTCTAAAATCGAGCATACGTTTTACGACATTGATCCTAAAGGACAAGATGTCATGAGGGATCTTCCCTCGGATATCGTGATGTTTGCGGCGAAAGTTATGGACATCGTTGCCAACGAACTGCCCTACGACCTCTCGACCAATGCGACGCTGTTCATGGCTGATCACCTGTCGTTTGCCGTTGCGCGAGCCCAAAAGGGGGTCCGCATCGCGATGCCTCTTGCCTATGAAGTGCGGGAGACGTATCCGAAGGAATACAAGGCTGCCCAGTTTATCGTCATGCGACTCGAGAAGGAGCTCGGAGAGCGGCTTCCCAAGGATGAGATTGCCAGTATTGCGATGAATCTCGTGAACGCACGGGTTGTTGAAGCCGTCAAAGCCACGGCCGAGCCCGCAAAGCAGTTCGACGATATGCTCGAGGACGTTATCGAGATTCTCGAAAGCGATTTCCGCATTATTGTCGACCGCGATTCCTTTGATTTCACCCGCTTCGCCACGCATCTGCGGTACCTGTTCAAGCGCATTCAAGCCGGCGAGTCGCTGAACAGCGCCAACATGCAGATGTACAAGAACTTTCGTGAGGAGTTTCCGCAGTTGGCAGAGTGCGTGAAGCATATCGGTTCCTATTGTCGTGAAACGTGGGACGCCACGCTCTCCGAGGAGGAGGAACTCTATCTGATGATCCATCTCAACCGGATCATCTCCAAAAAAGAATTGTAACCCGTAGCCATTCGGGGCATGACCTTTGCCGATTCGAACAGTAAGCCAAGATTGTGCAAAGGAGCCAATGATGGCAAATTACAAAAAGGTGGCAGAGCAGATTCTCTCCACTGTGGGCGGGGCGGAAAACGTGGCTTCGGTTACGCATTGCATGACGCGCCTGCGCTTCAACCTCAAGGATGAAAGCCTCTCGAATGATGAGAAGCTTGAGGACATCTCGTCTATCATCAGCGTCGTGCACGCCGGAGGGCAGGTGCAGCTGGTGGTCGGGCCCACGGTCGACAAGGTCTACGACGAGGTTTGTAAGCAGGGCGGATTCGAGGTCACGGTATCGATTGACGAGGAACTCGATGGCCCTCAGCTTAGCTGGAAGGAGCGCTTGGCGCCTAAGCACCTCTTCAATCAGCTGCTCGATGCCGTGAGCGGCGCTATCACCCCGATCCTTCCGATCTTTTGTGTCGCCGGTATCTTCAAGATGCTCGTTATTCTGTTTGGGCCCGAAGGCGCCGGTTTTATGTCCGAAACGAGCGACCTGTATCGGATCCTTTCCCTGGTGGGCGATGCGGCGTATTACTACTTCCCGGTGTTTGCCGCCTATAGCTCGGCTAAGAAGTTCAAAACGAGTCCTGTGCTGGCACTGCTCATCGCTGTTGTGATGATTTATCCCGACATGCTCGCTATTGTTGAGGACGGAAAGCCTTTCAGCGTCTTCGGCATCCCCATGCAGCTCGTCAACTACACCCAGGCTGTTCTTCCGGTCATCTTGATCACCTGGGCCCAGTCCTATGTTGAGCGCTTCTTTAAGAAGATCTCGCCTGATATGTTGCGCATTCTGATCGTACCCGTGGGTACGGTGCTCGTGATGTTGCCGGTCGCGCTGTGCCTCTGCGGCCCTGCCGTCCAATTTGTCATGGGCCTTGTGGCCGATTTCATCATTTGGCTCGCCTCTGTTGCCGGTCCCGCTGCGACCGCGGTTATCGGCGCATTCTGGAATCTGATCATCGCCACCGGCATGCACGTGCCGATCTATACCGCCATATTGCCCGCCGCGCTCCAGAACGGTTACGACGCCATCTTATACCCCGGCGCCGCGGTTGTAGCCTACACCACGCTTGCCATCGCGCTCGCCTATGGCCTGCGCGCTAAGGACAAGGAGAATCGAGCCACGGGCTGGAACTTGTTCATCACCTATGCCTTCGGTCGCGTGAGTGAGCCCATCATCTACGGCATCCTGTTTCGCGACAAGAAAGCTCTTGCCTGGAACATGATTGGTGGTGCTGTCGGTGGTCTGCTGGTAAGCCTTCTTCATGCCAACGTCTATATCTTCACTGGCGTTGGTTTCCCATGGATGAACGTGCTCATGTTTGCTCAGGATATCATCCCCGGCACCATCGGGTGTCTTGCTGGCGGTGCCGTGACGTTTGCGTTGGCGATGGTTTTTGGATTTGAAGGACAGGAGAAGATGCCGTTGAAGTCCAAGAGCGGCGATTCTGAGGCTGTTGAATCCGTCGAGGCATAAGAGGCTACTGCACAAATATGCTCCCCAGCCGTTGCGCGGTCCGACCCCTTGGCCGCGCAACGGTACTGTGCTGTTGCGCGGCACTTGCCGAGTCCGTTGCGTTCGACAGCGTGGGCCGGGAATTTGATAGAAAGGACGACACCATAATGTTTAGAGAAGATTTTTTATGGGGCGGGGCTCTGGCTGCAAACCAGTGCGAGGGAGGATGGAGCGAAGGCGGTCGCGGTTTAGCCAATTCCGACATGCTGCCGTTTGGCGATCAACGCATGGACGTCATGCGGGGAGACCTTGATCCGCGTGCGTTGGCACCCGACAGCTTCTATCCCGCTCGCAAAGGCATTGATTTTTACCATAGGTACAAGCAGGATATTGAACTGTTTGCCCAGATGGGTTTTAAATGCCTGCGCCTATCGATCGCCTGGAGCCGCATTTTTCCCAAAGGAGACGAAGCCGAGCCCAATGAAGAAGGCCTTGCCTTTTACGAGGATGTTTTTAGGACGTGCCGCGCGCATGGCATTGAGCCTTTGGTGACGCTCAACCACTATGATGTCCCCATGCATCTCGTCGATGCGTATGGCGGATGGCGCGATCGCAGGTTGGTCGACCTGTTCGATCGATATTCGCGTACCGTGTTCGAGCGCTATCGGGGATTGGTCAATTATTGGCTGACCTTTAACGAGATCAACATCATGACGCAGGCGTGCTTTATGGCGGCGGGGATCATCTTCGAGCAAGGGGAGAATCGCTATGCAACGGTTCACACGGCCGTGCACCATGTATTGGTTGCGAGTGCCCGTGCGGTCGGGG
Source organism: Collinsella sp. TF05-9AC (assembly GCF_003438495.1). Classification (GTDB taxonomy): domain Bacteria; phylum Actinomycetota; class Coriobacteriia; order Coriobacteriales; family Coriobacteriaceae; genus Collinsella. The sequence continues at coordinate 78,287 of NZ_QSSH01000008.1, forward strand.
CGTGTCATGAACTGTGCCCCGGGGCGAAGATCGGTTGCATGCTCAACGCAGGTGTCTTCTATCCGGCTACATGTGATCCGGACGATGTGCTGGCTGCGCAGGCTGAGAATCGCAGCCATTACATGTTTACCGACGTCCAGGTGCGCGGTGCGTACCCGAGCTATGTTCTCAAGGAATACGCCCGCCATGGTTTTGAGGTGCCCTATCGGGATGATGACCGCGAAGTACTGGCTGCAAACCTGGTCGATTTCGTCTCGTTTTCGTATTACTCGACGCGCGTCGCAAAAGCGCATGCGGAAGGTCAGTTCGATTCGAACCTTCTTCGCTCGGCGCCTAATCCGTATCTAAAACAGGAGCCTTGGGGGAGGTTTATCGACCCCAAAGGGCTGCGCGTCACCATGAATGAAATCTGGGATCGCTATCAAAAGCCGCTGTTCATCGTCGAAAACGGTTTGGGTGCTCCTGATGTGCCGGAAGATTCGGGTGAAATAGAAGACGACTATCGAGTTGAATACCTGCGGGCCCACATCGAGGCGATGAGGGAGACCGTCGAGCTCGACGGGGTGGAACTCATGGGATATACCTGTTGGGGCCCGATCGATTTGGTTTCGGTCGCCACAGGACAGATGCGTAAGCGCTACGGGTTTATCTATGTCGATCGAGACGATAGCGGTGCGGGCTCGTTTGAGAGATGTAAAAAGAAAAGCTTCGAATGGTACCGACGCGTAATAGCAAGCAATGGCGAAGACCTTGCGTAATAACGTTAAGATGGACAAATGCGCCCGTTGGGGGAATAGTCGCGCCACTTTGCTTGACAACAGGCTAAACTAGCTAATAAACATTTACTCTTCTGTTTAGATTGAATTTGCGGTCGTTTAGTTGCCGAGCCACGGGGCGGTCAAGCCACGATGCTCGGCCGCGACCGATGCTAGGGGGAACGATGGCTAAAGCAAGCGTCCGCGAGATCAGCCGCATTACCGGCTTTTCGCCCGCAACCGTGTCCAACGCGCTCAACCGCAAGCGCAGCGTGAGCGAGGAGACCGCCAAGGTCATCCTGGAGTGCGCGCAGTCGCTTGGCTATCAGCAGTCGACGCAGCTCGAGAGCATCCAGTTTGTGCTTGCGCGCAAGACGGGCGCCATCCTGGACGAGAGCACCTTCCATCCCGCGGTCATCGAGGGCGTGGAGCGCCAGGCGCGTCGCCACGGCATGAGCACGAGCTTTGTCTCGCTCGACTTTAGCGACCTGGACGCCGTGCGCCCGCAGGTCGAGGGCCTGATCGCCGACCCGTCGGCCGCCATCGTGCTGATGGGTACCGAGCTGGGCGAGGAGGACTACGCCCTGTTCGCCGACGCTGCCGCCCACCTGATTGTGCTCGACGGCTGGAGCGATCGCCAGTACTTCGATGCCGTAGTCATCGCCAACACCGATTCGGTGCTGCGTGCCGTGGATTACCTTATCGAGAAAGGCCACAGGCAAATCGGCTATCTGGCGGGCGACCTTCGGATCCGCAACTTTAAGGACCGCGAGCGCGGCTATCGCCAAGCGCTTGAGGACGCGGATCTTGAGGCCAACCCGGCATGGCACGTCACGCTGGGTACCACGCTCGAGGGCGCTTATCACGACATGGGCGTGTGGCTCGACAACGTCTCGCGCGACGATCTGCCGACGGCTTTCTTTGCCGAGAACGACGTGCTCGCCGTGGGCGCCATGCGCGCGTTCAACGAGCACGGTATTCGCGTGCCCGAGGATGTCTCGATCATCGGCTTTGACGACCTGTCTTTGGGCGCCTTCTCCAACCCGCCGCTCACCACGGTGCATGTTCCCAAGCACGAGGTGGGCGAGATCGCGGTGCGTCGCCTGGTGGGCAACATCCGCAACCCCAAGAGCTATACCTGCAAGACGGCCGTGTCGACCTACTTTGTCGAGCGCCAGAGCGTGTGCGAGATCTAGGCGAAGAAAACGCTGGGGCGCAGGGCGGCAAAGCTCGCTAAGGCAGCCATATCTAACGCTACTAAGAGAGGGTCCTTCGGGGCCCTCTTTTTGTTCAAGACTTTAGTCTGCTGGCCGCGCAGCGGCCAGCTTTAAACCAC
>NZ_QSSH01000009.1:0-15561 GCF_003438495.1 Collinsella sp. TF05-9AC
TGGCGGTCGCGGCGGCTTTGGTGGCAACCGTGGTGGCTATGGCGATCGCGGTGGCAACCGTGGCGGCTTCGGCGGCAACCGTGGTAACGACCGCGGCGGTCGCGGCGGCGACCGTGGCGGCCGCAACGGCGGCGGCTTCCGCGGCAACCGCTTTTAGGGGTTACGCGGTTCTACGAACCGCGTAATTAGTTGACGCTGCAAACCCGTCAGAGCGGCAATCTGCCTTTCAACTTCGGCGGCATGATCAAAAGATCAATGCCGCCTCGTTTCAAGGCACCTTGCTCGCTCTGGCGGGTTTTCGCTGTCGGTACCAAAACATCGGCATCCCCAAGGGATCATTTGCACCAAAAAATGAGAGTGGATAATCTCCCGGTATGAGCCCATATTTATGCTCAAGGCTGGAGATTATCCACGCTCGTTTCGTTTGTTGATTTCGATGCCTACATTTGTAGGAACAGTTCGTGGAGGCGGGTGTCTTCGTCGAGTTCGGGGTGGAAGGTTACGCCGAGCTGGTTGCCTTGGCGGGCGGCGACGATACGGCCGTCGACTTCGGCTAGGGCCTCAGCGTCGCCGTGCACTTCGACGATACGGGGCGCGCGGATAAACGTCAGCGGCACCTCACCGTCGATGCCGGCGACGGATCCTTGAGTGCGAAAACTGCCGAGCTGTCTGCCATAGGCATTACGCTCAACGTGTACGTCCATGGTTGCCAGGCGCGGCGTTCCTTTATCGTCGTGTGCGGCAAGATTGCGCGCCAATAGAATCAAGCCGGCGCAGGTGCCAAGGACGGGCATGCCTTCAACAATGTGGGTGCGAAGCTCATCGAGCATGCCGAGCTCGGCAAGTAGCTTGCCCTGAACGGTAGACTCGCCGCCGGGGAGTACCAGACGGTCAAAGTCCTGCTTCAAATCAGCCGCCTGTCTCAACTCAATACAACGTGCGCCCAGCTCGTACAGCCTCGCCTCATGCTCGGCAAAAGCGCCTTGGACCGCCAGCACGGCGACCGTTTGGTCTGCGTAATCACTCATGTGCGATCCTTTCTGCTGGACTAGCGCCCGCGCTCCTCCATGATGATTTCGATCTCGTCGGCGTTGATGCCCACCATGGCCTCGCCCAGGTCTTCCGAAAGCTCGGCGATGAGCTTGGCATCGGTGAAGTTTGCCACGGCCTTGACGATGGCGGCGGCGCGCTTGGCGGGGTCGCCGCTCTTAAAGATGCCCGAGCCGACAAAGACGCCCTCGGCGCCCAGCTGCATCATCAGCGCGGCGTCGGCGGGGGTCGCTACGCCGCCGGCGGCAAAGTTCACGACGGGAAGCTTGCCCGTGGCATGGACCTCGCGCACCAGCTCGACCGGAACCTGTAGTTGCTTGGCTGCCTCAAAGAGCTCATCGTCGCGCAGGGCAACAACGTCGCGGATCTGCTTCTGGATCTTGCGCATGTGGCGCACGGCCTGGACCACGTCGCCCGTGCCCGGCTCGCCCTTGGTGCGGATCATCGTGGCGCCCTCGGCAACACGGCGCAACGCCTCGCCCAGATCGCGGGCGCCGCAGACAAACGGCACGTCAAACTGGGCCTTGTCGATGTGATAGACGTCATCGGCAGGGGAAAGAACCTCGGACTCGTCGATGTAATCGATCTCGATGGCCTGCAGGACCTGCGCCTCGACAATGTGCCCGATGCGGCACTTGGCCATAACGGGGATGGAGACGGCCTCTTGGATGCCCTTGATCATCTTGGGGTCGCTCATGCGCGAGACGCCGCCTGCGGCACGGATATCGGCCGGGATGCGCTCAAGTGCCATGACAGCGCAGGCGCCCGCCTCCTCGGCGATGCGTGCCTGCTCGGGCGTGGTGACGTCCATGATGACGCCGCCCTTGAGCATTTGCGCGAGCTCGCGATTGAGTTTGACGCGATCGGCCTTGCTGGTCTGTTCTGCCATGGTTGCTCCCTTTGTTGGCATGTGCATTGCTTGACGGAACATCCTATCGGGGAGCTGGGTATGGCGAAATACTCAGTTTTCGAGATAATATCAAGGTCAGACTAATACCAGATTGAACAGCGCGATAAGGCCAGGTGGCAAACACATGCTTGACTATAATTTGGAAAAACGCGGCGAAGCATCGCTCTATGAGTATGTTTATCAGCAAATTCGAGATGATATCGTAGCTGGACGCATTGCGGCGGGGGAACATCTTCCGTCTAAGCGCGCCTTTGCCAGTCATCTGGGAATCAGTGTCATTACTATCGAGAATGCTTATAACCAGTTACTTGCCGAGGGCTATATTTGCTCAATGCCGCGTCGTGGCTACTACGCTTGCGAGCTTCCAGATGCACCGGTTTTGCCTTCGGCTGCGGAGGGCATCGACCGAGATGCCGTCTCCGTGGGCCCCAGCGCACATGATGTCAACGGACAGGTCGAGCGATTTGATGCGCTTTCTCCTTCCGCTTTGGAGGCGGCGCGGCTTTGGCAAAGCGCGCTGCGGGCGACGCTGGCATCCGAAGACGAACGCGAAATCTTTTCGACTGCGCCGGCACAGGGCGCCGCTCGGCTACGACGCGCAATTGCTCGCCACCTGCGCGGGACAAGGGGTATGAATGTCGACCCCGACAACATCGTTATCGGTGCGGGCGCCCAGCTGCTCGATACCATGTTGGTTCAGTTGCTTGGAGCCGACAAGGTGTATGCCGTTGAGGATCCGGGCTATTTGCGCCTGACGCGCATCTATCAGGCCATGGGCTGCAAAGTTCGACATATCCCGTTGGATGATGAGGGCGTGGACTTGAGCACTCTGCAGAAAAGCGGGACTGATGTCCTTCACCTGATGCCGTCCCATCAGTATCCGACCGGCCTTGTGACGAGCATTGCGCGTCGCTACGCGCTGCTCAGCTGGGCCGCTGAACGGCCGGGTCGATATCTCATCGAAGATGACTTTGATTGTGAGTTTCGTCTGGCCGGTAAGCCGATTCCTGCGCTCGCTTCGATCGATGCCGCCCAGTCGGTCATCTATACCAACACGTTTTCGAAGAGCCTGTCATCGGCGTTGCGTCTAGCGTACATGGTGTTGCCCGATGAGCTGATGGAGCGGTTTAGGCGCAGCCTTGGTTTCTACGCCTCGTCGGTGAGTTCTGTTGACCAGGTCGCTTTGGCACGTTTGCTGGAATCGGGTGATTACGAGCGGCATGTGAACCGCGTGCGTGTTCGTGCTCGCGAGGCGCGTGATGGCCTGGCGGCGCTTGTACGGAAAGCGTTTCCGGCAGGGGAGGTCTCGATCGAGCATGCGGACGCGGGCCTTTACTGCACTGTTGTTGCGGAGCGCGGAACGGGTGGAAGCTCTTTTGCGCGGGCTCTCACGCGCTCGGGTATTCCGTTTATCGATATCAGTGACTGTTATTGGTGTGCCGATGGTGCATTTGTCCCTGAAAACTCAAGTCAAATTCTTGTTCAGTATGACGATCTGAATCCAAAAGTGCTAACTACCTTGGAATTGCAGCTAATGGGGGGCGCTCTGCAATCTAAGTGAGTAGACTTTTGGCATTTTGGCGACCAAGCCGTTTTACCACAAGCTATCTACCTGCGACTTTATAAAGCAATTTGGCTGGTCTGCACGGCAAGTTCGAAAAAGTCTACTCACTTGCCGCGCAAAGCTTCTGCATGAGAAAAAAAATGGGGTTTTCAACAGTGCTTCGTCCAGCTCTCGGCAAGCTTTTGGTCAGTTGGGGAGGGCTGTTGAAAACTTAGCAGTCCGTTCGGTGCCATTTTTGTTGCGTTCGCGCCAATGCGAGACCGATTGGGTTGAAATCCGTGTTTTCCTGTGCCTATGAAGGATCTACTTTGTGACATATCGGCTTTTAGGTACTGGCGTTTGCCTCCTCAAGTCCGCGCTTTGTGTCCGCCGTTTCCACGACCGGAAGAAGACCGGCAGCGATATGATCTCGCCCGCAACCCGACGGCTGCAGTCGCGCTCGGTTTTCCGTTGTATACATTGGTTCGGACGAGAAACAAACGGACCTGCCCTGTCAGCATTAGGCAGCGGCTGTTCCTTGGTGAGCTCCCCAGGGAATCTGTGTTGGAAACGGAGCATGGATTTTTGGTCACGTCTCCTCTACTGACGGCATTTATCATGTCTCGACATCTGACGGATCTCCAGCTTCTTTTTGTGTTGGCGGAGATGTGTGGCTTGTTTGCGGTGTGTGCTCTGCCGGTGGCGCTTGAGGCGGAGCTTTCGCGTGCAATTGATTCGGGCGCGATTTCGACAACGTTCGGTTGGGTGCGCTGCCCGTCCGAGGACGGCATCACTTCAAGTTTATGGCGTCGAGACGCTTTGGTTTTGGGCAGAGACCTTGACCGTTTTTGTTCAGATGTTTGCGGGATGCGTTACGGCAATAGATTTATGGCGGTATCGCAACTCGTTCCATTGGGTGCCGCGTCGCCTTTTGAGGTCGAGGCGTATTTGTTGCTTGGACTGCCGCGAGCCCTGGGAGGCGAAGGGTTTTGCGGCATAGAGCTCAATGTCGAAGTGACGCTAAGCACAAGTGCTCGAGCGATTGTGGGAAAGTCCCGTGTATATATCGACCTACTTCTCTCTTCGCCGGACGGCAAGCGACAGGTGGCCATTGAATGTCAGGGAAAGGCCTCGCACGGACGCGCAGGGGATGGCTTGCGTGACGCTGACCGCATGACAGCCCTTCAGGCCATGGGCTACGATGTACTTCTCCTGACACACAGACAGATATCCGATGAGGATAGATTCCGCGCGATCGTTAAGGCCGTATGCAGGATGCTCGATGCTGAATATCGTGATAAAAGCTCAGATGAGCAAAGGGCTGAGACATTACTCCGGTCTGAACTATTCGTTGACTGGACAAAATTGGGAGTAATCGACGAAAAGATGCCCGTTAGACACAAAATAGCTCGATCGTGGACGGCTGCGAAACTAAGTGAGTAGACTTTTGGCTTGATGGCGACCAGGCCGTTTTTGCAACAAGTCATTTACCTGCGACTTTATAAAGCAATATGGATGGCCTGCTCGGCAAGTTCCAAAAAGTCTACTCACTTATTTTTTGACGAGAATCCGATGCCTAAGGTGGTCCTATTTCAGGGAGTTAACAAGTTCGTGAGGCACGAAAAAGGCCCGAACCATGCGGTCCGGGCCTTATCGAGCTAAAGATTGTCTCTCAGGCGGTTGGCTTAGCCAAAGTAGCGCTTGAGCAGGCCGGCGAAAGCCTTGCCGTGGCGGGCCTCGTCGCGAGCCATCTCGTGCACGGTGTCGTGGATGGCATCGAGGCCGGCGGCCTTGGCGCGCTTGGCAAGATCGGTCTTGCCGGCGGTGGCGCCGTTCTCGGCCTCAACGCGCATCTCGAGGTTCTTCTTGGTGGAGTCGGTCACGACCTCGCCCAGGAGCTCAGCGAACTTTGCGGCGTGCTCGGCCTCCTCGTGAGCAGCCTTCTCCCAGTACAGGCCGATCTCGGGGTAGCCCTCGCGATGAGCGACGCGAGCCATGGCCAGGTACATACCGACCTCGGAGCACTCGCCCTCAAAGTTGGCGCGCAGGTCGGCAACGATGTCCTCGGAGACGCCCTCCATCTTGGCGACACCCACGACGTGCTCGGCAGCCCACTCGAGCTGGCCCTCCTCCTGCTTCAGGAAACGAGAACCGGGAACGCCGCACTGGGGGCATTTAAAATCCTCGGGCAGCTGGTCGCCGTCGAACTCTTCCACATAACCGCAAACGGGGCAAACAAACTTCATGATTCGATCCTTTCGATCGATGGCGATTGCGCGCTCGTCCGGTCCCGTAAGGGCCCTCTCCGGACGTGCGTCTTGACGAGTTCTATTATCCATAAATGCGACCAAATGTGAAGCCTATTAGGAATGATTTTTAATAAAAAATTTTAAGATATGAAGATGTTGATTGATTAACGATTGGCAGGCCGTCTTTGACCGCCGCTGAGTACAATCGGTCGAGCAAATGTTGACCAATCAACAAATGAGGGAGTTTCCTTTATGCATCTAGCCCGCCGCGCCTGGTGCCGAACGTATCAAACGGTTTTTCGCATCGCATTGCCGGTGCTGCCCTATACCGAGCCACGCATTCTGGAGCATGCTGAGGATGCGCCCGCGGTGCTTCAAAAGCGCTCGATCCAGAAGGTCCTTATCGTGACAGACCCTGGTATTGCACGTTTGGGGCTCACGGCATCACTCGAGCGTGCGCTTACGGCTCAGGGAATTGGCGTTACGGTCTATGCCGAAACGCGTGCGAACCCCACGGTCTCAAACGTGGAGGAAGCGGCGGCGCTGTATCGCGAGAACGACTGCCGGGCCATTATCGGCTTTGGCGGTGGCTCGGCCATGGACTGTGCCAAGGGCGTGGGAGCACGCATCGCGCAGCCAAACAAGCCCATCAACAAGATGCGCGGGCTGCTGCGGATTCATCGTCGCCTGCCGCTGCTCATCGCCGTTCCCACCACGGCAGGCACGGGAAGCGAGGTCACACTTGCAGCGGTAATTACCGATGACGAGACGCACTACAAGTACCCCATTAACGACTTTGTGCTTATCCCGCGCCTTGCGGTGCACGACCCCGAGCTTACGCGCGGCCTGCCCGCCTCCATTACGGGGCAGACGGGCATGGACGCCCTGACGCATGCCGTCGAGGCCTTTATCGGGCGAAGCACCACGCCCTATACGCGCAAGATGGCGCGACAGGCGGTTCAGCTCATCTACGACAATTTGCTCGAGGCCTATGAGCATGGCGACAACATGCGTGCGCGCCGCAATATGCTTTCGGCGGCGTATAAGGCGGGTGTTGCCTTTACGCGCTCCTATGTTGGATACGTTCATGCCATCGCACACAGCTTGGGCGGGCGTTACGGGATTCCGCACGGCTTGGCTAACGCCATCATCCTGCCGCATATGCTTCGCGCTTATGGTGACGCCGCCGCCCCCAAGCTTGCCGACCTCGCTCGCATGGCGGGCATTGCGTCGGCTACCGCACGGGATGGTCTTGCGGCCGAGGCCTTTATCGATTGGGTCGATCGAATGAACGCCGCCTTGGACATTCCCAAATATGTGGCGGGCATTCGCCGCTCCGACATTCCCGAAATGGCGGCACATGCCGATGCCGAGGCCAATCCGCTGTACCCCGTTCCGCTTTTGATGGCCCGCTCGGAGCTCGAGCATATGTACGAGGTCGTCGCGGGTGGTATGTTTGAGGACGAGAACTAGGAGGGTGCCATGAACACCGAGGAAATTGCGTGCATCGTCGGCGAGCAGCGCGCCTACTTTAAGACGCACGCTACGTTTGATGTCGATGCTCGCCGCCGCGCACTGGTGCGCCTGCGCGATGCGGTTCGTGCGCACGAGGGCGATATCGCCCATGCGCTCAAGACCGATTTGGGAAAGTCGCATGACGAGGCATATATGTGCGAGATCGGCACGTCGCTTTCCGAGATTCGCCATCAGATTGCGCATGTGGCCCGATGGAGCCGCCCACGCCTGCGCCCCTGCGACCTCGCCAATGCCATTAGTGTGTGCAAGACGCAAGCCGTGCCCTATGGCGTCACGCTCATCATGGCTCCGTGGAACTACCCGTTTTTGCTGACGCTCGAGCCACTCGCCGGTGCCCTTGCCGCGGGCAATACTGTGGTCATCAAGCCGAGCGCCTATGCTCCGGCATCGAGCACGGTGCTCAAGCAAATCTGCGAAGAAGCATTTGATTCGCGCCTGGTGACGGTCGTCGAAGGCGGGCGTGCCGAGAATAAGGCGCTGCTCGATGAATGTTGGGACAAAATCTTCTTTACCGGTAGTGTTCCGGTCGGCAAGCTCGTCATGGAGCGCGCGAGCAAAAACCTCACGCCCGTGACGCTTGAGTTGGGCGGCAAGAGCCCCTGCATCGTGGATGCGACGGCAAACTTGAAGGTCGCGGCGCGGCGTATCGCCTTTGGTAAATGGCTCAACGTGGGGCAGACCTGCGTGGCGCCCGACTACCTGCTGGTCGATGCGCGCGTGCACGACGAGCTGCTGGGCCTCATCAAGGAGGAGGTCCGCCGTATGTTTGGCGAGCATCCGCTCGATAACGAGGACTACGGGCATATCGTCAACGCCAAGCATTTTGCGCGCGTGTGCGGGCTGATCGATCCCGATAAGGTCGTGCTTGGAGGTACCGCGCGCGAGGCTTCGCTCAAGATCGAGCCGACGATTTTGGACGGCGTGTCCCCCGATGACGCCGTGATGCAGGAGGAAATCTTCGGCCCCATCTTGCCAGTGCTGACGTTTGAGAGCCTTGACGAGGCCGAGACGTTTATTACGGATCGCCCGACGCCGCTGGCTCTGTATATCTTTAGCCAGGACGGTGCGGCTCAGCGGCGCTTTGTGCGCTACGTGCCCTTTGGCGGAGGCTGCGTCAACGACACGATCATGCACTTGGCTACGAGCCATATGGGCTTTGGCGGCATGGGTGCGAGCGGTATGGGCCAGTACCATGGCCGCGAGAGTTTCGATGCGTTTAGTCACAAGAAGAGCATCGTGAACAAGGCAACCTGGCTGGACGTGCCATTCCGCTATGCGCCCTACGCAAGCTGGAAGCACAAATTCGTGCGCATGTTTGTACACTAGAATGGGATAGAAGATAGGGATAAAAGTGGCCGTCCCCGCGTAAGCGAAGACGGCCACTTCTCACGATGAATACGTGTATCGGAGTTGACAAGACCCGCTGCCACGGGTGCCATCCGCGTATTCCTATCTTATTTGCAAGCGCTCTGTCATGTGAGCGTTGCGACAAATGAGCAAAAGGCATGGGCGGGTGAATCTGTGTCCGCACGAGTTCGTAGACTTCTCAATAAGGTTAAGCGCCGGTTTATCCGGCCGTTAGAGGAGCTGCCATGTACGAGCCTTCACGTGTTCTTCTGTCGTTTCATATTGCGGGATTTCAGTATGCCGACGGTGCCTTGGTCCTGGGGGATCTTAAGGTTGGCGATAAGCTGTCACTGTGTGCCGAGCGCGATAACCCCCATGATCCCGAGGCGGTTGCAATCTACTACGGCAAGACCAAGCTCGGCTATGTTCCGGGAAACGAGGTCGGCCCGCTGTCCTTGATGATGTATTACGGCCACGAGGACGTGTTTGAGGCCCGCGTGCAACAGGTTGCCCCCGAGCGCAGCCCGTGGCATCAGGTGCGCGTTGGCCTTTATGTGGTGGATGCTCGCTAGTCGGCAATGGAGGCGGCCATGTTTGACGACGATGGTCTGTTTGATCTGACGGATGACCCGTTTGAATGGGATATGCTGCTCGACGATGATGAGCTGGAGCAGGACCGTAAGAAGCGGCAGGACAAGAAAACTCAGGGTGACGCTTCGAACAAGCAGGACAAGCGCCGCCGCGGACTGTTCGGCGGGCTCTTTGGATAACCGCCGCATCGCTGCGTCTGTATACTTAGCACGAGTTGGACAAGTTGCGAAATGAGGATACAGACGATGATGTGGTTTACCGCCGACCTGCACCTGGGCGACACGAATATCCTGCACGACATGGATCGACCGTTTGATTCGGTCGAGGAGATGAACCGTAAGGTCGTCGATGCCATCAATGAGTGCGTGGCGGCGGACGACCGCCTCTATATCCTGGGAGACTTTACGTATCGCTTGCCCATGGCGGAGGCGGTGCGCCTGCGCGAGCGCATCGAATGCCAGAACGTGACACTCATCCGTGGCAACCATGACGGCGACTGGGAAGATTCCGGCGCACCGCAGATTTGGGAAGACGTGCGCGATTACCTGGAGATTGCTCCCGGCTATGCCAAGGGCCATCGTCTGGTTATGAGCCACTACCCCATGCTCAGTTGGAATGGCAAGGCGCGTGGCGCCATCATGCTGCACGGGCATATCCACAGCAGGGGAGACCGCACCAACGCGCGCAACCGCGATCGCGAGCGCCCTATCTTTCGCTACGATGTCGGTCTCGATGCCAACGACTACAAGCCCGTAAGCCGAGACCAGATCTTGAGCTTCTTTGGACTGTAGCTGCAAGTGCAGGTAGAATGAACGCGCCGTGTGGATGGTCTGCACGGCGTGTTTTAGTAGGAGCGATGATTCCATGAGGGCTATCCAGCGCATTAACCACAACGCTGCCATCTGCGAAGATGGTGCGGGGCGCCAGCTTATCGCGTTGGGTCGTGGTATCGGTTTTGGCGACATGCCGCACGAGGTCGACCTGGACGTCGTCACGCGCACCTTTTACGGCATCGATTCAAAGTATCTGGCGTTCATCGACGAGGTTGACCCCGAGGTACTTGAGTTTTCTGCTCAGCTGGCAGATATTGCGACCGGACAGCTTTCGTACGAATTGAGTCCCAATCTGCCCATTACGCTGGCAGATCATATCCAGTTTGCCATTAAGCGCGCCCGCGAACATATGGTGGTGTCGTTGCCGCTCAAGTGCGATCTGGAGCAGCTGCATCCGATTGAGTATCGATTGGGCGAGCTAGCCGTTCGCGGCATTAAGAAAACTTTTGCCGTTCGCATGCCCCAGAGTGAGGCTGCGGGTATCGCCATGTCGATTATCAATGCGGCGATTAAGCCGAGCGAGCGGCGCGTGCTTGCCGAACAGCACGAGGAGCATCTCCTCGATATGACGGTTGCGATTATTCAGGAAGAGTTGGGCGTGACGGTTGATCGCTCGTCGTTTGCCTTTGCTCGTTTCGCCACTCATGTGCGCTATCTGCTCGACCGCGTGGCGAAAAAAGAGCCGATTGATACCGAGAACTCAGGTCTTTACGACGTGCTCGTGGAGCAATATCCTGCGGCATCGCGCTGTGCTCATCGTATCGACGACCTGATTCAAGAGACCTTTGGCGAGCCATTGGCCCAAGAAGAGCTCGTCTATCTGATCATGCACGTGAATCGCGTGGCTCCCACCAGCCTGGATAGATAGGGTCTCTGGCGCCCCTTTTCCGTTATGGTGACCGTTCGCGGGTCGTTTTCTACCGTTTATCGGTAATCTGGGCCACAGTAAACGTATCTGCCGCATATACTCGCCGTGTGTTGGGTGTTACTCACGGCGCAGCTCCGAGAGGCACTACCGATTCTGCCGAGGCCATTATTGGGTCTCTGTCGGTTGTGCGCGGGGCTTTTTTCATGTCGATCCACCCGGGAATCACATGCAATGAAATCTCTTGCCAACGGGCATCGCGCGCTGCGCAGGCGCGAGCGGAATCGTGCGTCTTGATGCTGTGAAGCCCCACAGACCTTTAGTTGGAAGAGAAGGGATTCGACATGGCTGTCGATAACAAGAAGATTGCCGAGGATGTGCTTGCTGCCGTCGGCGGCGCCTCCAATGTGACGAACGCGACGCACTGCATGACCCGCTTACGTCTGAACCTCAAGGATCAGTCCATTCCCAATGACGATGAAGTTAAGAAGATCAAGGGCGTGCTGGGTGCACAGTGGTCTGGCGGCCAGTATCAGGTCATCATTGGCCAGAACGTGCCGAAGGTCTATGACGCCGCCATTGCGTTGGGCGTCAAGGGCGAAGGCTCCATTGACGAGAGCCTCGATGGCGGCGCCAAGGAGCCGCTGACGCTCAAGACCGCGGGCAACAAGATCCTCAACTATCTCTCTAAGACCATGGTTATGACGATCCCCATCATCATGGGTGCTGCCATGTTCCGTACCATCGCCGTGGTTTGCGGTGACGGCATGCTCGGCATTTGGTCTGCCGATTCCGACATCTACAACTTCTTCTACAACTGGATTTACAACGCCGGTTATTACTTCCTTCCCGTTTATTTGGGTTGGGCTGCTGCGAAGCAGCTTGGCTGCAGCCAGCCGCTCGGCATGATGCTCGGCGGTGTGCTCATTGCTCCTGAGCTCATGACGATGGTCAACGCTGCAGCGGATTCGGGCGTAACGACCACGATGGTTTATGGTGTGTTGCCTGCTCAGCTGAACAACTACTCTGCGACTGTGCTTCCCATGGTGCTATCCATGCCGGTGCTCATGGTTGTCGAGAAGTTCATGAAGAAGATCATTCCCGACATGCTCTCTACGGTGTTTGTACCCGTGGGCACCATGGCCGTCATGATTCCCGTTTCGCTATGCGTGCTGGCTCCGATCGGCTCCGTCCTGGGCAGCACGGTCGGCAACTTTATGTTCGGTCTCGGTAACGCCGGCGGCATCGTCACCATCCTCTCCCTCGTCGTCATTGCCGCACTTTGGGAGTTCCTGGTTATGACCGGTATGCACCAGGTCCTGCTTGCCCTTGGTATTGTGCAGCTGCTCACCCTGGGCTCCGACTCCTGCGTTATGGTCGCGGCCGGTATCTCTCAGTTCGCTACGTGGGGCATGGCCTTCGGTGCCTTCCTGCGCCTTAAGGAGACCGACGAGAAGGGCGCCATGCTCGGCTTCTCGCTCTCCGGTATCGTGGGCGGCGTGACGGAGCCCGCACTGTATGGCTGTGGCTTTAAGTACACTCGCTGCCTGGGCGCCATGGTTGCCGGCGGTGCTATCGGCGGTTTGATCGCAGCCCTCACCAATGTGACAACGTATGTTCTGGGCGCGACCAATATTCTGGGCGTCACCGGCTTTGTTGCCGGCGGAACGGCTAATCTCGTCTGGGGTTGCGTTGCATCGGGCGCTGCATTTGTTGCCGCCGCTGTCATCGCCTACCTCTTTGGCTTTAGCAAGGATCAGCTCGAGGAAGATGTTGCTGCCGCTAAGGCTTAAAGTGACTGTTTGGCTAGGAAAAATATCGGGGCACTTGGCTATGCTCCAAGTGCCCCTTTCCATAGATTGGAGTCGTTATGAAGCAACTGCTTATTCGCGCCGATGATGTCGGGTATTCGTATGCCGTTGACCTGGGGATTGCCCGAAGCGTCAACGAGGGCTTGGTGCGCTCGGCGGGCCTCATGCCTAATATGCCCGAGGCCGAGCGTGGGTGGTCGCTCGTCGCAGATGTCGATATTGCGGTGGGCCAGCATACCAACGTGTGTCTGGGCAAGCCGTGTGCCGACCCGGAGCTCATTCCGAGTATGCTCAACGAGAGCGGTGAGTTCCATAGCAGCCGTACCTTCCGCGAGCATTTTAAGCGCGGCGAAGAACTGATCGACTTTGATGAGGCCTGCATCGAGATCCGCGCGCAGCATGACCGCTTTGTAGAGATTGTGGGCCGCGAACCCGATTACTTTGAGGCCCATGCCGTCATGAGCAAAAACCTTAACCGAGCGATCTCGGCGGTTGCCCAGGAGCTGGGCCTTAAGGAGCAAAAGGCAAGCTTCGACCCCACGGCGGTTGTGCGATGCGGTGCCACCGACCTGCGCATGGTGATGCACTCGATGGAGCCGGGCTACGAACCCAAGGACTCGATTATGCGGACGGTTCGCGAGATGGCAGACGGCGAGACGGTCGTCTTTGTGTGCCATCCGGGCTATCTCGATCGTTTTATCTTGGAGAACAGCTCGCTTACGACCGATCGCACCAAGGAAGTCGATGCGCTGATCGACCCCGAGCTTCGCGCTTGGCTTGAGTCTCAATCCGATCTTCGCCTGATCGACTACCGCGACCTGTAAGGACCCAAGCCACCACAAAGGGGATAGGCACCCTCGCGGTGGATCTGGCGCCGTTGCCATTATGGCTGCGGCGCCTTTTTTGTCCGCGTGGCGCGGTAGAGTGTAGAAGGTTGAAATTTGCGTCCATCGAGGAGCTGCTATGAACGAGATCAAGTGCCCGCATTGCGGCGAAGTTTTTAAGGTCGATGCATCCGGCTATGCGGATATCGTCAAGCAGGTGCGCGATGCCGAGTTTTCGCGCGACCTGGATGAGCGTGTGAAGGCAGTCCAACGCGAGGGCGAGCAGGCGCTGGAGCTTGAGCGCTCGCGTTCGACGGCTGCCTTGCAACAGGCAGAGTCTCAGCGCAATGCCCAGCTTGTCGAGCAGAAGAACACTGCGGATCAGAAACTGGCGCAAGAGGTTGCCAAGCGCGATGCTGAGCTTGCCGAGCTGCGCGCTAAGCTCGAGGGCGCTGCCGCAGAGCGCGAGAGTGCAAGCCAGCGCGCGGCGGTTGAGGCCCGTGCCGACGCTCAAAAGGAGAATGCCGAGCTTCAGCGCGAGATCGACAATTTGCGTGCGCAGCTGGGGCGCAAGGATGACGAAGCCAAGCTTGTCGAGTCGGCGGCGCGCAATGCCGCTCAAAACGATTTGGCCGCACGCGATGCGCAGATTGCCGAATTGCAGGCAAAGCTCTCCGCGGCGGACAAGGCCCAGGAGATGGCGCTCGCCGCAGCCGCGGCCGAGTCGCAGCGTGAGCTCGATGCCGCTCGCAGCGAGGCCGAGCGCGCGCTTACTGACTATCGCGCGAAGGTGCAAGAGAAGTTTTCCGCCGCAAAGGCTCAGTCCGAGCAAGAGGCCGAGGGGCTGCGTGCCCAGTTGCGCGAGCAGGAACTGATGGCAAAAATGAACCTGTCAGAGGCGGTCGCCGCGGCGGAGCGAGAGCGCGATGAGGCACGTGCCAAGCTGACGAGCGAGCTGGCGGTGCGCGATTCTCGCGAGGAGCAAGCCAAGGCGGCACACGAGCTGGAGCTTGCGCAGGCCAAGCGCGCGAGCGATGACCTGATTCGCTACAAGGATGAAGAGATTGAGCGCCTTAAGGACATGAAGGTCCGTCTGTCCACCAAGATGGTGGGCGAGTCGCTCGAGCAGCACTGCGAGACCGAGTTCAACCGTCTGCGCATGACGGCGTTTCCCAACGCGTACTTCGAGAAAGATAACGATGCGTCCGAGGGTACCAAGGGCGACTTTATCTTCCGCGAGCGCGACGCGAGCGGTAACGAGGTCATTTCGATTATGTTCGAGATGAAAAACGAGAACGACGAGACCGCGACCAAGCATAAAAACGAGGACTTCTTTAAGAAACTCGATCACGATCGTCGCCAGAAAGGCTGTGAGTACGCGGTGCTCTGCACGCTGCTCGAGCCCGAGAGCGAGCTCTATAACGCAGGGATAGTCGACGTGAGCTATCGCTACGAGAAGATGTACGTGATCCGTCCGCAGTTTTTCATTCCCATGATCACGCTCCTTCGCAACGCTGCCATGGGTTCGTTGCGCTATAAGCAGGAGCTGGCGGAGTACAAACAGCAGAATATCGACGTCACGAACTTCGAAGCCAAGATGGAGAAGTTCAAGAACGATTTCGGCCGCAACTACGAGATCGCGAGCCGCAAGTTCCAAACGGCAATCGATGAGATCGACAAGACGATTAGCCATCTGCAGAAAACCAAGGAGGCGTTGCTGTCCTCCGAGAACAATCTGCGCCTAGCCAACAAGAAGGCCGACGATCTTACCATTCGCAAGCTCACGTGGGGCAACAAGACCATGAAGGCGGCGTTTGACGAGGCGCGTGGGGCTGCGTCAGAGACAAACGATGAGCCGGCCGAGGCGGATTCGTATGAGGTCGAGGATGCCGAGTAAGGCATAACGTATAGTGCAAAAGCGGGGCCGCTAGCGATGTTGCCAGCGGCCCCGCTTCGTTTCGTTCCAGTATGTTCGGCTAGTCCTCGAGCAAGTTCTCGATAA
>NZ_QSSH01000009.1:15571-76277 GCF_003438495.1 Collinsella sp. TF05-9AC
TTCTCGATAAAGCCCACGCGGTAGTTTTTGAAAATGACCTCGCCACCGTCTTGTGTGGCGTCCAGATCGACATCGCCCATAATGCCAAAGTCGTGGTCGCCATCCTCGTCGGCAAAGATCTGGTGCACGTGCCATACGTGCGCGGTCTTCTCGTCGGACTCGTCGATGGAAAACATCGCGGCGCTGCGAGCATCTCCGTCGGTGAGGATTTCCTCGTGCTGCTCGTGGTAAGCGTCGAGTGCTTTTTGCCAGCGGATCTCGCTCATGCCCCAGTCGTCGTCGAGTTCGCCCAGGTCGCGAACGTGCTCGCGGGCGGCAAGGGTCACGCGACGGAAGAGCGCGTTGCGCACCAACAGCGTGCAGCCGCGACGGTCCGCCACGACCTCGTCGATGCCCTGCGGCGGCGCAGCATCGAGGGCTGCCGGGTTGCCGGCGTTCTCCCACTCGTCCACCAGGCTCGAGTCCACCGAGCGCACCACAAAGCCCAGCCACGAGATAATGTCGCGCAGGCGCTCGTCGCGCTTCTCGATGGGCACGGTACGGTCGAGTGAACGGTAGGCCTCTGCCAGGTAGCGCAGTAAAATGCCCTCGGAGCGGGCGATGCCGAGCTTTTGAATGTAGCCCTTAAAATCGCTCGCGCTCTCCAGCATATCGCGCAGGACGCTCTTGGGAGAGAGCTGGTAGTCGTTTGCCCACGGTACTTCCTGGCAGTACTTGTCAAAAGCGGCATCGAGCAAATCCTCGAGCGGCTTTTCGTACGTGACGTCCTGAATGCGCTCCAAGCGCTCCTCATACTCGATGCCGTCGGCCTTCATCTCGGCCATAGCGCGATCGCGTGCGGCTCGCTCCTGTGCGCGCAGCACCTGTTTGGGATCCTCGAGCGTTGCCTCGACCATTGAGATCAGGTCCATGGTATAGGTCTCGCTCTCGGGATCGAGCAGCTCCAGCGCAGCAAGCAAGAACGGCGAGAGCGGCTGATCGAGTGCGAAGTCCTCGGGCAGATCGACCGTCAGCGCATAGTCGATGTCTGGTGCGGCATCAGTCGGGGCGTCGGGCGCGGGCGGCACCTCGGTGCGAACGACGACGCCGGAATCGATGAGCGTGGCGAAGATCTCGTCGGCGCGAACCTCGAGCTTAGCCTTTTCCTCGGGAGTCTGCAGGCTCGTCTCGATGAGGTCGTGTACGCGGGCTCGGGCATCGCCGCCCTGCTCGACCACGCTGATCACCATGGAGTGCGTGATGCGCAGGCGCGGCTTGAGCGTCTCGGGTTGCGTCTCGATCAGACGCTCGAAGGTCTGCTTGTTCCAGGTGACAAAGCCCTCGGGGGCCTTTTTCTTTTTAATCTTACGGAGTTTTTTGGGGTCGTCGCCCGCCTTGGCCATAAGCTTGGCATTCTCGATCTCGTGCTCGGGTGCCTCGGCAATCACCATGCCCTCGGTATCGAAGCCCGAGCGGCCGGCGCGACCGGCAATCTGATGGAACTCGCGGGCGCGCAGACGACGCATCTTGTAGCCGTCGAACTTGGTGAGCGCGGTGAGCACCACGGTGTGGATGGGTACGTTGATGCCGACGCCGAGTGTATCGGTACCGCAGATGACGGGCAGCAGACCCTGCTGCGCCAAGCGCTCGACCAGCAGGCGATAGCGCGGCAACATGCCAGCATGGTGCACGCCGACGCCGCATCCAAGCAGGCGCTTGAGAATCTTGCCAAAGGCCGTCGAGAAGCTCGTTCCCTTTGCCGCTTCTTTGATGGCCTCGCGTTGCTCTTTGCTGGCGATGCCAAAATTGGCGAGCGACTGTGCCGTCGCAAGGGCGGCGTCCTGGCTAAAGTGCACGATATAGAGCGGGGCCTCGCCGCGGCGCATGGCGAGCTCGACTGTGCCTTCGAGCGAGGTCGTCACGTAGTCGTAGCTCAGCGGCACGGGGCGCGGGGCATCGACGACCAAGTCGCAGGTAGCGCCGGTGTGTTCCTCGAGCGAGGCGGCGATCGCGGTGACATCGCCGAGCGTGGCGCTCATGAGCATAAACTGCGTGTGGGGCAGGGTGAGCAGCGGCACCTGCCAGGCCCAGCCGCGGTCGGGGTCGGCAAAGTAATGGAACTCGTCCATGGCCACGCAGCCCACATCGGCGTCCTCGCCCTCGCGCAGCGCATCGTTGGCAAGGATTTCGGCCGTGCAGCAGATGACGGGCGCCTTGGTGTTGATATGCGTATCGCCGGTGATCATACCGACGTTATCGCGGCCGAGGACCTGCACCAGGTCGAAGAACTTTTCGCTGACCAGGGCCTTGATGGGGGCCGTGTAATAGCAGCGCTTGCCCTGCGCCATGCCCATAAAGAGCATGCCCAGCGCGACGAGCGATTTACCCGATCCGGTCGGTGTGCCCAAAATGACGTGATTGCCGGCTGCCAGGTCCATGAGGGCCTCTTCTTGGTGATCCCATAGCTCAATGCCGCGGTCGCTCGTCCATTCAAAGAAGCGTTCGAAGGCCTGGTCGGGCGTGAGCCACGGTTCGGGCTCACTGCCGTCCTCGGGCTCCCACCAGGTGGGGGAGAGCGCACCGAGCGAACCGAACTCTGCCTCGGTTCCCGTGCCGCCCGAAAATGAGCTGGCAGCGCCGGCGCCGGAGACGGTGCTGGCGGCGGTATCTGTCGTGGTCTGTGCCATGTGTTTGCTTTCTCTCGCGATTGTCCGCCAACTATTATGGCGTAGCGTCGCATCGATGCGTTCGCAGGCAAGAAAATGCAGGAAATGGGCGTTCTGCCCAGCCGTTTAGTGTAGTCGCTGGCTAAGTGAGTAGACTTTTTGCGATATCGCGAGCACGTGGCTTTTGTGCAAGGGCTCTACCTGCGGTTTTATTATTTGCTATGCGGGTTGTGCTTGGTTATTGCAAAAAAGTCTACTCACTTAGGTGTGAGGGCCGTTCGCTGACGCCTATTTGCGCTTGTTTGCCGACGCCGCGACCATCAGAAGCCCCTAGGACTCTTGCGGCAGGCGCTTCTTGCCTTTGCGGGCACGGTTTCTAAAGTTCTCGACGGCCTCTTCCATGCCCAGAGGTACATAGGTGAGCTCATCGAGGTTTTCGGGCAGGTAGCAGGCAAGACTTTGCTCCTGCACGCGGCCCGCTTGGAGCTGTTCATCGCTGGGCAGCGTGTCGGGAGTGGCGCAAATGCCGTAGACGACGGCACCCATCTCGCGCGTGCGGCGCTCGTACTCGGTCTCGGGATGCTCGGGATGGTTGCGGCGGACGTCGTCGCTTACCCAAAGCGTATCGTAGCCGGCCGCGGCAAACTGTCCCAGGGCGTAATCGCGCAACGGCTTGCTATCGGTGCGCAGCGTGACGGTAGCGCCGGCTGAAAAGAGCGGGCGGTAGAGCATCAGATGGTCGACATGGACGAGTCGTTTTTTAGCGTACTTGGCCTTGGGCTGCGGCGTGGGAAAGTTAATGGTGATGGCATCGAGCTCGCCTGCGGCAAACAGCTGTGGCAGCGATGCGGCGCCTCGGGGCAGGACGAGTGCGTTGGATAGCCCCTGTTCGCAGATTTTCTGCGCGGCATAGGCGATGCAGATGGGCTCCTGGTCCATGCCGATAAAGAGGGTGTCGGGCTCGCGGTGGGCGCGCTCGACCAGATAGGTTCCCTTGCCACAGCCAAGATCCAGGTGAAGGTGTTCGAAGGGCTTGCTGCCAGCTGGCGCGCAAGCCTCGCGCCAATCTCCGGCATAAGCCTCGGGGTTCGTCTCAATCGCATCGGCGTAGCGCTCCAGGCGCTCCTCGAGCACAAAGTTCTTAGGCGTGCGAACGTGGACGGCCCCCATGAGGCTCCTTGGTCATAAGTATGGAACGCATAGCCGCGCGTTCCGTCAATGGGTTGAAAAAGGGTGGGCATAGTTTGCCCGAAAGATGCGGTGTGGCTCGGTGGCGAGTCGTCGGTGCCTACAGGCGTTTGAGGATTACATAGCGGTTGAGCTCTCCGCTGCGACCGTCGGCATGGAAGCGCTCAAGCTCGCGTACGGGGACCTCGCCGCTCTTGTAGAACGTGCGGACGCCGCGCACCAGGTCGGTAATCTGCTGATCGTCAAAGTGATGGCAATAGCGGTAGGCGTGGCGGTCGTTTTGCCAGCCAATGAGGTGGTCGCCGGCTTCAAACTGCGCTGAATCGTAACCCTCAAACGGCGGGGTGAGCTCGGCGCGGGCCTCGGCTCGAACGGCCTTGCGCGCCATGCGCTCGTCGTTCATAAACTCCCAAAAGCTGATGGCGATGATGCCGCCTGGGCGCGTCTGGCGCACCAGGGCGTCGAGCACGCGTACGCGGTACTCGCACGACGGCACGTGGTGCATAAAGCCAAAGCAGACTGAGATGTCGGCGAGCGGGGCGTCGAAAAGCGCGTCAGGCGCCTCGGCGGGATTGAGTTTCATGAGGGCATCGAGCACGTCGAGCTCCTGGAAGTGCAGGTTGGGAATGCGCAGCGCGTGGCCATGTACATCGATGGCCAGGTCTTGGCACGAGTCGACGCCGTAAAACTCAAACGGGCAGCTGGCATCTGCCGAGGGGTTTGCGCCGTCGACGCCCTTGGCGGCAAGTGCGCCGCCGGCGGCAAAGTTCTCGAATCGCATATTGCCGCAGGCGAGATCGAAGACGCGGACGGGATGCTCAATCGTGGCGACATCGAGCTGTTCGAGCGCGATGTCCATGGTGCGCACCCAGCCGGGCCACGGGGCCTGGCGCGTATCGGAGAAGGAGGCGGAGTGCTCGCGATAGAACGTGTTGTTGAGCTGGATGAGCGATGAGGCGAAATCGCGGTTCACGGCGCGGAACTCCCTCCGTTGGCGGTGCGAAATAAACAGTACGACCATACTACCGTTAACGCCGCAACGGGGACAACCGAGCTGCGGGTCATTGCTTTGTTTAGACACATTTCCGCAGCTCATATGTGCCCGCAACCGCCGGTTGTCAAAAATCTCACTAGAATAGGTGGCATGCTTTTGGCGGTGGCGGATAGATTTTTAACTGTGCAAGGCGCCTTAAGAACAAAAACGGTCCGGCGGCACGGCTGGCATCACATAGGAGGAACCATGAATGTAGAAACTGCGCAGCGGCTCGCCGACCTTCGCCGCAGCAAAGGCTTTAGCCAAGAAGGGCTGGCGCGAAAGCTGGGGCTGTCGCGCCAGGCGGTCAGTAAATGGGAGCGCGCGGAGAGCTCACCCGATACCGAGAACCTGATCTCGCTCGCCAAACTCTATGGCGTGAGCTTGGACGAGTTGCTCAATCCGAGCGACGAGATTGAGGACGATATCGAGTTTGAGAACGAGGACCGCGCCCGTCAGCGCGAGGCCGAGGCGGCAGAGCGTGCTCGCACCCATGAGGCGGCGGCGCGCGCTACCGAGGCGGCAACACAGGCGAGTGATGCTGCGGCCAAGGCGGCGCAAGCGGCAAGCTGGAGTGCACAGGCCGCCAATGCCGCTACGGCGCAGGCGACGAGTGGCACCGCGGTTGGCTCGACTCCGGCGAAGGGGCCGTTCCAGTCGTTCCCGTATTGGGCCGTGTGCTGGCTGCTGTTCTTTTTGCTGATGTTCCTGTTTGGTGCCGGCCCCTTTGCCGCACTGATCTTCTTTACGATTCCCATCTATCACTGGGTGGCACGTGCGCTCGATGGCGATTGGGCGCGCGGGGATATTCAGGTTGGTCCGGCGTCGGTGGCGATCAAGGCCCAGGGGAAGGATGCTTCTGCGGAACCTGATGCTGACGTGGCTACCACGACCACCGCTGAGCCATGTGCCAAAGAGGGTGACGAATGATGAAGCTTTCGCATGAATCCAAGGTACGCCTGGGTGTTGGCATCGGAGCGTTTGTGCTCATTGTTGGGCTTGTCTTTGGCGTTTCGCGGACATTGATTCATTTTGATGGCCCGTGGGATCTCGACGATGTTGTATCCGGCCTGTCTGGTATGGACGATGTGGTGGACGAGGGCGATCTTTTGGATGACGGTAACTATTCCGCTCAGCCTCAGCAGCTTTCGAGCGAAACCTTTGATGCCGATGCGTTCACATCGCTTGACTTGGACGTGACGTCGGGCACGGTCGAGGTCAAACACGTCTCCGGCGGGCCAGTGCGCGTAATTGAAAGCGGTCGCGTGGCAACGGGGACCGTTGCCTTCGATGCGGCAACCCAGAACCTGGCCGAAATCAAGGGTTCTACGCTCAAGATTCGCCAGTTCGATTGCGATGACGAGCGCGCCATTGACCGCACGGTTACCGTCGAACTGCCGCGCAAAGTTGCCGATAACATGGTGGGCATTACAGCGAATGTAGGATCGGGTGATCTGACGGTCGCGGGCATTGCGTGTCATGACCTCAACCTGACTCTGGACTCGGGAGACGTTGAGTTTACGGGCACCGTGACCGATACCCTGAATGCCGAGGTCGGTTCGGGCGATGTGACGTTCGAGCTTTACCCGGCCCCCACGAAGTCGATGGACGTGAGTGTGGGCTCGGGCGATGTGGAGATGACGGTTCCGAACTCGACGGGCTTTAAGGCGAGCCTCACCTTGGGCAGCGGCGACTTCGAGAGCGATTTCCTTCCGCTTGGCTACGACGGCGAGACCATTTTGAATCTTGAATTCGATAACGGTGACAAGTCTGCCACGTATCGTTTTGAGGTCGGTTCGGGCGACATGTCGTTTGATTCGGAGTATTGAGGCAGACGAAAGCCTAGGCGAAGATATAGACGCGCTGTTTGATGAAGGCGCCGAAGCCGAGATCGGCTCCGGCGCCTTTGCCTTTACAATGGGGGCATGGAACAGATTATCTTGAACATACTCGAGGCTCTGCGTCGCGGCGAGACCGTGGATGACAAAGCGCTCGTCAAACTGATACATGCCGAGGCGCGCCGTGAGGGTGCCGACAAACGCGATTTGGCCAAGCGCCGTCTGCTGCCGTTCTACCAGCGGGTTAAACGTGAGGACCCGGTTCGGTGGGCTGCGTGGAATGTCGATGCCGATCTGGAGCGTCAACTGCTGCAGGTCCTGCGTATGAAGCCTCGTCGCACGGCTTCGGGCGTGGCGACCATTACCGTCATCACCAAGCCCTGGCCATGCTCGGGCGATTGCCTATTTTGCCCCAACGATCTGCGCATGCCCAAAAGCTATCTGCACGCCGAGCCGGCGTGCGCCCGTGCGGAGCAAAATTGCTTTGACCCGTATCTGCAGGTAAGCGCTCGTCTGACCGCGCTTTCGCAGATGGGGCATGCGACCGATAAGATTGAGCTCATTGTGCTCGGCGGTACCTGGAGCGACTATCCGCAAGGGTATCAGACGTGGTTTATGTCGGAGCTCTTCCGCGCGCTCAATGACGATGCCGTGGCTGGTGTGGCGGCTAACCCCATGTTGGCGCGTCCGGGCATCAGTCGTGCCGAGGCGGGGCGTCTGCTCGATGACGCTCCCGCCGATGCCCTGCCGCCTGTGGTAGCAGAGCGCCGTGAGCGCTATCGGGCCGCCGGCATTGCGACAGACGAGGTCGAGCTTGCTGCCGGCGTTGCCGACGAGCAGGGGTGTGTGGATGCTGCCGTGGGCGGCTATAACCGCGCGGTGCGTCGTCTGTACGGCCCCGGTACGCCGTGGGGCGAGGTTGCCGAGTGGCAAACGGCAACGATGGAAGAGCTCGAGCGCCAGCAGCGCATCAACGAGACGGCGAAGCATCGTGTGGTGGGGCTCGTTATCGAGACGCGCCCCGATGCCGTAACGCCGCAGGCTCTCACGCTCATTCGCCGCCTGGGCTGCACCAAGATTCAGATGGGTATCCAGAGTCTCGACCAGCACCTGCTCGATATCAACGAGCGCCGCATTTCGGTGGCTCAGGTCGAGCGGGCGTTTTCGCTTGCGCGCCTGTTTGGCTTTAAGATCCACGCGCATTTTATGCTTAACCTGCTGGGCGCCACGCCCGAGGGGGACAAGCGCGACTACGAGCGCTTTATGACCGAAGGGGCCTTTATGCCCGACGAGGTCAAGGTCTACCCGTGTGCGCTCATCGAGGGCTCGCGTCTTGCGGGTTGCTATGAGCGCGGCGAGTGGCGCCCCTATACCGAGGACGAGCTGCTCGATGTGTTGGCCGATGACATCGTGGTGACGCCGGCGTTCTGCCGTATCAGCCGCATGATTCGCGACTTTAGCTCCGACGACATCATGGTGGGCAACAAGAAGCCCAACCTGCGTCAGCTCGTTGAGAACCGCCTGGCTGCTCGGGGTGACGGTGCGACAGTGCGTGAGATCCGCTATCGCGAGATTAGCACGGCGGGTGCCGACCTGGATGAGTTGACCCTTGACGAGGAAGTGACGTACGAGACGCCGGTGACGCACGAGCGCTTTTTGCAGTGGGTGACTCCCGAAGGCAAGATCGCTGGCTTTTTGCGCCTGTCGCTGCCCGACCGTTCGTTTGCTGCCACGCACGCGGACGAGCTGCCAACGGGGCCGGAGGAGGCGATGATTCGCGAGGTGCACGTGTACGGCATGGCGGCGCGCGTGGGGGATCAAGGCCAGGCGGCGCAGCATCACGGGTTGGGGCGTTTGCTCGTAGAGCATGCATGCGAGATCGCCCGGGATGCGGGCTATGCGCGCATCAACGTGATTAGCGCGATTGGCACACGCGAGTACTATCGCCATCTTGGATTTTATGACCATGGCCTTTATCTGCAAAAGGAGCTCTAGATGAACAAGCCGAGTGTTTCTGCTGGCGTCGTTGCCGGCGTTGCTCTGGGAGCCGCGGCGCTTGGTGCGGCTGCTGTCGCTGTTCGTGCTGCCTGTCTGCAGGTTGCACGAACCCGTAATGGGCTGGCGCGTGTGAAGCGCGTGCACGATGAGTGCGGCGATGAGATTCGCGTGTTGGTGCAAGGCGGCGTCTACCAAAGCGCAAGCTACATTGGCGAGCGTTGGGAGGAGCCCGTCTTTGCGTACTATCGTGCGTTTGACGACGTGTTTGAGTCCGAGGATGCGATGCGCGACGCTTATGATCACGGCATCGACCGTATGCTTATGCTGGGCGGCGGTGGGTTTGCCTATCCCAAGTTTGCGCTGATGTCGCACGAGGGCTTGCGCATGGACGTCATTGAGTACGATGCCGAGATTACGCGCCTGGCGCGCCGTTGGTTCTACCTGGACGAGCTGGAGCGCACGGTGGGCGACCGCTTGCGGGTGATTACCGCTGAGGCTCGCTCGTATCTGGGCGTGACAAGCGTGGGTCATCGTCGCTACGACGTGGTCGTGAGCGATTGCTTTGGCGGTGCCGAGCCCGTACGCGAGCTGGCGACGGTTGAGGCGTTGCGTTTGGTGCGAGGCAGCCTGAACCCCGGGGGTATCTACGTGGCCAATATCGTGAGCGCAAACGAGGGGAGCGATGTGACGTTCCTGCGCGATTGCGCTGCCACGGCACTCGAGGTATTCGCCCACGCCTGGGTGGTCCCATGTGGCGATGCGGAGTTCGGCGGCGAGGAAAACTACCTGCTCATCGCCAGCGACGGCGACTATGTCTTTGCCGAAGCCGTGCCCTTCGACACCGACTTCCTCGGCACCGTCCTTCACGACAAGTAAGTCTCCCCGTCCCAAAAAGACTGGTCTTAGGCGTGGTCGCGCCAGCTGCGGACACGCTGCTTCATGCCCTCTATGTCGAGCACGCCTTCGGCGAAGCCCTTGCGCACGAGCTCTTCGGGAACAAACTCGTCGTAGCGATCAAAATAAGGCACCTCGCCGGGATAGACGAGCTCGATGGGATCGAAGTCCTTCTCGGCCTCGGCGGCGAGCACCTCAAAGAACGTCTCTTCGTCGGCCTTCATCTTAAACTGCATAAAGTACGGGCGTGAAGGGTCGAGTCCGCGAAGGCCCAGCTCCGCGGCACATTTAATCTTGAGCATGCGCTCGAGCGCCAAAAAGGCGTAGCTTCCCAACCAGGGGAAGAGCACCCAGGTGTCGCCGCCCAGGTTAATGAGCGGCTTGGTTCCCGCGCCCGAAATCTCGGCCGTATGGCGAGCCTGCGCCAAGCGGGCCCGCGCGTTACCCATAAGGTACGGATACGCGGCATGTTCGTTGAGCGCTTTACGCATGCGCTCGAGCACATGCGTGTTGATGTCGCCGGGGCAATCGCCAAAGTAAGCCGGCACACGGCCCTTGACCTGAGTGGCAAAGACGGTATGACGCTTCCAGTCCACTTCCTCGACAATCCAGCAGTGTCCGGCGATGGCGATGCGCTCGCCGGGCGGTGGGGGATTGACGATTGTGCCCAACTCGGCCGACTCGCTGCGAACAGTGAACTCCTCGTTTTCCTGGAATACGGCGTAGAACTTAAAGTTGTTAATGATGCGCTCGCCCGCGAGACCCACAATGAGCCCACCGCCCTCGGTGACCTGGATATGGTCGATCTTAATGAGGTGACGCAGCAGTATGCGATAGTCATCGGCCGAGATGCGATGGAAATAGCTGAGTGTGAGCACGCGTTGGGCAAGCTCTGCCGGCGTGAGCTCTCCGGTGCTGGCAAGCGTCGACATAGTCTGGTGGTAGAGCAGGCTGTAGGGGAGTCGATCGAGCTCGGGCGGCTCGACCCACTTTTCCTCGCGATAGAGTTGTACGAGCGCGATGCCCTGCAAGAGCTTCCACGGAATGGTCTCGGGCATCATCGTGCGCGGCTCGGGCTCTTCCTCGCGCATGACAAACCACATCTCGGGCGGAAGATCGCGGCGTCCCGTGCGGCCCATTCGCTGCAAAAAGGAGCTGACGGTAAACGGCGCGTCGATCTGGAAGGCACGCTCCAAGCGGCCGATATCGATACCGAGCTCCAGCGTAGAGGTGGTGACGGTTGTCTGTGCCTGCTCCTCATCGCGCATGAGCTCTTCTGCCGTCTCGCGCAGCGATGCCGAAAGATTACCGTGGTGGATGAGGAAGCGGTCGGGCTCGTGCCGGCTCTCGCAGTAGCTACGCAGCATGGAGCATACGGCCTCTGCCTCCTCGCGCGAGTTGGCAAAGACCAGGCACTTGCGCCCGCGGGTGTGTTCGAAGATATAGCCCATGCCGGGGTCGGCGTTGTCTGGTGCCGTGTCGGTGGGGTTGAGTAATGCCTGTTCGGGTGCTTGGGGGATGTCGACTTCGCCCTCGGGGGCCGAGGAAGCTTGGCGGTCCTTGGGAGCGGCCTTGCCACGTGCCCGCTCGCGACGTTGACGGCGCTCCTCTTGTGTGAGCTGTCCGCTGTGACGCATGTCTTGGGCGCCGGCGGGCAGTGCCGCGGACGCCGCTGCCTCGATGCGCTCGCACGCAAGCACTTCGGCCTCTTGAGGGCCTGTGCCCATGAATCCCCGCTGCTGTGCCTGGGGACCCGAGTTGTAGAAGTGCTCCATGGAGATGCGCCACACGTGGCGCGGTTCTTCAAAGCGGGGGATAACGCAGTCGCGCCCCGTTCCCTGTGAGAGGAAGGTACCCGTGCGCTCGGGGTCGCCGATGGTGGCCGAAAGGCCAATGCGGCGAGGCTGCACGCCGGCCATGCGCGAGAGTCGCTCGATAAGGCAGAGCGTCTGCCCGCCACGGTCGCCGCGCATGAGCGAGTGGACCTCATCGATGACCACATAGCGCAGGTCGCAAAACATGCGCGGGATCGCCATATGCTTATGGATCAGGAGCGCTTCGAGTGACTCGGGTGTAATCTGCAAGATGCCGCTCGGTTTTTTGATGAGCTTGGCCTTGTGTGATTGTGAGACATCGCCATGCCAGTGCCAGACGGGGATATCGGCTTCTTCGCAGAGGTCGTTGAGGCGGACGAATTGGTCGTTGATGAGCGCTTTGAGGGGGGCGATGTAGAGGGCACCCACGCTCGCGGGCGGGTTCTCCCAAAACTCGGTCAGGATGGGAAAGAAGGCTGCCTCGGTTTTGCCGGAAGCCGTGGATGCCGTCAGGAGCACATTATCTTGCGTGTTAAAGATGGCATCAGCTGCTGCAACCTGGATAGAGCGTAGGCTCTCCCAATCGTGGGAGTAGATGAAGTCTTGGATAAACGGAGCATATCGGTCAAAGGCGTTCACGGGGCCTCCCCTCAAATACGAACCTCTCAACGCGGCTGGCAATGGTTTGCTGCATTGCTGTCTCAGCGTTTGCCCAGATAAAACCTGCCAAAATAAACCTGTCCCTTTTTGGCAGGTTAGATGGTGAATTCGGCGAAGTTACGGTCGCCGCCTGCGGTGCCGGTGTCACCTGTTGCGGCTGCCGGTGCCAACGCGTCGCCGCCGACGCTTTGCAGCAGCTCCGCCACATTTGCATCGGGGTTCTGACACAGGATATCGAGCAGCTCGATAAAGTCACGGATGACCTCACGCGGCGTTAAGTGCGTATCGGCTCCCACGCGACCGAACTCGATCTTGAGAAAGTCCACCAAGTCGTTTTCGGTAAGCGTGGGCGTCCAGCCAAAGTAGCCAGCATGGATCTGCATGAGTTTTTCGATGAGCACCAGCAGCTCCTCATAGGTGAGTGGCTGCAGACGGATGATGGGCGCGAGCATGTCCTTAAGGTCCTCGCGTGCAAAGCGGCCTTGAGCGAGTCGGCTGCGCAGAGCCTCGTAGGAGAACACGCCGCGGCGGCGGTCTTCGATGGAGGTTGGCGTGCCGCCCATGATCACGCCCAGGTACTGCGCCTTGCCCTGGAGCGTGTCGTTGTACATGGTCAGAATCTTCTCGTAGTTGTATTGGCGCGTGATCGCGTTGGGAATCTTGTACAGATTCACGAGTTCGTCGATGAGCACCAGCATGCCCTTGTAGCCGCTGCAGACCAAAAAGCGCGCAATGAGCTTAACGTAGTCGTACCAGTCGTCATCGCTGATAATGGTCGAGGAGCCCAGCTCGGCGCGTGCCTCACTCTTGGTGCGGTACTCGCCGCGAATCCATTTGGTCACGCGGCTCATAGCTTCTTCGTCGCTCTCGGATACTGCCGCGCGGTAGCGGCGGAGTATGCGGGCGAAGTCGAAGCCGTGGACCATTTCCTCGAGCGGGGCCAGTTGGGCATTGACGGCAGACTCGTCGGCATCGGCACACGAGGCGACCCAGCGATCCAGGATAAGGTTGAGCGCACCGCCCTCGGGGCGCGTTTTAGTCGATATGTTGCGGATGAGCTCACGGTAGGTGGCAAGGCCCTGTCCCTGGCCGCCCTGCAGGCGGCGCTCGGGGGATAGGTCGGCATCGGCCACGACGAAGCCCTCGCCCATGGCGTGCGTGCGGATGGTCTGGAGCAAAAAGCTCTTGCCGGCTCCGTAGCGACCGACCAGAAAGCGGAAGCTCGCACCGCCGTCGGCGATGAGACTCAGGTCGGTGAGCAGGGCGCGGATCTCGACCTCGCGCCCTACGGTGATGTAGGGAAGGCCGATGCGCGGGACCACGCCGCCCTTGAGCGAGTTGAGAATGACGGCGGCGACGCGCTTGGGCACGCGGGGTGCTGCGGATGCGGTATCACTCATGGTCTAGGTATCCTCTCACGTCTGCTTTGTAGTCCTCGATAATGTGCGGTCCTGCCGCGCCAAATTCAATTACGGTGTCACCCACCAGGTCAAAGAGCGCCTCGTTGATGTCATCGACGAGCATGTCCTCACTTTGCCCCGACCTTTCCACCGCCAATGTGGCCTGCGCCGTGTTCTGCTCGAGGAGCGCGCGAAGGAAGGCATCTGCGGCAGGCGCGAGTTTGTTCGCAGCTTCGGCAGACGCGGGCGTTACGGGCGCGGGCACAGACGCGAGGAGCGGTGCCACGACGCCAAACTCTTCGGTGGAGACAGTCGGCTCGTCGGGTTCGTCTTGCCGTGTGGCCATCTCGCCAGGTCCGACGGTCATGCCGGGCGCAGACTCAGTGTTCGGTTGCTCGATAAGCGTCGCCTCGACTTCCATAGGCACATCGTCCTCACGCTCTTCATCGATCAAAAGCGCCTCACGCGTTTGTGCGGCGGCACTCCGGATATGCCCCAGCTGGCTCAGGTCGATATCGATCTTGACGGGCTGGTGCGTGGCATCCCATGAAAGCCATGCCACGATCTCGTCATCGATGATCTTGGCCAGATATTTGGGGACTTTCTCCTCCTTCAGGGGGTGGGTGGGGTCTAGGGCCAGGCGCAGGCGTTGGTCACAGGCGCGCATCATTTCACCAAGCTTGCTGCTCTTTTGCCTGCTGCCGTGAATTCGCATGCATTCCCAAAAGCCGTTTTGACAACGGTAAATATGGATGGGGTCCAGACGGTATTCGCAGTCCTCGTGGCGATTAGGCGCAAAGAACACAGCCGAGGCAAACATGGTATAGGGCATGGCCGTCTCCTCCCCAAACAAGCTCGCCACGATACCGGTCTTTCGGTGCGTGTCATAGTAGCGCGCCATACGGACATACACGGCGCACGCCACGTGGCGCAGATCGCGGTGGTGGCTGCGGTCGAGCCGCGAGTTACTTAGGTTGTACGTGGAGAGGGCGTTGATGGCGGCCATGAGTCGCTCCTCGCGCACCTCATCGGGCGGAAGGGGGAGCGTGGGCTCGGAGGTTTTGCGACGCTTAGGGGTCTGGCCGGACGGTGCCGGTGCTGGTACAAGGTCTCGCGCTGCGCGGCGTAGCTCGATAAGGGCGTTATCGAACATGACGGTTTTAGAGTCGCGAAGTAGCTTGGGGTCGAGTCCGTGGAAAACGGCGTAATCCTGCAGCCACACGCGCGCAAACCGGTCGATGCCGGGCTCGAAGGCGCGATAGACATCCCAAAAGGCCTTGATCTTGTTAAAACCTTCGAGCGGATCATCTATGCCAATGCCGCAAATCAGCTCATAGAGATACAGAAAGGCAAAGGATGTAGACGTTTCCTCGACGGTTCCGCGGCGCACTTGGGCACGCCAGGTAAAGTAGCCGCGCAACTGCCGGTCGCTCATGGCATTGTAGGTGGGAAAGTACGACTTAAAGGTGCCGTTGTAGGGACAGTCGTCCTCAAAGTCGGCCATCAGCAAGCCTTGGCGGTAGAAAAGCTCGGCCTCCGATAGCCAGCGGCCCGCGCCGCCCTTGGGGTCATCCTGCCAGCGCGATATCTCGCGCATCTTGCGGTATTGGTCGGGGAGGAAATTCTGCATCTGTCGGCCGGTTTTGAGAATCGGCTCGTCTGCGTAGATTTCGTTTGAGAAGCGGGCGGACTGATGGGTCCGGGCCTCGGCCATAATGCGCTCGATGAGCATCTTGATGTCCTGGTCGGCCACCGCTTCTCCTCTCCTAACGCAGCTTCGGTGACCTCATATCATAGCACAGCATCAAACAGGTGTTCGAGATACTGCTGCGTAGATAGATTTAGAACAGGAGGGCGTAGATGACGGCGATGACGACGGAGGGGAGCATATTGGCCGTGCGGAAGGTCTGAGGACGGATGAGGTTGACGCCGACGCAGAAGATGAGCATGGAGCCTACGAGCGAAAGGCTGTCGAGGGCTGCCGTAGTCATGATGGGGGAGAGTGCGCCGGCAAACAGCGTGATCGTCCCCTGGAACACGGCGACGGGCAGGGCGGAGAAAATGCAGCCGCGGCCAAGCGACGCCGTCATGGTGCAGACGATGATGCAGTCCAGTGCGCCCTTGAGGGCAAGCGTTGACCAGTCGCCGAGCAGGCCGTCCTGGATCGATCCCACAATTGCCATGGCGCCGATACACACGGTGAGTGAAGTCGAGACAAAAGCGTTGGTGAACTCGTTATCGCCCTCACTGCCAGTCTTGCGCTTGAGCCATTCGCCAAGGTTTTCAATGGCGGACTCCAAGTTGACGGCCTCGCCGATGAGCGAACCGAGCGCAAATGAGACGATGAGCATGGTGGTACCGGTGGTCGCTAGCGCCTTTCCATCGATGATGAGCGTCTTTTGCATGGTGCCGCCCAGGCCGATAAACAGGACGCACAGCCCCGATGCTTTCATGAGCGTGTCTTGGATGCGCGGTGTAATGAAGCGGCCGCCCGCTAATCCCAAAAGACCGCCCGCAACTAAAAGCACAACGTTGATGATTGTTCCCAAGCCCGGCATGAGCCCTCCTGTATTGATGCCAACGTGGCAATCGTAGCAGAACGAAATGCGAGGCACATCGCGACTCATCTAATACGTTATATAAGTGGTGTTAGGAATGATGCGCAGCATTTAAGCCTCAGGTGGTTGTCGGGACATAGGGATAGTATTCAAAGCGCAGTGTCATAAGCCGCTGCGGGAATTCAATA
The DNA here is from genome assembly GCF_003438495.1 of Collinsella sp. TF05-9AC. GTDB lineage: Bacteria > Actinomycetota > Coriobacteriia > Coriobacteriales > Coriobacteriaceae > Collinsella. The sequence continues at coordinate 31,788 of NZ_QSSH01000009.1, forward strand.
GCCGCGGCGATGATATTGGCATCGCGGGCACGATCAAACCCTTCGAGTTCGATCTGATACGAGACGTCTTGCATAATGTCCAGACGCCGCCAGGCTAGGAGTGTGTCGCCATCGAATTCCAAGGTCTTGCCTCCATCTGGAGCAACGGCATATAGACGCAGCTTGGCGGTGGTTGCAGGGTCGACAACCGTGACCTTTTTAATTTCGTTTCGAGTATTCTTGGCGCCCAACAAGGTGAGCAGTGTTGGGGCCACGACCTCGCCCGATGGCAAAAAGACGACTTCGATGGATTCGGGAAATGCGATGATAGCCGACTTGCGGACGGGCTGATTGGCGGCGGCAACTTCGATGTTCGCAGCGTCGATGACCTCTGTGTGGTCGAGTGCGGCAAGCACGCAACAGTTACCTTCATCGATCTCTTGAGGATCAGCAAGCCCCAGACTGTCCGCGAACTCGGGATCGTTTGGATCGGCAGCGGGCTCATTCGGCGCTTCGAAAGAAGCTGGGACGCTGTTTGTCGGCGACGGCGTGTCGCCCGCACCTGCTTCTTTGTCCGCGCTCTCTTCTTGTATGGTTGCGTTGATGGGTTCGTCGTTTGGGGGGAGCGTCTTGGCGTCAAACGCGGAGGGGAGAATTCCGATGGCTCCGGATCCGTTCCACTCCATTTCGAGAAGCGCCGGGTCGGCAAGAATGCGTTGCCTGCTTTGCGCGCGGGCATCGATTTCAATAGGGCCTGCCTCTATCCCTCGTGTAAGGCTGAGTGATCCGGATGGCTTCTCGAAATGAGCGTCTGTGTCTTTGGTACTGACGGCGTAGAACAGCAGGGACGCTTCTCCCGCCGCGATGGCATCGGTACCGGCTTTGGTCAGCCGCAACGATGCCGTGAATGAGAGGGTGGGCTGCGTGTCGTCTGCATTCGCGGCGGCGCAGCCCAGACATATACCGCCTCCTTTCTCAAAAAACGTACCGTCGAAGGCGACCTTCGCTCCGTTCGCCGAGTCATCGACCGAAGCGATGTCGATGCGCAGCTCTAAATTGCATGGATCGCCATCTGCATCGAGCACAACCGAGCGCCACGTGCAGACGGCGCACCCCGCCTGGGAGCCGTTTGCCTTGTTCGAACGATTGATATCCACGACTATCGAGCCGTCCGTATTACGACGAAGGCATCCCGAGGTTGAGATTGCGGCCTGTGCGATCGAAAAACGCTTGCACGCAATGGCGCTCGACGGATTTGGTGCGGAGCTTAGGGCCGCTGGTAAGGAGTCTGCCATGACAGGAGTCGCCCAAGCGGCGACAGGCGTTCCGGTTGCGAGCGCGCCGCAGAGTGCGACGACGGGCAAAAGGTTCTTCGATGCCATGGGGTCTCCTTAGCTAATTTAGTGCGGCCTGTTCATGTTTTGTTTCTGGCTGTGTTTGATGTGCAGACCGAGGCCGGCGGTTCCCGCGCCTGCTGCTGCGGCGCCTGCTGCCAAGAGCCATCGTTTGTCGCCTGTCTGCGCCAACGGTTCCTCGCGGTCGCTGCGGTCGAGCTCCGAGAGGTCGACCGTCACTTGCGTGGCGGCCTGCGCCTGTTCTTGCTGGGCAAAGGCCATGGCTGGCCCAAACGCTAGGATGCTGACGGCGGCGGCCAGGGCGACGGCCTTATGCCGTGTGCGCACCGGGCTCGACCGTCCAGGTGATCGTTGCAACCTGATCGCCTTCGCCGGTTACGCGGAAGATGTCGCGCGTGACGCGGGCGACGTTTCCGCTTGTCTTGAGCTTAATTTTGTCCGTGCCACCGGCAATGCCCTGGTAGCCCATGTCGAAGGCTGCATTCTTGGAAAGATCGAGGCCCGTTCCCTGCATTGCGGCGCTGGCGTTCTGGAGCGCGCCGTCGGGGCCGACCTTAAAGTCGATGGAGTTCTGCGCGGTTCCGGCCTTGGCGTCGGCAGCAATGGTCCAGGTGTTCATGGCGTCGATCTTCATGTTGGTGACATGGATGCCGTAGGCCGAATGATTGTCGATGGTGGTCGCGTCTTCTGAGGGGCCCTGAAGCGTGCCGTCGGCCTTGGCGACGAAGGGAATAACCGTCGGAACTTTGAACTCAACGTTGTCGATCTCGGTCCTGACCATTACTTTCGTGGTTCCAACGCGCCCGGCCGCCATAGCTGGCGTCGGGGCGGCGCCCATTGCGAGCGCGAGCGCGAGCCCCGCGCCCACGACGAGCGCTCTGGCTCCGTTCATGTTCCTGGTGATGTCCATGGTCGTTCCTTTCTATTCGCCGCGGGCCGTCCCCGCGATGATTGGACGAATGCTGGTGAATTGCGTGCGGTGCCGCGTCGGCCGGAAAAGCTAGTTCTCGGCTTGCTCAACCCGCACCTTGACACGTGTCGGATTGCCGTGGCTGTCGAGGGTCTTGGCATCGAGTGCCTGGATCTCGATGTACGCCTCGCCTTCTTTGATGTCGCCGGCGGGGCACGTTTCGATTGTCTTGCCGGTCTCGACCACACCGGATTCGTACATGGTCTCGTCGTTTTGGATGACGCGGAATCGCTGGGGAAATTTATTGTCTTGGACGTTTTGCACGTTGACGCGCAGCTTGCCGTCCTCCTGCAGCTGAGCGACCGGTGCGACCGAAATCGTCATCATGTTGTCGCGGACTATGGCGTCGAGCTCATCTTGGATTTCCTGACGCGTTTTGCCCTCGGCCGTCGTAACCGAAGCGCCCGCCTCGGGTACGGGCTGCGACTGCCAAGCGTATAGTCCTACGGCGACAAGGGCGCAGACGATGGCCAAACAGGCAACGATGAGCTTCTTGCGACGACCCAGGCCTGCAAAGTGGGGTGGCTTCTTCGCGCTCATGCGGCATCCTTGGCGGTATAGATGCGCGCAAAGGTGGACGGGTTCGCTCCAAAGAGCATGTGAAGCATCAGGCGGCGTGAGTAGACAAGCTCGTCGAAGTCGGGAGGGAGCTCGATGTCGTGGATATGCGCGATGCGGTGGGCGAGCGCCGAGAACGACTCGGGGTCGCAGATCACATCGGTGGTAACGTGGTAGACCGTCGTATCGGGGAATGCCTCTTCGTCGAAAGGCAGGAGATGGGGATCGTCGTCGACTTCGATGGCGATGCCGTACTGGGGCCAGTAATATGCCATGGGAACCTCCCTGCTTCTGGGGCCAAAACTTCTGTCGGTTTTGGCTGTCGATGCCGACCGTATCAGCCGTTACTTGACCAATTGCTGACCAAATGCTTGACGGATTGGCGTCTCCGCAGGTAAAAGGCGGCAAAAAATACTCCAACTTTTTTCGAGCGGCAATCGCGCGGTCAGTGACGGCGGGGCCATATGTGTTAAAAGCATCGTCTGCCGAGGAAATCCAGCCGCTCGCCGAATTGCACGAACGTAAAAATCGCCAATTATGGAGACGGTCTCGAACACGTCGACGAAACGATGCGGTAACATCTCCCTGCAAACACTGTAGTTAGCTAAAGGGGGAGTTCGCGTGTCTGTAACCATCAAACCCTTCACCGACGAGTTCGAAGAGTATGGCCGCGATGAATCTCGCGCATCGGGCGAAGCATCGAGCATCTCGTTTCCGACAACGGAAGACGAGGTCCGTGCCATTTTGGAAAAGCTCCATGCCGAGCGTGTCCCGGTAACGGTTCAGGGCGCCCGAACCGGCCTTGCCGCCGGTGCCGTGCCCCACGGCGGGCATATCCTCAATACTTCCCGTATGAATCGCTACTTGGGCCTTCGCCGCGATGAACAAGGCCAATTTTTGCTGCGCGTGGAGCCGGGCGTTGTGCTCTCGGAGCTGCGCAAGCAGCTGAGCAAGAAGGTGCTGCCGACCGCTGGTTGGGACCAGGCATCGCTTAAGGCCTACGATGAGTTTCAAGAGGCCCCCGAGCAGTTCTTTCCCACCGATCCCACCGAGGCGTCTGCCTGTCTGGGCGGCATGGCGGCATGTAACGCCTCCGGTGCCCGCAGCTACGCCTACGGCCCCATGCGCCCGCATATCACGGGGCTCCACGTCGCGCTGGCTGATGGCGATTTGCTTGAGCTTCAGCGCGGCGAGGCTTTTGCCCAGGGCCGCCACCTGTCGCTCGTGACGGCAGTGGGCCGTGCACTCGAGCTTGACCTTCCCGACTACACCATGCCCAAGACCAAAAATGCTTCGGGCTATTTCGTTGCTGACGATATGGATGCCATCGAATTGTTTATCGGTGCGTGTGGCACAATCGGCGTCATCACCGAGCTCGAGATTGCCCTGCAGGCGGCGCCTGCGGTCGTTTGGGGCGTGAGCTGTTTCTTTGACAGCGAAGACAAGGCCGTGTCCTTCACCGATTCCGTGCGTCCCGTCCTGTCCCATGCGGCTGCCATCGAGTACTTCGACGCTGGCGCCCTGGATATTCTACGTCGCCAGCGCGAGCAGTCGACGGCGTTTGCCTCGCTGCCGGCGCTCGACAAAGAGGCCAAGGTCTGTGTCTACGTGGAGCTCGACTGCGACGACGAAGTTCAGGCGACTGAGGAGCTGTATCACTTGGGGTGGGTACTGGAGCTTGCGGGTGGCCGCGACGACGCGACCTGGGTTGCGCGCACCGAGGTCGATCGCGAATGCCAGCGGTTCTTCCGCCATGCGGTGCCCGAGAGCGTCAACATGCTCATCGACGAGCGTCGCCGCACGGATCCCGCCATCACCAAACTGGGCTCGGACATGTCGGTGCCCAATGCACGCTTGGCCGATGTCATCGCCCTTTATCGCCGCACGTTGGCCGAAAGTGGGCTTGAATCTGCCGCCTGGGGGCACATCGGTAACAACCATCTGCATGTGAACATTCTGCCGCGCGATGCGCAGGAATACCGCCGCGGCGGAGAACTCTTTGCCCGGTGGGCTTCCGAGGTCACGGTCATGGGCGGCGCCGTCTCCGCCGAACACGGTGTCGGCAAGATCAAGGCGGGCTTCTTGGAGACGATGTACGGTCACGAGGCCATGGTCGAGTCGGCACGGCTTAAGCTCCAGCTCGATCCTGCCGGGCAGCTGGGCCGCGGTAACCTGTTTTCGGAGAAGCTCTTGGATGAGCTCGTCCAGAAAGGGGGCGCGTGAAGATGAGCGATTTCCATATGGTGGTGTGCGTCAAGGCCGTGCCGGGAAGCACCGAGGTCAAGATGGACCCCAAGACCAATACCATCGTGCGCGATGGTAAGCAGGCGGTCATTAATCCCTTTGACGCGAGCGCTTTGGAATGCGCGCTGGCGCTGAAGGACGACTTTATCGGCTTTGGCATGGATGTGCGCGTGACGGTGGTGTCGATGGGCATCCCCGCGACCGAGTCGCTGCTGCGCGACTGCATCGCTCGAGGCGCCGACGACGCGCTGCTGCTGACCGATCGCGCCTTTGCAGGTGCCGATACCCTGGCAACCACCTATGCCCTCAAGTGCGGCATCGAGGCGCTCGACGAGGACTTCGACCTGCTCATCTGCGGCAAGATGGCGGTGGATGGCGATACGGCCCAGATTGGTCCCGAGCTTGCCGGTGCCTTTGAGATTCCCTGCGTGACCGACGTGAGCTGCGTGCGGAGCGCGGGCTTTACGACCTGTGGCTCGCTGGCGCTCGTTCACGGATGCGATGCCGGCGAGGAGACGGTGTACCTTGAGATGCCGTGCGCGATGACGACTGCCAAGGAGATTGGCCAGTTGCGCATGCCGAGTATTGCCGGTATCCGCGCGGCGGAGGAGGCGGACGTGCGCGTGGTCAGTGCCGCCGACGTGAACGCCGACCCCGCGCGTTGCGGTCTTGCCGGGTCGCCGACACAGGTCGTGCGCTCGTTTGTGCCCGACCGTGACCAAACGTGCGAGGCCGTTGACGGAACGGCGTCCGAGCAGGCGGCAAAACTTGCCAAGATCATCGAGGGGATGGCATAGATGAGCGGACTGATTATCGATAGCAAAGCCTGTATCGGCTGCGGTCGCTGCGTTCGCGCCTGCGCCTCGGGCGGCATTGTGGTGGAGGGCGAGCGTCCCAACCGATGCGCCCGCGTAACCGACGGCTGTATCCTATGCGGTGGGTGCGTCGACGCCTGCCCTGTCAACGCTATCTCGATCGAGTGTGACGAGGCCGCTGGTGCGGTGGACCTTGATGCATATCGAGACATTTGGGTCTTCGTGCAGACCGACGAGCACGATACGGTGACTCCCGTTGCCTATGAGCTTATGGGCAAGGGGCGCGAGCTTGCCGATGCTCGCGGCTGCCGTCTGGTGGCACTGGTCGGCATGAGCCCCGAGGGCTCGCTCGGGGACCTGGAGCATCTGGTTTGCGCGGGCGCCGACGAAGTCCTGGCCTGTCGCGACGAGCGCCTGCGCCAAAACGATGCGGAGGTCTACGCCCGCTTGATCTGCGATTTGGTAGCCGAACGCAAACCCGAGGCCATCCTATACGGTGCGACCGCTTTTGGTCGCGAACTGGCACCCGGCGTTGCCGTGCGTTTGCAGACGGGCCTTACGGCTGACTGCACCGTACTTTCGATGGATACAGAGACGGGACTGCTGCAACAGACGCGTCCGGCGTTTGGCGGCAACCTGATGGCCACCATCATTTGCCCCAACCACCGTCCGCAGATGGCAACGGTGCGCCCCGGTATCTTTAAGGCTCCCGACTTCGACTACGGCCGCTCTGGCACGATCACCCAGATATCGCTTGCGGATGATGCTAAGGCTCGTGTCGAGATCTCGATTCCCGCCGAGGAGTGGGGACAGCAGCCCTCGATCGCCAATGCCGAGCGCCTGGTCGTGGTGGGTCGCGGCATTGGTTCCAAGAAAAACCTGCCGTTGATGCGAAGGCTCGCCGAGGCTCTGGGTGCCGAGCTTGGTTGCACGCGTCCCGTCGTGGAGGCGGGTTGGCTGGAGTATCGCCACCAGATTGGCCAGACGGGCGTATCGGTTTCGCCCAGGCTTCTCGTGAGTATCGGTGTTTCGGGCGCCATCCAACATCTTGCCGGCATCGGTGGGGCGGAGTGCATCATCGCCATCAACGAGGACCCGGATGCCCCCATTTTCGGTGCTGCCCAGTACAAGGTTGTTGGGGACGCCGTCGAGGTCGTCGAGGAGCTGCTGGCCCAGCTTGAGCGCTAGGCGCGCGCCAGCCAGTCGCGCATCTCGTCCTTTAGGCGGCTCCAAGTTGCCTGCGTGGCGGGGTCGGTAAAGGGCCGCGTAATGCCAAAGGGCGCGTCGAGCAGGCGGTGGATATCGCCCTGTTCGCGCGCCAGCGCGCGGCTTGCTGGATAGACGAGCTCAAACATAAAGCAGATAAGCCCCACCAAGAAGTCGGCGGGCTCATCGCGCTCATCGCGTGCGACGCAGCGGTGCTCGTCAAAGGCGGCAAGTGTCGGCGACGAGAAACGGCTGCCGAGAAACGTCTTCTCGTCCACCTTGAGGATAGTGTCGACAGTGCTGTCGGCGATGGTGCGCATAATGTCGATCTTGTCGCCATCGCGCACGATATCGCAGAAGCTCCGCGTGCGCTCGTCGAGCTGCGCGGGTAGACGGAAATCGCTGTGATAGGCAATGCTCGCTCGGATGAGCTCATCTTCTGCCGGGTCATCGATAAAGTCGCGGATGCTCGTTACGGCGGGTGCATCGGCGGGATTCTCGCCAAAGAGGACCTCGATGCCCAGCGCCGCATGGCTCATGCTCTCGGCGTCCTTAAAGGTGTCCCAGCGTCGCAGCTGCTCAAAGCGGCCCATATCGTGTAGCAGGCCGCAAAGCCATGCCAGGTCAATTTCTTCTGACGACCAGCCCTGCTCGCGCGCTACGGCATCGCATGCCTTGGCCACGTGGTACGTATGCTCGATTTTGAGCGCGATGCGTGGGTTGGTGGCGTCGTAGGCATCGGTGTAGCTTTTGAAGGCCGCGCGCGCCCGGTCTCGATCGATAGCTGTCATAATGACTTCCTAAAAAGTTGTGTCTTTCGATCCGGTGGCAATTGTAGGCGAACTTTATTGCCACCGGTTGATATTTCTGCTGCGTTGCGAGGCGCGCTGCAGACGACTTACCAGAATGGGAGTGGCATGGTCCTTAGGATCTTTAAAATCGTCTGGCCGGTGATGCTTACCTATGTTGCGATAGGCGCGCCGTGCGGAATGATCATGGGGCAGACGGGAATGGAGCCCTGGATGGTCTTTGCTCTGAGCAGTACGTTTGTGACGGGCAGCGGCCAGTTTATGATCTGCAATCTTTGGCTGGCGGGCGTACCGGCACCTTCGATTATCGCGAGCGTTGCCGCCATCTCCTCGCGTTTTGCGCTTTACTCGGCATCGATCGCGCCGCATCTGACGGGTGCCTCGAAGCGTCAGACGCTGGCTGTTGCCGCGACACTTACCGAGGAGGCATATGGCATCTCGCTTGCCAAGTTGGTTGAAGGGGAGGATTGGGGCCCGCGCGAGTCCTTTGTGCTCAACGTGATCCTCATCGCGACATGGGGCGTTTCGTGTACGATGGGCGCCATCGTCGGCGCCGTTGTCGATGTTCCCACCGCCGTTGCAGCCTTTGTCTGCACCTCGCTCTTTATCTGCCTGCTCTTTTCGCAGCGGCTGTCGCGCGGCAACGTCGTCGCGGCGGTTTCGAGCGCGGTGTCCGTCGCCGTATGCAAGTTCTTGGGCCTCGTGAATATTGCCGTGCCGGCAAGCGTCGTGGCCGGCATTGCCATTGCGTTGGCGTGCGATGCAGTATTTGACGGAAGAGGTGCCCGCGATGCCCGTTAACGAGTTCTTGGTTCTGTGGCTGTCGTCGTGGGCTGCTATCGCGTTCTTTCGCATCGCGCCGGCGTTCGCCTTGCGCGGGCGGACCCTGTCGCCCCGCATTACCGAGGCCCTGGGCTATATCCCGCCCGCTGCCTTTGCCGCGCTGGTCGCCAACGACTTGGTGAGCCCCGGCGCGTTCGACGCGGGACTCTGGCCTGCCTTGGTTCCCTGGATTGCGGCCACCGGCGTCGTGGCGGTGGCAATCAAGACAAAGTCGATGTTGTGGTGCTGCGTTTCGGGCATCGTGTTCTATATCGTTTTGAGCCTCGTATAGGAGCAGGACGCGTTATCGTCCCGGCCTAACGAATCGAATTTCTCACCGAGGCGGTCTGCTTCTTCTGGTACCATGGTCAAACTTTACTGTAGCAAAGCGTGACGTGGGCTTTTGTACCCCGTCAGCGGAAATGGGGGTTTCATGGCACAGGAAGCAACCGCCAACGAGCAAAAGTAATTCAAGGTCCCGCGCATCCCGGGCGACATCATGATCTATCCCATGATCGTCGGTCTTTTGCTCAACACCTTCTGCCCGCAGGTTTTTGAGATCGGCGGCTTCTTTACGGCTGCCTGCCGCGGTGGCTCCAATACCATCGTCGCCGCGATCCTGCTGTTTGTGGGCGCCGGCATCAGCTTTAAGTCCACGCCGGGCGCCATCAAGACCGGCATCGTCGTGCTGATTCCTAAGCTTGTAGTGGCAGCCGCGCTGGGTCTGGGCGTCGCGTACTTCTTTAACGATAACTTTTTAGGCCTGAGCTCGGTTTCCATCATCGGCGGCATTACGTTTTGCAACATGGCGCTCTATACGGGCATCATGGGCGAGTTCGGCGATGAGTCCGAGCAGGGCGCTGTCGGTATCCTGTTCTTTACGGCCGGCCCCGCCGTCACGATGATCATCCTTGGTGTTTCGGGTCTCGCCAACATCCCCGTCGGCACCATCATCGGATCCATCCTGCCGCTTGTTATCGGCATGGTCCTGGGCAACTTGTTCCCGTTTATCAAGAACCTGCTGGTTCCCGGCGCCAATCCCGCGATCGCTGTAATTGGTTTTCAGCTCGGTGCGTCCATGAGCCTTTCGAGCTTCATCGCCGGTGGCATTTCGGGCATCCTGCTGGGCCTCATCACGCTCTTTATCGTCGGTCCCATTACCTTTGCCTTCGAGCGCCTGTGTGGCGGCAATGGTAAGGCGGCTGTGGCATGTTCCACCATTGCCGGCACGGCCATGACCACGCCGGTCGCCCTCGCCGAGGTCGCTCCGCGCTATGCCGAGCTTGCGCCCACCGCGTATGCGCAGATCGCCACTGCCGTCATCATCACGGCAATCATGGCCCCGATTCTGACCGGCTGGGTCGATAAGAAGTTCTGCCAGAGCAAGGAAGACCTGTCGCCTGCCGGTGTCGAGGCCATCGAAGAGGCTGTCGCGACCGACATCGATGGCGAGTAGCAATCGATACCCATCAATGATTCCGGCGTGCAACTCGCGCCGTTTGAGCGCCCGAACGAGAGCTGTCTTGCAGTGACGTTCGGTCGCTCTGCTATTATTCCCCTTACCCCTGCGGAGTAGGGGGTGTTTGTTGCCCAGATTCGAATTGGGCGATTCTGGCCACTTGGATATTGAAGGGAGGGCGTCTAGTGGTAAAGGCACTCAAGATCGAGATATTCCTGCTATGCATGATTATTCTTATCGGACTTGCCGTACGAAGCCGTCGCTCCCTGTTCTCGAGCACCCAGCAGCTTTTGTTTAGCATGCTGGGCTACACGTCTGCTGCCTACATTTTCTTCGATATGATCTGGACGCTCTCGGACGGCGTGAGCACTCCTGTAGGCATCACGGCCAACTGGATTTCCAACGCGGTTTCGTTTTCGCTGTTCGCCATCGCGTGCCTCATTTGGTTTTTCTATTCCGAGACGATGCAGGGCTCACGGCTCCTGACCACGCCCTATAGGGTGGTACTTTTAACGTTGCCAACCGCATTGGTGGTCGTTCTGGCATTTACCAGCTACTGGACGCACGCTATGTTCTATATCGATGCGCGGGGCGTATATCGTCGCGGAGCGCTTTATATGATTCAGCCTATCGTTAGCTACTGCTACGTCATATATACGTCCTTGCATGCCTTTATTCAGGCTCGAAAAGTCGAAAGCCTGCAAAAGAAGGCCATTTATCGCACCCTCGCCTTTTTTGCGGTTCCCGCTCTGGTGGGCGGTACCTTTCAGATCGTATACTCGGTGCCTGGCCTTTGTGTCGGCATAATGATTAGCATGTTGCTGCTCTATATCATCTGCCAGGAGCAACTGATCTCGACTGACCCGTTGACTGGACTCAACAACCGCAACCGTTTTGAGACCTATATGCTGTCGCTCTTTTCAAATGTGGATCAGGCCGAAGATGTATATCTGCTTATGATGGACGCTGACGGCTTTAAGCAGATTAACGATCGCTATGGACATGTGGAGGGCGACCATGCTCTTCAGGTAATATCCGCTGCGCTCAAAGAGGTCTGCTCGGCGTCTGGTGGCTTTATCGCGCGTTATGGTGGCGATGAGTTCGTGGTGCTCCAAAAGGCAGCGGCGGAACAGGATATCATGCATCTGTGCGCGACAATCAACGACGAGCTCGCGCATGCCGAGGTGCCGTATGCATTGCGGATGTCCATCGGTTGCGCGCGGGTCGGCGATAGTGTTGATACCTGGCAAGACTTACTTCGCGCTGCCGATGCGGAGCTCTACCGCGTCAAGGCCGAGAAAAAGAAAGCCGGCATCCAGATACGCTAGGAAAAGGGTCGCACGCTTGCGTGCGTGGCGGCCCTCAGCTCATCGATGTATTCCATTAAGCTAAAGTGTGCAAACGCCCTCCCTAAAAAGGTGAGCTCGCTAGGCTTTTTTGGGTTTGTTGACGATGATGATGCCGCCGCAGACCAACAACAGGGCAACGATGACGGTAACGGGGCTCGTGCCAGCGCCCTCGCCGAGCAGCAGTGCGCTCAACAGCACGCCAAAGACCGGGTTCATAAAGCCAAAGACCGACACGCGGCTGACGGGGTTGACGGCGAGCAGGTGGGACCACAGCGAGTACGCGACGGCGGAGATAAGCGCCATGTAGATGATGAGCGCGATGGCGGGGGCGACTTCGGTGGGGGACAATGTGCCGCCCATCAAAAAGCCGATGGCGGTGAGGACCAGGCAGCCGACTAAAAACTGCCAGCCGGCAAGCAAAACACCGTCGTGCTTGCGCGAGAAGATGCCGATCAGGCAGGTCGAAAGAGCGCCCGCGACAGTGGAGGCTAGGATAAAGCCCTCGCCATCGAGCGTGAAGCCAAAGGTGCCATCTGCGCCCGAAAGGTTGACAAGCGCGACGCCGGCAAAGCCCAACACGCAGCCAAGCACCTTGGCCGTATTGAGCTTCTCGGTGCGAAATGCCAGGGCGGCAAAGAGGATTGCGAGGAAGTTGGCGCTGGCCTCGATGATGGAGCTCGACATGGCACTGGCGCGCGAGAGTCCCAGGTAGAAAAAGAAGTACTGCCCGATAGTCTGGAAGAGCGACAAGACAAAGATGGGCTTGATGTCGCGCGCTTGCGGTACGAGGGGGCGGCGTTGGGCCGCGCTCATCCCAACGATAACCAGGACGCCGGCAAGGGTGAAACGCAGACCCGCGAAGAGCAGCTGCGATGCGCTATCGTGTGCCGGGATGCCGAAGAGCGTGTAGCCGATCTTGATGCAGGGAAAAGCCGACCCCCAGAGTGCGCAGCAAACGAGGCAGCCCAGGATGAGTCCGGGCAGGGTGGCGAGATACGGCTTGCGGCTTTCCATGATGTCCTTCCTACATGCGCGAAGCAAAAAAGAACCCGCCACCGGATGTGCCGGTGGCGGGTGTTGTTACCCGATGGGATTGTACCCGATGGGATGGTTTTAGGCGAAGTAGGCTACGCCACTCTCAAAGATCGGCATGAACTTATCGCCGGGGACATGCTCGGGCACGTTGCGGTACAGGTTGTCGCCGCGACGCTCGGCGTGGCCCATCTTGCCCAGGACGCGGCCGTCGGGGCTCGTGATGCCCTCGATGGCCAGTGCGGAGCCGTTGGGGTTGACGGAAAGATCCATGCTCGGCTTGCCGTCCTCGCCCACGTACTGCGTGGCGACCTGGCCGTTGGCGATGAGCTGGGCGAGCACCTCGTCGTTGGCGACAAAGCGGCCCTCGCCGTGGCTGATGGCGACGGTGTAGGGGTCGTCGAGGCTGCACTGCGACAACCACGGGGACAGGTTGGACGAGATGCGGGTGCGCACCAGACGGCTCTGGTGGCGGCCGATGGTGTTGAACGTCAGCGTGGGCGCATCGGGCGTGGCGTCGACGATATCACCGTAGGGCACCAGACCGAGCTTGACCAGCGCCTGGAAGCCATTGCATATGCCCAGCATCAGGCCATCGCGGGCCTTGAGCAGGTCGCGGACGGCCTCGGTGACCTCGGGAGCGCGGAAGAACGCCGTGATGAACTTGGCGGAGCCGTCGGGCTCGTCACCGCCCGAGAAGCCGCCGGGGATCATGACGATCTGGCTTGCACGGATGCGGCGGGCGAGCTCATGGGTGCTCTCGGCGACGGCCTCGGGCGTGAGGTTGTTGATCACGAAGGTGTCGGCCTCGGCGCCGGCAGCGCGGAAGGCGCGGGCGCTGTCGTACTCGCAGTTGTTGCCGGGGAAAACGGGGATGACCACGCGCGGGCGGGCGATCTTGGCGCCACCGTACACATGGATATCCTTGGTGCGGAAGTCGATGGTCTCGACCTCGGCGGTCTCGCCGGCGCTGCGGTAGGCAAAGACGCCCTCGATGCCGCTCTCCCAGGCCTCCTGGAGCTCGGAGAGCTCGATGACCTCGGAGCCGGTATCGATGACATAACCCTCGACGGTGGTACCCAGGGGCTCGACGACAACGCCGTCGGCGACCTCGGGCAGCTCGGCGTCCTCAGCGAGCTCGACGATAAAGCTGCCGTAGAGCGGGGCGAAGAGGCTCTCCACGTCCACATCCTCGGCAAGCTCGATACCGATCTGGTTGCCGACGCACATCTTAAAGAGGCTCTCGGCGCCGCAGCCGTAGCCGGGCGTGGAGATGGCTAGGGCGTCACCGGTAGCGGTAAGCGCCTCGACGGCGTCGAACGCTGCGAGCAGCTGCTGGGCGTCGGGACGGTAATCCTCGCCGTAGGTGGCGGGGGCGATACGGACGACGCGGTGCGTCAGGCCCTTGAACTCGGGGGAGACGGCGCGGGCCGCCTTGCCCACGGCCACAGCGAAGCTGATCAGGGTCGGCGGAACGTTGAGCTCGCCGGCCTCGTCCTCAAACGAGCCGCTCATGGAATCCTTGCCGCCGATGGCACCGGCGCCAAGGTCGACCTGAGCCATGAGGGCACCCAGGACGGCCGCCATGGGCTTGCCCCAGCGCTCGGCCTCGGTGCGCAGGCGCTCGAAGTACTCCTGGAAGGAGAGGTAGGCGCGCTTGTGCTCAAAGCCTGCGGCCACGAGCTTGGCGATGGACTCGACCACGGACAGGTAGGCGCCCGCAAACTGGTCGGCTTCCATCAGGTAGGGGTTGAAGCCCCATGCCATGGCGCTCGCCGTGGTGGTCTCGCCGTCCACGGGGAACTTGGCGACCATGGCCGAGCTCGGGGTGAGCTGCGTCTTGCCGCCAAAGGGCATGAGCACGGTCGCGGCGCCGATGGTGGAGTCGAAGCGCTCGGACAGGCCCTTGTTGGAGGCGACGTTGAGGTCGGTGACGAGCGAGGTCATGCGCTCGGCAAGCGTGGTGCCGGCCCAGCTGGGCTGCCACACGCTGCGGGCGCACACGTGGGCGACCTGGTGCTTGGGCGCACCGTTGGAGTTGAGGAACTCGCGGGACAGGTCGACGATGGCAACACCGTTCCATGCCATGCGCATGCGCGGCTCGGCGGTAACCTCGGCGATAACGGTCGCCTCCAGGTTCTCCTCGGCGGCGTAGCCCATGAACTCCTCGACGTCACCGTCGGCGACGGCGCAGGCCATGCGCTCCTGGGACTCGGAGATGGCGAGCTCGGTGCCGTCCAGGCCGTCGTACTTCTTGGTCACGGTGTCCAGGTCGACATACAGGCCGTCGGCAAGCTCGCCCACGGCGACCGAGACGCCGCCGGCGCCAAAGTCGTTGCAGCGCTTGATCAGGCGGCAGGCGTCGCCGCGGCGGAACAGGCGCTGCAGCTTACGCTCGACCGGGGCGTTGCCCTTCTGAACCTCGGCGCCCGAGGTCTCGATGGACTCGGTGTTCTGGGTCTTGGAGGAGCCGGTGGCACCGCCGATGCCGTCACGGCCGGTACGGCCGCCCAGCAGGATGATCTTGTCGGTGGGGGCGGGGCACTCGCGGCGCACGTGGTTGGCCGGGGTGGCGCCCACGACGGCGCCGACTTCCATGCGCTTGGCCACGTAGCCGGGGTGATAGAGCTCGTTGACCTGGCCAGTGGCAAGGCCGATCTGGTTGCCGTAGCTGGAGTAGCCGGCGGCAGCGGTGGTCACGAGCTTGCGCTGCGGCAGCTTGCCCTCGAGCGTCTCGGAAACGGGGACGGTGGGGTCGCCGGCGCCGGTGACGCGCATGGCCTGGTACACGTAGCTACGGCCCGAGAGCGGGTCGCGGATGGCGCCGCCCACGCAGGTGGCGGCACCGCCGAAGGGCTCGATCTCGGTCGGGTGGTTGTGGGTCTCGTTCTTAAACAGGAACAGCCAGTCCTGCTCCTCGCCGTCGACATCGACCTTCACCTTGACGGTGCAGGCGTTGATCTCTTCGGACTCGTCGACATCGGTCATGACGCCGGTCTTCTTAAGGTACTTGGCGCCGATGGTGCCCATGTCCATGAGGCAGACGGGCTTGGCGTCGCGACCGAGCTCGTGGCGCATCTCCATGTAGCGGTCGAAGGCCTGCTGCACCACGGCGTCGTCGATCGTCACGTCGTCCAGGACGGTGCCGAAGGTGGTGTGGCGGCAGTGGTCGGACCAGTAGGTATCGATCACGCGGATCTCGGTGATGGTGGGGTCGCGATCCTCATCGCGGAAGTACTGCTGGCAGAAGGCGATGTCTGCTTCGTCCATGGCAAGGCCGCGCTCGGCGATAAAGGCGGCAAGGCCGGCCTCATCGAGCTCGCGGAAGCCGTCGAGCACCTCGACGGGCTGGGGCTCGGGGGTCTCCATGTGCAGCGTCTCGGGCAGATCGAGCGAGGCGATACGGGCCTCGACGGGGTTCACCACGTAGTGCTTGATGGCCTCGATGGCAGCCTCGTCCAAGTCGCCCGAAATCATGTAGACCTTGGCGGAGCGCACGGCGGGGCGCTCGCCCTGGCTGATGAGCTGCACGCACTCGCTGGCGGAGTCGGCGCGCTGGTCAAACTGGCCAGGCAGGAATTCGACGGCAAAGACGGCGCCATCGCTTGCGGGGAGCTCGTCATAGGTCACATCGACCTGGGGCTCGCTAAAGACGGTCGGCACGCAGGAGCGGAAGAGCTCCTCGTCGATGCCCTCGACGTCGTAGCGGTTGATGATCCTCAGGGCCTCGATGCCCTTGATGCCGAGAATCTCGGTCAGCTCGCCCTTGAGCTGCTGAGCCTCGACGTCGAACCCGGGTTTCTTCTCCACGTAGATACGAGAGACCATTGGTTCCTGCCTTCCTGATCGGTTGGACGTACGGTACGGTATGTGGCAGCGGTCGGTTTACGGGGCAAGCCTCGCGGTCGCCTTGAGCCACATGTTTGTAAACCTCACTATGATACGACAGCTCGCGGCGCGTTGAGGACGGCGAGGGTGCTACAGTGAAGCGCAAACAAGAGAAAGGCATCACATGGCATTCGTTTCGCTCGCCATCATCGCACTCGTGGCCTTTGCAAGCCCCTTCATCGCCTCGGCGATTCCCAGAAAGCCCATTCCCGAGACGGTCTTTTTGCTCGTGCTCGGCGCGGTGCTGGGACCCCATATGCTCGGCGTCATCCATGTAGATGCCGAGGTCTCGCTGGTGTCCGAGCTCGGTCTGGCCTTTTTGTTCCTGCTTGCCGGCTTTGAGATCGATCCCAAGAGCATCACGGGCGTCGAGGGCCGCTACGGCTTGGCGACGTGGGTCGTCACGTTTGGTATCGCCTGGCTTGCTGTGCGCTTTACCCCGTGGTTCTCGGTCAGTCATTTCGACGGTATCGCCGTGACGCTTGCCCTCACTTCCACGGCGCTCGGCACGCTCGTACCCATCATGCGTGAGCGCTCGCTCACTGGCACGCGTGTGGGCGACTCCATCCTTGCCTATGGCACGTGGGGAGAGCTCGGTCCCGTGCTCGCCATGTCGGTGCTGCTGTCTGCCCGCACTGGCATCCAAACGCTCGTAATCCTTGGCTTAACAGTGATAAGGAACTAATTTACTTATCAACTGTTAGCTGACGGTTTCCGGGGTGCATACGGACAAATCCCGTCTGATTTCTAACAGGAAGTCAGACGGGATTTTCGCTTTATATTACGAATTATGGAGGACATACCATGAAAACCTTAATATCTTGTGCCTACAATATGGATAATTGCTGTGTGGAAGTGAAATTCAGCGACGGCAGTATGATTGCGATTGACACTATCGTCGTTGAGAACGAGATTGCTGACAATATGTATCAGCGGTCAGAGCTGGATTATTTGATCTACAACGCTCCTTTGGAGTATGCAGACCTTATCTTGAACGGCGATCCCGAAACCTATTTGAAAACTGTAACAGAATACAAGCCTTGGGATAGCTGACAACACGCTGCCCGCAGGAGAAAATCCTGCGGGCGTTTTTCTGTTTATATTATTTCCCTCCGTTGGATCTCAATTTAGGAAAGAAGATGACAATCTTGAAGCTCTTTCCCCACTGGGAAGCTGCTTCCAGATGAAGATTTAGATCGTCGGCCATCTTCTTAACCAGGTAAAGTCCCATACCGGTAGCCTTCTTTCTGCTGTCAGTAGAATCCCCGGTAAAGCCCTTTTGAAAAATGTACGGCAGATTATATTTTTTTACGCCAATGCCGTTATCTTCAACAGAAAGGATATCTGCAGTCTCCGAATGTATCACGGAAATTGTAAGCATGGGACTATCGCTGCTATATTTGATGGCATTGCTAACGATTTGTCCCAACATAAACTGAAGTCCTCTACGGTCTGTATAGACTGTTTCAGATTGCAGTTTGTTGAGAATGACAAAATGCTTCTCTTCAAGAAGTGGGGCATAGTCCTCCAGAACTTCACCCAAGCAGTCATTCAAATTGACATCCTCAAATCGGTAATCCTTTGTACTGCTCTTCAACCGGGCATAGTACAGCATCTGCGTGACATCCTCCTGAAGCTGACTGCGGACATAATCCAGCTTTGCTTGCAGGGAAGGAGAGATTTCATCGTTCCGGTTATCCAAGAGCATGGTCAGCAACGATAGGGGCGTTTTCGCTTCATGTGCCCAGCCCTCCACGTATTCTTCATAGTCCCGTAGGGCATCCGCCATATTGTTACTCTCGTTTTTGTATTCCCGTAAAACCGAAGCCAAAAATCGGACAGATTCTCCTTCTTTCTGACTAATGGCACTGAGCAGCCGTTCTTCATTGCAGATGGTAGGATCACTGAGGAAATCTCGGAACAGTTCCATGTGGGTGTTCTCCCTCTTGTTTAGTACAAACAGAATCGCTGAAAACAAAAGGATGCTCGTCAGAACTACTAACCCGATCAAGGGTTGAAATACCTGAATGTCAGAAATCCAAAGAATGACAGCGCAAAAGCAATCCACGCCCAGCAGCAACAGAAGCCAGGGGTAGTACCGTTCTATCATGTGCCAAAGCTGCTTCATAGAGACACCTCCGCTTCCAAACGGTAGCCCATTCCTCGAACTGCAACGATTCGCTGCTTCATTTCAAGGGCGGACATCGTTTTTTTCAGCCGGGTTAGGTTAACCTGCAAGGCATTTTCATCTATGTATTCCGTGGTTCCCCATAGTGCCATGCAAAGCTGCTCCGTCGTGACCAGAGCATCGCCGCCGGACAAAAGAGCGACCAACAGTTTTCCCTGATTTTTTGGAAGCACCACAGAGGTATTATGAATATAAAGCGTGTAGGTCTGCTGGTCTAACAGGAAATCTGGTCCCTCTATGAGATTGGTACGGCCTTCATACCTTTTGAGAATATTGGATACCCTGGCAAGAAGTCGATCTTTTCTGCACGGCTTCGTCAAATATTCATCGGCACCCAACTGGAACGCTTGCAGTTCATCCTTTACCTGATCTCTGGAAGTCAGCACCAGGACGGGGATAGCAGTTTTATTCTTTAGCTCCTGGCAGATTTGAAAGCCACTGATCTCCGGCAAGTTCAGGTCTAAGATCACAAGGTCAGGGCGGAGGGCTGCCAAGAGCCGAGCGGCATCTTCAAACTCGGTAATTGCCTCCACAAGATAGCCGTCCTTTTGGAGCATATCGCAGAGTTCTTCCCGCATATAGACTTCATCTTCCACAACAGCAATTCTTTTCATGACAGCACCTCCTTCCAAATTATTCTTCTCTCTGCGGCTGCATCAGTGTCAACAAATACCGATCACTGGAGCGCTTGACCACTCTCATATAAATATATTCTATCACGCAAAGTAGTAAAATCATAGCAGCAGATACAAGCAGCATTTCAGACACTGTCCCACGGGTTCGGGACGAGAGTATCCCTGTAAACAACGCCCTGACTCCAAACAGACTGCTGACAGCCGCAACCAATACAGGAAGTCCCATAAACCAGGTAATTTGCTTTCCAGCAGACTGGCAAAGGGTTTCGTAAGTAGCTCCCAGGCGGATCAGGGTCTGGTATCTGCGCCCGGTTTTCTGCTGACTCATCAGGAACTGAACACCCACGATGGTGTTGGCAACTACCAGGAAAACAATCGCAAGATAGAGGGTAATATAACTGGATGCTATGGTGTAGAAAAGCTGACGACCTATATTCTGAAGATAGCTTTCATATTCAATGCCAGTTTCGTCCAGCTTCTCGTTCAAATCCAAATATGCAGTCATAAGGCTATTTCCATCCAGAGCCTGCTCACTGAGCACCGCATTGACATAGGTATCATACATTCCCTGGCTATAATATAGGAATGCTTCATCCGGAAGAATCAATGCAAAGGACAAGGTTATAGAACGGTCCGTGACCAAATTCACAGACTGAACCTCTCCTGTAAGATGAATCGGACTACCATCCAGTTCCACCTTGGGCTGTCCGGCCAATACTTGGTTCAGCATTGCGGTACGACTTGCTGTAGTAAACTCTGTATCAATATAGACAGCGGCCTCCTTTTCGCCTAATTGGAGAGCCGGTTTGCCGGACAATTCCAACAAACGATTATAGTCCGATAAACAAATCAAATATGGGTATGTGGCATAACCAAGATTGTTCAGAAGGACATCCCGGTCTTCCGACTGGGGCAGGCTCCGAAGAGAGTCCATAACAGCGTCCATGCTGTAGGCATTATCATAATCTTCTGTGGTGCGAATACGCCCAACCCTCATTTCAAAAAGCTCTGAAAATTGATTTTCCAAACCGTTTTCTTTCAGGGCTGCCTTTATATTCGGAAGAACCTGCGATGAATCTTCTGCAGTATGATCTTCAAAAGTATAGTCGATTACATGGCCAGAAGACAGGCTATTCGTTCCTGCAATTCCTACGCCCGCACCAAAACAACACAGCGCCGCCAGAATCAGCAGGGAGCTGATGGCCATGGAGGTTGACTGATGAATAACATTCTCCTGAATCTGCCGGAAGGTAAATACATGAAGCTGCTTATTTCCTTTTCCTTTCTTAACAATCAAAGCAATCAGCGCACGCATCCCATAGAAAAGCAGCATCGTACCAACTATGCCCAACAGCAAAGTCAGTCCCATCATACTTACCTTTGTCCATGCAATTCCCTGAATCGCCATGTAGTAAGCCACTGCCAACATCACACTTCCGCATATAGCAGCCAGTCCATAGATAACAGATGGCATTTGCTTTTTGGGGCGGTTCGTTGGCTGGGATAGCAAAGTACCGATCTCCTGGCGGCTGATTCGTCCACTCAAAATCAGAAGTGCCGTCAGCTTAATTGCCAGAAATCCTGCCAGCGTCCATTCAATTGCAGACCAGGATAAAGAAAACTGATGACCGATGATCCCCATGCCTACCAGCTTGGCGGTGACAAGACTGACAATTTCTGAAAGCACCACAGCCACAGGTAAGCCTATGAGCATGGCAAGAATACTGGTCAGGAAATCTTCCGCCAGAAGCATACCAAACAGTTTACTTCTACGCATCCCCAACATTAGATAAACACCAAACTCATGCCGTCTGCGCTCGAACTGATACTTGCAGGCAAAATAGATCAAAAAGAACAGAATACCGAGGGTCATCCCATAAAACGCAGGAATCAGAAGCAGGAGTTTGTCAACTGCGTCACTCTCCATTTTCTGCAAAAAGAGCATCACATCTTGAGTGGAGATGGAAAGAATCATGTAAAAGGCAACAATAGAAATCACCAGGGAGCTGAAAAACAGACCGTTTTCCTTTCGGCTGCGGTGGCTGTTCCGAAGAATGAGATTAGAGAACATTTGCGCTGCCCCCTCCCAGTTGCGCCATCACCTTCAGGATGCGCCCGTAGAACTCCTGCTGGCTTTCGTCTCCACGCCGAAGCTCATGAAAGATCACGCCGTCCTGGATGAACAGAATGCGCTTGCAAAAGCTGGCGGCATTGGAATCATGGGTTACCATCAGGATCGTAGCTTGTTCGTCACGATTCAGGCCGGACAGCTTCTCCATAAGACTTCTTGCGTTCTTAGAATCCAGCGCACCCGTCGGTTCATCGGCAAGGATCATTTGGGGATGTAAGATCAGAGCCCTTGCTGCCGCAACACGCTGACGCTGGCCGCCGGACATCTTGGACGGAAACTTATCCAGAACATCAGTGATTTCCAGATAGTCAGCCAACTGCTTCAGCCGCTGGCTGCTTTCTGCTTCGGATACCCCATGCAAGGAAGTCGGGAGCAGGATGTTTTCCCTGCCAGTCAGGTTGTCCAGCAATTCAAAGTTCTGGAATAGATAACCAACTTTTTTGCCACGGTACTCTGCAAGAGCCTTTCCCTTGAGGGATTGCAGAGTATCGCCTTCCACCTGAATGCTTCCACCTGTGGGTTGAATCACAGTCGCAATACAATTGAGCAGTGTGGATTTACCGGAACCGCTGCTTCCCATAATGCCGAGAAACTCTCCCGGCATCACCTGGAAGGTGATCCCATTCAGTGCCTTTGTTTGACTTGGCACATTGCCATAGATTTTTGTTAAATTTTCAATATTCAAAATGGGTTTCATGTGAATACCTCCTATCATTTGTAATAAAATGATAGCATGGGAACACAGCAAATACCACTTACAGTGGTTGTAAGGATTCAAGATATAAGTGGCGGCTCAAGGGGGACGAGCATATATTTTGTAAGAGCATCAGGCGACAATGATAAAATATACCGGATCGCCTCCTTGGCAAACCAGTTCGTTTTAATTGTATCCCAATCAGCAAGTCGGATAATCTCTGCTGTGCCGTTCTCAAAATCAACTGAAATTTCGCCCCATTCGCCGTCGCAGTCTGCTTGATATTCGTAGATTGCGGCGGCGATTTTCTTTTTGCGCTTGGTTTTGGTTTTCTGTTTCAGCCGGACAGCATGGAGCGCACCTTCGGCAACCAGCAGTTCTGTCAGTTTGTCCACCGCTTTCCGGTAGGCTCGCTCTGCACCGCTGGCTGTGCTGCCCTCAAACATAATCGCCAATTCTTCAAAAGTGGGGCGGTTCTTCCATGAGCCAACTCGCCCGCAGGTCATACAGATTGCTAACCGTTTTTCGAGCAAGGTCTGTTCCCGGTAATTCAGCTTCTCAAATGCCCGCTGTACCTTTTCTGCTTGTATGCCGTTCCAGAGGATGTCGGTATAGTTCCAGCTATCGTCAAGGGCTATATCCTCGCCTGTTTCCTCGCCGTCCTCGTCCGTTATATAGAACGGCTGTTGGTTGCGGATTCCACGGACAACTTTCAGATATTCTTCCGCAAGAGCAAGGTCGCAGTTATACTTCTTGGAAAACTGGTTGACCGCATCTTTGGTGTTATGGTACAGCCACGCCATTGATCGCACCATTTTGTAATTGGTCAGAGAGGATACCGACCATTTTTCTTCGCCCATGCGGAAACGGAGCATAGAATCCCAGATGAACGGATAGATGTATGTAGCATACTCCGCACCCTTGGCAGGATCATAGTCCATCAGCTTTTGGAGCATTTGCTCCCGGCAGGAGATCTTTATATCGATAAATCGGTCTGTGTCGTACAGATTGCCGCCGTCCACACTGAGAAAGCCTTTGATGCGCTTGTTGAGCTGCGTTTCGTAGTGGTGCAGAAAGAACGAAAAATATAGCAAATTCTTTTCCCGCAAAGCAGACAGGATATATTCATTCAGACTGTCCACCGCTGGCGGTTCCGGTTCCAGTTGGAAGATGCGCTCTGCCACATAGGGGATGATGCCGTCACCGTGTGGATTAACTTGGTGCTTCGGTATGTATCCGGTCATGTTCCACGAAAAATCATTTAGCATAGCGCACCTCCCTTCTAAGTAATCAGCGGGAATAATTAACCATAATTCCAAGTTTGTCTTGCAGCATTTATATTATCCAGAAGAACAGATGCAGGATTTGCCTCGTAATAGTACGTGCTCATATCCAAAATGCCTTCTTCCATTTCACCCCACTCTGCTGTGCGAGAAACAAAGATTCTATTATATACACACCAATCGCATGTGGTGGTGAAAGCAGCAATATCTGCAAAGTCTTTTGGAAATACAATTCTTCTTCCATTTGATGTTGGCTTAAGATAGTTCTCCATTATTTCTTTGAAATTCTTCAGATCATAATCCGTAGCGTTTTCCAAAGCTTTACAGACAATCAATTCTTCGTGCGTGAATTCTGTAAGTGTTTCTAAATGGTTTGCAAGAATTAGACCATAAATAACGCAAACCTTTGGCTTGTTTGCGGTGGTTTGCGTGTTGCTTGCCGTGGTCCCGAGCCGCTCCAAGCGCGTCGGCAGCCGTTTCTTTGCGTTTGTCGAGGAGCGCGCCGATACCACATCGCAGACCTTCGTGCGCTTGACGGTTCTCATCCTGGTCACGCTCGTGGCGTTCTCGGCCATCTTCGATCTCGACATCGTGCTGGGCTCCTTTGCCGCCGGCTTTGTCCTGCGCTATATCATCCCCGAGGGCAATCACACGCTCGAGACCAAGCTCGATGGTCTGGCCTACGGCTTTTTGATTCCCGTGTTCTTTACCGTGTCGGGCGCAAAGATCGACCTGACGGCTGTGTCATCGCGCCCCGGGCTGCTCGTGGGCTTTATCGTGGCGCTGCTCATCATCCGCGCCGTGCCCATTCTTGTCTCTATGAGCATCTGTCCCGAGACGCGCGATGTCTCGGCGTATGGCCGCATTACCGTGGCCCTGTACTGCACCACGGCGCTTCCGATCATCGTTGCCGTAACGAGTGTGGCCGTCAACGCGGGGGCGCTTTCGCAAGACATTGCCTCGGTCATGGTTGCCGCCGGTGCCATCACGGTGTTTTTGATGCCGCTGCTCGCCCAACTCTTCTACCGCGTGATCGACGCCGCGCCGGTTGCCGCCGTGGCGGAGGTTGCCGAGCATCCATCCGACGCGCTCGATATTCTGCGCGCCCATCACGATCTGGCGAGCTTGCTCGCGCGTGAGCACGAGTTGTTGACCTCGCACGGTCACGGCCGCGCACTCGACGGCGTGCCTACGATCGATACCATTGCCGATCGCCTTTCGGCCGAGGCGGCAA
This sequence comes from Collinsella sp. TF05-9AC, assembly GCF_003438495.1. Taxonomy (GTDB): domain Bacteria; phylum Actinomycetota; class Coriobacteriia; order Coriobacteriales; family Coriobacteriaceae; genus Collinsella. The sequence goes on from NZ_QSSH01000009.1 coordinate 56,439, forward strand.
GCGAGCGCATCGATGCCCGTATCGTCGACGCCGCCCATTTGCTGGCCGAGAAGACCTATGGCGACGAGATCGACCCGTCCAAGCTCACCCCGCGCGAGCGCCGTCGCCTGGAGCGCGCCAAGCTCGCCGTGCACGAATACCGCCGCCGCATGCTGGAGCTCTACGCTAGAGAAGAAGCCGAGGACGACGACGGCAAGTAGCAAGGAATACCGGGATACGGGTTCCGTCTAAATAAAGGAAGGCGCGCTGCCTGCAATCGATGCAGACAGCGCGCCTTTTGCGTAGGGCTCTGTAGAAGGCTGGGGCAAAAGCCTGTGACCCTTAGGAGCGGGCGGCTCCGTCGACGGGGAGTACGGCGCCCGTGACGTAGGAGGACATGTCGCTCGCCAGGTAGACGAAGGCGTTGGCGACGTCCTCGGGCTCGCCCATGCGGCCGAGCGGAATGGTGGCGATGATGGGCTTGATGACCTCTTCGGGCAGGTTGGCGACCATATCGGTCTTGGTCACGCCGGGCGCGACAGCGTTGACGCGAATGCCCATGGGGGCGAGCTCGCGCGAGAGCGACTGGACCATGCCGTTGACGGCAAACTTGGACGTGGGGTAACCGACGCCGGAGGGCTGGCCGTACTTGGCGACCATCGAGCTTGTGGTAGTGATGGTGCCGCCGTGGCCGGCCTCGGTCATGATCTTGGCGGCAGCTTGGTGACCGTTAAAGACGGCGACGACGTTGAGGTCCATGACCTTTGCGAACTCCTCGGCCGTATAGTTAAGGAGCGGCGAGCGCTGGGAGATGCCGGCATTGTTGACGACTGTGTCCAAGCCGCCCATGTCGGCGGCAGCCTGGGTAAAGGCCTCGGTCACGGCTTCGAGCGAGGTGATGTCGCAGGAGCGGCCCCAGACCTTGGCGTCGGGATAGGCGGCTGCCAGCTTCTCAACGGCCGCGTCGGCAGTCTCCTGGCGCGAGCCAAAGACAGTGACGGCAGCGCCTTCCTCGATAAAACGGCAGGCGATGGCATAGCCGATACCGCGCGTGCCTCCGGTGATGATTGCTTTCTTGCCCTCGAGCAACATGGTGCTTCCTCTCATCGCGGGCGGACATTCGCAGCACAGCGTAGCGGTAGCCGGAATCGGTCGCGTTTGCATATCGGTGAACGGTAGCCCGCGTTACCGATGAGCGGCTCGCGCAAATATGCTCTGCCGTTGTGCTTAGGGCGGGTGACAAAAGGGCTCCCGTCCCACATCGGACGGGAGCCCTCAAGGCGCGTATTGCTAGGCGAGCGTTGGGTTAGTTGGCCATGACGCCTTCGGTCCAGGCCTCGACGTCCTCGATGCGCAGGACGTTGGCGACCTCGGCCACGCAGTCGACGCCTGCAAGCTCGACGGCGGCAGCCTGAACGTCCTTCTCGAGCGCGCGGTGCGTCAGGAAGATGACCGAGCAGGTGTCGGTGACGCCCGACTTGCCATCCTCGACCTGATTGATGAGCGAGATCGAGATGTTGTGCTTGGCAAAGATGTCGACCGTCTCGGACAGAGCGCCAACGCGGTCGGCAACCTTCAGGCGCACATAGTACTTGGTCTGAAGCTCGTCCATGGGCTTAAAGGCGAGGTTGTGGCCGTAGGGCTCGATCTCGGGCAGCGGCGCCACGCCGCGGCTGATCTGCTCGGACAGCGACAGGATATCGCCCACGACGGCGCTCGCGGTGGGGAAGGAGCCTGCGCCGGCACCGTAGAACATGGTCTCGCCCACAGCGTCGCCCACCACGTAGACGGCGTTCATGGCGCCGTTGACCTTGGCGAGCATGTGGTCGGCAGGGATTAGCGTGGGGTGCACGCGGACGTCGACGCCGGCATCGGTGTTGCGGGCGATGCCCAGCAGCTTAATGGTGTAGCCGAGCTCGCGGGCCTGGGCGATGTCCTCGGCACCGATGGTGCGGATACCCTGCTGGTACACATCGTCGGTGGTCACGCGGGTGCCAAAGCCGATGGAGGCGAGGATCGCCGTCTTGCTGGCGGCGTCGAAGCCGTCGACGTCGGCGGATGGATCGGCCTCGGCATAGCCCTTGGCCTGCGCGTCGGCAAGGACGTCGGCGTAATCGGCGCCCTCGGCGTCCATGCGCGACAGGATATAGTTGGTGGTGCCGTTAAGGATGCCGGCGATGGTCAGGATCTTGTTGCCCACCAGGTCGTGCTCAAGCGTGCTCACGATGGGGATACCGCCGCCGCAGCTGGCCTCGCACTTAATCTGCACGCCGCACGCGCGCGCCTTCTCGGCAAGCGTCTCGACGTGACGGCCCAGCAGGGCCTTGTTGGCAGAGACGACGTGCTTGCCGTGCTCAAAGGCAGTGGTGAAGATCTCGGTTGCGGGATGCTCGCCGCCGATGAGCTCGACGACGATGTCGACGGCGGGGTCGGTGACGACGTCGTGCCAGTCGCTCGTAAAGGCCTCGCGCTCAATACCGGCGGCTTCGGCCTGCTCCCAGGCAAGCGCGCAGGCGCGGGTCAGCTTAAGGTCGATGCCGTAGGCTGCCAGGTACTCATCGTGGTGGCTCTTGATTAGACGGGCCACGCCGCCGCCGACGGTTCCCAGACCGATGAGGCCGACGTTCACGGTGCGCAGGGGTTCGCTCATAGATAGCTCCTTCGTGCATCTTATGGATGGATTAACCGCTTAAAGGTTGAATGCATTCTAGCGTGAACCGAGGGCGCGTGCTCGCCAGGCAACAGGAGTCGCACAAAACGGCACCCCCGAAACGCTGCGGAAACATTGGAAACATGCTCGCTACAAACGGAACTCCGTAACAAACTGTCAACGTTTGCACCATAAGGTTTGCCCTGTACCGCAAGACGGCCGCATCGCGGCCAGCGAAAAGGGGGACACCATGCTCAACATCAACAGCACGCTCAGCCGTAGGAACTTTCTCGCCGGCGCCGTGGCACTCGGCAGCACCGCCGCACTCGCTGGTTGCTCGTCGGGTGGCTCGGACGGCGGCTCCGCCGATGACGGCAAGACCTTCAAGATCGGTGTCATCGGCCCTCTGACCGGCGCCGCGGCAACCTATGGCGTTTCGGCCGAGAAGGGTGCCAAGCTCGCCGCCAAGGATTTCTCGACCAAGGACCTCAAATTCTCGCTTAAGTCCGAGGACGACGTCGCCGACGGCGAAAAGGCCATCAACGCCTTCAATACCCTGTGCGACTGGGGCATGCAGGCTCTCGTCGGCCCCGTCACGACTGGTGCCGCCGTCGCCGTCTCGGGCGAGATCGCCGGCGATATGCTCATGGTCACGCCTTCGGCCTCGTCGCTCGACGTCACCAAGGACAAGACCACGGTCTTTCAGGTTTGCTTCACCGATCCCACCATGGGCGCCAGCGCCGCGAAGTTCTTGGCCGAGAAGTACGCGGATGCCAAGATCGCCCTGTTCTACAACTCCGGCGATACGTATAGCTCGGGCGTTGCCGACGCTTTTGCCGAGCAGGCCAAGGCGTCCAAGCTCGATATCGTCGATACCGAGACCTTTAAGGACGACTCCTCCACGAGCTTTACCAACCAGCTCACCAAGGCCAAGGAGGCCGGCGCCACGCTCATCTTTGCGCCGATCTACTACACGCCGGCGTCCGTCCTGCTCAAGAACGCCAAGGACATGGGCTACGATATGACGCTCATGGGTACCGACGGCATGGACGGCCTGCTCTCTGTCGAGGGCTTCGATACCTCTCTTGCCGAGGGGGTACTGCTCATGACCCCGTTTTCGGCTGACGACGAGAAGAATGCCGACTTCGTCAAGGCCTATAAGGATGCCTACGACGAGACGCCTAACCAGTTTGCCGCCGACGCCTACGATTGCGTCCACGCAATCGTCGAGGCTATCGATAAAGCGGGCATCGACCTTACGGCCGACGGTGCCGACATTGCCGGCGACCTTGCCAAGGCCATGCGCAAGATCAAGGTCGAGGGCCTGACGGGCGAGCTCACGTGGAACGACGAAGGCCAAGTCGAGAAGCCCGCTACGGCCTATGTGATTCAGGACGGCAAGTACATCGCCGCCTAAGTGCGCATAAAGCACGACCGGTGAGGCTGTTTTATTCAGGGCAGGGACGCCTGTAACAGAATGGAAACATTACTTTTACATAATAAAGTGGCAATACTGCATAAAGAAATAGAAATACGCAGAATTATGGATAAATGAACAAATCCAAAGAAAAGTTGAAATAATCGCCACTTTCCTTAACTAAAGCGTCTACTATTTTGCGAACGCCGAACACGGCGAAGGATGGCCTGTCGGGTAACCGAAACCCGACGAGATTTGAGAGGAGAGCCGCATGTCGAGCCTCACCGGTAAGTCATTGAACCCTGTTATGAATCGCAGGAGCGTTATCGCGAGCGCAGCAGGTCTGGGGGCGATGTCCATTCTAGCTGGCTGCTCCTCCAACGGCGGCGACAGTGGTTCCGCTTCGGGCGACGCTTCGTTTAAGATCGGCACCATCGGCCCGCTGACCGGCGCCAACGCGTCCTACGGCAAGTCCGTTACCCAGGCTGTCGAGCTTGGCTGCAAGGATTTCTCGACCAAGGAGCTGCCGCTTGTCAGCAAGGCCGAGGACGACCAGGCTGACGGCGAGAAGGCCGTCAACGCCTTCAACACCCTGCTCGACTGGGGCATGCAGGCCCTCGTCGGCCCGACCACCACGGGTGCGTCGGTTGCCGTTGCCGCAGAGTGTGGTAACGACCCCGAGACGTTCATGATCACCCCGTCCGCGTCCTCCGAGGACGTTACCAAGGGCAAGGATTGCGTCTTCCAGGTTTGCTTCACCGACCCCAACCAGGGTGTCAACGCTGCCAAGTTCCTGGCGCAGAAGTATGCGAACGAGAAGTTCGTGCTGTTCTATAACTCCGGCGACGCCTATTCTTCGGGCATCGCAGATTCTTTTAAGGCCCAGGCCGCTAAGTCTAAGCTTGAGATTGTCGACGAGGAGACCTTCAAGGACGACTCTGCTACGAGTTTTACCAACCAGCTGACCAAGGCAAAGCAGGCCGGCGCCACCATGATTTTTGCACCGATCTACTACACGCCCGCATCCGTCCTGCTCAAGAACGCCAAGGACATGGGCTACGACGTCAAGATGATGGGCTGCGACGGTATGGACGGTATCCTGGGCGTGGAAGGTTTCGACACCTCTCTGGCCGAGGGTCTGCTGCTCATGACCCCATTCTCCGCCGATGACGAGAAGAATGCCGACTTCGTCAACGCCTACAAGGATAAGTATGGCGAGACTCCGGACCAGTTTGCCGCCGACGCCTACGACGGCGTGCATGCGGTGGTCGAGGCCCTCAAGGAAGCCGGCCTGGGTGCCGACGCCGACCCGACCGAGGTTGCCGAGAAGCTTCCCGAGGCTATGCGCAACATTACCGTTGACGGTCTGACTGGCAAGCTCTCCTGGAACGACAAGGGCCAGGTCCAGAAGGACCCGACGGCGTACGTCATTACCGACGGCAAGTACGTACAGGCCTAATTGGCCGCCTTACATAGAGCGGTTTTGATCCCAAGCAGGGGAGGTTTTGGCCTTCCCTGCTTGCTTGGTATCTAGGGACGATGTAACGTCCCTGTTTCATACATTAACTGGAAACCTATTCGAAAGGGGGATGTGGAACATGACGGTCTTTATCCAATACCTGGTCAACGGCCTGTCCATGGGCAGCGTCTACGCCATCATCGCGTTGGGCTACACCATGGTCTACGGTATCGCCAAGATGCTGAACTTCGCTCACGGCGACGTCATCATGGTCGGTGCCTATGTCTCGTTCTGCGCCACGTCGTATCTCGGCCTCCCGGGCTGGGCATCTGTAGTTCTCTCTTGTGTGGCCTGCACGGTTCTCGGTGTTCTCATTGAGGGTCTGGCCTATAAGCCGCTGCGTCAGGCGGGTCCGCTGGCCGTTCTAATCACGGCTATCGGCGTGTCTTACTTCCTGCAGAACGCCGCGCAGCTTCTGTGGGGCGCCACGCCCAAGAACTTCACTTCGCTCGTCACCTTCCAGGTGCCGGAGTTCTTGGCCAAGTTCAACGTAAGCGCCGTCTCACTCGTCACCATCGTCGCCTGCCTGGTTATCATGGCCGGCCTGATGTTCTTTACAGGTAAGACCAAGATGGGCAAAGCCATGCGCGCCGTGTCCGAGGACAAGGCCGCCGCTCAGCTCATGGGCATCAACGTCAACCGTACCATCTCGATGACGTTCGCCATCGGCTCTGCCCTTGCCGCCATCGCCGGCGTGCTGTTGTGCTCCTACTCGCCGGTGCTGCAGCCCACGACGGGCGCCATGCCTGGCATCAAAGCCTTCGACGCCGCCGTCTTCGGTGGCATCGGCTCCATCCCCGGCGCCTTTGTCGGTGGCATTCTTATCGGCATCATCGAGGCGATGGCACAGGCTTACATTTCCACGAGCCTTGCCAACTCCATCGTCTTTGGTGTTCTGATCATCGTCCTGCTCGTCAAGCCTGCCGGCCTCTTGGGCAAGTACGTCCCCGAGAAGGTGTAGGTGAGCGTTATGAAGTTTCTTAAAGACAAGCAGACGCGTCACGACTTTGTTACGTACGCCATGTGCCTTGTGGCGTTCGCCATCGTGTTCTTTATGCAGTCTAACCACATGATTCCGCGCATGATCGCCGGTCAGCTGGTTCCCATCACGGCCTATATCGTCATGGCCATCTCCCTTAACCTCGTCGTCGGCATCGCGGGCGACTTGTCGCTGGGCCACGCGGGCTTTATGAGCGTCGGCGCCTATACGGGCATCGTTACCGCTGTCGCGCTGGAGAGCGCCGTTCCCTCCGATCCGGTGCGCCTTATCATCAGCATTGTGGTCGGCGCTATCGCCGCTGCCATCTTGGGCTTCTTGATTGGTATCCCGGTCCTGCGCCTGAGCGGCGACTATCTGGCCATCGTGACCCTGGCTTTTGGCGAGATCATCAAAGAGATCGTCACCTGCCTTATCGTGGGCGTCGACTCCCGCGGCCTGCATGTGATCTTTAACATCACAGGTAACTCCACGATCGACGACCTGCACCTGCTCGAGGACGGCACCGCCATCATCAAGGGCGCCCAGGGCGCTTCGGGTGTGTCGACCTATTCGACCTTCCTTGCCGGCGCCATCCTGGTCATGGTCGCGCTCGTGATTGTACTCAACCTGGTCCGCAGCCGTACCGGCCGTGCCATTATGGCCGTGCGCGACAACAAGATCGCTGCCGAGTCCGTGGGTATCTCCGTCACCCAGTACCGCATGATCGCCTTCGTGGTTTCCGCCGCTCTCGCCGGTGCTGCCGGAGCCCTCTTCGGCGGTAACTTCTCGCAGCTCTCCGCCACTAAGTTCGACTTCAACACGTCCATCCTCATCCTGGTGTTCGTGGTCCTGGGCGGTCTGGGCAATATGCGCGGCTCCGTCATCGCGGCGGCGTTGCTCACGGTGCTTCCCGAGCTGCTCCGTCAGTTCTCGGACTACCGCATGCTCATCTACGCCATCGTGCTGATTCTGGTCATGATCTTTACCAACAACCCGCAGCTCAAGTCGTTCTTCGCACGCATTAAGGACCGCTTTGCTTCCAAGAAGGAGGTGGCAGCCGATGCCCAGTAAGTTTGAGTTCAACAAGGGCAAGATGGTCCCGTATCCTTCTGGCGCCATCGTTCCCGACCGCGACCTGGGCCAGCGCCCGGCGCTCGAGTGCATCCACTTGGGCATTGAATTTGGCGGCCTTAAGGCAGTCGACGACTTTAGCCTGACCATCGGTAAGACCGAGATCGCCGGTCTGATCGGTCCCAACGGTGCCGGTAAGACCACGGTCTTCAACCTGCTCACCAAGGTGTACCAGCCCACGCATGGCACCATCCTGCTCGATGGTGAGGACACCTCGGGCAAGTCGGTCTATCAGGTCAACCGCATGGGTATTGCCCGTACCTTCCAGAACATTCGCCTGTTCAATACCATGACGGTGGAGGATAACGTCAAGGTCGGTCTGCACAATCAGGAGCGCTACTCCGGCTTTGAGGGCGTGCTGCGCCTGCCGACGTATTGGAAGCACGAGAAGGCCGCCCACGAGCGCGCCATGGAGCTGCTGTCCATTTTTGACATGGAGCACCTGGCAAATGAACAGGCCGGCTCGCTGCCTTACGGCGCTCAGCGTCGTCTGGAGATCGTCCGCGCGCTTGCCACCAACCCCAAGCTGCTGTTGCTCGACGAGCCTGCCGCCGGCATGAACCCGTCCGAGACCGCGGAGCTCATGGAGAACATCGTCAAGATCCGCGACACCTTCGGCATCGCCATCATGCTTATCGAGCATGATATGTCGCTCGTTATGAACATCTGCGAGGGCATCTGCGTGCTTAACTTTGGCAAGGTTATCGCCAAGGGTACGGCCGAGGAGATCCAGAACAACGATGCCGTTATCGAGGCATATCTGGGCAAGCAGGATAAGGGGGAGAACTAAATGGCAGAGCCGATGCTTTCCGTCTACAACATCAACGTCTGGTACGGCGCCATCCACGCCATCAAGGACATCTCCTTTAACGTTAACGAGGGCGAGATCGTGGCTCTGATCGGCGCGAACGGCGCTGGCAAGTCCACAACGCTCAAGACCGTCTCGGGCCTGCTGCGCTCCAAGACCGGCTCCATCAAGTTTATGGGCGAGGACATTACCCATACGCCCGCTGATAAGCTGGTTGGTAAGGGCCTGGCTCAGGTTCCCGAGGGTCGTCGCGCCTTTTTGCAGATGACGGTCGAGGAGAACCTGGAGATGGGTGCCTATACACAGCCCAAGTCCACGGTAGCCCCGGGTCTTGAGCGCGTCTACGAGCAGTTCCCGCGCCTGAAGGAACGTCGTCGCCAGGTCGCCGGCACCCTTTCGGGCGGCGAGCAGCAGATGCTCGTTATGGGCCGCGCCCTTATGAGCAACCCCAAGCTGCTCATGCTCGACGAACCTTCCATGGGCCTGGCGCCGATTCTGATTGAGCAGATCTTTCAGATTGTCGAGGATTTGCATAAGGCCGGCACCACGGTGCTTCTGGTCGAGCAAAACGCACAGATGGCTCTTTCCATCGCCACACGCGGCTACGTGCTCGAGACCGGCAAGATCACCATGACCGGCACCGGCCAAGAACTCCTGCACGACGACAACGTCCGCAAGGCATATCTGGGTGGTTAATCCATTCAAAAAAGGGGCGCTGACTAACCCAGTCAGCGCCCCTTTTAAGTTGCGGTGAAATAGGGACTGAATACGGGCTCCAGAGGCCAAATGAGTCCCTATTCCACCGCAACTTCATGGGGATGTGTGACAATGCCCGTCGGAAAACATCTGCTGTCTTTGGGGGTCTATCTATGCTGTACGAGTTTTGTGCCGAGAACTTTGAGCGGGTGCCGGCGGCTATCGATGCCGGTGCAAGGCGTATTGAACTGTGCGACAACCTTGCCGTTGGTGGCACCACGCCTTCGGCCGGCGTTATCAGCGCTACGACCAACTATGCACACGAGCACGATGCGCGGGTGATGTGCATGATTCGCCCGCGTGGCGGTGACTTTCATTACAACCAAGACGAGCTGCGCATGATGGAGATGGACCTGGGCCTTGCCGTAAGCGCCGGCGTTGACGGCTTGGTCTTTGGCAGCTGCAAGCCCTGCGCTGGCGGATGGGCGCTCGACGAGCTTACGTTGGGCGCTCTCGTGATGGCCGCGGGCTGCGCGACCGAGGAATGCAAGCGTGAGCCCATCGACATCACCTTCCACATGGCGTTTGATCAGCTCTCGCCCGAGGCTCAGCTCGACGCGATTGACATACTCGCCGACTGCGGCATCACACGCATCCTGACGCATGGTGGCGCTGCCGGTACGCCGATCGAGGACAACTTCGAAAACCTGGCCCGCTTGATCGAGTATGCGGGCGACCGCTTGACCATCCTTCCCGGCGGCGGCATTTCCACGGTCAACCGCGATACCGTGGCGGCGGCACTGGGCGTCTCCGAGCTCCATGGCACCAAGATTGTGCCGCTGGAGGTATAACCCGTGACGCTGGTATTTGACGTTCAGCAGGCGAACGGTAAGCCCGACGACAACCGTCGTCCCGGCACCGCGTGCCCCTTTTGCGATACAGAAGGGCTCACCGACATCATTCGCCGTGATGGCGATTGCATTTGGCTCGAGAATAAGTTCAAGACCCTGCGCGCCACCCGTCAAACCGTGCTGATCGAGTCGGCCGATCACGATGCCGACCTGGTGACCTATGAGCCGGATGAACTCCACCATGTGATGCGGTTTGCCCTGGGTTGCTGGCAGCAGATGATCGATTCACAGCAGTATCGAAGCGTGCTCATGTACAAGAACAAGGGTCCGCTCTCGGGCGGTAGCCTCGTTCATCCGCACATGCAGATTGTGGGTTTGGAGCAGGAAGACGGCTATGCTTCGCTGGCTTCCGCCAATTTCGAAGGCATCAATGTCTGGCAACAGGGGAGGATCTCGGCCAACATCTCAACCGAACCCATCATGGGGTTCTTTGAGATCAACGTTTCAGCCCCGCAGGGAATCGCCGCCAGCGATGACACGAGAGATCAAGCCGAGGCGGATCTCTTCGCCGATGCAATCCAGGTAGCTCTGCGCTATATCCTGAACGAGCACCACGGTGGTCGCGCAGAGTCGTATAACCTGTTCTTCTATCACCTGGGCGGTCGGACCATTGCCAAGGCGCTGCCGCGTTGGGTGGTTTCGCCCTACTTTGTTGGCTATCATTTGGCCCAGGTCAATGCTGAGACAACGCTCGATATCGATGCTGAGCGCCTGCGTGCGCATCTGGAAACGCTCGTATAGCAAGACTAACACCCGCGTAATGCGGACAGTCTAGCGTGCCATGGCGTCGCGGCCGGCTTCGACGCGCTTGCGCTGGGCGGCGCGCTCCTCGCCGGTCAGACGCTCAAAGAGATGCCCGATAAGCGAGGCGAGTACCTGCTGAAACAGCGTTCCGCACATGACGGGAAACACGACTTCGCCCGGAAAGTACTGCGTGGCGATGACGGCGCCCGAAGAGATGTTACGCATGCCGCAGGTAAAGCACATGGTGGTCGTCTCGCTATATGGCAGATGCAGCGCATGGGCGACCAGAAAACCGACGACAAAGCCGCTGATGGCGAAGGTCAAAATAAAGAGGGCGACTTCCAGGCGCACCGCGTTCATGTGCAGCACGTACTCGCTCATGGCGGTGGAGTTGGAGGCGATAACGCCCATCATCATGAATTTGCAGGCGGGCGAGAGCGCGGGGGAGAGCTTCTCGTGTCCCCATCCACGCGTGAGCTCGTTGATCACGATGCCGAGCACGGCGGGGATGGCGATCATAAAGGCCATGTCTTGCATCATGCTCGGCACATCGATCGAGACGGTGGCACCCAACAGGAGCTTAAGCGTGAGCGGAATCGTCACAGGGGAGATAACCGAGGACGTCAGGATGATGGTGAGTGCGAGCGGGCCGTTGCCGCCGAACATGCTGATCCACATAAAAGCGGTGACGGCCACGGGCACGCTGTACTCGAGCACGATGCCGCAGACAAGGTTGGGGTTGGAGCCAAAGAAGAGTGACCCCATGGCATACGCCGCGATGGGAATAAGCACCGCCGAGACGAGCAGCGCCAAGACTAGGTGCAACGGACGGCGGAACACCTCGGCTACCTGGTGAAAGGTGTTGCTGAGCGCACCTTGGAACGTCATAAAGGCAAACAAGGTGGGAACGATGGGCTTGAGTAAGCCGATCTGCTGGGGAAAGAGCACGCCGAGCGCCACGCAAATCGGAACGATGACCTGCATGTGCCCCGCGAGAAACTTGCCCAGTCCAACCCATTGCTTCATATGTCCCGTGACTCCCTTTATCCGCGAACTCGTTTGTATGGATATGCTAGACGCTCGTATGCGTCCGTGCGGCTGAAACACTCGATTATTTCGAGGGCATTACCGCCATCGTTTGCCGAAACCGCGGCGCACCGCGGCGTTTTGCGTCCGCGCTGCACGGTATAATAAATCCGTTCAACAGATCTGCCTGCCGAAGCGGGCATACACAGAGGACTCATCGCTATGAACCGTGAGAGGTATCGCGGCGACCTGCCCCTATCGGGGGTGGGCGCCTATGTCATCGCTTAAGACGACGCATCGCTGGGCGGTCGCTCAGCAAAACCCCGGGCTCGAAAAGGAGCTTTCGGCTGGTCTGGGCATTCCCGGACTGGTAGCGCGCATTATGGTCGCGCACGGCATCGGCTCCATCAAAGAGGGCCAATTGTTTTTGACGCCTTCGCTCGATCGCGACTGGGCTGACCCACTCATTATCCCGGGCATGTCGGTCGTTGCCGACCGCGTCGAGCGTGCTATTCGCAACCACGAGCACATCGCGGTCTTTGGCGATTTTGACGTTGACGGTATTACGTCGACCTGCCTGTTAACCGAGGCACTGCGCACGTTTGGCGCCGATGTCACGCCGTTTATTCCGCATCGCTTTGACGAGGGCTACGGTCTCTCGCGCGCGGCGCTCGACCGCGTTAACGAGCTCGCTCGCCCCCAGTTGATCGTGACCGTCGATAACGGCATTGCCGCCAAGGAAGAGGTTTCCTATTTGGAGAGCCTGGGAATCGATCTGGTGGTCACGGACCATCACGAGCCCTCCGACCAGGTGCCGCAGGGTGTGCCCCTGACCGACCCCAAGCTCGAGGATGAGGGGCCCTCGCGTGAACTTGCCGGTGCTGGTGTGGCGCTCAAGCTGGTGCAAGTCCTGGGTGAGCGCCTGGGCAAGCCGTCGTATTGGCGTTCGCTAATCGAGGTCGCGGCGCTGGGCACCGTGTCCGACATGATGCCGCTCACGCCCGAGAACCGTGCGCTGGTTGCCGAGGGCATCCAGCAGATGCGCGTAACCGCTCGCCCCGGCTATATCGCGCTTGCCGCGCTCGCCAAGGCGGACCTTTCGAGCATTACGGCGGATGGCCTATCGTTCTCGCTCATTCCCCGCTTAAACGCTGCCGGTCGCATGGCCGATCCCAAGCTGGCGCTCGACCTGCTGCTTGCCCGCGATCCCATCGAAGCAAGTGCGCTGGCGGCTGAGCTCGAGGAAATCAACCGCCAGCGCCGTGAGATCGAGGCGGAGCTCACGCGCGATGCCATGGCAAAGGTCGAGAAGACCTATGACGGCGGACGCGCGATCGTTGTGGGCGGCGAAGGCTGGCACGAGGGCGTCAAGGGCATCGTGGCAAGCCGTCTGACCAACCGCTATCACGTGCCGGCGCTGCTGTTCTCGATCGAGGACGGTATCGCGCGCGGTTCTGGTCGCTCGGTGGGCAAAGTTAACCTGTTTGACGCCGTCGAGCGCTGTTCCGACCTGCTGATTCGTCGCGGCGGACATGCCGGTGCGGTGGGTGTGACCATCGAGGCATCCAAGCTCGACGAGTTCCGCCGCCGCCTTTCCGCCGTGCTGTCCGAGCTTCCCGCCGAGGACTTTGAAGACACCGACGAGGTCGCCGCCACCGTCGACCTTTCCGAGCTGAATATCGAGACCATCGAGCAGATCTCCCGTCTTGAGCCGTTTGGCCAGGGCAACAAGGTGCCGCTGCTGGCTGCCGAGGGCGTGACGATGTGCGACCGCGCCGTGGTGGGCAAAACCGGCGAGCACATGCGCTTTGTGGCGACCGATGGCGCCGCGAGTGTGCCGGCCATTATGTTCCGCGTGCCGCAAATCGATAAGCTCATCAACTGCGATAGCGCTGTCGACTTGGTGTTCGAGGCCGTTGCCGAGCATTGGCAGGGGCGTGTGAAGCCCAAGCTCATGATCAAGGATGTTCTGGTCCGCGATACCACGCTGCCCAGCGTCGACGATCCGGCATGTGAACTTCGCCGCGGCGTGCAACCGGCGGATTCTGGCCTGCGCCTGGAGTCGCGTAAACGCGAGACGCTCGCCCAGCTTTCCTATACCGAGCTCACGCGCTCGCTTATCCATAGCTTTATCGGCTCGAACCAGCCGCACCGCGCGCAGGTCGAGGCGCTCGATGCCCTGGCCGATCACCAAAGTGTTCTGGCCGTTATGGGGACGGGGCGCGGCAAGTCGCTCATCTTCCATGTGCATGCCGCGCGCGAGGCGGTCCTTCGCGGGCGTGCGAGCATCTTTGTCTATCCGCTGCGCGCGCTCGTTGCCGACCAGGCCTATCACCTCTCGTCGACGATGGCAGCGCTTGGCATTGGCGTTGGCGTGCTGACCGGCGAGACCGTGGAGGCCGCACGCGATGACGTGTTCGCCGGTCTAGCTTCGGGCCGTACCGGTATCGTGCTCACGACGCCCGAGTTCCTGTCTATCCACCGTGACCGTTTCGCGCGTTCGGGCCGCATCGGCTTTGTCGTTATCGATGAGGCGCACCACGCCGGCCTTGCCAAGGGCGGCGACCGTAGCGCCTATCTTGACATGCCCGATATCCTCAAAGCCCTGGGCGACCCGGTCGTTATGGCTGCGACGGCCACCGCGACGGCTCCGGTCGTAGCCGAGCTTGCCCGCATGTTGCCGATCACTCGCACGGTGGTCGACGAGACGGTGCGCGAGAACCTGCTGCTCGAGGACGACCGCGACCTTGCGAGCCGCGAGAACCGTTTGGTGTCGATCGTGGCGACGGGGGAGAAGACCGTCATTTACGTCAATTCGCGCGACCAGTCCGTGGCGCTCGCCAAGACGTTGCGCAAGCGTGTGCCCGATTGCGCAACCCATATCGCGTTCTATAACGCGGGGCTTGCGCGTTCCGATCGCCGTCGCGTGGAGGAAGCATTCCGAGACGGAAGCCTCAGCTGCATCGTTTCGACCTCCGCCTTTGGCGAGGGCGTCAACCTGCCCGATATCCGCCATGTCGTGCTCTACCACATGCCGTTTGGCGCCATTGAGTTCAACCAGATGAGCGGGCGTGCCGGTCGTGACGGACAGCCCGCCGTGATCCATCTGCTCTATTCGTCGCGCGACGCCCGCATTAACGAGCGCCTGCTCGACTGCTATGCGCCCGAGCGCGACGAACTCGTCACGCTCTATCGCGCGCTGCAGACCATGTGGCGCTCCAACCGCGGCAAAACCGGGGATGATTCATTCTGCGCGAGCGATATCGACATCGCGCAGATGTGCCTTGCCATCGATGCTCGCACGCCGGTCGACGAGCGTTCGGTGGAAAGCGGCCTGGGAATCTTCGAAGAGCTTGGTTTCTGTCGCGTTTCGGGGTTTGACGACTCCCGTCGCATCGCGATGGCCGAAAACCCCGGTCGCGTGCAATTGAGCAGGTCAATTCGCTATTTGGAGGGCTTGCGCTCGCGCATGGAGTTTTCGGCTTTCCGGAGCTGGGCGCTCGATTCGTGCGCTTCTGATATGCTAGCCAAAGTTAACCGCCCGATCGTACCGCGGGCCTAGGGGAAGGGGACCTCGATGGATGCCGCAGCCCGTACCGCCCATGATTCCACCCTCCAGCCGTTTTCGGAGATGGAGCACTATAAGCATGCCGATGAGCTGCCGCCCGAGATTATGGCGGACAGCTACGACAAGCTGGAGCGCCTGTGCCTCAAATATATGAATGAGGACGACTTTTCTAAGGTTGAGCAGGCCTACTGCTTTGCCGCCGAGAAGCACTGCAACCAAAAGCGCCGCTCGGGCGAGATGTACATCAACCATCCCGTCGAGGTAGCCATCATTCTGGCCGACCTCAAGATGGACTGCGACGTGGTGTGCGCCGCGCTGCTGCACGATACCGTCGAGGATACCGAGACCTCGCTTGCTGATGTCTCCGGCCTTTTTGGCGATACAGTGGCCGAGCTTGTCGACGGCGTGACCAAGCTCACCAATATCGAAGTCGACAGTATGGACGAGAAGCAGGCGCTCACGCTGCGCAAGATGTTCCTCGCCATGTCCAAGGACATCCGCGTCATTATCGTTAAGCTTGCCGATCGTCTGCACAACATGCGCACCCTTGCCGCCCTGCGTGAGGACCGTCGCCTGTTTAAGGCTCGCGAGACTATGGACGTGTACGCGCCCCTGGCCGACCGCCTGGGCATGAGCTCCATTAAATGGGAGCTCGAGGACCTGTCCTTCTTCTACCTGGAGCCCGATGCCTACCAGCGCATCGCACGCATGGTGGCGGAGTCGCGCGAGGTCCGTGAGCGCTATCTGGCCGAGACCATCAAGACGCTCACCGACGAGCTCAACCGCATTGGCCTGGAAGACTTCCAGATCAACGGCCGTTCCAAGCACTATTGGTCCATCTACCAAAAGATGAAGCGCAAGGGCAAGGAATTCTCCGAGATCTACGACCTGGTGGCACTGCGCGTCATCACGCATTCGGTGCGCGATTGCTACTCCACGCTCGGCGCGGTGCACACGCTGTGGCACCCCATGCCCGGTCGCTTTAAAGACTATATCGCCATGCCCAAGGTCAATAACTACCAGTCGCTCCACACGACGGTCATCGGCCCCACGGCTCGCCCGCTCGAGATTCAGATTCGAACCTACGAGATGCATGAGCAGGCCGAGTACGGCATTGCCGCCCACTGGCTATATAAGAAGTCGGGCGGATCGTCTGCCTCCAAGACCAACGACGCGCAGCGTCTGGACGATCAGATTAACTGGCTCAAGCATTCACTCGATTGGGCTGCGTCTGATGAGATTACCGACGCCAAGGAATACCTGCACTCGCTGAAGGTTGACCTGTTTGACCAGGAGATTTTTGTCTTTACGCCCAAGGGCGAGGTCATGGCGCTTCGTGCCGGCTCCACGCCGCTCGACTTTGCCTACGCCGTTCACACCGAGGTGGGAAACCATTGCGTCGGCGCCAAAATCAACGGTGCGGTGGCTCCGCTCACGCACGAGATTAAGACGGGTGACCGTGTCGAGATTCTGACTAACAAGAGTTCCAAGCCGTCGCGTGATTGGCTCAAGATCGTTAAGACACCTTCCGCCAAGTCAAAGATCCGCCGCTATTTTGCCGCCGCGACCAAAGACGATGACGCTGCTGCTGGTCGCGATATGCTGGCCAAGGACCTGCGTAAGCGTGGCTATGGCATTTCTACGCCGCGTTCGACGCGTGCGCTCAACGCCGTGGCGGAGCAGTTTAACTTCAAGCAGCTCGAGGACCTGTTTGCCGCCGTCGGCGCCGGCAAGGTTGCCCCGCGCGCTGTGGGCAATAAGGTCGAGCAAATCTTGGACCCCAAGCCCGTGGAACAGCTCACCAAGGCCGAGGCTATCGCCGAGGTCGTGAAGCAGCCTGCTCGCGGCTCCAATCGCAAGCCGCAAAAGCGCGGCAAGAGCGCCAGTAACGGCATTATCGTCAAGGGCGAGAGCAACAGCGGCCTGCTGGTCCGTCTGGCTCATTGCTGCAACCCCGTGACGGGCGACGACATCGTCGGCTTCATCACGCGCGGTCGTGGCGTTTCGGTGCATCGCGCCAACTGTCCCAACGTCAAGGGTCTTATGGAGCATCCCGAGCGCATGATCGAAGTGGAGTGGGACGGCGCTGCCGACACCCTCTTCCAGGTCGAGATCGTGGTCGAGTGCCTGGACCGCATGGGCCTTCTCAAGGATGTCACCATTGCCATTGGCGATGCGGGCGGCAATATCCTTTCTGCCGCCACGTCGACCAACCGCGAGGGTATTGCAACCCTGCGCTTTATGGTCGAGATCTCGGACGCGAGTGGTCTGGATCCGCTGCTGGCCTCCATCAGCAGCGTTGACTCGGTCTACGACGCGCGCCGCCTGATGCCCGGTGAGGGTGGAGCCCAGCTTAAGCGCCGCGTTTAGTCGCGACGAACGTGTCACATTATCGATATTCGCTACACTCGAGGCATCGTTTGATGCCTCGAGTTCTATAGAGAGGAGAGGGACATGAGTGCTGTGTCCTTGGATTTAACTCCCAAGGGATCGGTCGAGATCGAGATGCTCGTAAACGGTCCCATTCAGACCAATAGCTATGCTGTTATTTCGGACAATGAGTGCGTGATTATCGATCCCGCATGGGAAGGCGAACGCCTGGTGGAGCATATTCGAGCCGAGCATCCCGGCGTACGCGTGTTTGGCGCCGTATGCACTCATGGCCATGCCGATCATGTTGGTGGTGTTGCAGGCATGCGAACCACCGTTGGCGAGGGCTGCCAGTATGAGCTGTGTGCTAAGGATGTGGCGGTGCCGCATGCGAACATCGAGGAACAGCGAGCTATGTGGGGCATTGAGACGCCTGACCCCGGGGAGCCGACGCACCTGCTCGCCGAGGGAGATGCTATCAAGGTGGGCGATATCTACCTGCAGGTGATCGAGACGCCAGGGCATACGCCGGGCGGGATCGTCTTGTTTGCTGCCACCGAGCAGGGGAACATTGCCTTTGTGGGCGACACCCTGTTTCCGGGTGGGCACGGCCGCACCGATCTTTCTGGAGGAGACGAGGCGGCGATTCTGCGCTCGCTCTCCAAGCTCGCCCGGCTTCTCCCGCCCGATACCGTTTGCCTAACCGGTCATGGCGATTCGACCACCATGGCACGCGAGCTCATGCAGAACCCTTTCATGCAGATTTAGCTTAATAGTCGGCTTTTGAAGCACGAGAAGCGTCCAAACGTCAAGCTATTTTTCCCCAACGGGTCGATTTCGTAGGGCAAACGGTCAAAAAAGTCTGTTTGGACGATATTCGTGAACAAACGAACGTTTATGCTCGGGTGCGCCGTGGTAAAATCTCAGGCGTTATCGGAGCAACCTTACAGGAGGTTTCTTTTATGCTCGTCAACGCAGCAGACATGCTCAAGAAGGCCGAGGCCGGCAAGTACGGTCTTGGTGCCTTCAACACCAACAACCTCGAGTGGACCCTGGCTATTCTCCAGGCCGCCGAGGAGGCCAAGTCTCCGCTGATCCTTCAGTGCACCGCTGGTGCCGCTAAGTGGATGGGCGGTTTCAAGGTCTGCGCCGACATGGTCAAGGCTGCCGTCGAGGCCACGGGCGTTACCGTTCCCGTCGCCCTTCACCTCGATCACGGTTCTTACGAGGACTGCTTCAAGTGCATCGAGGCCGGCTTCACGTCCATCATGTATGACGGCTCTCACGAGGAGACCTTCCAGCTTAACCTCGACCGCACCAAGGAGCTCGTTGAGCTTGCCCACTCCAAGGGCATGTCCATCGAGGCCGAGGTCGGCGGCATCGGCGGCACCGAGGACGGCGTGACCTCCAGCGGCGAGCTCGCTGATCCTGCTGAGTGCAAGCAGATCGCTGACCTGGGTGTCGACTTCCTCGCCTGCGGCATCGGCAACATCCACGGCGTGTACCCCGCCGACTGGGCTGGTCTTTCCTTCGAGCGTCTGGGCGAGATTAAGGCCCAGACCGGTGACCTGCCCCTCGTTCTGCACGGTGGCACCGGCATCCCCGAGGATCAGATCAAGAAGGCCATCTCCCTGGGCATCTCCAAGATCAACGTCAACACCGACCTGCAGCTCGTCTTCGCCAAGGGCGTCCGCGAGTACATCGAGGCTGGCAAGGATCAGCAGGGCAAGGGCTTTGACCCCCGCAAGCTCCTCAAGCCTGGTCGCGACAACATCGTTGCCCGCACCAAGGAGCTCATGGAGGAGTTTGGCTCCGTCAACAAGGCGTAAGTAGCGGTTTAACTTCCCGCCGGAGGCCCCGTTTCCCCTAGGCTGTTTCCCTCGCGCTCACCTGGCTTTGCCAGAAGTCGCGCGACGGAATCAGCTCCGGGGAAACGGGGCCTCCTTTGTTAACTCGCTGCAGGGTTACTGGGCTGAATTTATTTATTGACGGTTGATTTCCGATCTCAGCCGAACACATTAGGCGGACAGGCCGTTCCCGC